>NZ_JAWRWU010000002.1:0-579208 GCF_046535395.1 Cupriavidus sp. SIMBA_020 | reverse complement strand
TCAGTGCTGTAGGGATTGCGCTTCTTGCGCAGCCCGTCTTGGCCATGCTGGCGGTAGCTCGCCACCCAACGCTGCACCAGCTTGTGGCCCACTCCATACTGCGCCGCGATCGCCTTGAAGCCATCCGGCCCAGCCAGATACTGCCTTACCAGCTTGAGCTTGAACCGCTCATCGTACTTCGCCATGAAAAACACCCCAAAGGTTGGACGGGTGTCCAACTTTTGGGGTGCAGTTCACGAGGGTGGCTTTTTTCTTTGCGACGACGCGCTCAGGCGGGCTGCCGCTTGTCGTGCTCGATCACGGCGTAGGCGCTGTGATTGTGGATCGACTCGAAATTCTCCGCTTCCAGCGTGTAGGCAACGATCCGCGCATCGGCATTGAGCCGCATTGCGATGTCCCGCACGAGGTCCTCGACGAACTTCGGGTTCTCGTAGGCGCGCTCGGTCACGAACTTCTCGTCGGGGCGCTTGAGCAGGCCCCACAGCTCGCACGACGCCTCTTCCTCGGCCATGCGCACCAGCGCTTCCACGGGCAGGTCGCCGACCAGTTCCACGCGCATCGTGATATGCGAGCGCTGGTTGTGCGCGCCGTACTGCGAGATCTTCTTCGAGCACGGGCACAGGCTGGTCACCGGCACCAGCGCGGTCAGCCACAGGCGCGATTGGCCGTCGCGGACCTCGCCGGTCAGCGTGACCGCGTAGTCCATCAGCGATTCCACGCCGGACACCGGCGCGGTCTTCGAGATGAAGTACGGGAACGTGACCTCGATGCGGCCGGCGTCGGCTTCCAGGCGCACCAGCATGTCGTCCAGCAGCGTGCGGAATGCGGCCAGGTCGAGCGGGGCGCGGTAGTCCTCGAGCAGCGCCACGAAGCGCGACATATGCGTGCCCTTCTGGTCCGCCGGCAGGCGCACATCGAGATCGAAGGTGCCCACGGTGGCCACTACGCCGGCCGGGGTCTTCAGCGTGAGCGGATAGCGTACGCCCTTGACGCCCACGCGCTGGATCACGATCTGGCGGGTATCGACGCTCGACTGCACGTCGGGCATGACGAAGGCGGGATTGATGTCGTTCATCTACGGTTTCCTTTACGGTCGCGGCGGTCATCCCCCGCGCAACGAGTGTGAAAAAAGAAACCGGCGCGGGATGAGCCGCGCCGGCTTTTACTGCCTGGTAATGCCGTGCGGGTCAGGCCACGCGCGGCGTGGCGACCTTGACGGGCGCCTCGGCGATGGCGAAGCGCTCGCGCACAGAACGCTCGATGCCGGCGGCGTCGAGGCCGCACTGCGACAGCAGGAACGCCGGATCGCCATGATCGATGAACTTGTCGGGCAGGCCCAGCACCAGCACCGGAATGTCGATGCCGGCCTCGGCCAGCGCCTCAAGCACCGCGCTGCCGGCACCGCCCATCGTGCTGCCCTCTTCCACGGTCACGAGGTAGTCGTGGTTAGCGGCCAGCGACTTCACCAGCTCCACGTCCAGCGGCTTGACGAAGCGCATGTTGGCCACGGAGGCGTCCAGCGCCTCGGCCGCGCCCAGTGCCGGGTGCAGCATCGAGCCGAACGCCAGGAACGCCACGCGCTGGCCCGCGCGGGCATGGCCCTCGCGGCGCATCTCACCCTTGCCCACCGGCAGCGCGGTCAGTGCGGCCTCGGTGGCCACGCCGGCGCCGGCGCCGCGCGGATAGCGCACGGCGGTCGGGCAATCCTGCTGGAACGCCGTGGTCAGCAACTGGCGGCACTCGTTCTCGTCGGCCGGCGTCATCACCATCATATTGGGGATGCAGCGCAGGTAGGCGATGTCGTAGGCACCGGCGTGCGTGGCGCCATCGGCGCCCACCAGGCCGGCGCGGTCCAGCGCGAACACCACGGGCAGGTTCTGCAGCGCCACGTCGTGGATCAGCTGGTCATAACCGCGCTGCAGGAAGGTGGAGTAGATCGCCACGACGGGCTTCAGGCCCTCGCAGGCCAGGCCGCCGGCGAAGGTCACCGCGTGCTGCTCGGCGATGCCCACGTCGTAGTAGCGGTCCGGGAAGCGCTTCTCGAACTCGACCATGCCCGAGCCCTCGCGCATGGCCGGCGTCACGCCGATCAGGCGCTTGTCGGCGGCGGCCATGTCGCATAGCCATTCGCCGAAAACCTGCGTGTAGGTCTTGCGCGACGGCTTGGCCGACGGACGGATGCCCTCGGCCGGATTGAACTTGCCGGGGCCGTGGTACAGGATCGGGTCGGCTTCGGCCAGCTTGTAGCCCTGGCCCTTCTTGGTCACCACGTGCAGGAACTGCGGGCCGTGGCCTTCCAGCGCGCGCTGGCGGATGTTCTGGAGCGTCGGCACCAGCGAGTCGAGGTCGTGACCGTCGATCGGGCCGATGTAGTCGAAGCCGAACTCCTCGAACAGCGTGGCCGGCACGACCATGCCCTTGGCATGTTCTTCCAGCCGTTTTGCGAATTCCAGCACCGGCGGCGCCACCGACAGCACGCGCTCGATGCCCTTCTTGGTGGCCGCGTAGAACTGGCCGGAGAGCAGGCGCGCGAGGTGGCGGTTCAGCATGCCCACCGGCGGCGAGATCGACATGTCGTTGTCGTTCAGCACCACCAGCAGCGGCAGGTCCTTGTAGACGCCGGCGTTGTTCATGGCCTCGAAGGCCATGCCGGCGGTCATTGCGCCGTCGCCGATCACGGCGATGCCTACGCGCTTCTCGCCCTTGGTGCGGGCGCCCAGGGCCATGCCCAGTGCGGCCGAGATCGAGGTGGACGAGTGCGCGGTACCGAAGGTATCGAACTCGCTCTCCGCGCGGCGCGGGAAGCCCGAGATACCGCCGTACTGGCGCAGCGTGGACATGCGGTCGCGGCGGCCGGTCAGGATCTTGTGGGGGTAGCTCTGGTGGCCCACGTCCCAGACCACGCGGTCGGACGGGGTATCGAACACATAGTGGAGCGCAATGGTCAGCTCCACCGTGCCGAGGTTGGACGACAGGTGCCCGCCGGTCTGGGAGACCGATTCCAGCACATAGGCGCGCAGTTCGTCAGCCAGCGTGTTGAGCTGGCGGCGATCCAGCTTGCGCAGGTCTGCGGGGGCGTCGATTTTGTTGAGCAGCGTGTAGGTCATGATGTCCGTTCGGCCGCCGGATTCTCTATGTCCGGCTTGTCAGTTCAATTGGAGCGCAGCACGATCAGGTCGGCCAGTTCGGCCAGCCGGCCAGCCCGGGTGCCGAATCCCGCCAATGCCTCGTGGGCATCGGTGCGCAACTGGGCGGCCAGCTCGCGCGCGGCATCGAGGCCCATCAGCGACACATAGGTCGGCTTGTCATTGGCGGCGTCCTTGCCGGCGGTCTTGCCGAGGGTCGCCGTATCGGCCGTGACGTCGAGAATATCGTCAACTACCTGGAACGCCAATCCCACGGCGGCCGCATAGCGGTCCAGCGCGGCCAGGCCGGCCGGATCGATGTTTCCACACAACGCCCCCATGCGCACGCTCGCGCGCAGCAGGGCGCCGGTCTTCATCCGGTGCATGGCTTCCAGCGCGTCGCGCGACATCGCCAGGCCCACGTTCTGCAGGTCGATGGCCTGTCCGCCGGCCATGCCGACCGAGCCCGAGGCCACAGCCAGCTCATCCACCAGCTTCAGGCGCGCTTCGGGCGCCAGTGCCGGGGTGCGGGCCAGCAGGATGAACGCCTGGGTCTGCAATGCGTCACCCACCAGCAGCGCGGTAGCCTCGTCATAGGCCTTGTGCACCGTGGGGCGCCCGCGCCGCAGGTCGTCGTCGTCCATGCAGGGCATGTCGTCGTGGACCAGCGAGTAGGCGTGGATCATCTCCACCGCGCAGGCTGCCGCGTCACATGCCTCGGGTGTGGCACCGGCCACTTCGCCGGCCGCATGTACCAGCAGCGGGCGCACCCGCTTGCCACCGCCGAGGACAGCATAGCGCATGGCCTCGTGCAAGGTGTGTGGAATTGTGTCCGTGGACGGCAGTGCCGAGTCCAGGGCGGCCTCGGTCCGGGCGCCCTGCGCCCGCATCCAGGTAGCGAAATCGCTCATTCGAAATCTGTGCCGTTGCTGTTGTTATCAGGACGGGACTCGCCAGCCAGCGGCTTCAGCGCGTCGCCCTCCAGTACTTTGACCTGCTGCGCCACCCGCTCCAGGCTCTGCTGGCAGTAGCGCACCAGTTCGGCACCGCGGCGATACGCGGTGAGAGAGGCCTCGAGGGGCAGTTCGCCGCTTTCCATGCTGGCCACGAGGGTTTCCAGCTCCGCCATGGCGGCCTCGTAAGAGGCTGGCTGCGCGCCGGCTGCGGGCGCGTCGTCAGGCTGGACCTGTGCGGTCGTCGGTTTTGGCATGTCGGGCCTTGTTCAGGGGAATTCGGGATTTTACGCCAATCCCGGACTTGGCCGCAGATACGTATCGCCAACGTGGCGCACGCACACGCGATGTTATGCATGAATCACTCCATTTCACGGAAGTGACTTGTGCGCTATGGTCGTCATTCCGAATGCGCCCCAAAGGGCACCTCCATGACGACCCGGGTCGACTTTTTCGCTAAAAAGGCAAAATAATCAGACCCTTAAGTTTTTGGCTCGGGTACAATTCCGCCCTCGTCAGCGAGATCGGCGGCGCCGTGCCAGGGGTCGCCCGTTGCCAGCTTTTAAGTGCTTTGTGTAACGCAGCTCCCGCCCTGTGCCCGCCTGCACCGAACCTCAAGTTTCGGCCAGTCACGCCGGGGAACCGGACCGCGCCCGGCTCGTCTGACAGGGTTTCCCAAATCGATTTCATATTTCGATGGTTGGGTTGTTCACTGCTTTCGCCTGTTACTAGGGAGTGGGGATAATGTCCAATCTCAGCACCGCGCTCAAGCTGGCGCCGGCTGATTCGCAGTTGCCCGTGGATGTCTACTTTGACGAGGCGCTGCATCAACAAGAACTGGAACTGCTGTTCAGGAAAGGCCCGGGATACGTCGGCCATACGCTGATGGTCCCGGAGACGGGCGATTTCCACACGCTCGCCGCCGAGGACGAGGGCCGCATGCTGGTCCGCAATCCGGACGGCATCGAGCTGCTGTCGAATGTGTGCCGCCACCGTCAGGCCATCATGCTGAACGGCCGCGGCAACGCCAAGAACATCGTCTGCCCGCTCCATCGCTGGACCTACGACCTCAAGGGTGACCTGCTCGGCGCGCCGCATTTCGCGCAGCAGCCGTGCGTCCACCTGAACCGGTCGCCGCTCCAGAACTGGAACGGCCTGCTGTTCGAGGGCGCCCGCGATGTGCGCGCGGACCTCGCTCGCATGGGCGTGGCCGAGGACCTGAACTTCGACGGCTACATGCTCGACCACGTGGAAGTGCACGAGTGCGACTACAACTGGAAGACCTTCATCGAGGTCTATCTGGAGGACTACCACGTCGTGCCGTTCCACCCGGGCCTGGGCAGCTTCGTCTCGTGCGACGACCTGACCTGGGAGTTCGGCGAATGGCACAGTGTGCAGACCGTGGGCCTGCACCAGGGCCTGAAGCGGCCAGGTAGCCCGACTTACCAGAAGTGGCACGACGCAGTGTTGCGCTTCAACAACGGCAAGCTGCCCAAGCACGGCGCGATCTGGCTGACTTACTACCCCAACGTGATGGTGGAGTGGTACCCGAACGTGCTGGTCATCTCGACGCTGCATCCGGTGGGTCCGCGCAAGACCCGCAATGTGGTGGAGTTCTATTACCCCGAGGAAATCGCGCTGTTCGAGCGCGAGTTCGTCGAGGCCGAGCGCGCCGCCTATATGGAGACGTGCATCGAGGACGACGAGATCGCCGAGCGCATGGACGCTGGCCGCCTGGCACTGATGAAGCGCGGCGTCAGCGAGACCGGCCCGTACCAGTCGCCGATGGAAGACGGCATGCAGCACTTCCACGAGTGGTATCGACGGAGCATGCGGTACACCGGCTGAGGCGCCGGCAGGCGTGAGTGGTCGGTTATCGCCCGCTATTCGCCCAACCCCTGTAGCCAGCCCGAAACGGACCGTGAAAACGGTCCGTTTTGCGTTGGAGTGGCCATCTGGCCACTGATAGAATCGGGGTTTTCCCGCGCTGCGCCGGCCGCCACGAAGCCCGGCCGGCTGCCGTTCCACCTCTCTCGCCCCCGCCATGCAATCGCTCTGGATGCTGTTCGCCGCCTTCGCCTTTTCCTTGATGGGGGTGGGCGTCAAGCTGGCATCCGAGTTCTACACCACCGGCGAAATCGTCTTCTATCGCAGCATCATCGGTGTGACGATCATGTGGATCATGCTGCGCTCGCAAGGCATTTCCGTACGCACGCCGCACATGGCCACGCACATCAAGCGCAGCCTGTTCGGCGTGACCGCCCTGCTACTCTGGTTCACCTCGATCACCCTGCTGCCGCTGGCCACGGCCATGACGCTGAACTACATGTCGCCGGTCTGGATCGCGCTGATCCTGGGCGCCAGCGCGGCGCTGGCCGGCACGGCGGGCGGCGCGGACCGCAAGCTGATCGGCGCGATCCTGCTGTCGTTCGCCGGGGTGCTCTGCCTGCTGCAGCCGTCGGTCGGCAAGGACCAGCTGACCGGCGGCCTCATCGGCCTGATCTCCGGCGTGTTCACGGCGCTGGCCTATGTGGAGGTGCGCCAGCTCGGCCAGCTTGGCGAGCCCGAAGGCCGCATCGTCTTCTATTTCTCCGCCGTCGGCATGGTCTGCGGGCTGGTCTGGATGCTCTACTCCGGCGTCAGCCACCATACCTGGCACGGCGCTGGGCTGCTGCTCGCCATCGGCATCCTGGCCACGCTGGGCCAGACCTCGATGACGCGCGCCTACAAGCGCGGCAATACCCTCCTGACCGCCAACCTCCAGTACGCGGGCATCGTGTTCTCCAGCCTCTGGGGCATCCTGGTCTGGGACGACAAGCTCAACTGGATCTCGTGGCTCGGCATGGTGCTGATCATCGCCAGCGGCATCGCCACCACCCTCACCCGCGCCCGCGACACCGACAAGCACCCGACCCCGGCCACGCCTGTGAAGTCGGCGGAGGCGGAAGTGCATCCTGAGGTGTAGCAGAACGCCGAAAGCCTGCTGGGCTTTGATGATGGTCAGATCGGGCTGAGCTTGGCTGAGTAGAGTCTGCCGTCGTACCCAACGACGGAGCTTTGTCATGCAGCAGTGCAGTTTGGTGTTGAACGACCAGCCGATGAGTGCGTTCCGTGCAGGAAGTGCCGAGTTTCCTGCCTTTTCTGGCCTGGCTCCCCACATCAACAAGCGAACGAGCATCTGTATTCCAGACCATGGCCCCATTCCACCGGGCACGTACTACATCGTTGATCGTGAATCTGGCGGACGACTGGGGTGGTTTTACGAATGGTACGAACGCCAAACGGATTGGTTCGCGCTATACGCCGACGATGGCCGCATGGACGACTGGACGTTTTGCAATGAAATTCGTCGAGGCAACTTTAGGTTGCACCCAAAAGGTAGGCGTGGCATCAGCAAGGGCTGCATCACGATCGAGCGCCCTACTGACTTCCACGTCATCCGTCATTTGCTGACGGCCTCGAAGAAATTCCCGATCCCGGGAACACGGCTCCTCGCTTACGGAAAAGTGGTGGTCAGATGAGTCAGCTCCGCAATACAGTCCTGCTGGTGATCTGGCTGGTCGTCGCCACGCATATCTACGGGCTCGTATGGAGCCGCTATCCCGACTATTTCCCTGAATACCCTGAGTCAGTGGGCCGTTTCATCGACTGGCTGACAAGGGACTATCAGCCAAGGGGCATCGAGTCGCTGACGACCTACTACTACCTGATCCTCTCGTTCCCGCCGGTGGCCGTCCTGACGGCACTTGGCCTGTTCCTCCGGCGCAAGCTCCGCCGACGCGCAAAACCGCACTGATCGATCCCGAGGTGTAGCAGAACGCTGAAAGCCCGCCCGGCTTTGATGATGGTCAGATCGGGCTGAGCGTGGCTGGGTAGAGTCCCCCGTCGCACCCAACGACGGAGCTTTGCCATGCAGCAGTGCGGTTTTGTGTTGAATGACCAGCCGATAAGCGCATTTAGCGTTGGCAGCGCTTCATTCCCTGCCTTCTCGGGAAAGACCCCCTATATCAACAAGCGGGCGAACAGCTGCCTGGTAAAGCTCGGCCCCATCCCACCCGGCACGTACTACATCATCGATCGTGAAACAGGCGGAAAGCGCTCCAGAGGAAGTGCTGTCCCAGGCGCTGATTTCCGCGCCTATGGGAAAGTGGTGGTCAAATGAAATGGCTCGCCAATGCCTTGCTACTGGCAATCTGGCTGGTGATCGCCACGTTCCTGTATGCCATGGCCTGGAGCCACTACCCGGACGTCTTCCCTGACTACCCGGAGTGGGTGGCTGATGTCATCGGACGGATGACGACGGATCCGCAGATGGACGATGTCGAGTCTCTCGCCACCAACTACTACCTGATCCTTTCCTTCCTCCCCGTGGCCGCCGCCACGGCTCTCGCCCTTCTCGTCCGGCGCCTGCTCCGCCGACGCGCCAGCCGACGTTGACCCGGCGCGCGGTGTAGCATTGACGGCATTGCTCAACCCGATGCTTAACGCCAATGCCGAACCCACTGATTTCCGCGACGGAACTGGATGCGCTGCTTAGCCAGGGCAGCCACGACGTCGTGCTGTTCGACTGCTCGTTCGATCTCGCCGACCCGGCTGCCGGGCGCGAGGCCTATCACCAGGGCCACCTGCCGGGGGCCTACTACCTCCACCTCGACAACGAACTGTCCGGGCCCAAGACCGGATTCAACGGCCGGCATCCGCTGCCCGATGCGGAGCTGTTCGCCGCGCGGCTGCGGGCGCTTGGCGTGAACGATGGTTCGCTGGTCGTGGCCTATGACGCCCAGGGCGGCATGTTCGCGGCCCGGCTCTGGTGGCTGATGCGCTGGATTGGCCATGGGGCCGTGACGGTGCTCGATGGCGGGAAGAATGCCTGGGTGGCGGCTGGGCTGCCGCTCGAGCGCGGGGCAACCCCAGAGCCCGATACGGACACCGACAACGGCACCGGCGGTGACCTGTCACGCAAGGCGTCGCTGGTGCCGACCGTCGATGCCGAAGCGCTGCTGGCCAATCTCGCCAGCCCGTCCCGGCTGGTGGTGGATGCCCGCGCCGCCGACCGCTTCCGCGGCGAGAACGAGACGCTCGACCCCGTCGGCGGCCATATTCCCGGCGCGGTGAATCGCTTCTTCAAGGACAACCTCGCCCCGGACGGCTATTTCAAGCCGGCGGAGACGCTGCGTGCGGAGTTCGGCCAGGTGTTTGCCGGCAAGGCGCCGGCCGATACGGTGATGCAGTGCGGCTCCGGCGTGACCGCCTGCCACAACCTGCTGGCGATGGAAGTGGCTGGCCTGACCGGCGCGGCGCTCTATCCGGGGTCGTGGAGCGAGTGGTGCGCCGACCCGAAGCGGCCGGTAGCGACCGGCGCCTGAATCCCGGCGCCAATACGCGAGGCGGCGTCAGTGCGACGCCGCCTCCGTCTTCGTCCCACGGTGGTGGTCGTGCTCCTCGCGCACGCCGTTCGTGATGAACACGATCGCCGCGATGCCCGCCGCCACCAGCACCACCTGCACCGCCGACTCCTTGAGGCGCGGCCTGCGCTGCATCTGCGGCATCAGGTCGCTCACGGCGATATAGACAAAGCTGCTCGACGCAATCACGAGCACATACGGAATCCAGCCGCTCAGTTGGTCCAGCAGGAAATATCCCACCACGCCGCCGATCACGGCCGCCAGGCTCGACAGCAGGTTGAACGCGAAGGCACGCGCCTTCGAGAATCCCGCGTTGAGCAGCACGATGAAATCGCCAACTTCCTGCGGAATCTCATGCGCGGCAATCGCCAGCGCCGTCACCACGCCGATCTTGGGATCGGCCAGGAAGGCGGCGGCAATCACGATGCCATCGGCAAAGTTGTGGAAGGTATCCCCGACGAGGATGGTCAGGCCGCTGCGGCCCGCTTCCTCGCGGTCATGGCCGTGATGATGGTGGTGCCCGTCGCCCTCATGGTGGTGCGAGTGGCGCAGCAACGAGATCTTCTCCAGCAGGAAGAAGCCCAGCAGGCCGGCCAGCAATGTGCCGAACAGCGCACGCGGGTCTGCGCCGGACTCGAACGCCTCGGGCAGCGAGTGAAGCAGCGCCGTGGCCAGCAACACCCCTACCGAGAAGCTCACCATGCGCTCGACCACGCGCGAGGCCACGGTCAGCGACAGCAGCGCCGCCCCGAGAATGCTCCCGACGCCCGAAATGGTCGCCGCCAGCAGGATGTACAGAAGCGTGGAATGGATGATGGGCTCCCGGCGCCCGGTATGCGGCTGTCAGGTCCGCCGCATACCGATTAACGCAACAAGGTTGCAAAAACTGGAAAGCCGCATTGTACGTATGTCCGCGCCGACTTTGCAATGTCCGCGATGTCCAACTCGGGGCAGGGTCAATCGCCCCCGCTCGCTCCCGCTCAGGCCACCTTGTTCGCGCGCAGCCAGGCCAGGCAGCGTTGCCAGCCATCCTTGGCGGCAGCTTCCACATAGCTGGACCGGTAATCGGCGTTAAAGGCGTGGCCCGCTTCGGGATAGACCACGAACGTCGAAGCCTTCGCATTGGCATCGGGCGACGCTACCAGCGCGGCCTTCATCTTCGCGACGTGCTCCTGCGTGATGCCGGTGTCCTTGCCGCCGTACAGCCCCAGCACGGGCGCGTGGAGTTGGTTGACGCTCTCCAGTGCGCTGCGCGGCTTGAGCGGCGTCGGCTCGCCTACCAGTTGGCCGTACCAGGCCACGCCGGCCTTCACCCGGGGGCTATGGGCGGTGTAGAGCCAGGTGATGCGTCCGCCCCAGCAGAAGCCGGTGATGCCGAGCCGGTTCAGGTCGCCGCCATGGGCGCCGGCCCAGGTGCTGGCGGCGTCCAGGTCGCCCATGACCTGCGCGTCCGGCACCTTGGCGATGATATTGGTCTGCAATTCCTGGATCGTGCCGAAGCTGCCCGGGTCGCCCTGCCGCGCGAACAGTTCCGGCGCGATGGCCAGGTAGCCGAGCTTGGCGAAGCGTCGGCAAATGTCTGCAATGTGTTCATGCACGCCGAAGATTTCGCTGATCACCAGCACCACGGGCAGGTTGGTCTTGCCTTCGGGCTGGGCGCGGTAGGCGGGCATGTTGAAGCCGCCGGACGGGATGGTCACTTCGCCGGCGGTCAGGCCGTTGAAGTCGGTCTTGATGGTTTCGGCCGCCACCGGCAGGGCCGCCGCCGCGAAGGCGGAGCCCAGCGCGGTCTTGACGAAACGCCGGCGATCGAACGTCTGGCCGGGGACGAGGCTTTCCACTTCGGGCTGCAGCATGGGGCGGGCTCCTTGGGTTCGCTGGCGTGACGCATACGGTGCTCACGCAACGCCAGCGATTCTAAGCGCACTTTGCCGCCCCGTGCCACGCCCCCGCCCCTTCCTCCCCAATGCTCCTCAGTGCAGCTTCACGCGCGGGCTGGTCTTGCTGCGCAGCCAGTGCGTCACCGTATCGAGCCCCATGCCGATGGCACCGTGGAGCGCCAGCACGTGCATCCGGTACAGCGAGGTGTACATGAAGCGCGCCATCAGCCCCTCGATAAACATCGACCCGCCGATCAGCCCGCCCATCAGGCTGCCGACCGCGCTGAAGTGCCCCAGGGACACCAGCGAGCCGAAGTCCTTGAACGCAAACCGCGGCAGCGGCTTGCCGTCCATGCGGGCGCGGATCGCGTCATAGAGAAAGGTGGCCTGCTGGTGCGCCGCCTGCGCGCGCGGCGGCACGGCGGTCTGCTTCTCCGGCCACGGGCAGCTGGCGCAGTCGCCGAACGCGAAGATGTCCGGATCGGCCTCGGTTTGCAGCGTGGGGCCCACCACGATCTGGCCCTGCTTGCTGACTGGCAGGCCGAGCGTGCGGAGGACGCCCGGCGCGGTAATGCCGGCCGCCCAGACCGTCAGGTCGGCGTCGATGCGCTTGTCGCTGGCGGTGAGCACGGCGTCGTCGGTGACCTGCGTCACGCGCTCGGCGGTCAGCACGTCCACGTCGAGCTTGCGCAGCAGCTTGGTGGTTTCGGCGGACACGCGCTCGGACAGCGCCGGCAGGATGCGCGGGCCGGCTTCGATCACGTGGATGCGCACATCGCGGCGCGGGTCCAGCTGGTGCAGGCCGTAGGCGTTGAGCACGTGCGCGGTGTTGCGCAGCTCGGCGGACAGCTCCACGCCCGTGGCGCCGGCGCCGATGATCGCCACGTCCACGCGCGGCCGGCCATCCTCGCCGGTACGGCCCCGCCCATTCTGGGCGCGCACGCACGCGGCAATCAGCTTGCGGCGGAAGCGCTCGGCCTGCTCGACGGTATCGAGCGCAATCGCATACTCGGCCGCGCCGGGCACGTTGAAGAAGTGCGTGACGCAGCCGATGGCCAGGACCAGCGTGTCATAGGGGAGTTCGCGCGCGGGCAGCAGCTCGGTGCCATCCAGATCGACGCACGCGGCCACCTGGATGACCTTGCGCGCCCGATCGACACCGGTCAGCTCGCCCTGCTGGAACTCGAAGTGGTGCCACCGCGCCTGCGCAACGTATTCGAGCTGGTGGGTGTTGGGGTCCATGCTGCCGGCGGCCACTTCGTGGAGCAGCGGCTTCCAGATGTGCGTGGGCGAGCGGTCCACCAGCACCACCTGGGCCTGGCCGCGCTTGCCCAGCTTGTCGCCGAGCCGGGTCACGAGCTCAAGCCCGCCGGCCCCGCCGCCCACGACGATGATGCGATGGGCGGATGCCTGCGTCGCGCGCAGCGTGTCGCGCTGCGCGTTGGGCGATGGTTCGACTTGTGTATCGCCCTGTGTACCGATGTGTACCGCCGTGCCTGCTGCTACCTCGTTACCGGTTGTACTGCCATCCGTGGTGCTCATGGTCTACCCGATCTTCTCTATTTGGAAACCGGTGTCGACCCGCGTCGGCGAGCGTTATGTTGTCGTTGTGGCGCCGCGCGGATCCTGTTCGTTGATGCCAGTTTGCTGCACGGCAATAGAACTGGCAAGCCTCCACGCGATGGTGTCGCGCATTCACCGCAACGCCTCTCCTGTACGCATCCGCATGCAGGAGAGGCGTCACCTTCAATGCGCCTCTTCCCAGTTGCTGCCGCTGCCCACTTCGGCCACCAGCGGCACGCGCAGCGTCGCCACGGAGCACATCAGCTCGGGCAGGCGCGTCTTCACCAGTTCGAGTTCGGCCTGCGGCACTTCGAGCACCAGTTCATCGTGCACCTGCATGATCTGGCGCGTACCGAGGTTGTCACCCTCGAGCCAGTCCTGCACGGCGATCATCGACAGCTTGATGAGATCCGCCGCCGTGCCCTGCATCGGCGCGTTGATGGCGGCGCGCTCGGCGCCCTGGCGGCGCGGGCCATTGCCGCCGTTGATGTCGGGCAGCCAGAGGCGGCGGCCGAACACCGTTTCCACGTAGCCCTGCTCGCGCGCGGTCTGGCGCGTCTCTTCCATGTAGTGGGCCACGCCGGGGTAGCGCATGAAGTAGCGGTCGATGTAGTGCTTGGCCGCCTCGCGCTCGATGCCGAGGTTGCTGGCCAGCCCGAACGCGCTCATGCCATAGATCAGGCCGAAGTTGATGACCTTGGCGTAGCGGCGCTGCTCGCTGGACACCGCCTCGCGCTCCACGCCGAAGATCTCGGCCGCCGTGGCGCGGTGGATGTCCTCGCCGTTGGCGAAGGCGCGCAGCAGGTTCTCGTCGCCCGAGATATGGGCCATGATGCGCAGCTCGATCTGCGAGTAGTCGGCGGAGACGATCACGTTGCCCGGCGCGGCGATGAACGCCTCGCGGATGCGCCGCCCCTCCTCGGTCCGCACCGGGATGTTCTGGAGGTTCGGCTCGGTCGAGGCCAGCCGGCCTGTCACGGCCGTGGCCTGCCCGTAGCTCGTGTGCACGCGCCCGGTCTGCGGATTGACCATCTTCGGCAGCTTGTCCGTGTAGGTGGACTTCAGCTTGGACAAACCCCGATAGTCGAGCAGCAGCTTGGGCAGCGGATAGTCCTCGGCCAGCTTCTGCAGCACCTCTTCGTCCGTGGATGGCGCCCCGCTGGCGGTCTTCTTGACCACCGGCAGCTTCATCTGCGTGAACAGGATCTCGCCGATCTGCTTCGGCGAACCGAGGTTGAACGGCTGCCCGGCGGCCTCGAAGGCGGCGGCCTCCAGCGCCATCATGCGCTGGCCGAGTTCGGCGCTCTGTGCGCCAAGCCGCGCGGCGTCGATCAGCACGCCATTGCGCTCGATCTTCTGGAGCACCACCGAGACCGGAATCTCGATGTTCTCGTACACATACTTGAGCCCGCTGGCCGCTTCCAGCTGCGGATGCATCTTGCGATGGAGACGCAGCGTCACGTCAGCATCCTCGGCCGCGTACTCTGTGGCGCGCTGGAGGTCGATCTGGTCGAAGCCGATCTGGCTCGCGCCCTTGCCGCAGACTTCCTCGTAGGTCAGCGTCTTCAGGTTCAGCAGGCGCTCGGCCAGGCTGTCCATGCCGTGGTTACGGTGCGAGGCCAGCACGTAGCTTTCCAGCATCGTGTCCTGGGCGATGCCGAGCAGCTTGACGCCGTGGTTGGCGAAGACATGGGAGTCGTACTTCAGGTGCTGGCCGAGCTTCGGCCGCGCCGGGTCTTCGAGCCACGGGCGCAGCCGCTCCAGCACGTATTCGCGCGACAGCTGGCCGTGGTTCTCCATGCCGGCCACATCCGGGCCGCGATGGGCGACGGGGATGTAGGCGGCCTCACCCGGCTCCACCGACAGCGACAGGCCCACCAGCTGGGCCTGCATCGGGTCGAGCGAGGTGGTTTCGGTGTCGATGGCAGTCAGCGGCGCATCGATGATCCGGGCGATCCAGGCGTCGAGCGCGGCCTCGGTGGTCACGGTCTCGTAGCGGATCTCGGCGGGGGTGGTGTCGGGCGCGGGGAGGTCGGCCGAGGCATCGGCCGGGCCATCGAACAGCCCGCCCTGCGGCGAAGGTGCCGGCGCCGCACCGGCACGCGACGAGCGGGCGGCGGCGCGGGCGTTCGGCAGGGACTCGCCCGTGGCCTCGCGCAGCCAGGTCTTGAAGCCATAGCGCGAGAAGAAGGCGACCAGCTTCTCGTTGTCCTCGCCCAGCTCGCGCAGCGCGTGGAAGTCCGCCACGGCGTCGCTGAGGTCGCAGTCGGTCTTGACCGTAACCAGCTCCCGCGCGCGCGGCAGCCAGTCGAGCGTGTTGCGCAGGTTCTCGCCCACCACGCCCTTGATGCCGTCGGCGTCGGCCATGATGCTGTCCAGCGTGCCGTACTCGGCCAGCCACTTCACGGCGGTCTTCGGCCCCACCTTGGGCACGCCGGGCACGTTGTCCACCGCATCGCCAATCAGGGAGAGATAATCGACGATCCGCTCCGGCGGCACGCCGAACTTGGCCACCACACCGGGCGGATCGAGCACTTCGCCGCTCATCGTGTTGACCAGCGTGACGTGGTCGTTCACCAGCTGCGCGAGGTCCTTGTCGCCCGTGGATACCACGGTACGCACGCCCTGCGCCGTGGCCTGGCAGGCCAGCGTGCCGATCACGTCATCGGCTTCCACGCCTTCCACCACCACGATCGGCCAGCCCAGCGCGCGCACGGCCTCGTGGATCGGCTCGATCTGTTTGGCCAGATCCTCGGGCATGGACGGGCGATGTTCCTTGTATGCGGGGTATAGCGCATCCCGGAACGTCTTGCCCTTGGCGTCGAACACGCAAGCGATATACTCTGCCGGGAAGTCGTTGCGCAGCTTGCGCAACATGTTGATCATGCCGTAGATTGCCCCTGTAGGCAGCCCTTCGCCATTCCTCAGGTCCGGCAGAGCGTGATACGCGCGATACAAGTAGCTCGATCCATCGACGAGCAAAAGCGTTTTTTGACTATCCGACATTCCCATGGACTCTAAATTGACTGGCGCCCCCGCTGGCGGCGCAGCGACCGGCCCCCTGGCCGATTCGGACGTTTCCGACATCTCCGGCGATACCGTGAACCCGCCGCCCGAAAAAGCCTCGGCGCATGCCGCCGCCATCGCCGCGAAAGCCGATGCCGCGGCGGCGGGCAAATCGCCCGAAGCCCAGGATGCAGCCGCCGCGGCGGCGGCAGCGCGCGCCAACCCGCGCAAGATGATTCCAAGCCTGCGCGCGCTGGCGGATGAAGACCGCGCCACCGCAAAGAAGGCGCGTGCCTCGTGGCAAATGTTCACGATTATGGCAGAGTTCATCGAGGCCACCGAGTACCTCTCGGAGATCCGCCCGGCCGTCTCGATCTACGGCAGCGCACGCCTGCGCGAGGACTCGCCGTACTACCAGAAGACCATCGAGATCGCCCGGCTGTTCTCGGACGCCGGCTTCGCGGTGATCTCCGGCGGCGGCCCCGGCATCATGGAGGCCGCCAACAAGGGCGCGCACGCCGGCAAGTCCGCCAGCGTGGGCCTGAACATCGAGCTTCCGCACGAGCAGCAGGGCAATCCGTACCAGGACATCGCCATGCGCTTCCGCCACTTCTTCACGCGCAAGGTCACCTTCGTGAAGAATTCGGACGCGTTCATCGTCATGCCCGGCGGCTTCGGCACGCTGGACGAGCTGGCCGAGGTGCTCACGCTGGTGCAGACTGGCAAGTCGCGCTCGGTGCCGGTGGTGATGTACGGCAGCCGGTTCTGGAAGGGCCTGCTGGACTGGTTCCGCTTCACGCTGCTGCCGATGGGCCTGATCGCCGAGCACGACCTCGACCTGATGAAGATCGTGGACGAGCCCCAGGAAGTGCTGGAAGCGGTCTATGACTATTACGAGAAGCGCGGCGGCGACCACCCGATCCCGCCGAAGGAAGAAATGTTCTATCTGTAAGGCATTGGCGGCGTCTCCGGTCGGCGAGGAGGCGCAGGACGCACGTGCCGGGGTGCCCCGGGGGTCACGAGAGCGGCCCGTGGGCGGCAGGAATTGCTAGAATGGAAGCCTGTCAGTCTGCCAGGTCCGGCGCCGCCGGGCCGCAGACTCAATCCGCGTGGCGGGGCCTGCCGGCCCGCACGCACAGGAGCCCCAGATGACCTCCCCTTCGCACCCGGCTGCCGTGCTCGCCGCGACCGTGCTGGCACTGACCATGCCGGCCCTGGCCGCCGCACAGGGCAACGCGGAAAGCAGTGCGCTGACACAACAAGAGCTGAACCAGATCAACAACCAGCCGATCGCGCCCGCGTCCAAAAGCCAGCTCAACCAGCCGCGCGAGCCGAGCTTCGTGCTGCACGAGCGCGATGGGACCCAGGTGACCGAGTACCGGAACAAGGGGCAGGCCACCGATATCCAGGTACGCTCGGGCATGGGCACCAAATACGAGATGAGCAAGCCGGAAGACAGCTCGCCCAAGATCCGTGACCATGACGTGAACCGCGTGCCGTCGGTCAACCTGAAATTCTGAGCGTCTCAACGATCCTATTCACCCACGACCCGGCCGGACGGCAACGCCCGACCGGATCGCGCCGGCCCTCCGGCAGTCATGCCGCGGCGGCGGACGGTCTTTGTCCAGAACGGCCTGCCGCGCCCGATTCGCACCAATAAAACAGTATGGCCGTATTCACCACGGTCTCGCAGGACGAGATCGCCCGCTGGCTGCTTGACTACGACCTTGGCGAAGTCCGCGCGCTGCGCGGCATTGCTTCCGGGATCGAGAACAGCAATTTCTTTCTGACCATGGAGCAGGATGGCGTCACGCGCGAGTACGTGCTGACCATCTTCGAGCGGCTGAGCTTCGCGCAGCTGCCGTACTACCTGCACCTGATGGACCATCTGGCCCGGCATGGCATCAGCGTGCCGGCGCCCGTGGCCGCGCGCGACGGGGAGATCCTGCGCGCGCTCAAGGGCAAGCCGGCGACCATCGTCACGCGGCTCTCCGGGGCCTCGCAACTGGCCCCGCAGGCCAGCCACTGCGCCGAGGTGGGCACCATGCTGGCCCGCATGCATCTGGCCGGGCAGGACTATCCGCGCCAGCAGCCCAACCTGCGCAGCCTGGCCTGGTGGCGCCAGACCGAACCCGAGATCCTGCCGTTCCTCGACCCGGCCGAGCGCCAGTTGCTGGCCGGCGAGATCGCCCACCAGACCGCGTTCTTCGGCAGCGCCGACTACGCCGCGCTGGCCGGCGGCCCGTGCCACTGCGACCTGTTCCGTGACAACGTCCTGTTCGACACCGATGCCAGCGGCGCGCCGAAACTCGGCGGTTTCTTCGATTTCTACTTCGCCGGCAACGACAAGTGGCTGTTCGACCTGGCCGTGACCGTGAATGACTGGTGTATCGACCTGCCCACCGGCGCGCTGGACGTTGACCGCGCGCAGGCCATGCTGCGGGCTTATCATGCGGTGAGGCCACTCACGGCCACCGAGGCCGCGCACTGGCAGGACATGCTCCGCGCGGGCGCGCTGCGCTTCTGGGTATCGCGTCTGTGGGACTTTTTCCTGCCGCGCGAGGCCGACATGCTCCAGCCGCACGATCCGACCCACTTCGAACGCATCCTGCGCCAGCGTCTCGACGCCGACGCACCGCTCCCCTGGATCTGATTCGCCATGCAACTACTGGAAGTTCCCGCCAAGGAAGGCTACGTCTGGTTCCGCCAGGGCATCTGGCTGTTCCGCAAGAACCCGCTCGCGTTCCTGATGCTGCTGTTCATCTACCTGATTGCCGCGCAGCTCGCGATCTTCGTGCCGCTGTTCGGCATCATCGCGCTGCTGGTGGTCACGCCGGGCATCAATGTGGGGGTGATGACGGCCTGCCGCGATGTCATCCAGAGCAAGCGCGTGCTCCCCACGGTGCTGCTGGCGGGGTTCCGCAGCAATGGCAAGCAGGCCATGCGGCACCTGTTCGTGCTGGGCGGCATCTATGCGGCGATGGTGTTCCTGCTGAGCCTGATCGCCACGTCGGTGGTCGATATCGGTGCGCTGGCGCAAGTGGTGCTGAAGGGCGAGGAGCCCACGCCGGACGCGATGCGCCAGCTTTACCTGGCCATGCTGACCGGGGCGGCGCTCTACACGCCGATCGCAATGCTGTTCTGGTTCGCGCCGATGCTGACCGCCTGGCACGGCGTGCCGCCGGTGAAGGCGCTGTTCTTCAGCTGGACGGCCTGCTGGCGCAACCGGGGCGCGTTCTTCGCCTACGCCGGGCTGTTCGCCGTCCTGATCGTGGCGCTGCCGCTGTTCCTGGAAGTGATCTTCGCCGCGATCGGCGCGGAGACGGTGCTGTCGTTCCTGGTCACGCCGTACTCGCTGCTGATGCTGGCGATTCTGTACTGCTCGTTCTACGCCACCTATCGCGGCTGCTTCAACATCGTGCCGGCCGAGGCCACCGACGCCCAGAACGTCAATACGTGACGTATTAGGCACCTAGCCGGGGCAACCCCGGCCGGGTGCCGGCTTCAGTCGATGGTGTCGAGCTTGGCCACCGCCAGCGCCAGCCACTTGGCGCCGTGGCGCTTGAAGTTGATATTGGCGCGCGCATCGGCGCCCTCGCCTTCCAGCGCCGTGATCTTGCCTTCCCCGAACTTGTTGTGGAATACGTTCTGGCCGACCCGGAAGCCGGTGTCGGCTGCGCGTTTTTCCTCGGCGTAGGTCTTGCCGGTGTCCATGCCGCCCGTGGGCCGGGTGCCGCTGTAGGGCACGTCCTCGGGCTTCTTGAACCAGTCGCGGCCCCAGCCGCTCTCCCGCTCCCCGCCCTGGCGGTTGCGGCCATAGCCCTCCCGGCCATAACCGCCACCACCGCCACCACTGTACGAACCGTAGGCCTGCGCCGGCGGCGTGATCCACTTCAGCGACGCCTCCGGCAACTCCTCAAAGAACCGCGAGCGGATGTGGTAACGCATCTGGCCATGCAGCACACGGCTCTGGGCGAAGGACATATAGAGCCGCTCGCGCGCGCGGGTGATCGCCACGTACATCAGGCGGCGCTCTTCCTCCAGCCCATCGGCCTCCATCGCGCTGTTCTCGTGCGGGAACAGCCCTTCCTCCAGGCCGGTGATGAACACCACGTTGAATTCGAGGCCCTTGGCCGCGTGCACGGTCATCATCTGCACCGCGTCCTGGCCGGCCTGGGCCTGGTTGTCGCCGGCCTCCAGCGAGGCATGGGTCAGGAACGCCACGAGCGGCGTCATCACCACCGGCAACTGCTCGGGATCGAGCACCTGGAGCACCTGGTCGCCATCGGCCAGCACCGGCGCGGCGTCGCCGATCCGGTTGGCGGGTAGCACGCTGGCCAGTGCGTCGAGCCCGTAGCCCTCTTCCACCACAAAGGCCTGCGCGGCGGTAACCAGTTCCTGCAAGTTCTCGATGCGGTCCTGACCTTCCTTCTCGGTCTGGAAGTGCTGGATCAGGCCGCTGGTGTTGATCACGTACTCCACCGTCTCCGGCAGGGTCATGCGCCGCGTCTCGGCCCGCATCTGCTCGATCAGGCGGATAAACGCGCCCATCGTGCTGCCCGCCTTGCCCGGCACATAGGCCACCGCCTCGGAGAGCGAGACGTTGTACTGGCGCGCGGCGTCCTGGAGCAACTCCAGCGAGCGCGCCCCAATACCGCGCGTGGGGAAGTTGACCACCCGCCCGAACGCCGCGTCGTTGCGCGGGTTCTCGATCAATTGCAGATAAGCGAGCGCATGCTTCACTTCGGCCCGCTCGAAGAAGCGCAGGCCGCCGTACACGCGATAGGCGATGCCGGACGAGAACAGCGCGTGCTCGATCACCCGCGACTGCGCGTTGCTGCGATACAGGATGGCAATCTCGGAGCGCGACATCCCCTGGGCGATCTGGTCGCGGATCTCCTCGACGATCCAGGAGGCCTCCTGCCCGTCCGACCCGGCCTGGAACACCCGCACCAGCTCGCCGTGGCCGGCGTCCGTGCGCAGGTTCTTGCCCAGCCGCCGCGCGTTGTGGGCGATCAGATGGTTGGCCGAATCGAGGATGTGGCCGTGCGAGCGGTAGTTCTGCTCCAGCTTGATCAGGTGGCGTACGCGGAATTCGTTCTCGAAGTCGCGCATATTGCCGACGTTGGCGCCACGAAACGCGTAGATGCTCTGGTCGTCATCGCCCACGGCGAACACCGCCGCCGCGCTGCCCGTGCCATAGCCGGCCAGCAGCTTGAGCCACTGGTACTGGAGCACGTTGGTGTCCTGGAACTCGTCCACCAGCACGTGGCGGAAGCGGTGCTGGTAGTGCTGGCGGATGGCGTCGTTGTAGCGCAGCAGTTCGTAGCAGCGCAGTAGCAATTCGGCGAAATCGACCACGCCTTCGCGCTGGCACTGCTCATCGTAGGCAGCGTACAGATCGACGAAACGGCGGTTGAAATCGTCGTTCGCCTCCACGTCGCGGGGGCGCAGCCCCTGCTCCTTGGCGTTGTTGATGAAGTACTGGAGGTTCTTGGCCGGGTACTTCTCGTCATCGACATTCAGCGACTTCAGCAGCCGCTTGAGCGCGGAAAGCTGGTCCTGGGTGTCCAGGATCGAGAAGGTCTGCGGCAGCCCGGCGTCACGGAAGTGCGCGCGCAGCATCCGGTTGCAGAGCCCGTGGAAGGTGCCGATCCACATGCCGCGCGTGTTGATGGGCAGCATGGATGACAGCCGGGTCTGCATCTCCTTGGCCGCCTTGTTGGTGAAGGTGACGGCCAGCACGCCGGCCGGCGACACCCGGCCGTTCTGGATCAGCCAGGCGATGCGGGTGGTCAGCACGCGGGTCTTGCCACTGCCCGCCCCCGCCAGGATCAGGGCCGGTTCATCGGGCAACGTGACGGCGGCGAGTTGTTCGGCGTTGAGATTGGCAAGCAGGCTGGACATCGGGGAAGGGGCCTTTTGGCCGCGTGGGGCCGGGGAATGGCGGCAATTATACCGGGGGGACCGGGGCCGCCAGCGGTGCCCGGCGGCCGTCGGCGTCGGCAAATGCGCACCGGCACCCCCGCCTCCCCTATAATTTGACGTTTTCCCGGCCCGACGCCGTGGCGCCCCGACTGTTTTCGATGGAATCCGATCAGTCCGCCCAGCGGCCAGCCCCGACCCGCATACCTCGACATCCCCAAGCATGACCGCCCAAGACCAGTCCCTTGCCAAGAGCTTCGAACCCGCCGCCATCGAGGCGAAATGGGGCCCCGAATGGGAGCGCCGCGGCATCGCCCAGCCCACGATGGACGCCAATCGCCCCGATTTCGCCATCCAGCTGCCGCCGCCCAATGTGACCGGCACGCTGCACATGGGCCACGCGTTCAACCAGACCATCATGGACGGCCTGACGCGCCACGCGCGCATGCGCGGCGCCAACACGCTGTGGGTGCCGGGTACCGACCACGCGGGTATCGCCACGCAGATCGTGGTGGAGCGCCAGCTGGAAGCCCAGGGCGTGTCGCGCCATGACCTCGGCCGCGAAAAGTTCGTCGAGAAGGTCTGGGAGTGGAAGGAGGAGTCGGGCTCCACCATCACGCGCCAGGTGCGCCGCATGGGGGCGTCGATCGACTGGACGCGCGAGTACTTCACGATGTCGCCCGAGATGTCGCAGGCCGTGACCGAGGTGTTCGTCCGCCTGTTCGAACAGGGCCTGATCTACCGCGGCAAGCGCCTGGTCAACTGGGACCCGGTGCTGGGCACGGCCGTGTCCGACCTGGAAGTGGACAGCGTGGAAGAGGAAGGCTCGCTCTGGCACATCCACTACCCGCTGGCCGAGCCGGACGCCGTGCACGGCCTGACCCACCTGACCGTGGCCACCACGCGCCCGGAAACCATGCTCGGCGACACCGCCGTGATGGTCCACCCCGAGGACGAGCGCTACGCGCACCTGATCGGCAAGTTCGTGCACCTGCCGCTGACCGACCGCCAGATTCCGGTCATTGCCGATGAATACGTGGACCGCGCGTTCGGCACGGGCGTGGTCAAGGTCACGCCGGGCCATGACTTCAACGACTATGCGGTGGGCCAGCGCCACAACCTGCCGCAGCTGTCCATCCTGACGCTGGACGCCAGGATCGTCGCCGACGCACCGGCCGCCTACGCCGGCATGGACCGCTTCGCGGCGCGCGAGAAGATGGTCGCCGACCTGAAGGAACAGGGCCTGCTGGGCGAGGTCAAGAAGCACAAGCTGATGGTGCCGCGCAGCGAGCGCACCAGCACCGTGATCGAGCCGATGCTGACCGACCAGTGGTTCGTCGCCATGAGCAAGCCGGCTCCCGAGGGCACGTACTATCCGGGCCGCTCGATCGCCGAAGTGGCGCTGGACGCCGTGCAGAGCGGCGAGATCAAGCTGGTGCCCGAGAACTGGAACAGCACCTACAACCAGTGGCTGGCCAACATCCAGGACTGGTGTATCAGCCGCCAGCTCTGGTGGGGCCACCAGATCCCGGCCTGGTACGACGACGCCGGCAACTGCTTTGTCGCCCGTACCGAGGAAGACGCCCGCGCCAAGGCCCAGGCGGCCGGCAGCACCGGCCCGCTGCGCCGCGAGGAAGACGTGCTGGACACGTGGTTCTCGTCCGCGCTCGTGCCGTTCTCGTCACTCGGTTGGCCCGAAAAGACGCCGGAGCTGGAGCACTTCCTGCCATCGTCGGTGCTGGTCACCGGCTACGACATCATCTTTTTCTGGGTGGCGCGCATGGTCATGATGACCAAGCACTTCACCGGCCAGGTGCCGTTCCACACCGTGTATGTACACGGCCTGGTGCGTGACTCCGAAGGCAAGAAGATGAGCAAGTCCGAGGGTAATACCCTGGACCCGGTGGACCTGATCGACGGCATCGAACTCGAACCGCTGCTCAAGAAGCGCACCACCGGCCTGCGCCGCCCGAAAGACGCGCCGCGCATCGAATCCAAGACCAAGAAAGAGTTCCCGGACGGCATTCCCGCGTTCGGCGCGGACGCCCTGCGCTTCACCTTCGCCTCGCTGGCCACGCTGGGCCGCAACATCAACTTCGACACCGGCCGCTGCGAGGGCTACCGCAACTTCTGCAACAAGCTCTGGAACGCCACCCGCTTCGTGCTGATGAACACCGAGGGCCATGACTGCGGCATGGGCCCGTGCAGCAACGACTGCGGCCCGGACGGCTACCTGCACTTCTCGCAGGCGGACCGCTGGATCGTCTCGCTGCTCCAGCGCGTGGAGGGCGAAGTCGAAAAGGGCTTCGACGAATATCGTTTCGACAATATCGCCAGCGCAATCTACAAGTTCGTCTGGGACGAGTACTGCGACTGGTACCTGGAACTCGCCAAGGTGCAGATCCAGACCGGCACCGAGGCCCAGCAACGCGCTACGCGCCGCACGCTGCTGCGCGTGCTGGAGACGGTGCTGCGCCTGGCGCACCCGATCATCCCGTTCATCACCGAGGAACTCTGGCAGAAGGTGGCCCCGCTGGCCGGCCGTGCCAAGGGTGACGGCAGCGAGACCATCGCCCTGCAGGACTACCCGCTGCCGGCCGCCGCCAAGATCGACGAAGCCGCCGAAGCCTGGGTGGCCCAGCTCAAGGCCGTGGTGGATGCCTGCCGCAACCTGCGTGGCGAGATGAACATCTCGCCGGCCCAGCGCATTCCGCTCTACGCCCACGGCGACAGCACATTCCTGAACGCCGCCGCGGCGCAAATCCAGGCACTGGCGAAACTTTCCGAGGTGAAGGTGTTCGAAGACGAGATCGCCCTCCAGAAGGAAGGCGCCGGGGCGCCAGTGGCCATCGTCGGCGGCAATCACCTGCTGCTGAAGATCGAGATCGACGTCGCGGCCGAGCGCGTGCGCCTGGGCAAGGAGATCGACCGGATCAGCAACGAAATCGGCAAATGCCGGGGCAAGCTGACCAACGAAGCCTTCGTGGCCAAGGCGCCGCCCGCGGTTGTGGCGCAGGAAACACAGCGTTTGTCGGATTTCGAACAGACGCTTGCCAAGCTCCAGGATCAACTACAGCGTCTGCCCGCCTGACGGGTCCGCCGCTTCTGCGCCGCCGGCACGGAAGTTGCGACTCGACTGGCATCCGGCCTCGTTCATGTGTAACGGTATGTGACCGTTACGTCAGCGTCGGACGAAGCCGGACAGACGGCGCCCTCCCCGTACGGCACGGTGTTACACCGGATTGAAAAGGAAAGCTGAAATGGAAAACCGCGTCACCAAGGCCGTCTTTCCGGTCGCTGGGCTAGGTACCCGATTCCTCCCTGCGACCAAGGCGAGTCCCAAGGAAATGCTGCCAGTGGTGGACAAACCGCTGATCCAGTACGCCGTGGAGGAAGCCATGGCCGCCGGCATCACGGAAATGATCTTCGTCACGGGCCGCTCCAAGCGCGCCATCGAGGACCATTTCGACAAGGCGTACGAACTGGAAATGGAGCTGGAGGCCAAGAACAAGCAGGCCCTGCTCGATGTGGTGCGTTCGATCAAGCCCTCGCACGTGGAGTGCTACTACGTGCGCCAGCCCGAGGCCCTGGGCCTGGGCCACGCCGTGCTGTGCGCGGCCAAGCTGGTCGGCGACACGCCGTTCGCCGTCATGCTGGCGGACGACTTGCTCGACGGCGAGGTGCCGATCATGAAGCAGATGGTCGACGTCTATAACCACTACAACTGCTCGGTCCTGGGCGTGGAAGAGATCGCGCCGGAGCAAAGCCGCTCCTACGGCGTGGTGGAAGGCCGCGAATGGGACGAGCGCGTGATCAAGATGTCCGGCATCGTCGAGAAGCCGGCCCCCGAAGACGCCCCGTCGA
This sequence comes from Cupriavidus sp. SIMBA_020, assembly GCF_046535395.1. Taxonomy (NCBI): domain Bacteria; kingdom Pseudomonadati; phylum Pseudomonadota; class Betaproteobacteria; order Burkholderiales; family Burkholderiaceae; genus Cupriavidus; species Cupriavidus sp. SIMBA_020. Next base: position 553,487 of record NZ_JAWRWU010000002.1, on the reverse strand, counting down.
ACCTTGGCGTGGTGGGCCGCTACATCCTCACGCCGCGTATCTTCGACCACATCCGCGAACTGAAGCCGGGCGCGGGCGGCGAGTACCAGCTGACCGATGCCATCCAGTCGATGCTCGACCAGGAGCAGGTGCTGGCCTACCGCTACAACGGCGTGCGCTACGACTGCGGCAGCAAGCTCGGCTACCTGAAGGCCACTGTCGAGTTCGCCCTGAAGCACCCGGAAGTGCGCGACGAATTCCGCGCCTATCTGGCCCAGCGCGGATAAGCGCACCGCCCCCGGCATGAAAAAGCCGCCTCGGATCGAGGCGGCTTTTTTTGTGGCCAGATGGGCCCAGATAGGCCAGGCGGTCTTAGCGGCGCTTCATGTAGAACACGAATACCTTGTCCACTTCGGCGTGCGACAGCAGCTCGTTGCCGGTCTGCTTGGCGAAGGCCTGGAAGTCACGCGTGGCGCCCGGGTCGGTGGCCAGCACCTTGAGCACGTCGCCGCTGGCCATGTCCGCCAGCGCCTTCTTGGTCCGCAGGATCGGCAGCGGGCAGTTCAGGCCGCGCGCGTCCACTTCTTTCTGGAAGTCCATTCCTCTCATCCCACTTATTTTTGGTCGATGCCGTATTGTAACGAAGCGGCGACCAGGCTGAAGTCCGTCGGCCGGCGCGGGTCGGGGATGTCCTCGCCCGAGGCGCGGTCGAAGAAGCGCACGGGCAGCCCGCGCCGCTCCAGGAAATCGGCCACGGCAAAGCCGGTGCCGGCGTTCCAGATCCGCACCTTCTCGGGCGCCACGAGCTTGTATTCGGCCAGTTCCTCGGACAGTTCGATGCGCCCCGTCGCCTTCACGTGATAGGCGATGATCAGCTCGTTCTTGCGCATGAACTCGTAGACGCCGATCAGCGACGCGGATTCCGTGTCGAGATTGGTCTCCTCCTTGAGTTCGCGCGCCACGCCCAGCTCCGGCGTCTCGTCCCGCTCCATGAAGCCGGTGACCAGCGCAAACATCCCCTCCGGCCATACCGCGTTGCGCGCCAGCAGCAGCTTGTCCTCGTACTCGACCACCGCCGCCAGCACCGGCAGCGGGTTGTTCCAGTGCACGAAGCCGCAGCCGTCCTGCACGCAGGCATGGCGATAGCGGCCGGACATCGGCAGGTGCTCCAGCGGCGCCCCGCATTGGGGGCAGAAACGGTACGGTTGCATCGGAGGGGGCTCCAGGGGTTCAGAGGGCGCAGGCCCCGCGGATATCGGCGGCGAACGCTTCCACGGTCTCGGGCTGCAGGTCCCACGAGCACATCAGCCGGCAACCGCCCGCGCCGATGAAGGTGTAGAACAGCCAGCCCTTGGCGCGCAGCGCCTCGATGGCCGGCAGCGGCAGTTCGGCGAAGACCGCGTTCGATTCGGTCGGGAACATGATCCGCACGCCGGGAATGTCGACGATGCGCTGGTGCAGCAACTGCGCCATTGCGTTGGCATGCCGGGCGTTGGACAGCCAGACATCGTTCTCGAGCATGCCCAGCCACGGCGCCGAGATAAAGCGCATCTTCGAGGCCAGCTGCCCGGCCTGCTTCACCCGGTAGGCGAAGTCCTCGGCCAGGCGGCGGTCGAAGAACACCACGGCCTCGCCCACCGGCAGGCCGTTCTTGGTGCCGCCGAAGCACAGCACATCCACACCGGCCCGCCAGGTGATCTCGGACGGATGCACGCCGAGCGCCGCCACCGCATTGGCAAAGCGCGCGCCGTCCATGTGCACGCGCAGCTGTCGCCGCTTGGCGATGGCGGCGATGGCGCGCACCTCCTCCACCGTATAGACCGTGCCGACTTCCGTCGACTGGGTGAGCGAGACCACGCGGGGCTTCGGATAGTGGATGTCGGTGCGCCGCGTGACCAGCGCCTCCACCGCATCGGCGGTCAGCTTGCCGTTGACGCCGGGCGCCGTCAGCAGCTTGGAACCGTTCGAGAAGAATTCCGGCCCGCCGCACTCGTCCGTCTCGATGTGCGCCAGCTCGTGGCAGATCACCGAGTGGTACGACTGGCACAGCGACGACAGCGCCAGCGAGTTGGCCGCCGTGCCGTTGAACACGAAGAAGACCTCGCAGTCGGTCTGGAACAGGTTGCGGATGCGGTCGCAGACCTGCTGGGTCCAGGAATCGTCGCCATAGGCCTTCTCGTGGCCGCTGGCGTTGGCCTCCAGGAAGTATTTCAGCGATTCCGGGCAGAAGCCGGCGTAGTTGTCGGAGGCGAAGTGCTGCATGGCCCGGGCTTTACTTCTTGTCGATCCAGAGCTCGCCGCCGGTGGCCCAGTTCTCGCGCTTGATATCGGTGATGATGATGTCCACTGCCGACACCGAGCAGCCCAGCGTCTCGCAGGTGACGCGCGTCACGGCCTCGACAAACTTGCGCTTTTGCTCGACCGTGCGGCCTTCGAACATCTCGACGTGAAACGTGGGCATGCTACTGACTCCATTTTTAGGGATTTTCCGAGACTCAGTCTCGGTAAGAGGGATCGATTCTATCGAGTTTGCGCAGCAGCGAGGGCCATTCCATCTCGCCCTCGACGGCGCCGTTGTCGTACAGCTGCATCGAGGTGCGCTCGGCCACGTCGGCCGGCGGCTGCACCGTGGCGCGGCCCGCCTGCGCCCCAAGCTGGATCTCGCAGGCCTTGATCAGGGTAGCCATCAGCACGTAGGCCTCGGCCACCGTGCGGCCCACCGTCAGCGTGCCGTGGTTGCGCAGCAGCATGGCCGGGTGCTGGCCCAGCGACACCCTAAGCCGGGCCCCTTCGGCCGGAGTGAACGCCAGGCCCTCGTAGTCGTGATAGCCGATGCGGCCGTGGAAGCGCATGGCGTGCTGCGACAGCGGCAGCAGCCCGTCTGCCTGGGCCGAGACCGCGATGCCGGCCGTGTTGTGCAGGTGCATGACGCAGTGCGCATCGGCCCGCGCGGCGTGCACGGCGGCGTGGAGGGCGAAGCCGGTCACATTGACCGGGTGCACGGTCTCGCCGACCACCTCGCCCCGGCCATTGATCTTGACGAGGTCCGACGCGCGGATCTCGTCGAACGCGAAGCCGAACGGGTTGATCAGGAAGTGGTCAGGCTCACCGGGCACGGTGGCGGAGATATGGGTGTAGATCAGGTCGTCCCAGCGCTCCAGCGCAGCCAGCCGGTAGGCGGCGGCGAGGTCGGTGCGCACGCGCGCCTCCCCGGCGCCGACGGGAACAGCCGGGCCCGCGGCACGCGCGGGCTGCAAGGCAAAAGACATGGGGACATTCGCTCCGCGGCCGCCCTGCTGCGAGGCGTGTTCCAGACACGTGCGGGTTCAGTCCCGGTCGAGTGGACGGCGCAGGCGTAACTGTAGCGCAGTCAGCGCGGGGCGGCAGCGTGCCGCACCGGCATGGCGCGGACCATCCAGCCGAGGATGCCCGCCCCCACCATCAGCGCGGCGGCGGCCGTGGCCAGGGAGGCCGCAAAGCCGCCGGTGCGCGCCACCAGCGTGGTGGCCAGCGGCGGGCCGGCAATCTGCCCGAGGGCGTAGGCGGCCGTCATCAGCCCGATCAGCTTCGGCGCGGCGGCGCCCCACAGCCGGCGCGCCTCGCGCATCAGGAACGACACCAGCGCCGTGAACGGCAAGCCGACGAGCAGGCTGCTCAACGCGAAGCCCGGCACGGTCGGCCAGAATGCCGCCACGGCCACGCCAATCGCCTGCACCGTGTACAGGATCATCGCCACGCGGCGATTGTCGTGATGCATGCCTACGCGCGTGGCCAGGAAGGCGCCCACGGCCACGCCGACGCCCAGAATCGGCCAGAACAGGTCCGCCCAGACCGTGCCGGGTATCGCCTGGCGGGCGATCACCGGCAGGAAGGTCGCCGTGATGATGTAACCGAAGCCGGCGAGGCCATAGGCCACGGTCAGGGCCCAGGTTTCGAGATCGAGCCGGGGTGCCGGGGCGGGCGCATCCTTGCTGCCCGCCTGCCCTGCCCGCGCCGGAACGGACGGCGGCGCCGCGCCGAACACGCGCCAGACCGGCACCAGCATCAGCACGCCCAGCACCGTGAAGGCAATCCAGCCCCAGTTCGCCAGCCAGTGCGCGCCCACCATGCCGAACACCGACAGCCCGGTCACGACAATCCCCACGCCCGGGCCGCAGAACATCAGCCCGCCCAGCGTGGGGTGGCCCAGTTCGTCCAGCCGCTGCATGCACCACGCGGTAGCGTAGACCATCACCAGCGCACTGACCACGCCCGCAATCGTGCGCCATGCCAGCCACGCGGGCATGCCGCCCGGCAGCGCCATGGCCAGCGTGAGCACCACGGTGAGCACCAGCGACACGCGCACCATGCGCACGGGATCGGGGCGGATAAAAAGGCACAGCAACGCGCCCAGCAGGTAGCCGATGTAGTTCAGCGTGGCCAGCGCCCCGCCTTCGGCCAGCGTGACGGTGCCGTCGTGCAGCATCATCGGCAGCAGCGGCGTGAAGGCAAAGCGGCCGATGCCCATGGCCAGCGCCACCGACACGAAGCCGGCCAGGGCCACCGCCCACGGTCCGGCGGTTTGGGGGGCGGCCTGGGCGGCGGAGACATCGGTATTCACGAGCGACATGATCGGGGAGGGGGCGGGTTCGGCTGGCGGCCAGCGGGGTTCCTGACTATCCTAGTCGCATTCATCCATCACCTAAAATGAATTATTGAGATAGCATCGATCTCAATTCAAGAAGGAAGTCGATCATGGACCTCGCCGAACTCGAGATTTTCCGCGCCGTGGTGGAGGCCGGTGGCATCACACGCGCCGCCGCGCGGCTGCACCGCGTGCAGTCGAACGTGACCACGCGCATCCGCCAACTGGAGCAGTCGCTCGGTGTGGAGCTGTTCCTGCGCGACGGCAAGCGCATGGTGCTCACCCCGGCCGGGCAGACGCTGTTCGACTATGCGCGGCGCATCCTGCAACTGTCCGACGAGGCCCGCCACGCGGTGCAGCCGGTGCGGCCCCATGGGCGGCTGCGGGTGGCATCGATGGAGAGCACGGCGGCCAGCCGGCTGCCGACGGTGCTGGCGCGCTATCACCAGGCGTGGCCGGACGTCGAACTGGAACTCGTGACGCTGCCGACCCGGCAGGCGCTGGACGCGCTGCGCCGCTTCGAGGTCGATTGCGCCTTCGTGGCCGAGCCGCTCGGCGATGCCGAACTGGTCACCCGGCCCGCTTTCACCGAGGAACTGGTCATCATCGCCAGCGCACAGCATCCGCCGATCCATTCGCCCGCCGACCTGGAGCGCCCCACCCTGCTCGCGTTCGAGGCCGGCTGCAACTACCGCACGCGCTTCGAGCAGTGGTACACCCGCGATGGCCACGCGGCGGGGCGGGTGATCCAGCTGGGCTCCTACCATGCCATCGTCACTTGCGCGGCAGCCGGTATCGGCGTGGCGATCATGCCGCGCTCGGTGCTGGCGCTGTACCGCGACCTGCCAGAGATCAGCATCCACGCGCTTGGCGACGAGGGCGACGTGACCACCGTGCTGGCGTGGCATCCGGCGATGGGCAGCGCAGCGCTGACGGCGCTGGCCGACATGCTGCCGGGTGCCCCGGACGCCACGCAGAAGGCGGCCTGACCCCTTCCGCTGTGTGTCCCTTGCCCGCGCCGTGGCGTGCAAGATGTGGCCGGTCGCCTACACTCGAAGTGGCGCGGCCACGGCATACTCGCGGGCCGCGCCCCGCCATGACATTCGTCTTTGCGTCGCTACGATCTTTGGTTTGCCGAATGGCGATGGGAGTGGCCCTGACCATGCTCCTCGCCCTGCCCACAATGGTCTTCGCCCAGGGCGCCTCCGCCCCGGCCGCCGGGGCCGGCGTGGCCCCCGTCTACGTCATCCCGATCAAGGGGGCCATCGGCCCGGCCAGCGCCAGCTTCGCCACGCGCGGCATGGCACTGGCGCAAAAGCAGAACGCGCAGTTGATTGTGCTGGAGATGGACACGCCCGGCGGGCTCGACGTGGCCATGCGCGACATCATCCAGGCCATCCTCGCCTCCCCCGTGCCGGTAGCGACCTTCGTCTACCCGGGCGGCGCGCGCGCCGCGAGTGCCGGCACCTACATCCTCTATGCCAGCCACATCGCCGCGATGGCGCCCGGGACCAATGTGGGCGCGGCGAGTCCCGTCGCCATCGGGGTGGGCGGCCCGAAGCCGGGCGCCGCCCCCTCCCCCGCCAGCGCACCGGCGGGCGCCCCTAGCAACGAGGACACCATGGCCCGCAAGCAGATGCACGACGCCTCTGCCTACCTGCGCGGGCTGGCCCAGCTCCGCCAGCGCAACGCCGACTGGGCCGAGCGTGCGGTGCGCGAGGCCGTGAGCCTCTCCGCCGATGAAGCGGTGGCCCAGCACGTGGTCGACCTCGTGGCGCCGGACCTGCCGGCGTTGCTGCGGCAGGTGGATGGCAAACGGCTCCAGGCCGCCGGCGTGCCCCGCGTGCTGCACACGGCCGACGCGCCCATCGTCACGGTCACCCCGGACTGGCGCGCGCGGCTGCTGGCCGTTATCACCGAGCCCAGCGTGGCGCTGATCCTGATGATGATCGGCATCTACGCGCTGATGTTCGAATTCTCCACACCAGGCATGATCGTGCCGGGCATCGTCGGCGCCATCTGCCTCCTGCTGGGCCTCTTCGCGCTGCAAATGCTGCCGGTCAACTATGCGGGGCTGGCGCTGATCGCGCTCGGCATCGGCTGCATGGTGGCCGAATTCTTCCTGCCGACGTTCGGCGCGCTCGGGGTGGGCGGCATCATCGCCTTCGCCTTTGGCGCGGTCATGCTGATCGACACCGACGTGCCCGGCTTCGGCGTGCCGCTCACGGTGATCGCCGCGCTGGCCGGGGTCTCGGCGCTGTTCCTGGTCGGCATGTCCGCAATGCTGATGCGCTCGCGCGAGCGCCCCGTGGTCAGCGGCGCGGACACGCTGGTCGGCAGCCTGGCCACCGTCATCGACGATACGCCGGCCGACGGCTGGGCGATGGTGCATGGCGAACAGTGGCGAATTCATGGCGAAGGCCCACTCGCGCGCGGTCAGCGGGTACGCGTGACCGGGCGGCGCGGGCTGGTACTGGAAGTCGTGGCCGACATGGCCGCATCCCTGGAACACAACGGAGCGTGATATGGCATTCGGATTCAGTTTCGGTGGGCTGATCTTCCTGCTGGCATTGCTCGTGGTGGCCGCAATCCGCGTGCTGCGCGAATACGAACGCGGCGTGGTCTTCATGCTCGGGCGATTCTGGCGCGTCAAGGGGCCCGGGCTGGTGCTGCTCATCCCCGGCATCCAGCAGATGGTCCGCGTGGACCTGCGCACGGTTGTCTTCGACGTGCCGCCACAGGACGTGATCTCTCACGACAACGTGTCGGTCAAGGTCAACGCCGTGGTCTATTTCCGGGTCGTGGACCCCGAGCGGGCCATCATCCAGGTGGCCAATTTCCTGGAAGCCACCAGCCAGCTCTCCCAAACCACGCTGCGGTCCGTGCTAGGCAAGCATGAACTGGACGAAATGCTAGCCGAGCGCGAGAAGCTCAATTTCGACATCCAGAAGGTGCTCGACGCCCAGACCGATGCGTGGGGCATCAAGGTGTCCAATGTCGAGATCAAGCATGTGGATTTGAACGAGACCATGATCCGGGCCATCGCCCGGCAGGCAGAGGCCGAGCGGGAACGGCGGGCCAAGATCATCCACGCGGAAGGGGAATTGCAGGCTTCGGTGAAACTGCTGGAAGCGGCGCAGATGCTGGCGCAACAGCCGGAGGCGATGCAGTTGCGGTATCTCCAGACGCTGACGCAGATTGCTGGGGATAAGAGTTCTACGATTGTTTTTCCGTTGCCGATGGATTTGGTTAGGGGGTTGATGAAGTAGAGCGGGTGTTGGCTGTTGAGCCGTTGGGCTCAAAAACCAACACCGTAACAAAACAAAAAGGGCGCCCCAAACCCCAGGGCGCCCTTCTCAAAAAGCTAGTAAAACCTTCAAACCTTACCAGCCACCCACTCCTTCACCCCAGCCAGCGCCGCCGGCAGATTCGCCGGCTCCGTCCCGCCAGCCTGGGCCATATCCGGCCGGCCGCCGCCCTTGCCGCCCACCTGCTGGGCCACAAAGTTGACCAGTTCCCCAGCCTTGACCTTGCCAGTCGCATCGGCGGTCACGCCCGCAATCAGCGAAACCTTCCCGTCGGACACCGCCCCCAGCACGATTGCCGCGCTCTTGAGCTTGTCCTTGAGCTTGTCCATCGTTTCGCGCAGCGTCTTCACGTCGGCGCCGTCGAGCTGGGCGGCCAGCACCTTGAGGCCGTTGATGTCGATGGCCTGCTCTGCGAGTTCGTCGCCTTGCGATGCCGCGAGCTTGCTCTTGAGCTTCTCGAGTTCCTTCTCCAGCGCCCGCACCTGCTCCTGCACCTGGCCGATACGCGGCACCAGTTCGGAAGGCTGCGCGCGCAGCGCGGCGGCGGCTTCGTTCAGGCGGGCGTCGAGCGACTGCAGGTAATGCAGCGCGTTGTCGCCGGTAATCGCCTCCACGCGGCGGATCCCCGCGGCCACACCTGCTTCCACGACGATCTTGAACAGCCCGATGTCCCCGGTGCGCGTCACGTGCGTGCCGCCGCAGAGTTCCTTCGAGGTACCGATCGACAGCACGCGCACGTCATCCGCGTACTTCTCGCCGAACAGCGCCATCGCGCCGCTCTTCACCGCGTCGTCGAACGGCATGATCTCGGCATGGGTCGGCGCGTTGGCCAGGATTTCGGCGTTGACGATTTCCTCGACCTGACGGATCTCCGCGTCGCTCAGCGGCGCGTTGTGCGAGAAGTCGAAACGCGTCTTGTCGGCATCGACCAGCGAGCCCTTCTGCTGCACGTGGGTGCCCAGCACCTCGCGCAGCGCCTTGTGCATCAGGTGGGTGGCCGAATGGTTACGTACAGTGCGTGCACGGCGGATGGCATCGACCTGCGCCGCCACCGTGTCGCCCACCTTCAGCGGACCGTTGGTCAGCGTGCCCTGGTGGCCGAACACATCGGCCTGCACCTTGGTTGTGTCAGCCACGTTGAACACAGCCGCACCCGCCACCAGCGTGCCCTGGTCGCCCGCCTGACCGCCGGACTCCGCATAGAACGGGGTGTGATCCAGCACCACCACGCCGGTCTGGCCCGGCTGCATGGTGTCGACGGACGCGCCGTCGACGTACAGCGCCGTCACGCGGGCGCGCTCGAAACCCAATTCTTCATAGCCGTGGAACACGGTCTTGTCGCCCGTGTACTCCAGGCCGGCAGCCATCTTGAACTTGCCGGCCGCACGGGCCTGCTCGCGCTGGCGGTTCATGGCGGCGTCGAACGCGGGTTCGTCCACCGCAATCTCCTGCTCGCGCGCCACGTCCTGCGTCAGGTCGAGCGGGAAGCCGAAGGTGTCGTGCAGCTTGAACGCCAGTTCGCCGTCCAGCACCTTGCCACCCTTGGCCTTGAGGTCGGCCACGGCGGTGTCGAGGATGGTCATGCCGTTCTCGATGGTCTCGAAGAAGCGCTCTTCCTCGGCCTTGAGCACTTCCACCACGCGCGCCTGCGCGTCGGCCAGCTCCGGATAGGCCTCGCCCATCTGCGCCACCAGGTCCGGCACCAGCTTGTGGAAGAACGGCGTCTTCTGGCCCAGCTTGTAGCCGTGGCGGATCGCGCGGCGCACGATGCGGCGCAGCACGTAGCCGCGGCCTTCATTGCCCGGGATCACGCCATCGACGATCAGGAACGAGCACGCGCGGATATGGTCGGCAATTACCTTGAGCGAGTTCTGGTTCAGGTCGTCCAGATGGGTCTCGCGCGCGGCGGCCTTGATCAGCGCCTGGAACAGGTCGATCTCGTAGTTGCTGTGCACGTGCTGGAGCACGGCGGCAATCCGCTCGAGGCCCATGCCGGTGTCCACGCACGGCTTGGGCAGCGGCGTCATGTTGCCCTGCTCGTCGCGGTTGAACTGCATGAACACGAGGTTCCAGATCTCGATGTAGCGGTCGCCGTCTTCCTCGGGCGATCCCGGGGGGCCGCCCCAGACGTCCGGGCCGTGGTCGTAGAAGATTTCCGAGCACGGGCCGCACGGGCCGGTGTCGGCCATCTGCCAGAAATTGTCCGAGGCGTAGCGCGCGCCCTTGTTGTCGCCGATGCGCACGATGCGCTCGGCCGGCACGCCGACTTCCTTGGCCCAGATGTCGTAGGCTTCGTCGTCTTCGGCGTAGACCGTGACCCAGAGCTTCTCCGCCGGCAGCTGGTAGGTCTTGGTCAGCAGTTCCCAGGCGTACTGGATGGCTTCGCGCTTGAAGTAGTCGCCGAACGAGAAATTGCCCAGCATCTCGAAGAACGTGTGGTGACGTGCCGTATAACCCACATTTTCGAGGTCGTTGTGCTTGCCGCCGGCGCGCACGGAGCGTTGGGACGACGTGGCGCGCGTGTAGGGACGCTTATCGGTGCCCAGGAACACGTCCTTGAACTGCACCATGCCCGAATTGGTGAACAGCAGCGTCGGGTCGTTCGCCGGCACGAGGCTGGACGAGCGGACCACGGAATGGCCCTTCGACTCGAAGTACTGCAGGAACTTGCTGCGAATGTCGGAGACTTTCATGTTGTATCGGGCGCATCCCGCATCGTGGCAGGGCGCAGTCAGTCAGGTTGGATTTGCAAACCGTTGATTATACGGGGCAAGCCCCCTCCCGGGGCATTCTCGCGGCCGGCCGCCCGGCGGCGTGCGCCCGGCGCGCTGGCAATGGCCGAATATCGCCCACCGTTGGCCCGACGCCGCCCCGTACGGGTGCATCGGCGCGGCGGGCCGGTGGTAGAGTGCTCCCCCACTATATCTACCGAGCCGCCACTGCCATGGGAGCCTTGAGCCATCTCCGCGTCCTCGACCTGACCCGCGTCCTCGCCGGGCCATGGTGCGCCCAGAACCTTGCCGATTTCGGCGCCGACGTCATCAAGATCGAGCGCCCCGGCGCAGGTGACGATACGCGCACATGGGGTCCGCCCTGGCTCAAGACCGAGGATGGCCGGGACACCGCCGAAGCCGCCTACTACCTGGCCGCCAACCGCAACAAGCGCTCGGTGACCTGTGACATCAGCACGCCCGAGGGCCAGCAGCTGGTGCGCGACCTGGCCGCCCAGAGCGACGTGGTGCTCGAGAACTACAAGGTCGGCCAACTCAAGAAGTATGGGCTCGACTACGAATCGCTCAAGGCGGTGAAGCCGGACATCATCTATTGCTCGGTCACCGGCTTCGGCCAGACCGGCCCGTACGCCCAGCGCCCCGGCTACGACTTCATCATCCAGGGCATGGGCGGCTTCATGAGCCTGACCGGCGAGCGGGACGACCTGCCCGGCGGCGGCCCGCAGAAGGCCGGCGTGGCCATCTCGGACCTGATGACCGGCCAGTACGCCACCATCGCCGTGCTGGCCGCGCTGGCCCACCGCGACCGGACCGGCGAAGGCCAGTACATCGACATGGCGCTGCTGGACGTGCAGGTGTCGATGCTGGCCAACATGAACACCAACTACCTCGCCAGCGGCGTGGCGCCGCGCCGCTGGGGCAACGCCCACCCGAACATCGTGCCCTACCAGACCTTCCACGCCGCCGACGGCTGGATCATCGTGGCAGTGGGCAACGACGGGCAGTTCCGCAAGTTCGTGACGGCCGGCGGCCGCCCGGAACTGGCCGATGACCCGCGCTTCGCCACCAACCCGCAACGCGTGGCGCACCGCGACGTGCTGGTGCCGATCATCGCCGAGATGGTCCAGCCGCGCACCCGCGAGCAATGGATTCTCGATCTGGAGCGCGCCGGCGTGCCGTGCGGCCCGATCAATACGCTCGACGAGGTCTTCGAGAACGAGCAGGTGCTGGCGCGCGGCCTGCGCGTCGATTTGCCGCACCCGACGGCCGGCGAGGTCAAGCTGGTCGGCAGCCCCATGAAAATGAGCGCCACGCCGCCCGAGGCGCTGCGTCATCCCCCGTTGCTCGGAGAGCACACGGAGGTGGTGCTGGGCGAGACACTCGGCTACAGTGCGGAGCACATCGCCGCACTGCGCGCCAAGGGCGTGGTCTGACCCCGATTCGGTAACAACGCCGGCCGCAGCCGAAGGCGAGATTCTCTGTTTGCGTCCCCTGACGAATGAGGAGCATGCATGCTGACCGATGCCTTCCTGGCGTTTTTCCATTTTCTGGCGATCTTCCTGCTGGTCACGCTGCTGGCCGCCGAGGCGGTGGTATTGCGCCCCGGGATGACGCCCGCCATCGTGCGCCGGCTGTCGCTGTACGACCTGTTCTACTTCCTGTCAGCCATGGTGGTGCTCGCCACCGGGCTGCTGCGGCTGTTCTACGGTGCCAAGGGCGTGGATTTCTACCTGCACAACCCGTGGTTCCACGCCAAGGTGACCGTGTTCGTGCTGATTGCCCTGTGCTCGCTGCCGCCGACGCTGGCCATCGCGCGCTGGCGCAAGCAGGCGCGCAAGCTGCCCGATTTCGTGCCGATGCCGGACGAGATCAAGCGCGCCCGCCGCTGGGTCATGATCGAGGCCCATGTGTTCATCCTGCTGCCGCTCTGCGCCGTGATGATGGCGCGCGGCATCGGCGCGCGCTGACCTTTCATCGATCCGTTGAAGACTCCTGAGATGCTGAAGACCCTGCTGACGGCCACGAAGATGGCCGCCTCCGCCGCCGCGCTGGCGGTGGCCACCCTGGCCACGCCGGCCCACGCCGCTGCCCCGGCCCCGGCCAACTGGCCGACCAAGCCGATCAAGTTCGTGGTGCCCTACCCCGCCGGCGGCCCGCTGGACACCGTGGCGCGCGCCATCGGCGAGCGCCTGCGCGAGAGCCTGGGCCAGCCCATCGTCGTGGAGAACAAACCCGGCGCGGGCGGCAACCTCGGCGCGGACTACGTCGCCAAGCAGCCGGCCGACGGCTACACCATCGTGATGGGCGCCGTGGCCACGCACGCCATCAATCCCACGCTGTTCGCCAAGATGCCTTACGACCCGGTGAAGGACTTCGCGCCGATCACGCTGGTCGCCGACGTGCCGAACGTGCTGGTCATGCACCCCGGCAAGGCCGCCGAGCTGCATATCAATACGGTGCGCGACCTCGTGGAGTACGCGCGCAAGCATCCGGGCAAGCTCGACTACGCCTCTGGCGGCAACGGCAGCGCCGGCCACCTGTCGGGCGAACTGTTCAAGAGCATGGCCCGCGTCAGCATGGTCCATATCCCGTACAACGGGGCGTCGCCGGCGCAGTTGTCGGTGCTGTCGGGCCAGACCGACCTGATCTTCGACAACCTCGCCTCGGCATCGGCCAATATCAAGGCCGGCAAGCTCAAGGCCTTCGCCGTGACCACGCCGGCCCGCGCCGCCGCGTTCCCGGAACTGCCGACCATCGCCGAGGCCGGCAAGGGGCTCGGGCTGGAAGGCTTCGACATCTCGACGTGGTTCGGCGTCCTGGCCCCGGCCGGCACCCCGCGTGAGATCGTCGAGCGCCTCAACCACGACATCGTGGCCATCCTCAAGACCGAAGACATGAAAGCCCGCCTGGCCCGCATCGGCGCCCAGCCGGCCCCCACCACCCCTGAGCAGTTCGGCGCGCTGATCCAGCGCGAACTGAAGAAGTACGGGCAAGTGGTGAAGGTGTCGGGGGCGAAGGTGGATTGAGGGGGTAGGCCCGGTACCGCCGCCGTCAGTCAATAGTGATAGCGGCAAGCCACGATGTTGACCTGGTCTTCCGTGGCTTCATAGACGAGGCGGTTCGCATCATCGATCCGCCTCGACCAGAAGCCGGTGAGGTTGCCGACCAAAGGCTCGGGCTTGCCAATCCCCTCGAACGGCGTGCGTTGCACTTCCTTGATCAACTGATTGATGCGTTTCAGGGTTTTACGATCCTGACCCTGCCAATACACATAGTCTTCCCGTGCATCCGGCGTGAATAAGACCTTGCGGGTCATTCATCGCCCTCGGGCTCATGGAGCGCGCGCTCCTTCGTGTTGCCTCCACGCAATTGCGCAATCGAGCTGGCCAGACGGTCTGCATTGGCACGCGAACGGAGAAGATGCAGGGTTTCGGCGATGCTCTCGTAGAGATCCTGAGACATGAGCACGGCGTTCGGCGCGTCACGGCGCGTAATTAGCGTGACGTCGGCGTCGTCGATGGTCTGATCGATCACTGCCTTCAGATTGTTCCGGGCATCCGAGAAGTGGACGGTGCGCATCATGGCCTCACTTGTTCAAGTACTTGTACAAGTATAGCCGATCGCGCGCAGCCGAAAAAGAAGACGATTCTGAAATTTGAAATTGAACCGTCAAGGCGCCTTGCGCCTTAACTGCCACATCTTGTCCTTGATCGTTTCCTCCGTGGCCGGGCCGCGCGGCAGGAGCAGGCCGACCTGGACGATCCGCGGGCCTTCCATGCGGGTCACGGTCAGGCGCAGGCCGGCGATTTCCAGGGCGTCGCCTTCCACGGGGGGCGATGGGAACACCGCCAGCATCGCCGCTTCCAGGGTCCGCGCCGCCTCGTCAGCGGTCAGGGGGCGGGTGGCGTAGAGGGGGGCCACGTCGCGCAGCAGGGCGTCGCCAGTCAGCAGGAAGTCGTGCGAGAGCTGCGCCCAGGCCGGGGCGCGCGCCGCGCTCTGGAACAGCCGCGACAGCAGCGGCACCGACCCGCCGGGGGCCAGCACCGAGACCGCATCGCCCGCGCGCAGCACCACCTGCTCCAGCGGCACCAGCGCGCCGTCGCGGGCCACGGTCATCAGGCAGCTGCGCGGGGGGAGTTCGAGCTGGTCCGCGCGGAGGTTCTCCACCGGCGCGTCAGCCGCCACCACGAACTGCATCAATTCCAGCGCCGGCGACCGCGTGCCCTGCAGGCGCTCGCGCGAGACCGGATCCTGGTAGGCCGGCCGCAGCACCCGGGCCAGCCGTGCCGCCAGCGCCACCGTGGTGCCCTGGCACAGCAGGCTGAGCAGCACCACGGCGAACGCCACCCGGAACAGCAGCCCCGAATCCTCCATGCCCTTCAGCAGCGGGAACAGCGACAGCACGATCGGCACCGCGCCGCGCAGGCCCATCCACGCCAGGAACCCCTTCTCCCGCCCGTTGAAGCGGAACGGCAGCAGGGCGATCCAGACCGCCACGGGCCGCGCCACCACCATCAGGAACAGCGCCACGGCCCCAGCCGGCAGCGCCACGTCCCAGATCCGGCTCGGCGTGACCAGCAGGCCGAGCAGCAGGAACATCACCGATTGCGCCAGCCACGCCATGCCGTCCATGGCGCGCATGGTGTCGTCGGTCACGGCCCGCTCGCGATTGCCGACGATCATCCCGGTCAGGTAGACCGCCAGGAAGCCGCTGCCGTGCGCCGACTGGACCAGCGCGAAGACCATGCAGCCGGCCGCGCAGACCAGGATGGCCTGGAGGCCCTCGGCCACATGGATGCGCTCCATCACCCGCGCCACGCCCAGGCCCAGCACCACGCCGAGCACCCCACCCACGCCAAACTGCACCACCAGCCGCCACGCCAGCGCGCTGGCAGTCAGGCCGTCCGGGGCGGTGATCCATTCGATCAGCGTCAGGGTCAGGAAGATCGCCATGGGGTCATTGATGCCCGACTCGATCTCCAGCACGCTCGCCACCCGCTCCTTGAGCCGGATGCCGCTGCCGTTGAGCAGCGAGAACACCGCGGCGGCGTCCGTCGAGCCGACGATGGCGCCCAGCAGCAGGCCGAGCTTCCAGTCGATGCCGAGCATCCACGCCGCAAACAGCCCGACCAGCACCGCCGTGATGCCCACCCCCACCGTCGCCAGTGACAGCGATGGCCGCAGCGCCACGCGGAAGGTGGCGAAGCGCGTGCGCAGCCCGCCGTCGAGCAGGATCACGGCCAGCGCGATATTGCCCACCAGGAAGCTGAGCCAGGTGTTGGCGAAGCGGATGCCGCCTGGCCCGTCCACGCCGGCCAGCATGCCGACCGCCAGGAACACCAGCAGGAACGGTATGCCAAAGCGCGCCGAGAACACGCCGAGCAGGATGCCCAGCGTCATCACCACGGCGCCGATCAGGATGGCATGGTCGATACTTTCCAAACGATTCCTTTCGATGCGCCACGCTGCGCCGGGGGGAGTGCGACCGATGATAGCGCACGCCCCTCCGCCGTCCCTTCCGCCGTCCCTTCCTGTACCGGCGGCGACACCTCCACCGGACACCCCTCCGCGCAAATTCCCTTGCCTTGTCAACGACTTACGTTCGGCTTTCGGACAACTTTCGACTGACTTTCAGACGTCTGCGTAGGGAGATACCCTGAAGTTGACCCTGATTGCAGACATATGAAAGGTAGCTGAAAGGATGCGCTTTTAACTTCCACCCTGCTCGTGACGGGGTTGGGGGGAGCTGTCCCTTCGGGACGGTGCGCAACACGCGTACACCAATCACCGCACGCGGATTTCAAGCTTTATATCGAGGAGAATCATTTTGCGCATACGTAGCCAAAAGGACTTTGCCTCCGGCCTGATGTTCATGCTGGTCGGATTCGGCTTTTCCTTCGTCGCCCGTGGCTATTCCATGGGAACGGCCGCCAAGATGGGACCGGGATACTTCCCGTTCTGGCTCGGCATCGTGCTCGCCATACTCGGCGCGCTGGTCCTGTGGGGATCGCTGTCGTCCAAGGGCGAGGAAGACCAGCTGGCCCGCTGGGATATCAAGACGCTGCTGTGGATCCTGGGTGCCGTGGTGCTGTTCGGCCTGCTGCTCAAGCCGCTTGGCATGGTGCTGTCCGTCATCGTGCTCGTCCTGGCCTCCTCGATGGCCAGCCATGAGTTCAGCTGGAAGGGTGCGATCCTGAACGCTGTCATCCTCGTGGTGATCAGCATGGGCGCCTTCGTGTACGGCATCAATCTCCAGATGCCGGTGTGGCCGGCCTTCCTGGCAAACTGAGGAGACGGCCGAAATGGAACTGTTGACCAACCTGGGTCTGGGCTTCTCCACCGCCCTGACCTTCCAGAACCTGGCATACGCCTTTGCGGGCTGTATCCTCGGGACCCTGATCGGCGTGCTGCCGGGCCTCGGGCCCCTGGCCACGATCGCCATGCTGCTGCCGGTGACCTACACGCTGCCCCCGGTGGCGGCGCTGATCATGCTGGCCGGTATTTACTACGGCGCCCAGTACGGCGGCTCCACCACGGCAATTCTGGTGAACCTGCCGGGTGAATCGTCGTCGGTGGTGACTACCATCGATGGCTACCAGATGGCGCGGCGAGGCAGGGCCGGGGTGGCGCTGGCCACAGCGGGTCTCGGCTCGTTCTTCGCCGGCTGCGTGGCCACGCTGATCCTGGCCGCTTTCGCGGCCCCGCTGTCGGAACTGGCGTTCAAGTTCGGCCCCGCCGAGTACTTCTCGCTGATGGTGCTGGGCCTGATCGGTGCCGTGGTGCTGGCTTCGGGCTCGCTGGTGAAGGCCATCTCGATGATCGTACTGGGCCTGTTGCTGGGCCTGGTCGGTACCGACGTGAACTCGGGCGCAGCGCGCTTCTCGTTCGACGTGCCGGAGCTGACCGACGGCCTGAACTTCGTGTCGGTGGCCATGGGTGTGTTCGGCTTCGCGGAAATCATCGCGAACCTGGAGCAGAAGGAGCACCGCGAGACCTTCACGGATCACGTGACCAACCTGTTCCCGACCAAGGCAGACTTCAAGCGCATGATCCCGGCCATCCTGCGTGGCACGATGCTCGGCTCCGCGCTGGGTATCCTGCCGGGCGGCGGCGCCTCGCTGGCATCGTTCGCAGCCTACTCGCTCGAGAAGAAGACCTCGAAGTACGCCAGCGAGTTCGGCAAGGGCGCCATCGAGGGCGTGGCAGGTCCGGAATCGGCCAACAACGCCGCGGCACAGACCTCCTTCATCCCGCTGCTGACGCTGGGCATTCCGCCCAACGCCGTGATGGCGCTGATGGTGGGCGCGATGACCATCCACAACATCCAGCCCGGCCCGCAGGTGATGACCAGCAACCCGGCGCTGTTCTGGGGCCTGATCGCCTCGATGTGGATCGGCAACTTCATCCTGATCATCCTGAACCTGCCGATGATCGGTATCTGGGTCAAGCTGCTCAAGGTGCCGTACCGCTTCCTGTACCCGGCCATCCTGACGTTCTGCTGCATCGGCGTGTACTCGGTCCAGAACACCACGTTCGACGTGTTCCAGACCGCGGCCTTCGGCGTGATCGGCTACCTGTTCATCAAGCTGAAGTGCGAACCGGCGCCGCTGCTGCTCGGCTTCGTGCTGGGGCCGATGATGGAAGAGAACTTCCGCCGCTCGCTGCTGCTGTCGCGTGGTGACTTCACCGTGTTCGTGACGCGCCCGCTGTCGCTGGGGCTGCTGATTGCGGCTGTGATCCTCGTGTTGATCGTGGCAATGCCGTCGATCAAGGCGAAGCGCGAAGAAGCGTTCCAGGAAGAATAAGGCTTACCCTGGCCGGGGGTATCCGGCCACACAACGCAAGCTCAGGGCGCCTTATGGCGCCCTTTTTTTATGCGCTTTCTTCCTGAAATGCCAATGGCCATGCGGCATGCGCCACGGTCATTGTTGGCAGCCATGGCAATGGTGCGATTGGTGTTGAAACGTACATAAGGCACCCCGGCGTCCCGGCAACATGCGCGTGTATTCCCTCAAATACATGCGTCCAGAGGACTTGCCATGATGCGAACCGCAAGCCATCGACCGCACGGGTTCTCCCACGGGTCTGCCACGACGCCCGCCGGGATGGTCACCGCCTTGGTCATTGTGTTCTTCTTCAGCCTCGCCATGCTGCTGTCCAGCGGACGGCTGTCCAGCGGCGACGCAGGCGAGCAGTACCGCTCGGCGCAACTGCTGGCGGCCACGGGCCAGCTCGGAAGCGCGGTGAATCCCCCCCTCGTCACGTACTGGAACAAGGGGCCCGACGGGCTCTACTACGAGCCTCACGACGTTGGCGCGCTGCTGCTGATGATGCCCGGCGCGCTGATCGACGAGGCGCGCGGCGACATCGACCCCTACCGGCTGGTGCGCGACCGCTACGTCGGCCGCACGTATGGCAAGTTGATCACCTCGTTCATCTACGCGGCCTACAACACGCTCGGCGTGGTGTTCATGTTCCTGCTGATGCGCGAGTTCTATTCCACGCGCGCGGCGTTTGGCCTGGCGCTGGTGTTCTATGCCGGCACGACCTTCATGCCCTACGCCAAGACTGCCTGGGACGTGACCCCGGCAGCAGCCAGCCTCTGCGCCTGGCTGTACTTCATGGCGCGCGCGCTGCGGCCGCCGACGTCACTGGCGTACTTTGTGGCCGCCGGCGTGGCGCTGGGGCTGGCCTGCTCGTTCCGATACTCGCTGCTGCCGTTCTTCGGCATGGGCGTGCTCTGGTTGCTGTGGATGGAGCGCGCACGGCACAAGACCGGCTTCGCGTTGATGCTGGTGGCGCTTGGTATCACCATGCTGCCCGCGTTCTACTACAACCACATCCGCACCGGCCTGTTCCTGCGGCCGGCCATCGCCGCCGACCTGCACATCTCGGACAGTCTCGCACTCAACGGCAACCCGGTGACCGGCCTTCTCGGCCTGCTGGCCAGCCCCAACATGGGACTGTTCCTGTTCGCGCCGGTGCTGCTGCTGGCCCTCTTCGTGTACAAGATGCGGCACACGCTGCAGGTGCGCCAGAAGCAACTGCTGTACGCGGCGCTGGCCTCCGGGATCTGCTACCTGTTGATGATCGCGCACATGAAGAACTGGGGACACTTCGGCTGGGGGCCGCGCTACATGGTGCCGCTGCTGCCGGTGCTGTTCTTCGCGGCGGTACCGGGACTGTTGTGGATGTGGCAGCACGCGCGGCGCACGGCGGTGCCGCTGCTGGTCATCTCGGTCCTGCTCAACCTGGGGCCCACGCTGATCAACTGGCATGTGATCGTCGGCGAATTCCCCGGTGCGCGGCCGCAGAACTCCGCCCTGCCCTACCAGCACATCGGCGTCTGGACTGGTATCGAAATGAGCCTGTCCGGCGAGCCGCTGATCTTCCCGAAGACCAACGATCCCCAGACCGCCATGACTGATGCCGCCCGGCGTTTCCCCGACCTCTTCGCGATGCGGCTGGTCGAGCTGTCCCCGGCCGGCAAGGCGGCGGGCATGCTCTGGGCTCTCCTTTGCCTGGGGGGAATGCTGCTGTCGTTGCGGCACATCATGTCCGCCACGTCGCCCACGCACGTGTCCGGGCCGCCCCAGCGCGGGATGGCCACCTTGCATGTGCCGCCTTCAGCACCCCAGGCTTCCCGTCACGTCGGCGCCGATCGACGATAGGCTCAGGCAGCCTAGCTGCCGAACAGCGCCTCGCAGGCTGACCGGATCGCCTCCGTCACATGGGCGCGCCCGTGGTCGCGCCGCTCCAGCATGCCGAGCGTGCGCACCACGGGCTCGCCGCCTGCCTGCAGCGGCAGCAGGCGCAGCGCGTGATCCTCGTGCCAGCGCGCCAGCCGCAGCTGCGGCACCACGGTCACGCCCACCTCCTGCCGCACCAGTTCCACCAGCGCCTCGATCGAATTCAGTTCGAGGAATTCGTTGGTGCGCAGGTGCGCGCGCCGCAGCGCGCGCTCCACCAGGGCGCCGGTGCGCTGGCTCCGGTCGAAGCGCAGGAAGGGATTGGCCGCCAGCGCCTCGCGCGCGGTCTCGCCGGGGCTGCCGCGCGCGGCAATCGCCACCAGCGGCTCCTGGTAGAGCGGCGTCCAGCGCAGCGTGCCGGCGGGCCGGGCCGATCCCTCCACCAGGAACGCAGCGTCCAGTTCGCCACTTTCCACCTGCTCGGCCAGGTCGATGGACTTGGCGCCGACCAGCCGCACGTCCAGCGCCGGATAGGCCCGCTTGAGCCGCGCCACCACGTGCGACAGCCCGCCCATCACCGATACCACCGCCCCCACCGCCACCGCGCCGGCCATGTCCTCGGCGCCCCCCTGCGGCAGGCGCATTTCCTCATACAGCGCCAGCAGCCGGCGCGCCTGCGGCAGCAGTTCGCGGCCGTCCGCGTTCAGCACGGCCACCCGGCCGCTGCGGTCGAACAATTCACGGCGCAGTTCCTGTTCGAGCGAACGCATCTGCAGGCTGACCGCCGCCTGCGTCAGCGCCACCCGGCCGGCAGCGGCGGCAAACGAGCCCTGCTCGGACACGGCGACGAAGGTGCGGAGAAATCGGATGGTACTCATGCAGGTCCAACCACAAGGTTTTCTTGTTGATCACAAAAGGAATATTAGCTTTCATTGTGACCCGGTGCGCGGAATAATGATGGACGAGCCTTGATTTGGCTCGGTTTTTCCTGCCTGCCCGTTTTCCGCATCGGAGAAGAAGAATGACTTCCTGGCTACGCCTGCTCGGCATCGGCCTTACCACGAGCCTGACCCTGGTTGCCGCGCCGTCGCACGCGGATACGTATCCGTCCAAGCCGATCCGGCTGATCGTGCCGTTCCCGGCCAGCGGCGCCACGGACCTGCTGGCGCGCGCCATCGCCCAGAAGGTGGGCGCCAGCATGGGCCAGCAGATCGTGGTGGATAACCGTCCGGGCGCAGGCGGCGCCATCGGCTCCGACATGGCGGCCAAGGCCCCGGCAGATGGCTACACGCTGCTGATCGCCACGACCAGCACGCACTCGATCGGCCCCTATATCAATACCCACCTGCCCTACAACACCGAGACCGACTTCACGCCGATTGGCCAGGTGGCCGTGGCCACCAACGTGCTGGTGGTACCGAACCAGCTGCCGGTGAAGAACGTGAGGGAGCTGATCGACTACGCCAAGAAGCACCCGGGCGAGCTGAACTACGCGTCCAGCGGCAACGGCACCATCGGGCAACTGACGGCCGAAGCGTTCAAGGCCCAGGCCGGCGTGTTCATCACCCATATCCCGTATCGCGGCACGGCGCTGGCGGTGCCGGACCTGATCTCGAACAAGGTGCAGGTGCTGTTCGACAGCATCGTCTCCGGCATGCCGCACGTGAAGGATGGCAAGCTCAAGGCACTGGCCGTGACCAGCGCGAAGCGCTCGCCGCTGGCACCGGACCTGCCCACGGCCAGCGAATCGGGCCTGCCGGGCTTCGAATCGGACACCTGGTTCGGCATCTACGGCCCCAAGGGGCTGCCGGCTGACGTGGTCAACCGGGTCAACGCCGAGTTCAACAAGGCGATCCAGTCGCAGGACGTGCGCGACCGCCTGGCCAAGCTCGGCGCCGAACCGGTCGGCGGCACGCCGGCGCAGTTCGCGGCCATGGTCAAGAAAGACAGCGCCCGCTGGGGCAAGCTGATCAAGGATCGCAAGATTCTGGTGGACTAAAACGAGACAACCCATGAAGAACTTCAACTGGACCAACCCCTACCCCACCGTGCGCATTCCGCTGTTCGCGCGCAACGTGGTCTCCACCTCGCACCCGCTGGCGGCACAAGCCGGCCTGCGCATGCTGCTCAAGGGCGGCAATGCCGTCGATGCAGCCATCGCCGCCGCTGCCGCCATCACGCTGGTGGAGCCGGTGTCGTGCGGCCTGGGTAGCGACGCCTTCGCGATCCTCTGGGACGGCAAGGAACTGCATGGCCTGAACTCGTCGGGCGTGGCCCCGGCCGCCTGGAACCCCGAATACTTCAAGAACAAGTACGGCGTGGACGGCAACGGCCTCGCCAATCGGCCGATCCGCGGCTGGGATGCGGTCACCGTGCCGGGCATGGTGGCCGGCTGGGCCGCGCTGCACGAGAAGTTCGGCAAGCTGCCGTTCGAAGACCTGATGGAGCCGGCGATCGAGATCGCCGAGCGCGGCTACGCCGTGCCGCCCGTGGTGGCGCACAAGTGGGCCGCCGCCGTGCCGGACCTGAAGACCCAGCCCGGCTTCGCCGACACCTTCATGCCGCATGGCCGCTCGCCGAACGTGGGCGAGAAGTTCGTCTTCAAGGCCGCCGCCGACACGCTGCGCAAGATCGGCGCCACCAAGGGCCGCGCCTACTATGAGGGCGAGATCGCCGAGAAGATCGCCGCCTTCAGCAAGGAATGCGGCGCGGCGATGACGCTGGACGACCTGCGCAACTATCGCCCGGACTGGGTCAAGCCGATCAGCCAGTCCTATCGCGGCTACGACGTGCACGAGATTCCGCCCAACGGCCAGGGCATTGCCGCGCTGATCGCGCTGGGCATCCTCGACCAGTTCGACGTCGGCTCGCTGCCGGTGGACTCGGTGGACTCGCAGCATCTGCAGATCGAGGCGATGAAGCTGGCCTTCGCCGACCTCTACCGCTACGTGGCCGACCCGCGCACCATGGAAGTCACGCCCGAGCAGATGCTGGACCCGGCCTACCTGAAGTCCCGCGCGAAGCTGATCGACATGCAGCGCGCCACGGCTTTCACGCCGGGCATGCCGAAGACCGGCGGCACCATCTACCTGACCGCCGCCGACGAGAACGGCATGATGATCTCGTTCATCCAGTCGAACTACATGGGCTTTGGCTCGGGCGTGGTGGTGCCGAATACCGGCATCAGCCTGCAGAACCGTGGCGTGGGTTTCTCGATGGACCCGAAGTCCGCCAACGTGGTGGCTGGCGGCAAGCGCCCGTTCCACACCATCATCCCGGCCTTCCTGACCAAGGATGGCCAGCCGGTAATGAGCTTCGGCGTGATGGGCGGCGACATGCAGCCGCAGGGCCACGTGCAGACCGTGGTGCGCATGCTCGACTACGACCAGCAGCCGCAGGCCGCCTGCTGCGCGCCGCGCTGGAAGGTCAACCGTGACTTCACGCTCGATGTGGAAGGCACGATGGACCCGACCACCGTGGCCGGCCTGAAGGACCGTGGCCACCAGCTCAAGTCCGTGAACGACCCGTACATGGACTTCGGCTCCGGCCAGTTCATCTGGCGCCTGTCCGACGATGCCGAGCAGGGCTACGTGGCCGCCAGCGACAGCCGCCGCGACGGCCAGGCCGTGGGCTTCTGACCGCCCGCTATATATATAGAAGCACCGCAGTACCGCTGTAGCCGTCCTGCAAGGCGCCGAGGGGCAACCCCGGCGCCTTTTTTCATGGCCGGCGGGCGGGCGGCGCGCCAACTGTCCTGTTCGCGGCGCGTGGAACTGTGCATGGTGTGCCGCGCCGCGCGCACTACACTGGCAATTCGTCCAATTTCCTGCCCGCTCCCGCCATGGCCTCCTACGCCTTCCGCATCGTCAACGTCTTTGCCGAGACCACGCTTGGCGGCAATCCCCTGTGCGTGTTCGAGGACGCACGCGGCCTGGACGACGCCACGATGCAGGCGCTGGCGCTGCAATTCAACCTCTCCGAGACCACCTTCGTGCTGCCGTCCGAGCGCGCGGCGGCAGCCGTGCGGATCTTCACCCCGGGCTACGAGATGCGTTTCGCCGGTCACCCAACGCTGGGCACCGCCCATGTGGTGCGCGACCTCGCAAAAACCGGGGATGCGCTGACCCTCGAATTCAAGGCCGGCGTGGTGCCGGTGACCGCCGCCGGCGACCGCTGGACCCTGACCGCGCCGCACGAGGGCGCCCCGCGCACCGCGCCGGCCGGTCTGCCCGATGCCGAGATGGCCTCGCTGCTGGGCCTGTCCGCAGACGACCTGGCCGGCTCGCCGATGTGGGTGGATACCGGCGCCGACCAGCTGCTGGTACCGCTGAAGACGCCCGACGCCGTGCGCCGCGCCGCGCCCGACAGCAGCCGGCTGGACCAGTGGCCGCAAAGCAGCCTGGGCCGCAAGACCGCCTATGTGTTCGCCTTCGACCCCACGCAGCCCGGCAAGGTGCTCGTGCGCTACTTCTTCACCAAGCAGGGCGGCGGCGTGGCCGAAGACCCGGGCACCGGCTCGGCCTGCGCCAATCTCGGCGGCTGGCTGCTGGCCACGGGCCACGCGCTGCCGGCCACGTACGAGGTGGAGCAGGGCGAACAGGTCGATCGCCGCTGCCGGCTGGACCTCGCCGTGACCGCCGACGGCGCGATCCGCGTGGGCGGCCGCGTGGTCGAGATCGGACGTGGCACTATTACGATCTGACACGATCCGATCCCTCGCCTCCCTCCCCCTCCCCGCCATGACCTCACACGACATCGCCGCGCTCGCCGACCTCGAATCGCTGTACGCCGAGCCCGCCGGGGCCTCGCTGGCCAAGGAAGTCGACTACCTGCACCCGCACTACCGCGCCTTCGTGGACGCCTCGCCGTTCTGCCTGCTGTCCACCCGGAACGAGCATGGCGGCGACTGCTCGCCGCGCGGCGACCAGCCCGGCTTCGTGCAGGTACTGGACGACCGCACGCTGCTGCTGCCGGACCGGCGCGGCAACAACCGCATCGACAGCCTGCGCAATATCGTCAACGACCCGCGCGTGGGCCTGCTGTTCCTGGTGCCGGGCGTCAACGAAACGCTGCGCGTGAGCGGCACGGCGAAGATCTCGACCGACCCCGCGCTGATCGCGCGCTGCGTGCATGACGGCAAGGCGCCGACCACGGTACTGGTGATCTCGATCCGCTCGGTGTTCTTCCAGTGCGCCCGCGCCCTCGTGCGCTCGGCGCTGTGGTCGCCCGAAACCCAGATTCCGCGCGACCGCCTGCCAAGCACGGGCACCATCGTCGCCGAACTGAGCAACAACGCGATCGACGGCGTTGCCTACGACCGGGAAATACCCGAGCGCATGCGCAAGACGCTGTACTAGCTGCACTAGCGGCCTGCCCCACCCCACAAGAAGAGAACCCTGCCATGTACATGCCGTCCCACTTCGCCAGCGACGACCCCGACCTGATCGACGAGGTCATGCGCCGCTACGCCTTCGCCACGCTGGTTGGCACCGATGCGGATGACCTGCCCTTCGCCACGCACCTGCCGGTGGTGGCGGAGCGGGCGTCCGAGGGCGGCTGGCGCATCGAGGGGCACGTCGCGCGCGCCAATCCGCACTGGAAATGGTTGGAGCAAACCCCGAAGGCGCTGCTGGTGTTCCAGGGGCCGCATGGCTACGTGTCGCCGTCGCTCTACGACCAGAAGCTGTCCGTGCCGACCTGGAACTACGTGGCGGTGCATGTCTACGCCGAGGTCACCACCATCCACGACGCCGCCGACAAGGACGCCCTGCTCAAGCGGCTGATCGGCCGCAACGAACCGGGCTACGCCCAGCAGTGGCGCGACTTGCCCGAGGATTTCCAGCAGAAGATGCTGGGCGCCATCGTCGGCCTGCGCCTGGTGCCGACGCGGGTGGAAGGCAAGTTCAAGCTGAGCCAGAACCGCCCCGCCACGGACCGCGCCCGGATCCTGGAAGCCCAGCGCGCCGGCTCCGCCATCGAGCAGGACATGGCCGACTGGATGGCACGGCTGACCGGCGCGAACTGAGTCCCACGAACTGAGTCCCATCAAGGCTCACCCGCGCGGCAGCCACTCCGGCACATGGGTGCCGAGCGGCACCGAGGGCAGTGCCCAGTGCGCCGGCGTCTCGGAGAGCCGCGCGGCATGGCGCACCACGGTCAGCTCGCCAAACCCTGACTCCTGCACCTCGAGCAGGTCTGACATCTCGTCGAAATGCGGGTCCGGCACGCGCCAGCCCTCCGGCACGCGGCCCAGGCCGCGCAGCCATTGCCCCACCTGCGCCAGCGACACCCGCACGTGCCAGCTTCCGCCCTCCACCGCGCGCCGGTGCAGCGCGGCCATCGCCCCAAACGCCAGCAGGTAGCCGGCCGCGTGGTCCAGCACCTGGGCCGGCAGCGGCTTGGGCTCGGCACTGCCGGCCGCCCGCGCCTCGTCGTCGTTGAAGCCGGTGGCCGTCTGCACGAGCGAATCGAAGCCGCGCTTGCCCGCCCACGGCCCGACATGCCCGTAGGCCGACAACGACACATAGACGATGCCGGGCCGTGCGCGCGCCGCCGCCTCCGGGCCGGCGCCCAGTTCGGCCAGCCCGCCCGGGCGATAGCCCTGCACCACCACATCGGCGCCATGCAGCAGCTTGTGCAGCGTGCGCTTGTCGTCCGGGTCGCGCAGGTCGAGCTGGCAGGACCGCTTGCCGCGCCCGGTATCGATCACCAGCGGCGCGATAGCCGGCAGGTGCGCCGCCGTCACCAGCAGCACGTCGGCGCCGTGCGCGGCCAGCGTGCGCCCCGCCACCGGGCCGGCGATGATCCGCGTGAAGTCGAGCACGCGCACGCCGGTCAGCGGGCGGGCATCGACATTGATCTCGGCATGGGGCGGCAGCGCCGGCAAGGGCTGCGGCGGCGCCTCGCCGATCTTCTCGATGGTCACCGGCGGCAGCCCGGCAATGGCCTGCGCCTGCGGATGCGCGCGCCAGGTGTCGTAGGGCCGCATGGCGGCCACCACGAGCCCGGCGTCCGAGGCGGCGGACTCGAATGCCTCGGCCTCCCAGCGGCCCAGCGCCGCGCGCACCGCATTCTTGTCATGCGCGCACTGGAGCAGGCGCAGCACGCCGTCGCGGTGATGGGGGAAATTGGTGTGCAGCCGGACCCAGCGCCCGTCGCCGCACGGGTACAGGCCGGCGATCTTGTCCCAGAGCTCGGGGGCGGGCCCGCCGTTCACGCGCAGGTAGCGCTCGCTGCGGAACTCCGCCAGCGCGTGGCGCATGTCCACCGCCACGTCCTGCCAGCGGCCCGTGCGCTGCGCCCAGAGCGCCGCCGCGGCCAGCGCGGACGCCCCGAGGCTGGCCTGCGCCGCCGTGCCCACCGCGAAGCTCGATGGCAGCACCGGGTCCGCGCCGGTCAGCGCCAGGTGGGCCAGCGCCTCGGGCGGCAGGCCGGCGCCGTGCCAGAGGCCGGCCAGGGCGTCCGCCGGCAATGTGGCCGAGGCTGACGAAGTGGCCGAGAGGGACGAATCAGGAGAGGAAGCAGTGTTCATGGGTTGAGTTCCCGCAACATGGCCCAAGCTTTTCATGCCACGATGGCGGCATGCGATGACCTGCCGTGGATTCTGCACCACTTGCGGCCACCGCGCTGTGAGCCGATTCTGAAAATCGCGCCGCACCGCCGG
The DNA here is from genome assembly GCF_046535395.1 of Cupriavidus sp. SIMBA_020. NCBI lineage: Bacteria > Pseudomonadati > Pseudomonadota > Betaproteobacteria > Burkholderiales > Burkholderiaceae > Cupriavidus > Cupriavidus sp. SIMBA_020. The sequence goes on along the minus strand of NZ_JAWRWU010000002.1, from coordinate 525,492 downwards.
GTTGCCCCGCAGGCACGGTAAAATCCCGCCATTCCATCGAACATGGGGAACCGGGGAGCGTCCCGGTGCCCCACACCAAGCCATACGGCCGCATACGACGCGGCGCCACCATGAGCCAAGACAACAAGCCTACCGACAAGTCCACCGACAACCCGGCCTCCTCGAACTTCCTGCGCAGCATCATCGACCAGGACCTGGCCGCAGGCACCTACGCCGGCCGCGCGGACAGCCAGGGCGCCGCGCTGCCGCCGGTCATCACGCGCTTCCCGCCGGAGCCGAACGGCTACCTGCACATTGGCCACGCCAAGAGCATCTGCGTGAACTTCGGCCTGGCGCGCGACTACGCCGGCCGCTGCCACCTGCGCTTCGACGACACCAATCCGGTCAAGGAAGACACCGAGTATGTCGACTCGATCATCGACGCCGTGCACTGGCTCGGCTTCTCGTGGGACGCCACCCAGCCGGGCGGCCAGCCGCACCTGTACTACGCCAGCGACTACTTCGAGCAACTGTACGCCTTTGCGGAAACGCTGATCGAGCGCGGCGCCGCCTATGTGGACAGCCAGACCGCCGAGCAGATCGCCGCCACGCGCGGCAACTTCTCCGAGCCGGGCAAGCCCTCGCCGTTCCGTGACCGCACGGTGGCGGAAAACCTGGCGCTGTTCCGCGACATGCGCGCCGGCAAGTACGGCGACGGCGAGCACGTGCTGCGCGCCAAGATCGACATGACCGCGCCGAACATCGTGCTGCGCGACCCGGTGCTCTACCGCATCCGCCACGCCCATCACCACCGCACCGGCGATGCGTGGTGCATCTACCCGATGTACGACTTCACGCACTGCATCTCGGACGCGATCGAGAACATCACGCATTCGCTGTGCACGCTGGAGTTCGAGAACAACCGCCCGCTGTACGACTGGGTGCTCCAGCACCTGCGCGAAGCCGGCGTGTTCCGCGACCCGCTGCCGCACCAGTACGAATTCGCGCGCCTGAACCTGACCTACGCCATCACCAGCAAGCGCAAGCTCAAGCAGCTGGTGGACGAAAACCGCGTGGACGGCTGGGACGACCCGCGCATGCCCACCATCGTCGGCATCCGCCGCCGCGGCTATACGCCGGAATCGATCCAGCTGTTCTGCGACCGCGTGGGTGTGTCGAAGGCCGATAGCTGGATCGACATGAGCACGCTCGAAGGCGCCGTGCGCGACGACCTGGACGGACGCGCGCCGCGCAGCGTGGGCGTGCTCGACCCGGTCAAGCTGATCCTGGACAACTACCCGGAAGGCCAGACCGAGGAGTGCTCGGCGCCGGTGCACCCCAAGCAGCCCGAACTGGGCCGCCGCGTGTTCCCGATCTCGCGCGAACTGTGGATCGAACGCGACGACTTCACCGAGACGCCGCCCAAGGGCTACTTCCGCCTGTTCCCGGGCAACAAGGTGCGCCTGCGCTACGGCTACGTGATCGAGTGCACGGGCGTGGACAAGGACGCTGACGGCAACGTGGTGGCCGTGCACGCGAACTACCTGCCGGAAACCAAGAGCGGTACGCCGGGCGCGGACAGCGTCAAGGTCAAGGGCAACATCCACTGGGTCAGCGCGCCGCATGCGGTGGAGGCCGAGGTGCGCCTGTACGACCGGCTGTTCAGCGACCCGAACCCCGACGCGGGCGGCAAGAACTTCCTCGATGCGCTGAACCCCGACTCCAAGAAGGTGGTCAAGGCCTACCTGGAGCCGGGCCTGCGCGACGCCAAGCCGGAAGACCGCTTCCAGTTCGAGCGTCACGGCTACTTCGTGGCGGACCGTACCGATTCGCAGCCGGGCAAGCCCGTCTTCAATCGCACGGTTGGCCTCAAGGACAGCTGGGGCAAGTGACGATGACGACGCAAACCATCACATTTCCGCTCGAGGGCGAGTTCATTGCCCTGAACGACCTGCTGAAGCTGGCCGGCGTCTGTGACAGCGGCGGCGCCGGCAAGGCGCTGGTGGCGGCCGGCGAGGTCTCGGTGGACGGCGCGGCCGAGTCGCGCAAGACCGCCAAGATCCGCGCCGGGCAGGTGGTAACCATGGCCGGCGTGCGCATCAAGGTGGTGGCCGCCTGATTTAGAACCCCGGGGACTGATATGCCGATTGCGTTCTGGTGCGTGCTGGTGGCGGGGTTGCTGCCCGTGCTGACGGTGGCTATCGCCAAGGCGAGTGGGCGTAGCGGCTTCGACAACCACGACCCGCGCGGCTGGCTGGAGAAGCAAAGTGGGCGGGCGCGGCGCGCCGACCTCGCCCACCGCAACCACTTCGAGGCTTTCCCGTTCTTTGCGGCCGGCGTGTTGATTGCCAGTCACCTGAGTGCCCCGCAGGCGCGCATCGACGAACTGGCGGTGGTGTTCGTCGTCGCGCGCATCCTCTATACGGTCTGCTACCTGACCGACCGGGCCACGCTGCGCACGCTGTGCTGGACCATCGGCTTCCTGACCGTGATCGGGCTGTTCCTGCTGCCGGTGTTCGTCCACTAGCCACTAGCCACTAGAAGCCACTAGCCATGCTGCCCCGTCTCCTGATCGCCGCCCTCCTGGGCGCCAGCGCCCCAACCTGGGCGGCGCCCGTGAACTACAACGTCGATCCCACCCATACCGCGGTCTATTTCGGCGCCAGCCATTTCGACCGCACCACGGTGCGCGGCCGCTTCAACAAGCTGGATGGCCGCATCCTCTATGACCCGGCCACCGGGGTGGGATCGATCGACTTCACGGTGGATACCGACTCGGTCGATACCGGCAATCGCAGCCTCGACGGGGTGCTGCGCTCGCCACAATTCTTCGATTCCCAGAATTTTCCGGTCGCGCGTTTCCAGGGCAACCGTTTCGTCGTGGAAGGCGGCAAGCTCGTGGCCGTGGAGGGGCAGGTGTCGCTGCTGGGCGTGACCCACCCCCTGCGGCTGGAGGCGGACCGCTTCAGTTGCGGGCGCGTGGTGCTGTTCGGCGTGGGCCGGGACGTCTGCGGCGGCGATTTCCACGCCAGCCTGCCCAGAAGCGCCTTCGGCATGACACGGTTCCTGCCCGACGTCGGCGATACCGTGACGCTGCACATTTCGGTCGAAGCGACGCCCGCGCAGTAGCCCCGGGGCGGACGGCAGCGCGCCGCCATCCTGAATAGGGGAAATCGATCTCCGATATCGGTCCCGATGACGACCCTGCGTCACCTTTGCCGGGAAAAATTTCAGTAAAATCAGCGCCTTGCCATCCCATCCCTGCCGCGTTCCGCCCACAGCGTACCCGGCGATTCGCGAGTCGAGATGATCACTATTCACGTCGGAGACGTCGTTGCGGCGTCCCTGGCCGCAGCCGGCGCCTGCCTGGCCTGCAGCATCCCTGCCCAAACCGTCCGCAAATTCCCGCTCTGGGCCTACCAGACCTATGGCCGTGGCGCCCTGCTGCTGCCGCTGCTGGCCGTCATGGTCGGCACGCTGCTGGTCAGCGTGGCGCTCGAAGGCCAGATCAACAGCAACGCCGGCCTCGCGCTGGTGGCGGCCGCCGCATTCCTGGCGCTGGTGCTGGTGTCGGCGGTGCTGCGCTTCTGGGTCAGCCACAAGCGCAAGTCCTGAGCGAGCGCCCGCCCGGGCTGCGCGCGCCAACGCACCTTCGGGCGATGGTTTTCCATCGCCTGCCCACGCGGATCACGTATGATGCGGCCTTCGCGCGCCGTGCCGGATGGCATCCCGTGGCCGGCGCGAGCCCGCATTTCCCGTGATTCCATGGCGCTCAAGTCCACCATCTTCAAGGCCGAACTGTCCGTATCGGACATGGATCGGCCCTACTACGGCAGCCATACGCTGACCATCGCCCAGCATCCGTCTGAAAACGACGCGCGGATGATGGTGCGCCTGCTGGCCTTCGCCTGCGAGGCGTCCGAGTCCCTCACCTTCACGCGCGGCCTCGACGAGCCCGACGAACCCGACCTCTGGGACAAGACGCTGACCGGCGAGATCGCCCACTGGGTGGAACTCGGCCAGCCCGACGAAGCCCGGCTGCGGCGCGCCTCGTCCCGCGCGGACCGCGTCACCGTCTATACCTATCAGAGCGCCAGCGCGCGTGAATGGTGGAAGGGCATGGCCGGCAAGGCCAGCAAGCTGCGTAACGTGACCATTTACAATGTGCCCTCGGAAGCCGTGGAGGCACTGGCCGGCATGGCGCAGCGCGCCATGCGCCTGTCCGTGACCATCCAGGACGCCGAGATCTGGGTCAGCGACGACGACCACAACGTGCAGCTGACGCTCGACGTGCTCCAGCGCGCCGCCGGCTGAGGCGGGCCGCCCGAGCCCCAGATAACGCTTCATCAACCAAAAACAGGAAGATTGCGATGCAAACCACTCCCTCCGGCCTGCAATTCGAAGACACCGTTGTCGGCGCTGGCAACGAAGCCACGGCAGGTCAGCACGTGACCGTGCACTACACCGGCTGGCTGTACGAGAACGGCCAGGCTGGCCGCAAGTTCGATTCGAGCAAGGACCGCAACGACCCGTTCGTGTTCCCGCTGGGCGCCGGCCACGTGATTCGTGGCTGGGACGAAGGCGTGCAGGGCATGAAGGTGGGCGGCACGCGCCGCCTGGTGATTCCGGCCGACCTGGGCTACGGTGCCCGCGGCGCCGGTGGCGTGATTCCCCCGAACGCCACGCTGCTGTTCGAAGTGGAACTGCTGTCGGTCTGAGCTTCGGCCGGGCCTGACCCAATGAAAACGGACGCCTCGGCGTCCGTTTTTACATCGTGGAATCTGAAAGCCGGGGCTTCAGAGCCCGTCAGAACCCGATCGCGGCGTTGCCCACGTCCACGCGCACCTTGTCGCGGTCCAGCAGCCGGCCGGCATGCCGCGCGAAGTCCTGCGCCCACTCCGCATTGCCGCTGAAGCGGTTCTCGCCCGAGAACTTGGCCACGTTCAGGATCTTGTCGATGACGAGCACCTTGCCCACCGGGCTCGAGGCCTGGCAGTCCAGTTCGGCATATTCGCGGTCGAACCAGCGCCATGCGGCCTCCTCGGTCACGGCCGCCAGCTCGGCATCGCCAAGCGTGAAATCGAATTCCTTGCCACTGCCGAACACCACGGTAAGCGTACGCGCCATGACCGGTTCTCCAAGAAGTCAGGCCCCCATTGTAGAGACTTGCCGGCCCGGCGGGCGCATTGCAAACCGTTGCCTGTGACACACACCCCGCTCGCCGCATGTGGCTTCCTTGCGACGGATCAATACGCTTTGGATTATCCTTCCATCCATGGCCATCACCAGACAGGACCTCGAAGCGGACAGGCTGCGCGCATCGCTGTGCAGCACACCGGTCGCGTCCTCGCTGCTGCCTGAGGCCGATATCGAGCAATCGCTCCATGCCGCGCTGGCCGCCCGGCCTGATGGCGATGCCCTGCAGGGCGATGTCTGGCTGTTCGGCTACGGCTCGCTGATCTGGAACCCGATGGTGGTCCATACGGACCGGCGCCTGGCCACCGTGCACGGCTACCATCGCGGCTTCTACCTCTATTCCCGTATCAATCGTGGCACCTGGGACAACCCCGGGCTCGTGCTCGGCCTGGACCGGGGCGGCTGCTGCACGGGCATGGTGTTCCGCATCCCGGCCCATGTGATCGAGCAGGAATTCCGCGTGCTCTGGCGCCGCGAGATGCTGACCGGCGCCTATCACCCGCGCTGGCTGCGCGTGAAGCTCGACAATACCCCGGACGCACCGGAAGCCCGCGCGCTGGCTTTTGTGATGAACCGCGAACATCCGGCCTACGCGGGGCGGCTGCCCGACACCCGCGTGGTGGACTGTCTGCGCCACGCCTGCGGCCTGTACGGCCCGGCCCGCGAATATCTCCAGCAGACGTTGCTGGGCCTGGCCACCAACGGGGTGGACGACCCCTACCTGGGCCGCCTCTGGCGCCTGCTCCAGGACAGTGACGGTGCCGATGCCATGCACCCGGCCGGCGACGATCCGCACCGCCACCGGCCGCCCGTCATGCAGGCCGACGGCACGGACGGCATCGCCGCCGCCAACGCGCCGCACGAAACCGTCTGAGCCACCCCAGCGCCTTCGACACCCCCCACATGACGCGCTCCCAGACCCGCCCCCGCCGCCAGGCCATCGCCGAAATGCTCGGGCTGTTGGGGTTGTTGATGGCCGGCGGCCTGCTCGCCGGCCAGGGCGGCCAGACGCTGGCGCGCACCCTGACTGGCATCGGCAACGGCCCCACCCTCGCGCAGGGGCCGCGTGCGCGTCCGGTCGATCCGCCCACCCTGCCACCGCGCAGCGATGGCATGGCCGCGCTGGACCGCAACCTGATCACCGCCGCCAGCATTGGCGACGCGGAACTCGTCAATCGGCTACTCGCTGCCGGGGCGTCGATGCAGGCCGTGGACGAACGCGGCCGCAGCGCGCTGCTGGCCTCGGTCTACAACCGCCGCAACGAGGTGGCGCGGGCGCTGATCCTGGCCGGCGCCGATGTGAATCGCAAGGATGGGGAGTCGAACAGCCCGTTCCTGGTGGCGGCCGCCACGGGGCAGATCGACATCGTGCGGCTGGCGCTGTCCCACGGCGCCGACCCGCGCAGCACGGACCGCTACGACGGCACGGCGCTGATCGCCGCAAGCCAGCACGGCAATGTCGAAATCGTGAAACTGCTACTGAAAGCCGGGCTCAGCGTGGACCACGTGAACCAGCTCGGCTGGACCGCGCTGCTCGAGGCCGTGGTGCTCGGCGACGGCAGCGCACGCTACGAGGAAGTGGTGCAACTGCTGCTGGATGCGGGCGCGGACGCCAACCTCGCCGACCGCGAAGGCGTGACGCCCACGCGCCATGCGCGCGAGCGCGGCTACAAGACCATGGTCAGGATGCTGATGCGCGCCCGCGGGCACTGAGGCCCGCGCACGTCACGCGCCGGTACGCGTGTTCTCGCTCTCCTGCAACTGGCGCCACATCACCTTGCCGGTGCCGGACTTCGGCAATGCATCGACGAACTCGACCACGCGCGGATACTTGTACGCGGCCATGTTCTCCTTCGCCCATTCGATGATCTCTTCCGGCGTGGTATGCCCCTTGGCGGCGGTGCGCAGGACCACCACGGCCTTCACGGTCTCGCCGCGATAGGCGTCGCGCGTGCCGATGATGCACGCCTCCTGCACGGCCGGATGCTTGTAGAGCAGGTTTTCCACCTCGGCCGGCCAGACCTTGAAGCCGGACGCGTTGATCATGCGCTTGAGGCGGTCGGTGATGAAGAAGTAGCCGTCGTCGTCCATGCGGCCCAGGTCGCCGGTGCGGAACCAGGTCCGGCCTTCGAACTCGATGAATGCGTCGCGCGTGGCATCGGGCTTGCCCCAGTAGCCCTTGAAGACCTGCGGGCCGCGTACGATGATCTCGCCCACTTCGTTCGGCGGCAGCTCGGCCAGCGTAACGGGGTCGATCACGCGCGCCTCGGTGTTGAAGGTCGGCACGCCCAGGCATTGCAGCTTGGCGCGGTCGGCCGGGTTGCTGTGCGTCGGCGCCATGGTCTCGGAGAGGCCATAGCCCTCCAGGTAGCTGAGGCCGAACTGTTCCTTGAGCCGCTCGGCCACGGCCTGCGGCATGGCCGCGCCGCCGCCGCCGATGTAGCGCAGGCTGGTCAGGTCGAAACTGGCCAGGTTCGGGCTGCCCAGAAAGTCGATCACCATGGTCGGGATGTTGGTCCAGTGCGTGACCTGGTAGCGCGAGATCAGGCGCCCGGCCACCTCGCGGTCCCAGCGCGGCAGCATGACCACGGTGGCGCCGCTGTAGATCGGCCCGTTCATGCCGTACTGCATGCCGGTGACGTGGAACAGCGGCAGGACCGACAGGATCACCGATTCCGCGCCGCTGCCCGACCACGTGCCGCCGCCGATCACGTTGTGCATGACCGAGCGATGGGTGTGGATGCAGCCCTTGGGGAAGCCCGTGGTGCCCGAGGTGTAGGGCATCACGGCCATGTCGTCCGGGCCGGCCGTGTGCGGGCCAGGCTGCAGGCCGGCGCCGAGCGCCTCGGCCCACGGCGTGGCGCCCGCCGGCAGCGGATGCTCGGCGGTGATCCACGCGGGCGGCGCGTCTTCGGGGTGTTCGTAGGAAGCCGGCAGCGCGTCCGCGTACTGGGTGGCCAGCACGTGCTGGAGCTGCTGGTCGGCCGGCAGTTCGGCGTTGGCCTGGGCCACGCCGGCGGCAAGGTCAGCCGTGCAGATCGCCACGCGCGCCTGGCCATCGGTCACGTAGTGCTTGAACTCCTCGGCCCGGTTCATCGGGTTGACGGGTACCACCACCGCGTCCGCACGCAGGATCGCGTAGTAGCTGACGATGAACTGCGGGCAGTTCTGCATGTACAGCAGCACGCGGTCGCCCTTCTTCACGCCGGCCTTCTGCTGGAGCCAGCCCGCCAGCGCCGTGGCCTGCGCCTCCAGCGCGCGGAACGTGATGGCATTGCCGAAGTAGCGGATCGCCGGCTTCTCGGCGTAGCGGCGCGCGGAGACTTCGAGGTTGAACCAGAGCGAGGTCTCGGGCAGCACGATCTGCGTGGGCAGCCGCTTCGGCCAGAACTGGAAATGCGGACGCGCGGGCGTGGTGGTCATCTTGTCTCCTGGGTCTTTGCGACCGGCTTTTTGGTTTCGTCAACAGAGGGCCAATATAACTGAACGACCGTTCTATTTTCAAGCGGAGGTTTTCCCGGTCGGGGTCGGCCAAAGGTTGCTTTCCGCGGCTTCGCCCTCACAATAGGGAGATCCGGCCGCATGCCGGCCCCCATCATTCCGAAAGGCAGAACATGAGCGACGTCACCCTGCAGAATTTCGAAGCCGACGTGATCGAGATGTCGCGGCAGGTGCCCGTGCTGGTCGATTTCTGGGCGCCCTGGTGTGGCCCATGCCGCACGCTGGGACCGATGCTGGAAAAGCTCGAAGCCGAATCCGGCGGCAAGTGGAAGCTCGCCAAGGTCAATGTGGACGAGAACCAGGAGCTGGCCGCGCATTTCGGCGTGCGCAGCATTCCCCATGTGGTGGCGATTGCCGATGGGCAGGCCGTGGACCAGTTCGTCGGCGTACTGCCGGAGTCGGGCCTGCGTGAATTCCTGGACCGCCTGACCCCGAACCCGGGCGAGCAGGCGCTGCACGAGGCCCGCGAACTGGTGGCCGCCGGCGATGCCGAGGGCGCGCGCGCCGCCTTCCAGGCCGCGCTGGCCCTCGATCCGGGCGCCGATGACGCGCGGCTGGCCTACACCAGCTTCCTGCTCGATCACAACGAGGTCGAGGCCGCCGAGGCCGAGTTCGCCCGGCTATCGCCGCGCGCCCCGCAGGAGGAAGGCTATGCCGCCGTGCAGACCCAGCTGGAAGCGCTACGCAACGTGGACGACCTGCCCGACGCCGCCGCGCTGATCGCCCGCGTGCAGGCCAATCCGGCCGACCTGGGCGCGAAGCTCGACCTGGCGAACGCGCTGATCGCGCGCCGCGAGTACGAGCCCGCCCTGGAACAATTGCTGGAAATCGTGCGCCGCGACCGCGGCTTCGAGGAAGATATCGGACGCAAGACCATGCTGTCGGTGTTCGACCTGCTCGCCGGGCGGCCCGACGTGGTCTCGCGCTGGCGCCGCCAGCTCAGCGCAGCGCTGAACTGAGTGGTGAACTAAGGCCCCCCGGCTTCAGCCCTGGGGGCCTTCCACCAGCGTGAAGCCGTTGGCCTGCATGTGTTCGACCATCATGGTGTCCATCGACTTCACGTGATGGTCGAACCAGCCCGACAGTTCGCCCACGAGCCGCCGCCCCAGGCTCACCACCCCCTCCTCCGCCACCTTGTCGCGCACGGCCTGCGCAACGGCGAGCACCTGCTGGTGCTCGCCCGCATGGCAATGGCGCGGGCCGAAGCCCATCGCCTCCATCCACTGTTCCTCCTGCGCGAAGTGATGCCGCGTGTGGTCGATCCACGCGTCATAGGCGGCCAGGAAGCCGGCATCGTCGGCGCGGGCGGCCGCATCGAGCAGTTGGAGGAATTCGGCGTGGGTGGCGTCGGTCACGGGCTCCCCGAGGCGTAGCGCTTCGGGCAGGCCCTCGGACGACAGTCCTTGATAGGGATCGTGCGTATCGAGTGCGGCGGCGGACATGTGGTGGGCAAGGAGCAGGGTCGGTAACGCGGCAAGGATACCGATTTCCGGCCCCGCCGATCTGATTTTCCGCAAGGCCACGCGTCGTGATCGCTCCGATGCGGGGTATCCTTGCCGTTCGCAACCCTGCTGTGGCCGACGCGCCCCTTCCCGCCATGCCAAGACTGATCTTCTTCTGCGGCCACGCCGGCACCGGCAAGACCACGCTGTCCCACAAGCTGATCGGCCCGTTGATGCAGGCCACCGGCGAGCCGTTCTGCCTGCTCGACAAGGACACGCTCTATGGGCGCTACAGCGCGGCGGCGATGGCTGCCATCACCGGCGACCCGAACGACCGCGACAGCCCGGCCTACCTGGACAACCTGCGCGACCCCGAATACCAGGGCCTGCTGGACACCGCGCGCGAGAACCTGATGCTCGGCATCAGCGTGCTGGTGGTGGGGCCGCTCTCGCGCGAGGTGCGCGCCCACCAATTGACCGACCCGGCGTGGCTGCACATGCCGGCTGGCACGCGCACGCAGGTGGTATGGGTGCACCTGCCCGAGGACGAGGCCCACGCGCGCATTGTCCGGCGCGGCAATCCCAACGATGCCTACAAGCTCACGCACTGGGAGGCGTATCGGACACGCCGCTTCATGCCGGACCCGGCCGAGTATCCCGAACTGATCTTCTTCGACAACCTGGCCCCGGACGCCGCCGCGCTGGACCGCCTGCTGCGCACCCTGGCGAGCTAGCGCCCAGTCCCCAGTCCTCAGTCTTCCTCAGCCGCGTCTTCGGACCCCGCCCGGGCGTCATTGCCGGCCACAATGGCGCCGATTACGGCCGACGCCGCCACGAAGCCAAACACCGCCGTCACCGCCACCGACGAGCCATACCCGGCGCAAGCCAGCCCTTGCGGGGCCTCGCGCGGCGCGGGCGGGGCCTCGTCGATCTCGCAGGCCTGCTGCTCGGGTTCCGGATAGCGCACCGGTTCGTCGGAATACACGGCCAGGATGTTGAACTTCCGCTTCGGGTTGCGCGGAAAGCCAAACTGGCGGCGCAGGTTGCCGCGCACCTTGGCCAGCAGCGGGTCCTGCACCGTCCGGGAAAGATCCTCGAGCCGCACCCGCGTGGGATCCAGTTGCCCACCTGCCCCACCGCACGTGAGGATGCGCGCGCCGCGCCCGGACCCCCGCGTCCAGCCGAGGATCGCGGTCTTGATCTTCGCGGCGTCGATGGCGTCGATCACGTAGTCGAAGCCGCTCAGCAGGTCGGCCACGTTGTCCTCGGTCACGAAATCGTCGATCTGCGAGACGCGGCAGCGCGGGTTGATCGCCACGATGCGCTCGCCCATCGCCTCCACCTTGGCGCGGCCATAGGCGTCGCCGAGCGCATGGATCTGGCGGTTGGTGTTCGATGGCGCGATATGGTCGAGGTCGATCAGCGTAATGCGGCCCACGGCGTTGCGTGCCAGCGCCTCGGCCGCCCAGCTGCCCACGCCGCCAATGCCGATCACGCAGACGCTGGCCGCCTCCAGCCGGGCCATGCCTGCCGCCCCGTACAGCCGCGCCACGCCGCCGAAACGGCGGTGGTAGTCGTCGTCCTCGGGGGTCTCGTGGGTCAGGGGCTCGGGCAGGCCGGGCAGGCCGGGTAGTGCGGCAATGGTCATGGGGGGATAAGCGGGGAAAGCTGGATAAATCGCGAATTTCGCTATTTTATGTCACCCCGGCAGACCCGGCTGGCGCCAAAAATCGGCGGTCCGGCGACCGCAATGTCAGCGCAAGGCCGACAAGCCGGCGCGGCGCCCTCCCCTAAAATTGATTGTGCAGTGGTTGATCCGCCGCATGGCAGGCCGGGCTTACCCACCCCGGCCCGGCCCTGCGCGCCAACAGGAGTCCGCCAACAGGAGTCCGCCCCCATGCCCGCCTCGCGCCGACAGAAGATCATTCTTTGGAGCGTGTTCACCCCGCTCGCCCTGATTGCGATCCTCGTCATCGTCATCCTGACCTTCGACTGGAATCGTCTCAAGCCGTGGCTCAACGACAAGGTGTCGCTGGCCATCGGCCGCCCGTTCGCGATCAATGGCGACCTGATGGTCACCTGGAAGCGCGCGCAGGGCGAGACCGGCTGGCGCACGCTGGTGCCGTGGCCGCGCCTGTCGGCCCGGGACATCACCGTGGGCAACCCGGACTGGGCGAAGGCCCCCAACATGGCCACCGTGCGGGAGGTCATCTTCATACTGCGCCCGCTGCCGCTGCTGGCGCACCAGATCGCCGTGCCGACCATCGTGGTGGACAGCCCCGCCGTCTGGCTCGAGCGGCTGGCGGACAAGCGCAACAACTGGACTTTCGATACCGGGCCCAAGACCGGCAAATCGAGCTGGGAACTCGATATTGGCGAGGTCGTGCTGCAGCGCGGCAATCTGGCGCTGGCCGATGCAGCCGAGAAGATCGACATGCAGGCCACGCTGGACACCGTGGGCGACCAGGCGCTCTACGACAAGGCCCGGGACGGCGCGCTGGTGCCACCGACCGATGCGTCCGCCGTTGACGCCTCCGCGCCGATGGCCAAGGACACCAAGGACACCAAGGACACCAAGGACACCAAGGACGCCAGGGACAGCCGCTACGGCATCCGCTGGAAGGCAGTCGGGCACTACAACCAGGCCACCATCAACGCCAGCGGCAAGGCCGGCACGGTGCTGAGCCTGCGCGACGTCAACACGCCCTACCCCGTGCAGGCCGATGTCCGCGTGGGCGCCACCCGCGCAGTAATCGAAGGCACGCTGACCAACCCGGCCCATCTGGGCGCGCTGGACGTCAACCTGATGCTGTCCGGCGACAACATGGCCAAGCTCTACGCGCTGACCGGCATCGTCCTGCCGTCCACCCCGCCGTATGAAACGCGCGGGCGGCTGGTGGCCACGCTCAAGAAAGGGGCGTCGTCCTATACGTATCGGGATTTCACGGGCAAGGTCGGCGGCAGCGACCTGGGCGGCACGCTCACCTTCGCGCAACGCTCGCCGCGCCCGCTGCTGTCTGGCGAGCTGGTGTCCAGGCAACTGCTGTTCGCCGACCTCGCGCCGCTGATCGGCGCCGATGCCAAGCCGGGGCAGGCGGCCTCCGAGAGCCCGGTCAAGCAGCCGGCCAACAAGGCGCTGCCGGTGGCGCCGTTCCGCACCGAGCGCTGGGACGAGATCGACGCCGACGTCAAATTCACCGGCAAGCGCATCGTCCGCGACGAAGACCTGCCGATCACCGACCTGAAGACTCACCTGAAGCTGACCGATGGCGTGCTGCTGCTCGACCCGCTCAACTTCGGCGTGGCCGGCGGCAACCTCGTCTCCACGATCCGGCTGGACGGCAAGCGCGAGCCGATGGGCGCCATGGTCGATATGACCGCGCGCCACCTGAAGCTCAAGCAGTTGTTCCCGAAGGCTGACTCGATGCGCGCCAGCATCGGTGAGGTGAATGGCAGCGCCAAGCTGTCCGGCACCGGCAATTCCGTGGCCGCGCTGATGGGCTCGTCGAACGGCGAGGCCAAGCTGCTGGTGGAGAACGGCACGGTCAGCAAGTTCATTCTGGAGGCCATCGGCCTGAACGTGGGCAGCGTGGTGGTCTCCAAGCTGTTTGGCGACAAACCCGTGCAGATCAACTGCGGCGTGAGCGACTTCGCGGTCAAGGACGGCATCGCCCGCGCCCGCACCTTTGTACTCGACACCCAGGACGCCGTGATCACCACCGACGGCGCGATCGATTTCGGCGAGGAGCGGCTGGCGCTGACCATCCACCCGGACTCCAAGGGCCTGCGGATCATCTCGCTGCGGTCGCCGCTGTATGTGGGCGGCACGTTCAAGAACCCATCGGTCAGCCCGAACATCGCCGTGCTGGCCCTGCGGGCGGGCGGCGCGCTGGCGCTGGCGCTGACCGCGCCGGTGGCGCTGGTGGTGCCGCTGCTGGACATCTCGCCGGGCGGCGACGAAAGCCAGTGCGCCCGCCTGCTGGCCGAGCTGAAGAAGCGCCCGACCGCCCCACCGCCGGGCAAGACCTATCAGGACCCGGCCACCGGCCGCGCCGGCAAGCAGGCCGCCGGCCCGGCAATTCCCGAGTCGCCATCGAAGTCGGCCGCCGCCCAGGGCCAGCCGGGCCCGGCCCCCACCGAGCCGCGCAAGCCCACGCCATCGGTCCAGCAGAAGCCGATGCAGCCGGCCAACGACGCGCAGCTGTATCAGGGCGGCTAGACGGGTCGCCAGGCAGCCTCGCATCGTCATTCGACGAAATCCGCAACATCCGATCCGTGTCGATTCACGCCAGGTGTTGCGGATTTGCACTTCCCCCCACGCAGGCGTTGTGTCCGGCCCCGGGACGGCCGCATAATTAAACGGCCATTTACAAGCAAAGCACTAAACAGAATGGCATGCATCGGTCGTCGCTGCCGGTTCCAGTCCGGTGACGGCGCCCTTGTGAGGTGCGGCTACGGCCGCACTTATTTTTTTCGCGCACTTTTCGACCCGGACGGAGACCTTGCCGGCGGCGCGATCCACGCAGCACCCCCTACCTGCCCCCGTCCCATGACGTTGCCTCACGCCGCCGTTCCGCCGATCAGCTGGCTGATCGCCCTGACGGTGTGCAACCACGTGGCGTTCAACGCCAGTCGCGTCGTCGTTTCCCTGTTTGCGATTTCGCTCAAGGCCTCCACGGTCACGCTCGGCCTGCTGATGGCGCTCTATGCGTTGCTGCCGATGTTCCTGGCGATCCGCGCCGGGCGCCGCATCGACGAGATCGGCCCGCGCCTGCCGATGACGGCGGGCTCGCTGATGGTGGTGGCCGGCACGCTGCTGCCGGCGATCTGGCCGGACATCGGCGCGCTCTATGCGGCGTGCGCGCTGATCGGGGTTGGCTTCATGCTGGTCCAGGTGGCCATGCAGCTGCTGATCGGGCAGGTCTCCACGCCCGACAAGCGGCTGCGCAACTACACCTACCACGCGCTCGGGCTGTCGGTGTCCGGCACCCTCGGCCCGGTGGTGATGGGCTATGTGATCGAACACGCCGGCTTCCGGCCCGCGTTCTGCGTGCTGGTGGCGGTGGCGCTGCTCGGCCAGGCCGGGCTCCAGTACGTGCGGCCGCGCCTGCCGGCCACGGGCGGCAACGCCGGCCGGATCGCGGTGGAAGACGGCAGCCGCCGCTCCACGCTGGACCTGCTCCAGCATCCCGAACTGCGCGCGGTGTTCATCGCCAGCGCAGTGCTCTCGGCCGCCTGGGACCTGCACGCGTTCCTGATCCCGATCCAGGGTTCGCGCATCGGCCTGTCGCCGTCGTCCATCGGCTGGGTGCTCGGCGCGTTCGCCATCGCCACGCTGGCCATCCGCATCGCCATGCCGCTGGTGTCGCGCCATCTGTCTGAATGGAAGATCATTCGGTGCGCGCTGATGGTGGGCGCCATGGCCTACCTCGTCTACCCGTTCGTCGCCGAGTTCTGGCTGATGTGCGGGCTGGCCTTCGTGCTTGGCCTCGCGCTCGGCAGCGCGCAGCCCAATGTGATGAACATCCTCCATACCGCCTCGCCCTCGGGCCGCGCCGGGGAGGCGCTCGGGCTGCGCTCGGCCGTGCTCAACACGAGCCAGGTGGTGTGGCCGCTGACCTTCGGCGTGGTCGGCACGGCGCTCGGCATGCTGCCGATCTTCCTCTCGATGGCCGGCGCGATGGGCATGGCGGGTTACTACTCCCGCAACCAGTCCCGCAAGCCCCGGGTGGCGGAAATCGAATAAAACTTAAAACGGGCGCGGCAGTTTGCGGCACCGCAAATGCGCTGCGCGGCGCATTCGCTATACTCGAAGTGCATCTATCTTCGTGATCGCGACATGACCCAACTAGCCGACCTGCGCCGCAACTACATGCTGAGCGCGCTTTCCGAATCCGACGTGGCCGCCGACCCGATCCGCCAGTTCCAGACCTGGTTCGACGAGGCGCTCCAGGCCAAGCTGCCCGAGCCGAATGCGATGACGCTGGCCACAGTGGCCGCCAATGGCCAGCCATCGGCCCGCATCGTGCTGTTGAAGGGCATGGACGCCAACGGCTTCACGTTCTTCACCAACTACGAGAGCCGCAAGGGGCTCGACCTCCAGGCCAACCCGCGCGCGGCGCTGCTGTTCCACTGGGTGCAGCTCGAGCGGCAGGTGCGCGTGGAAGGCATCGTGGAGAAGGTGGATGAGGCCGAGAGCGATGCGTACTACGCCTCGCGCCCGCTCGGCTCCCGGCTGGGCGCATGGGCGTCCGAGCAAAGCCGCGAGGTGCCCGGCCGCGACGTCCTCGAGGCCCGCGAGGCCGACTTCCGCAGCAAGTTTGGCGAGAACCCGCCGCGCCCCGCGCACTGGGGCGGCTATCGCGTGGCGCCCACCTGGATCGAATTCTGGCAGGGCCGCCCGTCCCGCCTGCACGACCGCATCGGCTATCGCAAACAGGATGATGGCAGCTGGGATATCGTGCGGCTGTCGCCCTGACTGTCGCCCTGAGGCCCCGCGCCACGTACTTGTCTGCCTGTTCAGACAAGTACGTGGCAGCAGGCGGAGTCCGGGGACCCGCACTGCACAATTCAAAGTTTTGGCGTAAAGTTTTAGGGTCGTACGAGAGGTGTGCCGCAACCAATTCGGGAGGAAGCCGCATGTTTTTCAAACAAGCCCTGGACAAGCAGCTCGACAGCTGGATCGCCGACGTGCGCGAGCACGCCAACCTGCCGGTGAAGCTCCGGCTCTGGAATGGCAAGGAGTACCCGCTCGGCCATTTCGAGAAGCCCGACGTCACCCTGACGGTACGCGAGGCCACCGCCCTGCCGCTGCTGCTGGTACCCAGCCTGGACAACCTCGGCGAGGCGTATGTCCAGGAGAAGATCGACCTCGAAGGCCGCCTGGCCGACATCATCAACGTCGCCTTCGGCTTCTCCGCCGCAGCCGCGCGCAGTGCCGGCGGCGCCCTCGCCCGCGTGGCCCAGCACTTCACCCATACCAAGCAGGAAGACCAGGCGTCGATCCAGTATCACTACGACGTCTCGAACGACTTCTACCGGCTCTGGCTCGATCCGAACATGGTCTACTCGTGCGCGTACTTCGAGCACGGCAATGAAGACCTCGCCACCGCACAGTTGAAGAAGATCGACCACATCCTGACCAAGATCCGGCTCCAGCCGGGCCACACGCTGCTCGACATCGGCTGCGGCTGGGGTGCGCTGGTGCTGCGCGCCGCGCAGAAGTTCGGCGCGCGCTGCGTGGGCATCACGCTCTCGCAGAACCAGTTCGACCTCGCCACGGAGCGCGTGCGCGCCGCCGGGCTGACGGACCGCATCGAGATCCGCCTCCAGGACTACCGCGATACCGCCGGCCAGTTCGACCGCATTACCAGCGTCGGCATGTTCGAGCACGTGGGCAAGGCCAACCTGCCGGCCTATTTCGGCCGGATTCGCGACCTGCTGACGGACGACGGCGTGGCCATGAACCACGGCATCACCTCCACCGACCCGCAGAGCGGCGAGGTGCCGATGGACGGCTCGGGCTTCATGGACCGCTACGTGTTCCCGCAGGGCGAGCTGCCGCACATCGGCATGGTGCTGCAGACCCTGCAGCAGGGCGGGCTCGAAGGCTTCGACGTGGAACTGCTGCGCCGGCACTACGCCCAGACGCTGTTCCACTGGGCCAACAACTTCGAGGCCAACGGCGAGACGATCCGGAAGATGGTCGGCGAGAAGAAATACCGCATCTGGCGCATCTACCTGGCCGGTACCGCCCACGCGTTCACGACCGACCAGATGTCGATCTACCAGGTGGTGTGCCACAAGGCGCGCCGCCCAGCCGACACCCTGCCGTGGTCGCGACGCTATATCTATGACGCCACGATCGGCAATACCGTCTGAATCGATTGAACGATACGCTTGACCTCTTTGGCGATGATGGCGCTGGCGGCGCTGGCGGCGATGCGCCCGCAGCGCCGCTCCCCGCCCCCTCCGACACCGCGTCAGCCGCCGATCCTGCGGCTGGCGCGCCCCCCAGGAAAAAGCCCGCCGGCAAGGTCGTCGCGCCGTGGACGCCCGACGCCGCGCTGGTGGCGCTCGGCCAGCGGCTGCCGCCCAACCTCCATTTCGGCACCTCGTCGTGGTCGTATCCGGGCTGGCACGGGCTGGTCTACGATGGCCAGTACACCGAGAGCCTGCTCTCGCGCAAGGGGCTGCGCGCCTGCGGCCAGCATCCGTTGCTGCGCGCGGCGGGGATCGACCGGGGTTTCTACGGGCCGATTCCGCTGACCGACTATATGCAGTATGCGGCACAGGTACCCGAGGGCTTCCGCTTCCTCGTCAAGGCGCCGGCCAGTGTCTGCGATGCACGGCTGCGCGGACCCGATGGCGCCGGGCGGCTGCCGAACGCGGCGTTCCTGAACCCCGAGATCGCGATCCGGGACTGCATCGTGCCGGCCACGGGCGGGCTCGGCCTGCATTGCGGACCGCTGCTGTTCCAGCTGTCGCCGCTGGCGGGTGTGGGCGACGACGGCCCGGCCTTCCTCGCCCGGCTGGACGCCTTCCTGGCCGCGCTCCCGCCGCTGGACCCCACGCTGACGCCGCACGCCTGCTACGCGGTGGAAATCCGCGACCCGGCCCTGCTCACGCCGCGCTACATCCGCCTGCTGCGGGACCGTGGCGTGCGCTTCTGCCTGGCCGCGCGCGACCGCCTGCCGCCCGTGGCCCGCCAGGCCGCGGCGCAGGCGCTGATGGACGACGGCGCGCCCGGCCCGCTGGTGCTGCGCTGGATGCTGCGCGAGGGCCGCTCCTACGCGATGGCCGAGAAAGCGTACGGCCCGTTCGACAAGATCGTCGAGCCCGACCCGGAGACGCGCGACGCCATCGCCGACGTGGTGGCACGCACGCTGCGCACGGGCCAGCCGGCCTACGTGATCGTCAGCAATAACGCCGAGGGCTGCGCGCCGCTGAGCATCGCGCGGCTGGCCGAGGCCATCGCAGACCGGCTCTGAACGCGGGCCCCGGGCCAGCCGGCGCGAAAGACCCTACCGTCAGGGCAAATGTCCGGACTCCGCTACAATCGGGGGACGATCGGCGCCGGGCTTCCGGCGCCGCGATTCCGGCCCGTTTTGTACGAAATCCCACCGACGCGCCCGCGCGTGCGGCGCAAGGTGACATCCGTACAAGGCGTACCGGCTGACGATGCAATGAAAATCATGGATTTGTGTGGAGCCCGCGACATGGGCATGCCTGCCGAGGACGACGACCCCATCACGGGCCGCAAGGCCGCCTCGCCCGACTTCGATACGCAGCATTTCAAGCGGACGCTGTCGCAGTTCGCCACGGGCGTGACCGTCATCACCACGCGCGCGGCGGGGCATCCCTATGCCAACGGTGCGCCGTTCGTCGGCATCACGGCCAGCTCGTTCAACTCGGTCTCGCTGGACCCGCCGCTGGTGCTCTGGAGCATGGCCAACCGCGCCAACAGCCTGCCGATGTTCCGCGATGGCACGCACTACATCATCAATGTGCTCTGTGCGTCGCAAATGGACCTGTGCCAGCGCTTCGCCTCGCTCAAGGGCGACCGCTTCGCGGGCGTGGACTACCGCCTCTCCGAGACCGGCCTGCCGATCCTCGCCAACGCGCTGGCCTGGTTCGAATGCCATAACCGCAGCCGCTACGACGAAGGCGACCACGTGATCTTCGTCGGTGAAGTGGAGCGCTGCGGCTTGCAGGACTGCGGCGGCCAGCCGCTGGTGTTCCAGGGTGGCCAGTTCTCCACCGTCTCCCCGCTGGACCGCTAAGCCTGCCCTCTCCCCTCCCTATGCTTTCCCGCCCTGGTCGGCATGCAGCGCCGCCAGCGGCGAGCCATCGGTCTTGATCCGCTGGAGCACGATGTTCGAGCGGATATCCATCACCCCCGGCGTGCGGTAAAGCCGGTTGACGATGAAATCCGAGTAGTGTTTCAGGTTGCGCGCCTGCACGCGCAGGATGTAATTGCTGTCGCCGGTAATCACATAGGCGGTCAGCACTTCCGGCCACGCCTGCACGGCGGCGTTGAAGGTGTCGTGCCAGCCTTCGAGGTCGTGGCGCATCGACACCTGCACGATCGCCTCGATCTCCAGCCCCAGCCGCTCGGCATCGAACCACGCGCGATAGCCGCCAATCACCCCCTGCTCCTCCAGCAAGCGCACGCGCCGCAGGCACGCGGAGGGCGATAACGCCACTTTATCGGCGAGATCCTGATTGCTGATGCGGCCGTTCTCCTGCAGGCAGGTAAGGATGCGCAAATCGATGGGGTCGAGGGTCATATCCGTGTTTCTCGCAGAATCTGCGAATCTTTGGCCGATCCACACAATTCTATGCGAAACATGCCCATCAGGACGGGGCATTTCGCAAGCCTCTTCTGGGCGCTTTTGACTATGATGCGGTCATCGACGCGACGATCTTCACGATCCCTGCCGCCCCCATGCCCCACGCCCCCGATTTTCACGATGCCCGCCGTATTTGGGACATCACCCCGCCCGTCTCACCGACCACGCCGGTGTGGCCCGGTGACACCCCGTTCCAGCACGACCCGGCCTGGGTCATGGATGGCCAGTGTCCGGTCAATGTCGGCCGGATGACGATGTCACCCCATACGGGCGCCCATGCGGATGCCCCGCTCCACTATGTGGCGGATGGCGCGCCGATTGGCGCGGTACCGCTCGATGCCTACCTCGGCCCGTGCCGCGTGATCGACTGCATCGGCGCCGGCCCGCACGTGTTGCCGCGCCACGTGGAGGCCGCGCTGGCCGGCACGCCGCCGCGCGTGCTGCTGCGTACCTACGCCACGGCGCCGCAGGGCACGTGGGATGCAGGCTTCTGCGCGGTGGCCGCCGAGACCATCGCGCTGCTGGCGCGCCACGGCGTGAAGCTGGTCGGCATCGACACCCCTTCGCTAGACCCCCAGGACTCGAAGACGATGGACGCGCACCACGCCGTGCGCGACCACCGGCTTGCCATTCTCGAAGGCATCGTGCTGGACGACGTACCGGCGGGCGATTACGAACTGATCGCCCTGCCACTACGCCTTGCCACGCTCGATGCCAGCCCGGTACGCGCCATCCTGCGCGCCCTCGCCTGACCTTTTTCAGAATCGTCTGATTTCCAGCCCATGAATTTGACCCGTGAATATTGCGTCGCGCTCGACCGTGACGACCCGCTGCGCGGCCTGCGCGAGCAGTTTGCGCTGCCTGCCGGCGTGATCTATCTCGATGGCAACTCGCTCGGCGCCCGCCCCCGTGCCGCCGCCGCGCGCGCCGCCGAAGTGGTGTCCGCCGAATGGGGCGAGGGCCTGATCCGCAGCTGGAATTCGGCGGGCTGGTTCGATCTGCCGCGCCGGCTGGGCAACCGGCTGGCCCCGCTGATCGGCGCCGGCCATGACGAAGTGGTGGTCACCGACACGACATCGATCAACCTGTTCAAGGTGCTCGCCGCCGCGCTGCGCGTGCAGCAGCAGCGCGACCCGGCGCGCCGCGTGATCGTCTCCGAGGCCAGCAATTTCCCGACCGACCTTTATATCGCCCAGGGCCTGGCCGACCTGCTCCAGCAAGGCTATTCGGTGCGCCTGGTGGACAGCCCGGAAGAGATCGACGCCGCCGTAGGCGCCGATACCGCCGTGCTGATGCTGACGCACGTCAACTACAAGACCGGCGAGATGCTCGACATGGCCGGCCTGACGGAGCTGGCCCATGCGCGCGGCGCGCTGACGGTGTGGGACCTCGCCCACTCGGCCGGCGCGGTGCCCGTGAACCTGACCGCAGCCGGCGCCGACTACGCCATCGGCTGCACCTACAAGTACCTGAACGGCGGCCCCGGCTCGCCGGCCTTCGTCTGGGTGGCGCCCGCGCTGCGCGATGCGTTCTGGCAGCCACTGTCCGGCTGGTGGGGCCATCAGGCGCCGTTCGCGATGTCCCCGCAGTACCGCCCCACCGAGGGCATCGGCCGCTTCCTGTGCGGGACGCAGCCGGTGACCTCGCTGGCGATGGTCGAATGCGGGCTGGACATCTTCGCCCAGACCAGCATGACCGCGCTGCGCGCGAAGTCCCTGAAGCTGACGGATGCGTTTATCGCGCTGGTGGAGGCACGTTGCGCCGAACATCCGCTGACGCTGGTCACGCCGCGCGAGCACGCCCGGCGCGGCAGCCAGGTCAGCTTTGCCCATCCGGACGGCTACGCGCTGGTCGCGGCACTGATCGAACGTGGCGTGATTGGCGACTATCGCGAGCCCGGCATCGCCCGTTTCGGCTTCACGCCGCTCTACACGAGCTTCACCGAAGTGTGGGACGCCGTGGAGATTCTGCGAGACGTACTCGACAGCGGCACCTATCGCGATGCGCGCTTTGCCGTGCGGACGGCAGTGACCTGAGCGGAGCCCACCATGAGCGAATTCAAGGGATGTCCGATGGGACACGGCGCATCGGCCAACACCGGCGATGCGGAGGGCGACAAGTGGCACGGCGCGCAGATGGACTTCGCGCAGGACATGAGCTACGGCGACTACCTGGGCCTGGACCAGATCCTGAGCGCCCAGCATCCGCGCTCGCCGGACCATAACGAAATGCTGTTCATCGTCCAGCACCAGACCACGGAACTGTGGATGAAGCTGATGCTGCACGAGCTGCGCGCCGCACGCGACGGCGTGCGCAACGACGAACTGCGCCCGGCCTTCAAGATGCTGGCGCGCGTGTCGCGCATCATGGACCAGCTGGTGCAGGCGTGGAACGTGCTGGCGACGATGACGCCGCCCGAGTATTCGGCGATGCGGCCTTATCTCGGCGCGTCGTCGGGGTTCCAGTCGTACCAGTATCGCGAGATCGAGTTCATCCTCGGCAACAAGAACGCGGCGCTGCTGCGCCCGCACGCGCACCGGCCCGAGCATCTGGCGCTGGTGGAGGCCGCGCTGCACACGCCGTCGATGTACGACGAGGCGATCCGCCTGATGGCGCGGCGCGGGTTCCAGATCGACGCCGATGTGGTGGACCGCGACTGGACCCAACCGACGACCTACAACGCGTCGGTGGAGACGGCGTGGCTCGAGGTGTATCGCAATCCGTCCAAATACTGGGAGCTTTACGAGCTGGGCGAGAAGTTCGTCGACCTGGAGGATGCGTTCCGGCAATGGCGTTTCCGCCATGTGACCACGGTGGAGCGCGTGATCGGCTTCAAGCGCGGCACGGGCGGCACCGAGGGCGTCGGCTACCTGCGCAAGATGCTCGACGTGGTGCTGTTCCCGGAACTGTGGAAGCTGCGCACGGACCTTTGATGGCGGAGACCGGCGGGCCGCTCAGCGCGCGCCGGGGTCGGACAGCCGCAGGGCCAGCGCCTGCAGCGCCGGGGCCAGGGTCTCGTGGAATACCTGCTCGGCCACCGTGCCGTACGACGCGCTGCAGCTGATCATGTGCAGGTCCTTCTCCCCCACCGGCCGAAACGCCACGGCGCAGGCGTGGATGGCGGGATGCCAGTCCCGGAACGAGGCCGAGTAGCCCAGGCGCTCGGCCTCGGCCAGTGCGGCGCGCATCGGCGCCTCCTGCTGCTTCCACTGCTCGGGGTAGGCGAGCGCGAATTCGGCCAGCACGCGCTCGCGTCGCGCGGCCGGCAGCGCGGCCAGATAGGCGCGCCCCATCGAACTCGACATCAGCGAGAGCCGCGACCCCACGCCGAGGCCGAGCATCACGCCGGCGTCGTTTCGTATCGATTCGAGATAAATCACCTCCATCCGCTCGCGCTTGCCGAGCGACACCGACACGCCATACGCCTGCGCGAACGCCAGCATGTGCGGACGCGCCAGTGACACCACGTCCGAGGCGGATAAATACGAGAAACCGAGCGCCAGCACGCCCGCATCGAGTGCGTACTTGCCCAGGCTGTCGTCATAGCGCAGGTAGCCAAGCTGTACCAGCGTGCCAGCCAGCCGGCTCACCGTGGCCTTCGGAAAGCCCGTGCGGCGCACGAAATCCTGGTTGCCGAGCATCGCTTCGCCGGTGCGGAAACAGCGCAGCAGTTCCAGGCCGCGCGCCAGCGCCGTCACGAAGTTCGGATCGCTCTCCCGCGCGGGACGCTCGGTATCGGCGGTGGTCGCCGGGGCGGGCAATGAGGAAGTGGCCAAGGCGTGGCTCCATGAGAAGGATGATCCACCTGGCGTGCGGCAGGGCGGGATCGGGTCCACCCCCTGTTGCGCTGCGGATCGGTTCGGCTATACTAGCTCATCGGAACAAGGTTCCGCAATGCGGAACTTCACTACATTTGTTCGAGGGTGCCCCCGCCCCTCGGCGCGCCACCAAAGAAGGAGACCTCCATGGCTGCCAATGCCGAATTCAACTGGATCGACCCCCTGCTGCTGGATCAGCAACTCACCGACGAAGAACGCATGGTGCGCGACGCCGCCGCCGCGTACTCGCAGGACAAGCTGATGCCGCGCGTGCTCCAGTCCTTCCGCAACGAGAAGACCGACATCGAGATCTTCCGCGAGATGGGCGAGCTGGGCCTGCTGGGGCCGACCATTCCCGAGCAGTACGGCGGCCCGGGCCTGAACTACGTCAGCTACGGCCTGATCGCCCGGGAAGTGGAGCGTGTGGATTCCGGCTACCGCTCGATGATGAGCGTGCAGTCGTCGCTGGTAATGGTGCCGATCTATGAATTCGGCACGGAAGCGCAGAAGCAGAAGTACCTGCCCAAGCTGGCCACCGGCGAATGGATCGGCTGCTTCGGCCTGACCGAGCCGAACCACGGCTCCGACCCGGGCTCGATGGTCACCCGCGCCAAGAAGGTGGACGGCGGCTACGAGCTGTCCGGCGCCAAGATGTGGATCACCAACTCGCCGATCGCCGATGTCTTCGTGGTCTGGGCCAAGCTGGTGGGCGACGACGGCAAGGAAGCCATCCGCGGCTTTATCCTCGAAAAAGGCTGGAAGGGCCTGTCCGCGCCGGCCATCCACGGCAAGGTGGGCCTGCGCACGTCGATCACGGGCGAGATCGTGCTCGACCAGGTCTTCGTGCCGGAAGAGAACCTGATGCCGGGCGTGAGCGGCCTCAAGGGTCCGTTCACCTGCCTGAATTCGGCCCGCTACGGCATTGCCTGGGGCGCGCTCGGCGCCGCCGAGTTCTGCTGGCATACCGCCCGCCAGTACACGCTGGACCGCAAGCAGTTCGGCCGCCCGCTGGCCGCCACGCAGCTGGTGCAGAAGAAGCTGGCCGACATGCAGACCGAGATCACGCTCGGCCTGCAAGGCTGCCTGCGTCTGGGCCGCATGAAGGACGAAGGCACGGCCGCCGTGGAAATCACGTCGATCATGAAGCGGAATTCGTGCGGCAAGTCGCTCGATATCGCCCGCGTGGCCCGCGACATGCTCGGCGGCAACGGCATCTCGGACGAATTCGGCGTGATCCGCCATGTGGTCAACCTCGAAGTGGTCAACACCTACGAAGGCACCCACGACATCCACGCGCTGATCCTGGGCCGCGCCCAGACCGGCCTGCAGGCGTTCTTCTGATCGCGGTTTTTCAGCGAACGACGATGTAAAAAAGCCCGGCCGAGCCGGGCTTTTTTGCGTCTGCCTGCCTGCCGGCCGGCTTACTTGTTCGGCTGCGGCGTCAGGCGCAGGTAGGGGCGAACCGCCTTGTAGCCCTTCGGGAATTTCTGGCGGATGACTTCCTCGTCCTTCAGCGACGGCACGATCACCACGTCGTCACCATCCTGCCAGTTGCCCGGCGTGGCCACGCTGTGGTGGTCGGTCAGCTGCAGGGAATCGATGACGCGCAGGATTTCGTTGAAATTTCTACCGGTACTGGCCGGGTAGGTAATGATCAGTCTTACCTTCTTCTTCGGATCAATCACGAACAGCGAACGCACGGTCAGGGTCTCGTTGGCGTTCGGGTGAATCATGTCGTAAAGCTCAGACACTTTACGGTCTGCATCGGCCAGAATCGGGAAATTCACCGAGGTCGACTGGGTGTCGTTGATATCGCCAATCCAGCCTTTATGGGACTCCACGCTGTCCACGGACAGGGCGATGGCCTTGACATTGCGGCGCTCGAACTCGCCCTTCAGCTTGGCCGTCAGGCCCAGTTCGGTGGTGCAGACCGGGGTGTAGTCCGCCGGGTGTGAAAACAGCACGCCCCAGCCGTCGCCCAGCCAATCGTGGAAGCGGATGCGGCCCTCGCTCGATTCTTGCTCGAAGTCCGGTGCGATGTCGCCAAGACGCAGTGCCATTGTGAAAATCTCCAGGGGAAGGTTGAAGGAACCAGCTTAGTTGGATTGCGATCCAACCGAAACGAATATAAAGTCACTATAAAATCACTCGAAGTCATAAAGACGCTCGGGTGAACGGCTTGCCTTGAAACGATGGGCAACCGCCACATATCCTAAGTGGAAGACAGAAAGCGCCACAAGCGAGAGCGAGCAAGGCAAAATGTCACCATTCGAACCAACCGCCCGCAAACAGGAGAAACTGATGAGCGATGTGAAGACCGTTCTGTCCGATGCCGAAGAACTGCTTAAGCAAGCGGCCTCGACCACCGGCGAGAAGGCTGCCGAGTTGCGCGAGCGCGGCATGGGCCTGCTGAAGCAGGCCAAGGAAAAAGCCCAGGATCTGCAGGACGCCGTGGTCACCAAGAGCAAGGCCGCCGCACGCGCCACCGATGACTACGTGCATGACCACCCGTGGAAGGCCGTGGGCGTGGCGGCCGGCGTGGGCCTGCTCATCGGCCTGCTGCTAAACCGCAAGTAAGACAGGCGCAAGCCGGCCGGCATACGGGCTCAGCGCCCGCGCCGGCCCGCGCCGAAGGCCCGGGAGGCGCGGCGCCATGCCGCCACCCGGTCCGCTCATCGAGGATGCCGCCAATGCCGGCGCATCGATTCTTCGCCGGAGCCGCATGAGCGAATCCCCATCCCCCAAGTTCCTGGAATCCCTCCGCAACCTGACCAGTTCGATGGTGTCGATGGTCCAGACGCGCCTGGAGCTTGCCAGCGTGGAGCTGGCCGAGGAACGCACCCGGCTGATGAAAGTCGCCCTGCTGGCCTGCTTCGGGCTGGTGTTTTTCGGCATGGCGCTGATGACCTTCACGATCCTCGTCGCCATCCTGTTCTGGGAAACCTACCGCTGGCAGGCCATCGGCGCGATCGTCGTGATTTATCTCGTCTGCATGGCCGCCTGCCTGCTTACCGCGCGCCGCATGGTGCGCAACGCCCCGCCGCTGTTCGCGGACACACTCGCCGAACTCGACAAAGACCGGGAGATGCTGCGCCGATGACCACGCCCGACGACGACTCCATGGACGAACGCCGCGCCGACCATCCGCGCCCGGTACGATTCTCGCGCGAGGTGAAACTCCCGCTGGCCGTGCGCAAGGAACTGCTGATCACCCGCGCGGCGCTGGAACGCTACGACGCCGTGCAGGCGCTGCGCCAGGTGCGCGGCGGCGCGCGCCGCATGACCAATGTGGGCGCCTGGCTGCCCCGGCTGACGCGGCCCTCGGGCTGGCTCAAGATGCTGGGCGTGACGCGCGATTACCCGATGCTGAGCACCGCCATCACCCTGGCGATGCCGCTGCTGCGCCGGACCGCCATTGGCCGCGTGGCCTGGAAGCTGTCGAAATACGGCATGGTCGCCGGCGCCGGATACTGGGCCTACAAGACCTGGCAGGATACAAGGACCCCGGCCAGCGCGGCCGAGGTCGTCGCCGCCAAGGCATTCGATACCGGCTTCCGGGACCCGCTCGTGCCCTCCCCCACGCCGAACGCACCGCCGCCGGCCCAGCCCTGAACCTGGACTGAACCTGGCCTGAAGCTACCTCAGAGGGTGACGGCGAACCGCTCGGCGCCGTCCACCACCACGGCGTTGCCGCGTGCGAAGGGCGCCGGCGCGCCGATCAACTGGCCCTGGGCGTAGTCCACGCCCAACGCCCGCAGCCGCTCCCGCATCGCCTCCGACTCGACGAACTCGGCGATGGTCTTCTTGCCCATCGCGTGCCCGATCCGCTGGATCACCTCCACCATCACCGCGTTGACCGGGTCATCGAGCATCTCGCGCACGAAGCTGCCGTCGATCTTCAGGTAAGCCGCCGGCAGGTGTTTCAAATAGGCGAATGACGACATGCCCGCGCCGAAGTCGTCGAGCGCAAACACGCAGCCCATGCCCTGCAGTTGCTCAATGAAGGCCGCCGCCTGCGCCAGGTTGTTGATCGCCGCCGTTTCCGTGATTTCGAAACAGATGCCGGACAAAGCGATGTCATGGCGGACAGCCTGCTGCCGCACGAAGCCTGGGAAGTGTGCATCGGCCAGCGAAGCGCCGGACATGTTGATCGAGCACATGCCGATCTCGCCGGGCTGCTCGGCATGCATCCGCGCCAGCGCCGCGAACGCAGTTTCCACCACCCATCGGTCGATCATCGGCATCAGGTTGTAGCGCTCGCACGCCGGCACGAAGGCCATTGGCGGCACCAGTTGACCCTGCTCGTCCACCAGGCGCAGCAGCAGCTCGATATGCCGGCCCGCCCCGCCAGCCGAACCCGCCGTGCCCGGTTCTGACGCCTGCAGCGGCACGATGTCCTGCGCGTAGAGGCAGAAACGTCCCGCGCTCAGCGCCGCGTGCACCCGGCTGACCCACTCCATCTCGCCGTGCCGGGCGCGTACCACGCTGTCGTTCGGCAGATACACCTGCACGCGGTTGCGGCCACCCTCCTTCGCCATGTAGCAGGCCGCATCGGCAGCACTCAGCGCCTCCTCGACCTTGCCGGTACCGGCATCGATTCGGACCAGTCCGATGCTGACCCCCAATGAGAAGATTCGCTGTCGATGCGCGTAGCGGAACGTGGCAATGGCACGCCGCAGGGCCTCGGCCACGCGTTCGCCATCGCCCGCCTCGCAATGTTCCAGCAGCACGCCGAATTCATCGCCGCCAAGCCGCGCCAGCGTATCGCCCTTGCGCAGCTGCTGGCGCATGACGGCGGCCATCTGGCGGATCAGCTCGTCGCCGGCGGCATGGCCGCAGGTGTCATTGACCACCTTGAACTGGTCCAGATCGAGGTACATCAACGTGTGCGCGGCGCCCTCCTGCCGCACGCGGGCGATGGCGGCCGCCACGCGGCGCTCGAATTCGACGCGGTTGACCAGCCCGGTCAGCGCATCGTGGCTGGCCTCGTGCGCCAGTTGGGCAGCGTGGGCGCGCTCCATGCTCACGTCGTGCAGCACCAACACCACGCCGATGGCGTGCCCGCCCTTGTCGCGCATCAGCGCCACCGAAGGCTTGACCACCACCGGGCCGCTCCCGGCGCGCCCCGCCAGCAGCATCACGCACTGGCTCGGCCAGCGGTCTTCCAGCGCGCGCGGCACCAGGTCGGTCACCGGCATGCTGGTCGATTCGTCCAGCAGCGGGCAAACCTGGGCCAGGAAACAGCCGGCCGCCTCGGCCTCGGACCAGCCGGTCAGGCGCTCGGCGGCCGGGTTCATCGAATCGATGCGCCCCCAGACATCGGTCGTCACCACCGCCTCACCGATAGCGCGCAGCGTGACCTGGGCACGCTCCTTCTCGGCGAACAGCTGCGCCTCGAAGCGCTTGCGGTCGGAAATATCGCTCAGGGAGCCCGCCATCCGCACCGCCTTGCCCACCGGGCTGCGCACCATGCGGCCGCGCGCGCGGACCCACAGGTAGCCGCCCGGCTTGCGGCGCAGGCGGATCTCCACATCGTAGGGCGTGCCCTCCCGCACGTGGCGGGCCAGTTGGCGGTCGAACTCGGCCACATCGGCCGGATGCATCAGCGCCAGCAGGGTTTCGCGTGCGTGCGGCAGCTCGTCGGCGCCAAAGCCGAGCATCTCGGCGCAGCGCGGCGAGAAATAGAGTTCGCCATGGTGGGGATGCCAGTCCCAGAGGCCATCGTTGCTGCCCGCCACGGCCAGTTGCAGCCGCTGCTCGCTCTTGGCCAGCGCGGCGCGCAGCTGGCGCTCCTTGCGCTGGGTGCGCATCGACAGCCACGAGGCACAGCCCAGCAGCAGGATCGTCAGCAGCACGGTGCCGGACAGCAGCACACCCCGCACGCGCCGCGATGCCTGGCCCAGCGCGGCCGAGAACGCCATCGCCATTGGCCCGAGCCGCGCGTCCAGTTCGGCAATCTCGCGTTGGAGCGGGGGCAGGCAGGCCGGTTCCGCCGGCGTGCCGACACATTCGCGCAAGTGGTTCGCCACCACCGTCAGGTGGGCGATGTCCACGTCGGCGGCGGCCCAGACGGCAATCGCCCGGTCGATTTCCGTCACATTCCGGAAATAGCGGTACAGCCGGATCATCCCGGGGATGTCGTCGTGGTGATTACCGCCGATGAGCAGCCCTTCCACGGCCACCTGGCGATTGAAATCGGGACGTTTTTCGAGTTCGAGACGGGCCTGCCTGTCCCCGAGGGGCACGGCGATGGCGGCCCGGTAGGCGTCGAAGTCGGCAGGGTCGCGCGCATCCGCATAGCGCAGCAGGTGCATCACCGCGTCCTTCTGCCCCTTCGACCACAGGCTCTCGCCAGCCACGAAACCGCGCGCGGCGGACAACATGTCGACGCTGGCCAGACAGAACAATGCGAGCGCCAGCACCACGGGCAGGAACGGCCAGATGATGCGCAGAACATGCTCATTGGCCGGGAGGGCGGTACCGCCTTGCTGCATAGAGACATCCCGCGCCGGCGTGCGGCGCTGACCCAGTGGACGAATGAAGCGATGGCCACGCCGGGGTGCGGCGTGCCAAGTGCATTTTCGATGACCGGGAACGGCGCTGTCTCTAACTCAGACTGGTTAATTGGCCCCTAGCGGCTGACGAACACCGCCAGCAGCAGAATCGCGTTCAGCGCCAGCAGCGTGCCGAGCACGATGGCCACGCGGGGGATGGCCGGACGATGGCGGACCTCGCTGGCGGCGCCGGCCGCTTCCGGCTGGCCCTCGGCCCGGGATGGCCGTTCGCGGCGCTTCAGCACCCAGTCCAGCCCGACGCTCGCCACCAGCAGCAGCCCGAGCCACAGCAGCCAGGCCCAGGCCATCGCATGCCGGGTGGAGAAGTTCGCGAAGGCGCCACCGACCTCCTCCTTGGGCAGTGGCGGCCGGGTATCGTGCACCGAGGAGAGCAGCGACGACTGCGGGAGGGCGTCAGGCGGCGCCGCCATCGTCAGCGCCAGCACGGGGGCCGCGTCGGGCAATGCAGGCGTCGATTCGGCGGTGGGCGGCGAGACGGGAACGAGGGTCGCGGGCGGTACCTCCGGGCGGGTCGCCGCGGAGAATTCCGGCGCCGGCCGCGCCTGCACCGGCCTGGACGGCGGCTGCGCGGGCGGCCTGCCGGCAGTCAGCCGGTCGCCACGGTGGCGCCACCATTCGGCGAACACGGCATCGAGGCACGGCACGGAGGTACAGGCATCGCGCTTGCGGCGCCACGCCTGCAAGTCGCCCATGCGCAGCGTGCCGGCACGCAACTGGCGGCGCTGGTCGTCGTCGATCCGCAGGTAGCCCATGTGGAGCATCGCGTATTCGCAGATCATGCGCTGGGCCACGGGGCGGCGGTCCGGCGGGCTGCCGCAGCGCTGGCCGGGCGACACCGGATCGTCACAGCGCGCCGTGGCGGACTGCGGCGCTGGCTGGCAGGCGATGTCAGACGCCTGCGCGGCGCCTACAGCGACCAGCCCCCACGCCAGCAGCGCGGCCAGGCGAGCCAGAAGGCTGTTCATCGTGTCGTCTCATCGCATCCGAAATGAGGGGTTCGCGCGCCGGCAGAGGCGCACGGGATGAACCATGGATTTTGGACGCACGGCGCAGGAGTTCTGTGCGGCGGCACACGCCGGGGGCGGAAAGGCCAAACAAAAACAAAAAGGGCCTGTGACTTGCGCCACAGGCCCTTCTGCAATGCTGGTGGGTCGTGCGTGACTCGAACACGCGACCAACGGATTAAAAGTCCGCTGCTCTACCGACTGAGCTAACGACCCGCAAAAATCGAATCCGCGATTATAGAGAGGTACCTGTCAGGCGTCAACCCTCAGGCCATGCGCTCCAGTCGCCATATCTGGTACTTGAAGGCCAGCCACGCGCCGATCACGATGCCCGCGAGCGCGATGAAGGACCCCACGGCCAGCGTCGAGACGCCCGAGAGCCCCTGCCCGATGGTGCAGCCCAGTGCCGTCACGCCGCCCGCGCCCATCAGCATGCCGCCCACCATGTGGTTGGCCACGTCCTCGGCATTGCCAAAGCCTTCCCAGCGGAACGAGCGCGTGGCCAGCGCGTACACCGCTGCGCCGGCAATCACGCCGATCACGCTGACGATGCCGATGGTCAGCACCTTGCTCTTGTCGCTGAACATCATCAGCCAGTCCAGCGTGTAGGCGTACGGCGCCACGAAGCTCAGGCTTTCCATGCGGCCGCTGTTCGTGCCGACGAACAGTTCCTCGAGCGTGTTCGGGTCTTCCGACACATAGCCGAGATGGCCGGACACGTACCACATGCCAACGATGATCAGCCCCACGCCTAGGCCCCCGAGCACGTTGTCGAAGGTCCGGAATCCGCGTCCCGCCAGCGCCCACAGCACCAGCGCCGCACCGATCGCGCCGCCCAGCGCCAGTTGCAGCGTGCCGCGCGCCATGCCACTGCCCTGCGCCACCAGCGACGGCAGGTCCTGCGTGGCCGGCAGCGCCACGGACACTGCATCGACCGTGTTCACGCGCACCACGCCAAACAGGCCGCGCAGCGTCATATAGGCGGAGAGCCCCAGGAACACGAACACCACCAGCGACTTCAGGTTGCCCGCGCCGATGCGCACTAGCGTCTTGCTGCCGCAGCCGGAGGCCAGCACCATGCCAAAGCCGAACATCAGCCCGCCCACCGCCGCCGACAGCCAGGCCAGCTTCGCCGAGGTGTAGATCGTCTTGGTCGGGTCGATCAGGCCGGCCCAGGCCAGCGCGCCGGTGCCGATCATCGCCACGCCGATGGCCATGACCCACATGCGCATGCGGCTCCAGTCGCCGATGTTCACGATGTCCGAGATGGCGCCCATCGTGCAGAAATGCGTGCGCTGGAGAATGGCGCCGAACAGGAAGGTCAGGGCAAACGTGCTCCACAGCACGGTGTGGGTGAGCGCGGGAATGTCGATGTCAGGCATGGTGGACCGGGGGTGACTCGTATTTTTATGATGTGCTGGTGCAGGAATCAATCAGGCAGCGGCCTGGTAGCGCGTGGGGTCGGGCACGCCCGCCGTCTCGAAGCCGGCGCGGCGGATGCGGCAGGAGTCGCACACGCCACAGGCGCGGCCTGCGTCGTCGGCCTTGTAGCAGGAGACGGTCAGGCCGTAGTCCACGCCCAGCTTCACGCCCGCGCGGATGATCTCGGCCTTGGTCATGTCGATGATGGGCGCGTGCACGCGGAAGCGGTCGCCCTCCACGCCGGCCTTGGTGGCGAGGTTGGCGAGCGCCTCGTAGGCGGACACGTACTCGGGGCGGCAGTCAGGATAGCCAGAGTAGTCCACGGCGTTGGCGCCGAAGAACAGGTCGCGGCCGCCGATCGCCTCGGCCCAGCCCAGGGCCAGCGACAGCATGATCGTGTTGCGGGCCGGCACGTAGGTAATCGGAATGCCGCCGGTGGCGCCGTCGGTCGGCACGTCGAGGGTGTCGTCGGTCAGCGCGGAGCCGCCGAAGCGGCGCAGGTCGAGGTCGATGATCTCGTGGCGCTTCGCGCCCAGCGCCGCCGCCACCAGCTTCGCGGCCTCCAGCTCGGACGAATGCCGCTGGCCGTAGCGCATGGACAGCGCGTAGGTTTCAAACCCGGCGGCGTTGGCCATGGCGAGGACGGTGGCGGAGTCAAGTCCGCCAGAAAGCAGGACGATGGCGCGTTTGGTCATGATCAGGGGGCGCGGACGGCGCGGAATGGGGGTCGCTGACTGCGAAAGCGCGTATTTTAGCGCGCCGGCGGGCCGCCCCCAATCAGGCCGGGCTGATGGTGCCCATCGCCGGGTCCTCCCATCGTTCCAAAAGAAAAAGCCCGCCAGAATCTCCAGCGGGCTTCCTCCTGCAACGGTACTGCCAGGCAGGCCGGTTACTTCAGGGTCTTGAGCCGGTTGCTCGCGGCCTGGGCCCCTTCGGTGCCCGGATACTTGGCCACCACCGTCTCCAGCGTCTTCTTCGCCGCGGCCTTCTGGCCGGACTCGAGCTGGTTGTTGGCGATGGCGATCATGGCGTCCGGCACCTTCGGATGCGTCGGGTTGGCCGACACCATGCTCTGCAGGACCGTCGTCGAGCCCTTGTAGTCACGCTGCGCGTAGAGCGAATTGCCGAGCCAGAACTGCGCCAGCGGCAGGTAGGGGCTTTGCGGATACTTCTTGGCAAACGCCGAGAACGCATTGCCCGCACCCTTGAAGTCGCCCGACTGGAACTGCTTCAGCGCCGCGTCGTACTCGGGCTTCTCGGTCGGTTGGGCCAGGCCCTCGCGGCCGTCCACGGTCACCTGTTGCGGCTCGAACTTCTTGAGCCGCGCGTCCAGGTCAGCGTAGTAGTCCTTCTGCTGCTTCTGCAGCGTATCCACCGCGTTCTGGAGCACCTCGTTCTGACCGCGCAGGCGGGCCACCTCTTGCCGCAGACCTTCGAGCTGGTTCTGCATGTCGAGCTGGGCCTTGCTGTTCTGGTCGATGCGCTGGGAAGCCGTTGCCTGGAAACCGTTGAACTGGTCCCGCAACGTGATCACGGCGCGGCGCGCCTCGTCGTCGTCGAAGACGCCGGCGTGCGCGGACGTGGCTGCCAGCAAGCCGCCTGAGACGGCCGCCAGCCACAACAGGGTGGATGCGCGAGCATTCATGAAGACTTATCCGTAGATCAGTAGGCGATGTCGGCGCGACGGTTCTCGGCCCACGACGCTTCGTCGTGACCGGTGGCCTTCGGCTTTTCCTTGCCCAGGCTCACGGCTTCCATCTGCGACTCGGGCACGCCGAGCGACGACAGCGAACGGCGCACGGCCTCGGCACGCTTCTGGCCCAGGGCGAGGTTGTACTCGCTGGTGCCGCGTTCGTCGGTGTTGCCCTGGATCAGGATCTTGCGACCCTTGTTGGCGCCCAGGTACTGCGAGTGGGCCTGCAGCATGCTCTGGTAGTCGGACTTCACGCTGTAGCTGTCGAAGTCGAAGTACACGCTGCGCTTGGCCAGCGGGCTGTTCGGATCGTTCAGCGGGTCACGCGAGACGTCAACCGGCGCCACGGCGCGCGGGTCGGTGGTCGGCGTAGCGCCGGCACCCGACTTGGCGGTGTCATCCAGCTTCACGCCGGAGCTGCAGGCGCCCAGTGCGAGCAGGGCGGCGAGGGCGAGCGACTTGGTCATCATTTGGGACATGGCAATAACTCCTCTTTTTTCTATTGCACTATTGCACTATTGCATGAAAGGACCCCAGGACGGCTCGCGAACTTCGCCGGACTGGAGAGACAGCACCTGCTTCGTACGGCCATCCGTGGACACCGCCGCCAGCACCGAGCGGCCGCCCACGCGGGTGGCGTAAAGAATGTACTTGCCGTTGGCGGCGAAGCTCGGGGCTTCGTCATTGGACGTATCGGTGAGGGACGTCACGTCACCGTTGGAGAGGTCCTGCAGCTGTAGCTTGAAGCCGCCCGAACGCGAGATGAAGGCCAGGTACTTGCCGTCCGGCGAGAGGCGCGGACTGACGTTGTAGTTGCCCTTGAACGTCACGCGTTGCGCCGCGCCGCCCTCTTCGCCCGAGGCCGGCATGCGGTAGATCTGCGGCGCACCGCCGCGATCGCTCGTGAAGTAGATGCTCCGGCCGTCCGGCGAGAACTGCGGCTCGGTGTCGATGGCGCTGCTGCGCGAGATGCGGCGCAGGCCCGAACCATCGGCGTTGACCAGGTACACCTGCGTATTGCCGTCACGCGAGAGCGCCAGCGCCAGGCGCTGGCCGTCCGGCGACCACGACGGCGCGCTGTTGTTGCCCTTCTGGTTCGACACCAGCGTGCGCTTGCCCGTGGCCAGGTCGTGCACGTAGACCACCGGCTTGCGCGCCTCGAACGAGACGTAGGCCACGCGGCGGCCGTCAGGCGACCACGACGGCGAGATGATCGGCTCGGTGCTGGTCAGCGCGATCTGCGCGTTCTGGCCGTCCGAATCGGAGATCAGCAGCTGGTAGCGGTTGCCCACCTTCGACACGTACGACAGGCGCGTGGCAAACACGCCGCGCTCGCCGAGCAGCTTCTCGTAGATATAGTCGGCGATCTTGTGCGCGGTCACGCGCAGCTGGTTCTGGCCGACCGTGAAGGCCAGGCCGCCCAGGCTCTGGCCCTTGACCGTGTCGTACAGGCGGAAACGCACCTCGTACTGGCCGTTGCCGGCGGGGGTGACGCTGCCAGCCACGAAGGCATCGGCGCCGCGCGACTTCCAGCTGCCCAGGTCCACCTGGGCCGATTCGGCCACGGTGGCGCCGCCCGGATCCACGTTGCGGAAGCGGCCGCTGTTGACCAGGTCGCTGCGGATGATGGCGGTCAGGTTCTGCGGGGCCTGCGCCTCGCCCTGGAAGTTGGCGGTGGCCACCGGAAACTGGTTCGAACCCACCCCGGTGATTTCCACATTCAGTTGCGCGTGTGCCACGCCGGCAGACATCAGCGCGGCCGCCAGCCATGCCATCAGCGCGTAGCGGCTTTGCTCGCGCGTGGGCTGGGTGGCGGGCGACGATGTGGATTGAGCGTTGTGCCGCCTTGCGGACAGCCAGTTGGGGGCCCAAAGCTTTCGCATGCTGCTCCTCAGTCGATATCAGGATTCATCGGTACGGCGGGCACAGCAACTACAGCAGGACGGGCAACGCGCCGCTTGGCGCATGGCCCGTTCTGCGCGCAATTGCACGCTGCCGGCCGCGTCAGGCAACCGTTCATGGTAGCAATGCGACCCAGCGCCATCGATGAAGGTTGCATTATGTTGCAAAACATGGCAGATGAGGCGCCTAGTCCTTGGGCTTGAACGTGATCGTGAAGCTCGAAGGCGCCTTGCCGTTCTCGTCAACCGGCAGCGGGTCGGAGCGCTGTACCGCACGCAGCACGGCGTTGTCCCAGTCCGCGTTGCCGCTGGACTTGCTCAGGCGGGCGGACAGCAGCGAGCCATCCGGCGCCAGCGAGACCGACACCACGGCGGCCGGATTCCCGTCCACATCGCCACCGAAGTTGATGTTCGGCTTCACCTTGCGGCGCACGCGGTCGGCGTAGCCCGGCGACGCCTTGCCGCCCGAGCCCGCGCCGGAGCCGGCCGCATTGCCCACGCCGCCGCCGCTGGAGGTGGCGCTGCCGCCGGCCATCGCCTGCAGGCGCGCCAGCTCGCTCTTGCGCTGGGCGTTGGCGGCGGCTTCGCGCTTGGCCTTCGCATCGGCGTCCGCCTTCGCACGGGCCTTCTGCTCGGCATCGGCGGCCTTCGCCTTCTGCTCCGCGTCAGCGCGGGCCTTGGCGTCAGCCTTCGCCTTCGCGTCGGCCGCTTCCTTGCGGTCGCGCTCGGCCTGCTCCTTGCGATCCTGCTCAGCCTTCTTCCTGGCGTCTTCCTTGCGCTGCGCCTCTTCGCGCTGCT
This sequence comes from Cupriavidus sp. SIMBA_020, assembly GCF_046535395.1. NCBI lineage: Bacteria > Pseudomonadati > Pseudomonadota > Betaproteobacteria > Burkholderiales > Burkholderiaceae > Cupriavidus > Cupriavidus sp. SIMBA_020. The sequence goes on along the minus strand of NZ_JAWRWU010000002.1, from coordinate 487,811 downwards.
GTTGCTGGCGCAGGTCTTCCTTGCGCTGCTCTTCCTTGCGCTGGGCGTCGCGTTTTTCCTGTTCCTTGCGGGCGGCCTCGCGCTCGGCGGCCTCCTCGGCCTGCTTGCGCTTCTGGCGTTCCAGGGCGATGTCCGCGTCTTCCTCGGCCTTGCTGCGTACGGCTGGCTCGGGCTGCGGCGTCGGGCGCGGCTGCTCTACCGGGCGCGGCGGCGGGGCCGGCGTGGTGTCGGGAATCTCGTCCCACAGCTCGGCTTCAGCGCCCACCGGCGTGCTGCTCTGCCAGCGCACGCCGTAGTAGAGCACCAGCCCGAGCAGCAGGTGCATGAACAGGGCCATCAGGAACGAGCGCGTGGTGCCGCGCTCCTTCACCGGCTGGTAGGGGTAGGCGGCGGCCTGTGCCCGGCGCTGCGGCCGGGCTTGCGGATGACGTGACGAGAGACTGGCCACTGGATGTCGCGGGGCTTACTTGGACTTGACCATCAGGCCCACGCGCTTCACGCCGTCGGCCTTCAGTACGGACATCACGTCGAGCACCGCCTCGTACTTCACGGCACGGTCGGCGGCGATCACCACGGGCTGGTCAGGGTTCTCATTCTGGCGCTGGTGGACGAAATCCAGCAGGCCGCGCTTGTCGAGCTTGCGCTCGAAGGCGTTGCCGGCATTGTCCTTGCCGCTCGCGGTCAGCGTGCCGTCCTCATGCACGGACACGACGATGGGCGGCGCCTTCTGCTGCGGCGTGGCCTGGGCCACGGAAGGCAGGTCGACCACGGCCGGGTTCACGATGGGGGCCGCCACCATGAAGATGACGAGCAGCACGAGCATCACGTCGATGTACGGCACGACGTTGATGTCGGCGCTGGCCCGGCGGCGCGAGCCGCCGCGACGCTGGATGGCTGCCATGGCTGGTGCTCCGAATGCGATGAATGAGGTGGGTTAGCGGGTCTGGCGCTGGAGAATGTTCAGGAACTCTTCCATGAAACTCTCGAAACGGATGGCCAGACGGTCGATCTCCGTTGCATATCGGTTGTAGGCGATCACGGCCGGAATCGCTGCAAACAGGCCGATGGCCGTGGCCACGAGGGCTTCGGCGATACCGGGCGCAACCGATGCAAGCGTCGCTTGCTGCACATTCGACAGGCCGCGGAACGCGTTCATGATCCCCCACACCGTGCCGAACAGGCCGATGTACGGGCTCACCGAGCCCACCGATGCCAGGAACGGCAGGTGCGACTCGAGCACATCCATCTCACGCTGGTAGGCGGCGCGCATGGCGCGGCGGGCGGCATCGAGCAGCGCGCCGGCGTCGCTGCTGCGCTCGCGGGCCTTCAGGAACTCGCCCATGCCGGACTCGAAGATGCGCTCGAGCGCGCCGGTGTTATGGCGATTGTTGACGGCGCTGTTATAGAGCGCCTGGAGATCGCCGCCGGCCCAGAAGTCGCGCTCGAAGATTTCCGTCTGGCTGCGCGCGGCGCGCAGCGCCAGGTGCTTGCGGAAAATATAGGTCCACGAGAAGAGGGACATCACCAGCAGCAGCGCCATGACGGCCTGTGCCAGCAGGCTGGCGTGCAGCACCAGCGAGATAATCGACAGGTCTTGCGTGACGGTCACCGGATTCATCGAGCGTTTCTTATAGTTGCGAGAACAGGAGCAGGAATCGGGGCCGGACGAAATGTGCTTTTATCGACACATCCCACCCGGATCTTGCCGCTGGCCAGCTGGAGGTCGTCGCGCCACGCTTCTTGGGCGAATTGGACCGATGCCGGCCCCACCCGTTCAATCACGGTGCGGATTTCCAACTGGTCGTCCAGCCGGGCGGGCGCATTGTATTCCACAGCAGTACTGCGTACCACGAAGACCACGTTCGACGTATCGGCAAGATCCTGCTGGCCGATTCCGAGCGAGCGCAGCCATTCGGTCCGGGCCCGTTCAAAGAATTTCAGGTAGTTGGCGTAGAACACCACGCCGCCGGCATCCGTGTCTTCCCAGTACACGCGCAGCGGCCAGACAAAGTTCGGCATGGCCGGCATTGTAACGGACCGCAACGGCCCGCCACAGGTAAACCCGCAGGAGAAATGCAACAGCAAGTTGCGAGCCAGGCGCCGCGCGGCTTGGCGGGAAGCTGGCCCGATGCACGACCGCCACACTCCGCACCGCCCTGCCCCGCCCTTGCCCCCGGGGCACCGCCTTGCGGCGCGGCGCGGCCTCGCGTAAACTCTGCGGCAACCATTCCACCTTGCGCGACTGGCGAAGTCAGTGGGTACTACCACGAGGAAGCGCAAGTTCACTGGCGTGAATCACAAACGCCTGCCGCTCGCCTGGGCAGCGAATGGGAAGCAGGGTGCGCCCTGCACCGGACGACATCTATATATATAGGGGTCACTGGTGCCGGACGCCGATGCCTTCCCCGCGCGCCCTAATCGCGAAGTTCCGCGAAACCCCCGAGATGTATACCGATTGCCTGTTCGCCATCCGAAAAGTGCATCGGCATCCCTTTTTTACAGACGAGTCACGCCATGTTTGAACGCAGCCGTTTCACCATCGAGCAGATCGACCCCGAAGTCTTTGCCGCGATCCAGAAGGAAAACCAGCGCCAGGAAGACCATATCGAGCTGATCGCGTCCGAAAACTACACCTCGCCGGCCGTGATGGCCGCCCAGGGCTCGCAGCTGACCAACAAGTACGCCGAAGGCTATCCCGGCAAGCGCTACTACGGTGGCTGCGAGTACGTGGACGTGGTGGAGCAGCTGGCCATCGACCGCGTGAAGCAGCTCTTCGGCGCCGAAGCCGCCAACGTGCAGCCGAACTCGGGCTCGCAGGCCAACCAGGGCGTGTTCTTCGCCATGCTCAAGCCGGGCGACACCATCATGGGCATGAGCCTGGCCGAAGGCGGTCACCTGACCCACGGCATGGCCCTGAACATGAGCGGCAAGTGGTTCAACGTCGTCAGCTACGGTCTGAACGCCCAGGAAGACATCGACTACGATGCGCTGGAGAAGCTGGCCCACGAGAAGAAGCCGAAGATGATCATCGCCGGCGCTTCGGCCTTCGCCCTGCGCATCGACTTCGAGCGGATCGCCAAGGTGGCCAAGGATGTTGGCGCCTACTTCATGGTGGACATGGCCCACTACGCCGGCCTGATCGCCGCGGGCGTGTACCCGAACCCGGTGCCGCACGCCGACTTCGTGACCACGACCACCCACAAGAGCCTGCGCGGCCCGCGTGGTGGCGTGATCCTGATGAAGGCCGAGCACGAGCGCGCCATCAACTCGGCCATCTTCCCGGGCATCCAGGGCGGCCCGCTGATGCACGTGATCGCCGGCAAGGCCGTCGCCTTCAAGGAAGCGCTGACGCCGGAGTTCAAGTCCTACCAGCAACAGGTGGTGAAGAACGCCGCGGCCATGGCCGAGACGCTGATCGCGCGCGGCCTGCGCATCGTGTCCGGCAAGACCGAGAGCCACGTGATGCTGGTGGACCTGCGCGCCAAGCAGATCACCGGCAAGGAAGCCGAGAAGATCCTCGGCGACGCCCATATCACGGTGAACAAGAACGCCATCCCGAACGATCCGGAAAAGCCGTTCGTGACCTCGGGCGTGCGCCTGGGCTCGCCGGCCATGACCACGCGCGGCTTTAAGGAAGACGAGGCGCGCCAGGTGGCCAACCTGATCGCCGACGTGCTGGACAACCCGCACGACGAAGCCAATATCGCCAAGGTGCGCGAGCAGGTGTCCGCCCTGACCCGCCGCTTCCCGGTCTACGGCTGATTTCCGGCCGTAACCGGCACCGCGCCTATATATAGTGCGTGTGACCAACGGCGCTGCCCCGGCAGCGCCGTTTTACCTTTTGCACACCGCGAGCGATAATGCGGCCCGGCATATATCTTCAGGTGGTCCGGCATGAAATGCCCCTTCTGCGGTCATTCCAACACCCAGGTGCTTGACAGTCGTGTCTCCGAAGACGGTGACACGGTGCGCCGCCGCCGGCGTTGCGAAGCCTGCGACCGCCGCTTCACCACCTACGAGCGCATCGAGCTCTTCTTCCCCGCCATCGTCAAGAAAAACGGCTCACGCGTGGACTACACGCGCGGCAAGCTCAAGGACTCGATGCGGCTGGCCCTGCGCAAGCGGCCGGTGTCCGCCGAGGCCATCGACCAGGCCATCACCCGGATCGAGGAAAAACTGCTGGCGCTGGGCGAGAAAGAGATCGCCAGCAGCCAGGTAGGCGAGCTGGTCATGCGCGAATTGCGCAAACTCGACAAAATTGCCTATATCCGCTTTGCTTCCGTTTATCGCAGTTTTGAAGATGTGTCGGAATTCCGCGACGTACTCGACGAATTTTCCCCGCCTACCCCACGAAAGGGGTAGCTACTTCGTAAAAAAAGCTGTCTAATCTGCACTGACCTCCTTCGGGTAAGGGGGCCGGATGGCGAACGCGTGCACGGCGTAAACGGAGCCCAACAGAGGCTCCGGCGCAGCAAAACTCCAACGCGCCGCCCATAGAAAAGCAAAAGAACAGTTCGATTTTTTGGACGGGAGTCACAAATGGGTCAGTCTTTCTGCCTTTGGGCAGTGGGCTTGCTGACGCCTGCTCGGCCTGCGTCCATGCCCGCTGGCATGGGGTCGCCGCGGCATGCCAGCCAGCCGCACAGCCGCGCCCGCATCGGGCGTCTCCACCGCTCTCAGACGCGCATCATCGGCGGGTTCACGCTGATCGAGCTGCTGACTGCCGTGACGATCCTCGGCATCCTCGCGGCAGCGGCTATCCCCAACTTCCGCTCCTTCCTGCATAACAGCCGCATCGCGACGGAATCGTCGAAGTTCTTCACCGAAATCGAAGCGGCCCGCAGCGAGGCAGCACGGCGCAACGGCACCGTCACGATCTGCCCCGTGGGCACCGGCAGCGCCTGCTCCGCCGACTGGAACCAGCGGCGCGTGATCTTCGCCGATCTCAACGCCGACGGCGTGGTCGATCCCACAGACGACGTGCTGCGTTACAGCGACGACCCGACCCCGACCCTGACCCTGGAAGCCAGCAACCTGGGCGCCACGTCCGACCTGGTGCGATTCCGGTCCTCGGGCGCCTCCACCTCCCCCACGGCCACCTGGAAGTTCTGCGAACGCAATTCCGAACTGCCCGGCCAGACCGTCAGCATGACCGGCAGCGGCCGCCCCCAAACCCAGCAGCAGACGCCCTGCATCTGACGCCATGTCGCCCTCCCAACAGAACGGCCTACCGAGACGTGCCCGCCCGGTTCGACTGCGCACGCCCGCGCGCGCGCGCCATGACGGGTTCACGCTGATTGAGTCACTGATCACGATTGTCGTGCTCGCCATCGGCGTCCTGGCGCTGGCCATGCTGCAGCTCCGCACGCTGGTCGATACCCGCACGGCGTCCATGCGCAACGTGGCCACCACCATGGCCTACAACCTGGCAGACCAGATGCGCAGCAACGAGGTCGCGCTGACGGCTGGCGCGTTCGACAAGCCGAATAGCGTGCCCAATGCCGATTGCTATGCGGCCAAGGGCTGCACGCCGGCCGCCATGGCCGGGGCCAGCTTCGCGGCCTGGCTGGACGATTTGAAGGAAGCGCTGCCCGCCGCCAGCGGAATGGTCTGCATCGATGCGTCCCCCAATGACGGCGACGCCGCGGACCCGCAGTGCCAGAACGTCAACGGCGCACCCTACGTCATCAAGATCTGGTGGCGCGAAGACGGCCAGGACACCCCTCAACGATTCGTGACCGCCTTCGTGCCATGACTACGTCCATCCGCAAGCCGAGGCGCCGCGCGCAGGGTTTCACCCTGGTCGAACTCATGGTCGGCATGGTGATCAGCATGCTGCTGGTCATCGTGGTGATCTCGCTCTACCTGGCGCAGCAGCGCTCGTACAACACACAGGGCGATCTCGCCGAAGTGCAGGAGAACTCGCGCGCCATTGCGCAGTTGCTGCAACGGCAGGGCCGCCAGGCCGGATACTCCGACTTCACCTTCCTGGACAACAGCTTCGGTGTCAACGAGACGCTCGAAGCCACCAACGATACCGGTGTCAATACCAGCGACACACTGACCGTGCGCTATTTCGGCTCGTCGCCGCCGGGGGCAGACCCCGCAGCGGTACCGGGCACGCCCACGGCCCCGACGCCGGACGGCACCATGGTCGACTGCGCCGGCAACGATGTGAACGGTAACATCCTGGTGACCGAGGTGTTCTCGATCGTCAACGACGCGGCCGGCGTGCCCTGGCTCCAGTGCACGGTCAACGGGGCCGCCACGCCGCTGTTCCCCAATGTCGAGGCCTTCCAGATCCTGCTGGGCGAGGATACCGACGGCGACCAGACCGTCAACCGCTTCGTCCCGCCCGGCGCGGCAAACATGGCCAACGTGCGCGCCCTGCGCGTCTCGCTGGTGCTGCGCGGCAAGAGCACCACGAACGCCGCGCCGACCTCGCTGGTCATGAACCACTTCGGCAAGGTGTATGCGCAGAACGACGTCGCCCCGGCCGGTGATGCCGGCAGCGTCATGAACATGGCCAACGACGGCCGCCTGCGCAAGCACGCCACGTTCTTCATCGCCCTCCGCAACCGCCTGAACTGACACGACATGACGCGAATCCCTCCCCGTCCGCGCGCCCGCCTGCATCGACGCCAGGGGCAGCGCGGCATCTCGCTGGTGCTGGTGCTGCTGTTCCTGATCATCCTGACGCTGGTCGGGCTGGCCGCGAGCATGTCCAGCCTGTCATCCGAGCGCATGGCCCGCAACACGCGCGACCAGAACATCGCGCTCCAGGCCGCCGAGGCGGCGCTGCGAGATGCCCGCAACGACATCCGCAACATCCGCTTCATCTCCGGCGTCACCGGCGCCGCGCTGACCTGCGACGTCGCCGGCTTCAAGGGCTTTTGCCTGCCCGCCGTGACGGGCAAGCCGGCGTGGGACCTGTACCTCGAAGATCCTGCCCGGTCCGTGGAACTTGGCGAAATAACGCTGCTGACCGCCGACCAGAAGATGCCGACCGGGGGCGCCAACGGCGTCTCGAAGCAGCCGCGCTACCTGATCGAATCGATCCCGGACATCAACGAAGGCAGCCTCGAGGCCGGCAACATCAAGTACGTCTTCCGCGTCAGCGCCATCGGCTACGGGGCCAACCCGAGCACGAAGGTGATGATCCAGGAAGTCGTGCGTTTGTGATTCTTCCCGAACCGTGTCGCGCAACCCTCCAACCGCTGGGCGCACCATGAAACCGTTCCTCCCGCATCGACCCGCGAGCCGCCTGCAAGCCGTACTGCTTGCGGCATCGTTCCTGCTCGCCGTAGCCTCCGCCTCGGCGGCGCAGCTCAACCTGTCCACCAAGCCCCTCTATGCAGGCGGCGGCGTTTCGCCGATGGTGATGATCGATCTCTCCAAGGATCATTCGCTCCACCAGAAGGCGTACAACGACTACTCCGACCTGGACGGCGACGGCATCCTGGATTCGACCTATAGGTCGACCATCAGCTACGCGGGCTATTTCGATTCGGCTAAATGCTACAGCTATGACAGCAGCAGCATCCAGGGCTTCGTGCCTGCCGCGATGGCTGACAGCGCAAAGTACTGCGACGGCACCAAGTGGAGCGGCAACTTCCTGAACTGGGTGTCGATGAGCCGCATCGACGAAGTACGCAAGATCCTCTACGGCGGCACTCGGTCGACCGATAACGCCACCACCACGGTGCTGGAACGCGCCTTCCTGCCGATGGACGCCCACGCCTGGGCCAAGTACTACGGTGGCGCCGACCTGCGCAAACTGGTGCCTGTAGACCTGGAGCTGCCTTCCGAGGTGGAGACCCAGACGTCGGCCACCCAGATCACACTGCGCGCCGACGTGGTGACGCTGACGGTGAGCGACAACTCCAAGATGCAGATCGGCGACCAGATTCGGCTGGTTCCGCGCGGCAGCGCTCCGGCCGGCACATCGCTGACCGGTTGGATCAGCAGTATTGGCAACAGCAACGCCATCACGATGGCGATCTACGCGGACAGCGTCTCCAAGCCGGCCGGCGCAAGCAACAGCTATTCGTCGTGGACCGTGACCAATCTCACGCGCGGCGGGCTGACGATCTGCAACGTCACCCCGAAAGACAGCAGTAATATCAACTCACAGGCCAACACGCAGGCCCCGCAATTACGCGTGGTCAAAGGCAACTATGCCACCTGGGGCGCCAGCGAGAAATGGCAGTGCAACTGGTACAGCGAGGCCAGCAACACCCAAAGCAGCTTTCTGCCGCAGACCAACGGCAAGACTGTCTCTGGTTCCTCGAACGGCAACCGCGCCGCAACATCGGGCATCAACGCGTCGGCAGAAAACCCATCGCAGTCGGTGCGGGGCACCGGCACGGGGCAGGCGAAGGGCACGTTCAACGCGCGTGTGCAGGCCTGCGTAACGGGCCTGATCGGCGGCGAATCGTGCAAACAGTACGGCAATGCCTACAAGCCGTACGGGTTGCTGCAGAAGTACGGCGAGACCGGCCAGATGCTGTTCGGGCTGATGACGGGCACCTACGACAAGAACATCTCAGGTGGTGTGCTTCGGCAGAACGTGACGAACTTCTCCACCGAGATCAACCCCGATACCGGCGTCTTTACCTATCGCGCTGCCACGCCCGTGAAAGGCATTGTCTGGAACATCGACAAGCTGCGCCCATACGGCTACAGCTATAGCGATGGGGGCTACACCAGTGCAGACAGCTGCAACTATCAGCAAACCGCCATTCAACCGAGCGGCGGCCAGAACGCCCAGAACAAGCCGGCCAACGAGGGAAATTGCTCCACGTGGGGCAATCCGATCTCGGAAATTTATGTCGAGACGCTCCGCTACTTCGCCGGCAAGACGGCCAACGCCGACTTCGCACCCAAGACCAATGGCAAGGATGTGGCCCTCGGCCTGACGACCGCGACGTGGGCCAACCCGATGAACCTGCCGGCGTCGAACCCCAAGCGGGCACCCTACTGCTCGCCGCTCAATGCGCTGGTGTTCAACTCGAGCGTTTCCTCCTACGACAACGACCAATTGGGCGGCCTGAGCGATCTGGCCGGCTCGCCGGCAATCAGCGACTGGACCAACAAGGTTGGCGCCGGTGAAGGCATCGACAACGGCAACTGGTTCGCGGGCGGGGTCAGCGGTGGCATCATCGACAATGTCTGCTCGGCCAAGAAGGTCGGCTCGCTCAGCAACGTGCTCGGGATCTGCCCGGAAGGACCGTCCCAGAAGGGCACGTTCCAGATCGCGGGCGCGGCGCTGTTCGCGCACATGAACCGCATCCGGACGGACATCGACGTCACTTCCGCCGATGAAACCACCCGCAACGCCGCGCTGAAGGTCTCCACCTACGCCGTGCAGCTGGCGACCAACACGCCCAAGATCAACGTGAATGTCGGTGGCAAGACCGTGACGATCATGCCGTCCTACCAGTTGCACCCGACTAACGTCGACCCGAGCACCGGCACGCTGGTCGACTTCAAGGTGATTTCGCAGGACGCCAGCAGCGGTCGCTTCTACGTCAGCTGGGAAGATTCGGTGGCCGGCGGCGACTACGACCAGGACGTCTGGGGCATCCTGAGCTACTCCGTCACCGGCGGCAACATCACGGTGTCGACGAAGGTGGTGTCCGGCTCCTCCAGCAATGGCCAGGGCTTCGGCTACGTGGTATCCGGCACCGACAAGGACGGCCCGCACTTCCACTCCGGCATCTACGGTTTTAACTACACCGACCCGACCGGCGTGAAGGGCTGCAGCAACTGCATTCTGGGCGATGCAGAAACGAGCGTCACCTACAGCGTAACCGGCAACTCGGGCTCGCAGTTCCTCGACCCGCTGCAGTACGCCGCCAAGTGGGGCGGCTTCAAGGACGGCGACGGCGACAAGACCCCGAACAAGCAGACTGAATGGGACGTCCGCCTGTCCAATGGCGACGGCGGCTCCGATGGCCTGCCCGACAACTACTTCTACGCCACCAACCCGGGCGCGCTGAGCGCGGCGCTGGAGCGCGCCTTTATCTCGATCCTGGCCACCTCGTCGTCCTCCTCCGTCGCGGCAAGCTCATCCCGACTGGACATCAACACACGGTCCTATCAGGCGCGCTTCAACGGCTCCGACTGGTCAGGCCAGCTATTCAACTTTGCATTGGATACCAAGGGCGAGACCGTCCTCCCCGCCATCTGGGACGCCGGCCAGACGCTCCGCAGCATCGCCCCCACCAACCGCGCGATCCTCACGTACAACAGCGTAGATGCCGATGGCACTGGCATTCCGTTCCGCTACAACAGCCTGCCCACCGACTTCCAGACCATCATGACGACGGGCGGCGCGGACGGCACGAAGCGCGTCAACTGGCTGCGCGGGGACCAGAGCAACGAGGGCGACGCCTCCGGCAAGTTCCGCACCCGCCCCACCACCATCCTGGGCGACATCGTCAACTCCAGCCCGCAGTACGTGGGCCCGCCCAACGCCGGCTACGCCGGTAACGACTACGCCGAGTTCGTGCTGAGCAAGCGGTCCCGCAAGCCGGTGCTCTACGTGGGCGCGAACGACGGCATGATGCACGCGTTCTCCGCCAAGGATGAAGACGGCGGCAAGGAGTTGTTCGCCTACGTGCCGTCGCTGGTGTACAGCAAGCTGCCCACCCTGACGAACCTCGACTACGTCCACACCTACACGGTCGACGGCACACCTGCCGTCAAGGATGCGAAGATCAACAGCGCCTGGCGCACCGTGCTGGTCAGCGGCCTCGGCCTGGGCGGCCGTGGCGTGTTCGCGCTCGACGTCACCGATCCGGAATCCATCAGCGAGAGCACCGCCGCCAGCACCGTGCTGTGGGAGTTCCCAAGCTCGGCCGACGCCGATCTCGGCCACGTCGTGGGCCAGCCAAAAATCGTCAAGATGTCCAACGGCAAGTGGGTGGCGATCTTCGGTAACGGCTTCAACAGCACGGCGGGCCGTGGCTCCATCTTCATCGTCTACCTGGACCGCGTGCGGGGCTCCAAGCGCTGGACACTCGGCACGGACTACCTCAAGCTGACGCTCGACGACGCCACTGCAACGGCATCCAACGGGATTGCCTCGGTGCTCCCGGCCGACGTCAACGGCGACGGTACCGTGGACTTCCTCTACGCCGGCGACCTGCTCGGCAACCTCTGGAAGTTCGATGTCACCGACAAGACCGATTCGAAGTGGCAGTCCACGCGCAAGCTAATGTTCACGGCCAAGGACGGCGCGGGCAACCGTCAGCCGATCACCGGCCAGCCGGACGTGGCACGCAACCCCACCGGCGGCTACATGGTGGTGTTCGGCACAGGCCGGTACGTCGACAACAGCGACCCCTCGAACTTCTCGACCCAGTCGCTGTACGGCATCTGGGACCAGAACATCACCGCGCAGGGCACAATCACGCGCAGCATGCTGCAGGAACAGAGAACCCTGTCGGCTGGAGTCGCCTACGGCCAGCCCTACCGGATCACAACCGACACGAAGGTGCAGTTGACCGCCGGCGGCATCCAGGGCTGGTACATGGACCTGCTGATCGGCCCTACCTACGCCCAACTCGGCGAGCGCATGGTGACGGACGCCCTGATCCGTGGCAAACGCGTCGTGTTGATCACCATGACGCCATCCACCGAGGTCTGCGACAGCGGCGGCTCGAGCTTCATCTATGAAGTCGGCACGTTCAGCGGCGCGCGCCTGGACGAATCGCCGGTGGACCTCAACGGCGACGGCAAGATCGACCAGAACGATACGGTCAACGGCGTGGTGGTGAGCGGCATCGGCTCGACGGTGGGTATCACGCCGAAGCCCCCGATCATCGACTGCGGCCCGGGCAAGGAGTGCAAGCTGATGTCCGGTTCGAGCGGTGGCACGCAGACCATCACGGAAAGCGCGGACAAGCCGAGCGGCCGCCTGTCGTGGCGCGAGATCCTGCACTGATGGTGGCGCAACATGAAACAAGACGGAGAACGGCAATGACCCGGACAGGACTGCGTCAGCATGCGCAAGGCTTCACGCTGATCGAACTGATGATCACGGTCATGGTGCTCGGCATCCTGGCCGCCATCGCCTACCCGCAGTACGGGCAGTACGTGACCAAGGCGCGCCGCACCGAAGCCAAGGCCGCCCTGGCGCGCGTGCAGGGCGCCCAGGAGAGGTATTTCACGGTGAACAACAAGTATTCGTCGAACCCTGCCGATCTCAAGGTGCTGGCATGCGCCGCCCAGACCACGGGGTCCGGGGATACCTGCGACCAAGGCAGCCATGTGATCACCATCGCCGTGACCGGCGGCGGCGACGCCACCGGCTACACCCTCACCGCCACGCCCAAGCTGGCCGATGCGCTGTGTGGAGACCTTGGCATCAACAATCTCAATAACAAAACCGAGACAGGCACCGGAAGCCAGGCGGATTGCTGGTAGCGGCTTGCATGGCCCGCGCATGACCTGTGCGCGGGCCGAAGCCGGCTACTCCTGGCCTGGGTGTGTTCCGAGCCGACCTCGGACACAAACTTCCACAAAACCTCCACATCCGGACACGTTTTAGGGCCTCGCCCGAGGCTATCGTGGCCATCTGTTCTCTTCGAACCGATGCGCCATGTCCCTTGCTCCGCCCTCCACTCCCAGCCGCCCTCGGCAACGCTCTCGCGGCTACATCCTCCTTGAATCGCTGATCTGTCTTGCCGTCATCGGCATTGGCGCCATGCCGCTGGCGGTGCTCGGCCCCTTGTGGCTCCGGCTGGCGGGCGAGCAGGAGAGCCTGGCGCAGACCACCCAGTGGGCGTCGGAATTTGCCGAGACGGCCGGTGCCGGTTCGACGGTGCCGCCCGGCGCCCGCCACGCGCAGTTGTGCGGCGCGCTCAGCGCAGGGTCCGGACCTCAGCCGGTCTGCGCGCCCGGCGTGCGCATCGTGCTGGCTGGCCCGGTCCGCATCTCGCCTGACGCCTCTCCCGGGATGGCGGTGCCTCCCGCCCACGTGGCGCTTTGGGTGGCGCCATGAAGCGCCGCCATCGCCAGCGCGGATTCACGGTCACCGGGATGATGGTGGGGATGGTGCTCGGGTTGCTGGCATCCGTGCTGGCCATCACCACGTTCCAAGTGGTGCGGCAGGCGTACGCCAACGTCGCGGACAGCGTGATGATGGCGGAGCGCGGCCATCGGGCGCTGGGCATCGTCGCCCAACTGGTGCGTCAGGCGGGCTGGATTCCCGGCCAGGCCGCGCTTGCCCCCGGGCATCCGGCGCCCACCGCGCCGCTCGAGGGTCACGACGACTGCGGCCAGCCCGCCATCGATCTTTCGGCCCCGTGCGGCGCCCGGGGCCGGCATTACAGCGACGCGCTGCGCCTGCGCTTCTCCGGCAGCAGCAGCGGCGAGACGACCACACGGCCGGACGGCACCATGACCGACTGTGGCGGGCATGCGCTGGCGGCAACGGCCCAACCGGTCGATGGCGTGCCCGCTTCGCATCACGCCGCGATGAATCTGCTGTACATCGGCCTCGGCAGTGATGGCGTGCCGCAGTTGCTGTGCCGCTATCCGCGCCGGCAGGGGCGCCAGATGCAAGCCGTCACTTACACCTCGGGCACGCTCGTCCGTGGCGTGGAGACCATGCAGCTGCGCTATGGCGTCGATCAGGACGGCGACGGTGAGGCGGATACTTACCTGCGCGCCCGCGACATCCGCGCGCAGGGCGATGCCGGCTGGCATCGCGTGCGTACCGTGCAGATCGGGCTGGTGATTCGGGGCGACCGCGCTACCGGGCAGACGACGCGACCGGAGCCGCTGACCCTGCTGCCTGCGCTGACCCATGGCGACGCCGACGAAGACTTGTCGTTCCCCCCTGCCACCCGGCATGCGGTCCGCCGGCGCGCCTTCACCGCCACCTTCCGCCTGCGCAACCCTTCGCCCTGCCTGGAGGCCCTATGTTGAGCCGCCGTGCGCAAGAAGGTATCGCCGTCCTCGCCTTCGTCACGACGATGCTGGTGCTCACGGCCAGCGTTTGCGCCGCCGCGATGCACTTCCTCCACGCCGGCCGTCAACTGGCAGGATTGCAACTGGACCGCGAGATCGCGTTCCGCGCGGCAGAGGCGGCCTTGCTCGATGCGGAGGCGGATCTGCTCGCGGCCGCCGCGTCGCCGCATGCTCGGCTGGCATCGTGGCCGGGCGCGGGCCATTGTGGTGACGAGGCCCAGCGCGGCATCTGTCGAACGGGCACCGGCCAGCCGGCCTGGTGGCCGTGGATCGAAGGCAGCCCGGCCGAGCGCGTTCCGGCCCTGTCGATTGGCGCGCTCACCGGGGTGCGCCTCCCCGATCTGCCCGAAGGCGTTGCCGGGGCGACGCATCCGCCGCGCTACCTCATCGAAGTCCTCGACCACCCTCTCCACACACTGGCCGGCGCCGCGCAGTGGCCGCGCTTCCGCATTACCGCACTCGGCCTTGGCCGCGATCCGTCCGTGCGCGTGCTGCTCCAGGCGGAGTTCCAGCCATGATCCGCTTAGTCATCGGTTGCATGGCACTGGCGCTAGGGCTTTGCGGCGGCGCCAGCGCCGTTGCCAATGAGGCGGGCCATCTGCCGATGGGCTACCGTGTGGCGCCTGCCGCCTACGCTTGGACAGGCCGTCTCCATGCCATCGGCTTCCGCACTACCGCCGACGCCAACCGGCGTGGGGTACTGCACCTCTGGGAAGCGGGCGATTTACTCGACCAACGCGCCACGGACACGCGCCGCCTCTATCTGGGCGGAGCACGGCTGACACCTTTGCGGTGGCCGGCCATCGATACCGAGGCCAAGCACCGCCTCAATATCGATCCCGCCACCAACCAGCCCGACACCCATGGCGCGGACCGGCTCTCCTGGCTTCGCGGCAATCAACCCGCCCTGCTGCGCCCACGCGACACCCGGCTTGCCAGCGCCACTGGCGCGCGCGTGCACGTGGTGTCGCCGCCAGCCTGGCAGCCTATGCAGCCGGGCCACACTGCCTTCCGCAATGCACACGCGCTGCGGCCAACTACCGTCTGGCTGGGCACGCGCGATGGCATCCTGCACGGTTTCCACGCGATCACGGGACAGGAACTCACCGGCTACCTGCCGCTCGCCGCGCTGGCCGAAGCCGCCGCGCTGACTGCCGTAGGCACGCGGATGCCGGCACCATCGTGCCCACGGCCCACTAGCGTAGATGCTGACCCAAACGGCCGCTGGCGCACCCTTCTCCTGTGCACCACCCCCGCCAAGGCGCGCACGCCCGGCACCGCATTCGTTCTCGACGTATCCACCCTGGGCGCCGACACGCCCATCCAACTGATCTGGGAAGTGACGGCAAACGATGCCCTGCCGCTGACCGGCAGCGGCCCACTACGCGCCGCCATGTACACAGTCGATAACGAACGCCGCTGGTTCGCGGTCGGCATCCTCGCGCCGGGCACGCCGGCAGGCGCACGAGCAGGCCTGGCGCTGCTTCCACTGGACCGGCCGTCAGGCGCGTGGGCGACCACCGGCCGTGTTCCGCGACTGCCGTTGCCGGAGCAAGGCTGCGACAGCAAGACGGCCACCACGCAACTGCTGGCCGTCACGGTGCGGAGCGACGCCAGTGGCGCCGCCCGCGCCGCGTACGTCATCGACGATGTGGGCCGTCTCTGGCGATTCCCCTTCGACACCCTGGGTTCCAATACGCCACCCCAGGCGGCAACGTGCCTGCATCGCCAGTCCGCCAGCACACGCGGCAGTGTCGAACCACCGGTGATCACGTACACCGGCGCCACCCCGCTCGTCGTCTACGGCACCGGCGACGCCATTTCCGCCATCCCGGACCGCACCGGCAAACGCGCCAATCCCCGCCAGATCCATGCCATCCCAAGCGGCAATGGCGTGGTGCTGCGTGCCGCGCCCTCGTCAGACCCGCCCGGCACGACAGGATGGACGCTGGCGCTTCCCCATCCCGGCGAACGGATCGAGACACTGCACGCGGCCAGCCCCGCCCATCTTGCCTTCACCACGCTGGGACCCGATGGCCGCGCGCGGAGCTACCTGATCGACGCCGCCACCGGGGAGTCCGTCACCGTTCTGCTGGCCGATGGCAAGCCGGGCGCCGCCATCACGGGATTGCCGTTCGATCCGGCCTTCGGCGGTCCGATCGTCGGCCTCTCGCCAGTCATCGAAGGCGCCGCCGTCGCTCCCGGCACCAGCCGGCGGGATGTCCATTCCCTCGCCCTGTGGCAGGTCCATGGCGACGGCGCCCACCTGCAACAGCACGCCTACGTGACACGCCGGCGCGGCCGGCTCGGCTGGCGCGAACTGATCCGGACACCGCTATGACCACCGCCGTGCCGCACCGATCCTGCCTGCCGCGCACCCAACAGGGATTCAGCCTCGTCGAGTTGATGGTCACCCTGATGATCGTCACGATCCTCGCTGCCATGGCGCTACCGGCATGGCAGCAGCATTTCCACCGGGCATGGCGCATGCAGGCACGTGCCGAAGCGGTCACCGCGATGCTGGCGCTCGAGCGGCACGCACTCAACGCGTCGACCTTTGCGAGCGCCCGCGACGCAACCGTGCCGGCCGGCCATTGGCCCCGCCCTGTGCCCGCGCCGCCCGCCCCGGTCCGGCACTGGCTAACGGCCACCAGTTGCGCCGGACTCGACCTGTCCCGTTGCGTCGAAGTCCGCGCCACACCCACTTTTGTCGATACGCGCTGCGGCACCCTCGTGCTGCGGAGCACCGGCGAGTGGCTTTCCCTGCTCACCACGGAAAGTCCGCCCGCTCGACCACCCGAAGGATGCTGAAATGCAACAGACCGCCATCGCGCACGTCCGCCAACACAGCGGCATGACGCTGACCGAACTCCTCGTCTCGCTGGCCGTGGCCGCCATCCTCGCGGCCATCGCCCTGCCCGCCCTGCGCCACATGCTGGCCGAGCACACCGTGACCTATGCCGCAGACCGGCTGGCGGCATCGCTGGCCATGGCACGCACCACGGCGGCCAACCGGCGCGTCGAAATCCGGCTGGGGCCCTTGCCGGGCGCCACCACGCTGGATGGCGGATGGCAGCTCGCGCCGGTGGTGCCCTTGGCGCCCCCCGGGCCGCCCATCGCCGTCACCGCGCTGGACGCCGCCTGCCTGCGCGTGACCCTGCGTGGCACCGATGGCGCCAAGGGGCCGCCTGCGCTCCGCTTGACACCTGTGGGATACTCTCGATCGGAACGCGGCGGTTTCTACGCGGCCACGTTCCATGTGCGATGCCGCGGTGCGCAGCGGCAGGTCAGGCTCGGCGCCCAGGGGCGCATCCGGATCTGCGGCGCCGGCCCCGATGCCGACTGCGACTGACCGCCCTGCTTTCTCACCTAACGGCACAGCCTGCCCCGCCATGTTTTCCGACTCCGACCATACCGCCATGGAACTGGCCCTCGCGCTCGCCGCGCGGGGCATGTTCACCACCACGCCCAACCCGCGCGTTGGCTGCGTGCTGATGAAGCATGGCGAGATCATCGGGCAGGGCTATACCCAGCCGGCGGGCCAGGACCACGCCGAGATCCAGGCGATGAAAGATGCCCTCTCGCGCGGCCACGATCCCTCCGGCTCCACCGCCTACGTCACGCTGGAACCATGCAGCCACTTCGGCCGCACGCCGCCGTGCGCGGAGGCGCTGGTGCGCGCGGGCATCGCCCGCGTGGTGGCCGCCATGGAAGACCCCAACCCCGCGGTGTCCGGGCGCGGCCTGCAACGACTGCGCGATGCCGGCATCGACGTACGCTGCGGCCTGCTGGAAAAGGAAGCGCGCGACCTCAACATCGGCTTCGTCTCGCGCATGACGCGCGGCCTGCCATGGGTGCGCGTGAAAGTGGCCGCTTCCCTCGATGGCGGCACGGCGCTGCATGACGGCACCAGCCAGTGGATCACCGGCAAACCCGCGCGCGACGATGGTCATGCCTGGCGCGCCCGGGCCTGCGCCATCCTGACCGGCATCGGCACCGTGCGGGACGACAACCCCGCGCTGACCGTGCGGGCGATTCCCACGCCGCGCCAGCCGCAGCGCGTGCTGGTGGACTCCCGCCTCGAGGTATCGCTAGACGCGCAGATCCTGAACCGCGACTCCGGGGATTTCGCCAAGCCCGTGCTGGTCTTCTGCGCCGTGGAAGACGCCGCACGGCAGCGTGCATTGGAGGCACGCGGCGCCGAGGTGGTGGTGCTGCCCAATCCGCACGGCAAGGTCGAACTTCGCCGAATGTTGCAGGAACTGGGCAAGCGCGGCATCAATGAATTGCATGTGGAAGCCGGCTTCAAGCTCAACGGGTCCCTGATCCGCGAGGGCTGTGCCGACGAGCTGCTGATCTATCTGGCGCCCCGGCTGCTGGGCGACGCGCAGGGCATGTTCAACCTGCCCCCGCTGGCCAGGCTCGAAGACGCCGCCGCCTTCCATTGGCACGAGGTGCGCCAGATCGGCGACGACCTCCGGCTGATTGCCCGACGTGGCGACAGCAAGCACTGACATCCCCCTGAACAGACAGACCCTACGTATTCCGAGGCAAGCATGTTTACTGGCATTGTGGCGGCCGTTGGCCGCATCGACACCGTCTCCCCGCTGGGCAACGCCGACGCTGGCGTGCGCCTGCGCATCGCCGCCGGCGAGCTGGACCTGACCGATGTGATCATCGGCGACAGTATCGCCATCCAGGGCGCCTGCATGACCGTCGTGGCCCTGCAGGACGGCCAGTTCGACGTAGACGTTTCCCGAGAATCGCTCGACAAGACCGTTGGCCTCGACAAGCCGGGCCGCGTCAATCTCGAGAAGGCGCTGCGGCTGGCAGACCGGCTGGGCGGTCATCTCGTGTCCGGTCACGTCGATGGGCTTGGCGACGTCGTGCGCTTTGCCCCGGTTGGCGAATCGCACGAGCTGCGCATCCGCGCCCCGCGCGAGCTGGGCCGCTACCTGGCCTACAAGGGCTCGGTTGTGGTCAACGGCGTCTCGCTGACCGTGAACAGCGTCAGCGATGTGGCCGAAGGCTGCGAGTTCTCGATCAACCTGATCCCGCACACCGTGGAAGTGACCACGCTGAACGAACTGAAGGCTGGCGCGCGCGTCAACCTCGAGATCGACCTGATCGCGCGGTACGTGGAGCGGATGCTGTCCGCCTCGCAGGGCGAGTCCGTCTCACTGCTCTGAGGGCGACAGGTCCGAGAACCGCGGCGCCCCGGCCACGTCGAGCGTGCCGTCCGGGCGTTCGATGAAAATGCCGCGCGCCACGTTGTGCGGATGCCTGGCGGCCTCCGCCACGCTCAGCACGGGCGCGTAGCAGACATCGGTGCCACCGAGCAGCGCGTCCCAGTGGGCACGCGGCTGGCTGCGGAACACATCAGCGAATCGCGATTTCAACGCCGGCCATGTCGCGTGGTCGTACTGCGTGGCGGGGTCCACATCGGTCATGCCGAGTTTGTCGAGCAGCAGCGCGTAGAACTGCGGTTCCAGCGCGCCGATGGTGATATGCCCACCGTCCTCACAGGCGTAAACATCGTAAAACGGCGATTGATGGAAGGGGCTCGGCGTGGGGCCGTCGATCTGGCCGTTGTTGCGTACCCAGAGCGCGATACCGCCGAGCATGGCCACCATGTCGACGATGGCGCCGTCCACCACGCGCCCCCGGCCGCTGGCGCGCGCATCGACCAGCGCGCAGGCGATGCCGAAGGCGAGGCCCAGCGCCCCGCCGGCGTCGCCCAGCACGGTTGGTGGGATGGCCGGCGTCTCGCCGGGCCGCGCGGACAGTGACAGCATGCCAGTGAGCGCCACGTAGTTGAGATCATGACCGGCCGACTGGGCCAGCGGTCCGGCCTGCCCCCAACCAGTCATGCGGCCATAGACCAGGCGCGGGTTGCGCGCCGCGCAGTCGGCGGGGCCGAGTCCCAGCCGCTCCATCACCCCGGGCCGGTTGCCCTCGATCAATGCATCAGCGCCAGCCACCAGCGCCAGCGCTTCCGCCAACCCCGCCGGGTCCTTCAGGTCGAGCGGCACGATGGTCTTGCCGCGCCGCAGCGGACTGTCCTTGTCGCCGCCAAGCTGCGCCGCCACGGCCACCTTCTGCCTGCGCGCAATGACGATGACCTCCGCCCCCATGTCGGCCAGCATCCGGCCCGCCAGCGGGCCGGGGCCAATCCCTTCAAACTCAACGACGCGAATTCCGTTCAGCGGCAAGGTCATGCGGCAGGCTCCTGATTCGTATGCTGTGGGTGACATGGTAAGCGGTCAGCCGCACCCGTACCTGTCGTCCGTCACACCATGACGCATAAGTGCCTGATGCGACATATTTGAGTCAGCCCGGGGCAGGCCCGAACCCCGCCGCTTGGCGTACAATAGCGGGCTTGATTTCGCCGGCTTTGTTGCCCCTGCCTCCGGCCCTGCCCGCCTACTGCCACCCGCCGTATTCCCTGACGTTGCCCCAGCCATGACTATCGCCCGTACCGAAGACATCATTGCCGACATTCGCGCCGGCCGCATGGTCATCCTCGTTGACGAGGAAGATCGCGAAAATGAAGGCGACCTGGTCCTGGCGGCCGACTTCGTCACGCCGGAAGCCATCAACTTCATGGCCAAGTACGGGCGCGGCCTGATCTGCCTGACGCTGACCGCCGAACGCTGCCGCCAGTTGGAGCTGTATCCGATGGTGTCGCGCAACGGCACGGTGCACGGCACGAATTTCACGGTGTCGATCGAGGCCGCCGAGGGCGTGACCACCGGCATCTCCGCCGCCGACCGCTCGCGCACCGTGCAGGCTGCCGTGGCAAAAGACGCCAAGGCGAGCGATCTGGTGCAGCCCGGCCACATCTTCCCGCTGACGGCGCAGCCCGGCGGCGTGCTGATCCGCGCCGGCCATACCGAAGCCGGTTGCGACCTCGGCGCCCTGGCCGGCCTGACGCCGGCGGCCGTGATCTGCGAGATCATGAAGGACGACGGCACCATGGCGCGCCTGCCGGATCTGGTCGAGTTTGCGCGCGAGCACGATCTCAAGATCGGCACCATCGCCGACCTGATCCACTACCGCAGCCGCACCGAAAGCATCATCGAACGGGCGGGCGAGCGCACCATGCAGACGCCGTGGGGCAGCTTCCAGGGCGTGATCTACCGTGACAAGCCCACGGGCCGCGCCCACCTGGCGCTGGTCAAGGGCCAGCCGCGCCCGGACACGGAAACGCTGGTGCGCGTGCACGAGCCGCTGTCGGTACTCGACCTGCTGGAATCGGCCCGCACCACGCACTCGTGGAGCCTGCCGGCCGCGCTCGAGGTACTGCACGGCGCCGAGCAAGGCGTGATGGTGCTGCTGAACGTGGGCGATTCGCCCGAGCAGCTGTTTTCGCAGTTCGCCGCGCTGGACGCCCCGCAAGACCGTCCGCGCCGCAAGCCGGACCTGCGCACCTACGGCATGGGCGCCCAGATCCTGCGCGACCTCGGCGTGGGCAAGATGCGCGTGCTGGGCTCGCCCCAGAAGATGCCGAGCATGACCGGCTACGACCTCGAAGTGACCGGCTGCCAGCCGATGCACGGCGAAGCCAACTGCGACTAAAACCAACGAACATTCACGAACATCGATGGCAGCCAGCGCCCATCCGGCGCGGCCAGCCACCCTTCCCCGAACAATTGGAGAACTGACAATGGATCACGGCTTCTACCCCAGCAACCTCGAAGGTGAAGGCCTGCGCATCGGCATCGTGCAGGGTCGCTTCAACGAGCCCGTCTGCGACGAGCTGCGCGAGGCCTGCGTGGCCGAACTCGAAAAACTCGGCGTGGAAGGCGAAGACACGCTGGTCGTGACGGTGCCCGGCGCGCTGGAAATTCCGCTGGCGCTGCAGAAGATGGCCGAAAGCGGCCAGTTCGACGCGCTGATCGCGCTCGGCGCCGTGGTGCGCGGCGAGACCTACCACTTCGAGCTGGTCTCGAACGAGTCCGGCGCCGGCATCACGCGCGTGGGCCTGGATTTCAACGTGCCCATCGCCAACGGCATCCTGACCGTGGATACCGATGCGCAGGCACACGCCCGCACGCGCGAGAAGGGCCGCGACTGCGCCCGCGCCGCCGTGGAAATGGCCAACCTGGTGGTCGCGCTGGACTCCCTGCGCAGCGGCCAGAACGACGAAGACGAAGACGAGGAAGCATGATGAGTGACGCCACCGACACCGGCGACGCCGGCAAGCCGGGCGGCGCCAAGCCGGCCCGCACCGAGCCCAAGGCCCCGCCGAAGAGCGCGCGCCGCCGGTCGCGCGAGCTGGCGCTGCAGGGCCTCTACCAATGGCTGCTGAATCGTAACGATATTGGTGCGATTCAGGCCCACCTGCATGACGCACAAGGCTTCAACAAGGCCGACAGCGAGCACTTCGACGCCCTGCTCAATGGCGCCGTGCGCGAGGAAGCGCGCCTGACGGCCGCGTTCGAGCCGTTCCTGGACCGCCCCGTGGCCGAACTGTCGCCCGTGGAACGCGCCGCGCTGCTGGTTGGCAGCTTCGAGCTCGTGCATTGTCTGGACATTCCCTACAAGGTCGTCATCAACGAGGCCGTGGAGCTGACCAAGACCTTCGGCGGCGTGGAAGGCTACAAGTACGTCAACGGCGTGCTGGACAAGCTCGCCGCCCAGGTTCGCGCGCCGGAAGTTGCCGCGCGCCGCTAAGCCTGCCGTCACTGCTGGTTGACACTAGCCCAGAGCACCCGCCCCGGCGGGTGTTTTTGTTTCAGCGCGATATTTCCGCGCATCGCTTGATCCTTTGGGATCCGCGCCGCGCTGCCTACCCTTACCCTCAACCCTCCCGAGCCCTCCGCCCATCCTGACCGCCATGGACCACCAGCGCCTTGCCACTGCCTCCCGCCTCGCCAATATCGACGCCTTCCACGTCATGGAATTGGCCAAGCAGGCCGCCGAACTCGAACGGGCCGGGCGCCACATCATCCACATGGGGATTGGCGAGCCAGACTTCACTGCCGCCGCGCCGGTCGTGCATGCCGCCGAGGCGGCCATGCGCCGGGGCGTGACGCAATACACCGGGGCGCTGGGCATCCACGCGCTGCGCGAGGCCATCGCCGGCTACTACAAGACCGCCTACGGTATCGACATCCCCGAGCGCCGCGTGATCGTGACCGCTGGCGCCTCCGGCGCCCTGCTGCTGGCCTGCGCGGTGCTGGTGGAGATTGGCGCCGAGGTGCTGATGCCCGATCCGAGCTACCCCTGCAACCGCCATTTCGTGGCCGCCTTCGACGGCCGGGCGCGCATGGTGCCGAGCGGGCCGGCCGAGCGCTTCCAGCTCACCGCCGCCCAGGTGGCCGCCAACTGGGGGCCGGACACGCGCGGGGTGCTGCTGGCGTCGCCGAGCAATCCCACCGGTACGTCGATCCTGCCGGACGAGCTGCGCGGCATCCTCGCCGAAGTCCGCCGCCGCAACGGCTTCGCCATCCTCGACGAGATCTACCAGGGTCTGTCGTACGATGCCCCGCCGGTCTCCGCGCTGTCGCTGGACGACAACGTCATCACCGTCAACAGCTTCTCGAAGTATTTCAATATGACGGGATGGCGCCTGGGCTGGCTGGTGGTGCCGGACGAACTGGTGCCTGCCTTCGAGAAAGTGGCGCAGAACCTGTTCATCTGCGCGTCGGCGATCTCGCAGCACGCGGCGCTGGCCTGCTTCACGCCCGAGGCGCTGGCCATCTACGACGAGCGCAAGGCCGAATTCCGCCGCCGCCGTGATGCCATCGTGCCGGCGCTGGAGGCGCTGGGGCTGCGGGTGCCGGTAAAGCCGGACGGCGCCTTCTATGTCTACGCCGACTGCCGCCACGTGAACCACCCCCATGCGGGCGATGCCGACAAGCTGACGCAGGCCATCCTGCATGACGCCGGCGTGGTAATGGTGCCTGGCACGGACTTCGGCCCGCACACCGCGCGCGACTACATCCGCATCTCGTACGCAACGGCCATGGAGAACATCGAGGAAGCGATGCAGCGGCTCCATCATTTCCTGCGCTGATGCGCTAAGGGCCGGGTCGGCACCGCTATCTATATAGATAGCAGCGCAAATGAAAAGAGCACCCCGAGGGGTGCTCTTTTTCATGCCGTGCCCAGCTGGGCGGCGATCAGGCCGCCTGGGCCGTGGCCGTGGCCGCTTCCAGCTTCTCGGCCGTCGTCGGCTTGGCGTCGACCGGCTTCGCGTCGTTGGCGGGCAGGCCCAGCAACTGACGCAGGCGGGCGCGCTCGGCCAGCACCTTGGCGCCGTAGCCACCATCGGTGTTGGTCGTGGCGGCACCCACGTAGTACTTCAGGCCGCCTTCCAGCGAACCGGCACGGGCGATGCAATCCTTCAGCACCAGCGCGCCAATCTTGATGTTGGCGTACGGGTTCAGCGCGGCAGACACGCCGCCCACGGCTTCGTACTTGTCCTGGTGGACCTTGGTCATGACCTGCATCAGGCCCTGCGCGCCCACGCCACTTTCGGCGTACGGGTTGAAGCTGGACTCGATGGCGATCACGCCGAGGATCAGCAGCGGGTCGATGCCGACCTCGCGGCCAGTCATGTACGCGGCCTTCACCAGTTGGCCGGTGGCCTGCGCCGCCACGCGGTACTTGCGGGCGATGTAGTCCGCCACGGCGGCCTGCTCACGTGCGGAGCCGAGCGCCGTGGTGTTGCGGGCGTCCAGCGCCACGCGCTGCACCGGGATCTGCGCGGCCAGGTGCGCCACCGACGGGACCTTGCCCGCGGCCGACACGCTCCACTCGTCCACGCCGGATACCGTCGGCAGGCCGTTGGTGGCATGCGCCAGGCGCGCGGCGGCCACGTCCGCCGAGACCGGCGGCACGCCAGTGCTGGCATGGGCCGTCGTGGCCGGCAGGGCCGCGCCGAGCAGCACCGAGGGCGCTTCCTTGCCCGCCAGCGCGCCGGCGAGCGACGTCCGCCATTGCTGGCTGACGGTCAGGGTGACCGCTGCGGCCACGGAAAGCACGCCCAGACTGTTCAGGGTGTACTTCAAGGTTGTCCGGCTGCCGCGCAGCAAGGCGCGACCCGCCACCGGGTGGGCCAGGCGCATTTGCAGCGCACGGTTCACACCGGGAACCGGTTGTCTGAAGCGGACCTGCAACGCCCGCCCGACACCGGGAAGATGAAGGGTTTTCCAACCGCTCATACTTACCTCCATCCGCTGCCCGCGGCGCGCGTGCGAACTGCCACGCGTGCCCGATCTCAACGTACTCAAGTAAGGATGCTGCGCCACCTAGCAGGGGTGTCCAGCACCTGTTGGCGGGCGCTCCCCATGCGCCCAACGAGAAACAGGGTACGCTCTTGGGGAAACGCACCCTGCCACTAAAGACTCTTTACGCCCCGGCATCCCGCCGGAGGACCCCGCCGCGCACGCTTGCTACACGTACCGCGATCACGGTCTTAGGAGGTGTGGTCACGCTGGCCTTTTTAAAGAGTGCCTCTTGACAGAAGCCTCAAAGCCATGTTGCGGCGCAACACCCCACAGAGCAGACCGGATTGTAGGAACCCTTTTATAACCCGTCAAGCATAACGATTCAACATGTCACTACTTTTGGAAATATGTAACGACGTTATTTAAGCGGCGGCTACATCACCCGGAAGCTCGGAATCGTAGGACTGGCCTAGGGTTACCCTTCCTTTGAGGACCTGCCCAGGCCGCCAAAAATTTACATTTCTCGTACGCTTCCGACACGATTTTTTTGCACCGCCGAACGCTGATGTGTATCGTCACACACCTCGCCAGGGCACGCCATGGATTGGCGCAGCGCGGCAACCTTCACAGATTTCACTATGCAATACAAAGACTTGCGCGATTTCATCGGCCAACTGGAACAGCTTGGCGAGCTGAAACGGATCGCCACGCCGGTCTCGCCCAACCTCGAAATGACGGAGATTTGCGACCGCCTGCTGCGCGCGGAAGGTCCCGCCGTGCTCTTCGAGAAGCCGAGCGTGCAATCTCGGAACGATGCCGGCGCGGGCCATGACGCTATCTATAAGGTGCCAGTGCTCGCCAATCTGTTCGGCACGACACGCAGGGTGGCGATGGGCATGGGCGCCAACTCGCTCGAAGACCTGCGCGACATCGGCCGGGTGCTCTCCGCGCTCAAGGAACCTGAGCCGCCGCGCGGCCTGCGTGAGGCCGGCAAGCTATTCACGCTGGCCAAGTCAGTGTGGGACATGGCGCCCAAGCGCGTGAGCAGCCCGGCTTGCCAGGAGATCGTCTGGGAAGGCAACGACGTTGACCTGGGCCGCCTGCCGATCCAGACCTGCTGGCCCGGCGATGCCGCCCCGCTGATCACCTGGGGCCTGGTAGTCACCAAGGGCCCGCACAAGAAGCGCCAGAACCTGGGCATCTACCGCCAGCAGGTCATCAGCCGCAACCAGGTGATCATGCGCTGGCTGGCGCATCGCGGCGGCGCGCTGGACTTCCGCGAGCACGCGCTCGCCAACCCCGGCAAGCCCTTCCCGATCGCCGTCGCGCTGGGCGCGGACCCAGCCACCATCCTCGGCGCCGTGACCCCGGTGCCCGACACGCTCTCCGAATACCAGTTCGCCGGCCTGCTGCGCGGCAGCCGCACCGCGCTGGCCGGCTGCCTGACGCCGACCTTGTCCGAATTGTCCGTGCCGGCCTCGGCCGAGATCATCCTCGAAGGCCACATCCAGCCCGACCCGGCCCATCCGTCCGGCTACCAGCATGCACTGGAGGGCCCCTACGGCGACCACACCGGCTATTACAACGAGCAGGACTGGTTCCCGGTCTTCACGATCGACCGCATCACCATGCGGCGCGACCCCATCTACCACTCCACCTACACCGGCAAGCCGCCCGACGAGCCCGCCGTGCTGGGCGTGGCGCTGAACGAGGTCTTCGTGCCGCTGCTCCAGAAGCAGTTCCCGGAAATCACCGATTTCTACCTGCCGCCCGAGGGGTGCAGCTACCGCATGGCGCTGGTGCGGATGAAAAAGCAGTACGCCGGCCACGCCAAACGGGTGATGTTCGGCGTCTGGAGCTTCCTGCGCCAGTTCATGTATACGAAGTTCATCGTCGTGGTGGATGACGATGTGGACGTGCGCGACTGGAAGGAGGTCATCTGGGCGATCACCACCCGGGTGGACCCGAGCCGCGACACGGTGATGGTCGACAACACGCCCATCGACTACCTCGACTTCGCCTCGCCGGTCTCGGGCCTGGGCTCGAAGATGGGCATCGACGCCACCGACAAGTGGCCCGGCGAGACCACCCGCGAATGGGGCCGGACGATCTCGATGGACCCGGCCGTCAAGGCACGGGTGGACGCCATGTGGGGCACGCTGTTCGAATCGGGCGGCGCCGCCAGGTGACGCCGGAGACGGTTATGATGTGACCACGCATCGCGCCGCGCCGCTGCTGTCAACGCACCAGCGACAAACCAGCGGCGCACCCCAAACCCCCGCGCAGACGGGAAGAGGAGGAGACAGGCATGACCGTGGCATCCGGAAAGCTGATGTGGACGCCGTCCGCCAACTTTGCCGAGAGCAGCCAGCTGGCCGCTTTCATCACATGGCTGCGCCGCGAGCGCGGCCTCGCCTTCGATGACTACGACAGCCTCTGGCGCTGGTCGGTCACCGACATCGAGGCGTTCTGGGACGCCATCCGCGTCTACTTCGACCTCCACTTCGACACCCCCGCCCGGCGCGTGCTGGACCGCCGCACCATGCCCGGTGCGCGCTGGTTCGAAGGCGCCACGCTCAATTACGTCCAGCAGGTCTTCCGCCACGCCGGCACCGGGGAGGCACGCCAGCGCCCGGCCATCCGCCATGCCGGCGAGGCCCAGCCGCTGGCCGACGTGAGCTGGGATGCCCTGGAAGCCCAGGTCGCCTCCCTCGCCCATGCCCTGCGCGCGATGGGCGTGACGCCGGGTGACCGCGTGGCCGGCTACCTGCCCAACGTGCCGGCCACGATCGTCGCCTTCCTGGCCACGGCCAGCCTGGGCGCGGTCTGGTCCGGCTGCGCGCCGGACATGGGCCAGGTGGCCGTGATCGACCGCTTTCGGCAGATTGCGCCCAAGGTGCTGATTGCCGTCGACGGCTACCGCTACGGCGGCAAGACCTACGACCGCGCGCCGGTGATCGCCGATCTCGTCGCCGCCCTGCCCTCGCTGACCGACCTCGTGCTGATTCCGGCCATCGGCAGCGAAGTCGACGTAGCCGGCCCGGTCCGCCGCCACGACTGGGCGGAGGTGCTGGCGCATGACGAGCCGCTGCGCATCGAGCCGGTACCGTTCGACCATCCGCTCTGGATCGTCTACTCGTCCGGCACCACCGGCATGCCCAAGCCGATCGTCCATGGCCACGGCGGCATCGTCATCGAGCAGCTCAAGCTGCTGGCGTTCCACAACAACCTCGGCCCGGACGACGTCTTCCACTGGTACAGCAGCAGCGGCTGGATCATGTGGAACGCGCAGGTGGCCGGCCTGCTGCTCGGCACCACGGTGGCGCTCTACGACGGCAATCCCGCCTGGCCGGACGCCGGCGTGCTGTGGCGCTTTGTCGATGCCGCGCGCGTGACGATGTTCGGCGCCGGCGCCGCGTTCTTCACCCATTGCATGAAGGCCGGGCTGGAGCCCGCTGCCTTTGCCGACGTGTCCCGGCTGCGCGGGCTCGGCTCCACCGGATCGCCCCTGCCTGAGGAAGCGTACGCGTGGATCTATCGCCACGTACGCAGCGACATCTGGCTTGCGCCGATGTCCGGCGGCACCGACTTCGCCGGCTCGTTCGTGGCCGGCTGCCCGCTGCTGCCGGTGTACGCGGGCGAAATGCAGTGCCGCTGCCTGGGCGCCAAGGTGGAAGCCTTCGACGAACAGGGCCGGCCGATGATCGACGCGGTGGGCGAACTGGTCTGCACCGAGCCGATGCCGTCGATGCCGCTCTACCTCTGGGGCGACGCCGACGGCAAGCGCTACCGCGACAGCTACTTCGACACCTATCCGAACGCCTGGCGCCACGGCGACTGGATTCGCATCACGCCGCGCGGCGGTGCCATCATCTACGGGCGCTCGGACGCCACGATCAACCGGCATGGCATCCGCATGGGCACCAGCGAGCTGTATCGCGTGGTGGAAGAGCTTCCCGACGTGCTCGACAGCATGGTGGTCGATCTCGAATACCTGGGCCGCGAGTCGTACATGCCGCTCTTCGTCGTGCTGCGCGAGGGGAATGTGCTCGATGAGGCGCTACGCGACACGCTGCGGGCGCGGATTCGCGCCGGGCTGTCATCGCGCCATGTGCCGAATGACATCGTGCAGGTGCCCGGCGTGCCGCGCACGCTGTCCGGCAAGAAGATGGAGGTGCCGATCAAGAAGCTGCTGCTCGGCCATCCGCCGGAACAGATCGCCAACCGCGACGCAATGGCCAATCCGGACTGCCTGGACTGGTACTTTGCCTACGCGGCCACCTATCTGGCGAGGACGGCGGCCGCCTAGGGCCGGGAGAAGGATCGGAAAGGATCAGAATTCGACGTCGAGTTCGCTGATCTCGTCGGGCTCCTCGCGCGCGGCGCTGATCCACTCCTGCATCTCGGGCATGGCGAGGATGGCCTTGCAGTAGGCCACCGGCTCCGGGTCGAGCATCACGCCATAGGTGACGAAGCGCGTGACCACGGGCGCGTACATCGCGTCCGCCATGGTGCGGCGCTCGCCGAACAGGTACGGGCCGCCGTAGCGGGTCAGGCACTCGGTCCAGATCGTGACGATGCGGTCGATGTCGGCCTGGGCGCGCGACCAGACCTTAAGCCCGGGAAAATGTCCCTTGAGATTCATCGGCAAGGCGGCGCGCATCGCCGCGAAGCCGGAATGCATCTCGCCGCAGATAGCCCGGCAGTGGGCGCGCGCGACCAGGTCGTCGGGCAGCAGTCCCGCCTTGGGACGAATCTCATTGAGGTATTCGGCGATCGCCAGCGTGTCCCACACCGTCACGCCCTGATGGCGCAGGCAGGGCACGAGGATCGACGGCGACAGCAGCAGGATTTCGGCACGCGCCGCCGGATCTTCGGGCGACACCAGCACTTCCTCGAACTCCAGGCCCGCGAACCGGGCCAGCAACCAGCCGCGCAGCGACCAGGACGAATAGGTCTTGCTGCTGATGGTCAGCGTGGTCTTCGCCATCATGCCTCCTCGGCCCCCCGGGCCAGTGCGCGATGCATCGTTTGCAGTATCGGTGGCGGATGCCGCATCGCCAAGCACCCGTGCGGTGCGCGGCGCGGCACCAGTCCGAGGCCACATCACGCCACCGGAAGTGGCGCATGGCCTGTGGAAGCGCCCCTTGCCGCACTCCCTCTGCCCTGCTTGTCATGCCACTCGCCACGCGCAAGCGGCGTGCCAAGTTCAATTATCGGTGGCATATATATTGCGGCGCACTACGATTACATGAGGCGAGGCGCCATGCCGCGGAGGAAATCGAGCAATGCTCTATCAGGCCTACCAGACCTACGCGGACATGATGCAGCCGGCCTGCTCCCTGGCCGATATCGCCGCCACGCTGATCGCCGGCTATCCCGGCGCCGACGAATGCGAACCGTTGAGATCCGTCCGCGCCGCCTGCGAGGTGCTGGCGCTGGCCCGCCTGACCCACTACCGGCCGCCGTTCGCCATTCATAGCGTGCGCGTGAATGGCGACGAGGTATCGGTCGTCGAGGAAATCGTCACACGCACGCCGTTCTGCACCCTGCTGCGCTTCCGCCGCGAAGGCGCGCCCGCGCAGCCGCGCGTGCTGCTGGTGGCGCCGATGTCCGGCCACTTCGCCACGCTGCTGCGCGGCACGGTGGAAACCATGCTCCGCGACCATGACGTCTACATTACGGACTGGCACAACCCGCGCGACGTCCCGGTGCTGTACGGACGGTTTGGCTTCGATGAATACGTGCAGCACCTGATCACCTTCCTGCACGCGCTGGGCGGCCATACCCACCTGATGGCCGTGTGCCAGCCCACCGTGGCAGCGCTGGCGGCGGTGGCGCTGATGGCCGAGGACGGCGACCCGGCGCAGCCGCCGAGCCTGACGCTGATGGCTGGCCCGATCGACGCACGCGTGAATCCGACCAAGGTCAACGAGCTGGCCATGAGCCGGCCCATCGAGTGGTTCGAATCGACACTGATCGGCTACGTGCCGTGGCGCTTTCCGGGCGCCACGCGTCGCGTGTATCCGGGCTTCGTGCAGTTGATCGCGTTCATGAGCATGAACCGGGAGCGCCACGAGCAAGCCCTGCGCGACCTCTACGACCTGCGCGCACGCGGCGAGCACGACAAGGCCGATGCCATCCAGACCTTCTACGCCGAGTACTTCGCCACCATGGATCTCACCGCCGAGTTCTACCTCGAGACCGTGAGCCTCGTATTCCAGCGATTTCTGCTCGCGCAGGGCCTGCTCGACGTAGCCGGCCGCCGCGTGGCCACGCAGGCCATCCGCCGCACGGCGCTGCTCACCGTGGAGGGCGAGCGCGACGACATCTGCGCCATCGGCCAGACCATGGCGGCGCAGGACCTGTGTACGAACGTGCGCCCCTACATGCGCATGCATCACATCCAGACCGGTGTGGGGCACTACGGCGTGTTCAACGGCAGGCACTGGGAGGCGCAGGTATATCCGCTGGTGCGCGAAACGATCTACATGGCCGAATAGCGAGAATTACGGATGGCCGGTCGCGCGCGGTTCAGACCGGCACGTCGCGCCAGGATTCGGTACCGGACGACGCCCAGGGTGTGACAGCGGGCACGGGGCACGGCGCGGGCGCATCGATGGTCTTGAAATCGGCGGGGCCGACGATCTCCAGGTATTCCATGTCCGGCGAATAGTCGAACAGGTAGTGCGTAATGCCGGGCCGCTGGTGCACGCAGTCGCCGGCGGCGACCAGCGTCTCCTTGTCCTCGTACATGAAGCGCGCCCAGCCCTTGAGCATGAGCACGATGTGGAAATCCGCCACGTGCCGGTGCCAGCCGGTGCCCTGCTGCGGCGGCAGGTTGGCCTTCACCAGTTGCACGAGCACCTTGCCGTGCGTGGCATCGGCAATGCCGAGATCGCGGTAGAGGAAGAAATCTCTCAAACCCTGGTCGACAAAAGCCGTGTCGCGCGGCCGTACATGAGAAAAGTCTGTGGGGGATTGGGCCGGCGACAGCAGTGCGGTCGTCTGGCTCGGGGGGAGCTGTGACATGGTGACCTCCTGATCAGCGAAGCATGGCGGCAAGGCCCTCTTGCGCTGCAACATTCGCGCCGGGCGAGAATGGGGCGAATGTGGCGGGCAGGGATCCTGGCGCGCGGGTCCTGCGGTGGCCTGCACCGACGCTGATCGGCGATGCGCGCCGAAACGAGGCGGGCCGCCCCAAAGGCGTACCGAGCGGGAAGTTGCGATACCCTCGTGGTTTTCCGAATTTCTGCGGGAGGCAGGCGCATGACTTCGGTCATCATCGAACGGTTTCAAGGGCAGGAGCTGGCGCGCATCGGCGCGGGTGACAACTACCTGCTGCTGGCGCCGGCGCATGGCGGCCGACTGGTGCGATGGGTCCATCGCGGCCAGGACATCCTTTACTGGCCGGACGATGCCGACTGGTCCCGCGTGGCCAAGGTGCGCGGCGGCAACCCGCTGCTGTTCCCGTTTATCGGCCGGCATTTCGTCGACGGCGAACCGGGGAAATGGCGCGATGCCGACGGCCTGGTACGCGAGCTTCCCCAGCACGGCTTTGCCCGCGACATGGCGTTCGCGGTATCGGATTTCTCCGAGTCTGCGGTGAGCATGACGCTGGCTTCGTCCGATGCGACACCGGCGGGCTATCCGTTCGACTTCGTCTTCACGGTTAGCTACCGGCTCGTGCCCGAAGGGCTGGAGGCAGAACTGGAGGTCAGGAACACAGGCTCGGCGCCGCTGCCGTGGTACGCCGGCCATCATTTCTACTTCGCGCTGCCTCACGCGGAGCGGTCGGCAAGCCGACTGTCCCTGCCGCCGGCAGACCGCGTGCGGCAAACCCCGGACGGCGGCCTGACCGGCGCCGAACCGGGCGAGCGCACCTACCGACTGGATGACGCCCGGCTGCAGGACACCTTCCACGTCCTGCGCGGGCCGGGCACGTTGCGGCTGCAGATGCCCGCGCGAGAGATCGACTTCGTCCTCAATGTCCCGGGGCGTGCGCCATGGCACGCGATCACGACGTGGTCCGAGCGAGAAGATTCTGATTTCTACTGCGTGGAGCCGTGGCTGGGGCTGCCCAACGCGATCGGGAATGGAGAAGGACTGCGGTGGCTGGCACCGGGCAAGACGGAAGCGGCGGTCTGCCGGCTGGTGATCTGAGCCGCCGCGCGGCTATCGCAGCAGATGCTCGAAATCGAGCCCGCCGATCAACACCGCCGGATCGGCCTGGGTCCGCGTGTTCAGATCGAGCTGGCGGGCGTCCTGCCAGGCATCGAGCTTGGCCGGCAGCGCTTCCAGATAGGCGGCAAAGCGCGATTCGCCGCCCGCCTCGAACAGGCGCTCCACCTCGTAGCCATCCCAGGACAGCGTGATATCGAGCGGATGCGCATAGCGCCCGCCTCCGGTGCGGGCTGCGGCGGAGACCCGCAGGCAGGCGGGCAAATGCGGGCGGTCGGCGGGCCGCACCTCGGTCTGAAGCGTGCCGTGAGACAGCGCGTGAATGCGCGCGATAATGCGCGGCAGGAATTCGGCATTGAAGCGCTGGGCGGGGGCGAGGTGCACGGCGAAGCCAGGGACGTAGAAGTGGAGCTATTGTGCATCGGATTTGCGGCCGGTGGCGGCGGCGTCAGTAGCACGGCCGATAAAGTGCAGCCACAGTGATTGATTCCTCGTTCCGGCACTTCCGGCGTTTCGGCGGTGTCTTCACATCGCCCGGATTTGCCCGCGATTCTCGCCCCATCGACGTTGCACTCCGGGTCACCGTTTGGCTTTGCGGTATGCTCGCCGCTCAGGCTAGAACTTGCGTACTCTTTTTCCTCCATAGCAATGGAGGCAGTACAGGCTTTTCTGGACGGCGTGAGGGTCTAGATAGCAAAGCCAACGAACAGTTGCAGCAAAGGGGAGATGTACAGGATGGGCGTCATCGCCATGGCGGGAGCCGTTTTCTACTTTTGGAAATTTGTAAGCCAACGGGCAGCAGTCATGCTGATGGCATTTCTCGCCTTTGGCTTTCTAGCATACTGGAACAATGATAGTGGCAGGCGCTGCGACGGCAAGACCTGGTTCTGCGACCTGGTTCCCGACAGTGTCAAGGCAGTAGCGGTACCCCTCGAAAAACCCGAGCCTTGCCCTGAAGAAGAGCCAATCACCGCCCGAGTATTTCAAAGTGATGCCGCTAATGCTGAACTCCAACGCCTGATTCAGGCTGGCGTTTGTCAGCAGAATGCAATAGGCCGAATTGCGAGAGGCTGGCGGGCGCCATACGACTCAGAATACGAATCATTGATTCGCAAGTGACTTTTCTGACGGGCCTGATGAGCGGCGGTGGCATGCCATTTCCCCCTCACTCCGTTTCTGGAGTTGGGGTTCACAATTCCACTTCCCTGGGGTGTGAGGCAGACCAATTCTCTGCGGATACTTGGGCGGGAGGGAATCGTTGCAAGCGCGCTGATCGGCGCGCCCGCGCGAGGCAAGGTTGCCGGGCTGCCAAGCGCGGAGGCCAGGCCAAAAACGAAACCTGGCAAGGCGACCGCACATCTGTAGCAGGTTCGTATTTGCTTTGACATATAATCCGGGTTCAAGAAAAACGGAGTTACGGGATGGGTTTTTTCCGTCTACTACTCGCCATCGCTGTAGTTGTCGCGCATTCTTCGCCACTTTTCGGACTGGAATTTACCGGAGGCGTTGTTGCGGTCCAAGCGTTTTATATCGTCTCCGGTTTCTACATTTCGCTTATCCTGAATGAGAAATACGGGCCCGGATTGGCCGGCACAAAGCTTTTCTATTCAAATCGGTTCCTAAGAATCTATCCGATTTATTGGACAATCCTTGCGGCCTCGATCGCACTCTCGATCCTCGAACTGTCGCATCCCAACGTCCATACAATCGGAACCCTTCGTAATTTCACCCACTATTTCGATGACCTCGGTTTCGGCAGCAAGCTTTACTTGCTGATCACTAATATTTCGCTGATCGGAATGGACTGGGGTTTCTTCCTGAGACTCGATGGTCCGCAGATTGAGGCCACTACTAGTTTCCTGAGCTTTCACCCGCGAGCCTTCGAGCTTGCTTTCGTTCCACAGGCATGGACGCTTGGCATTGAGATCGCCGTCTACCTGATTGCGCCCTTCATTTTCAGGCGCAAACTTGCTGTCCTCGTTGCAATGGCGGCGGCGAGTACTGCTGCCAGGGCGTACGCCTTCAGCATTGGGCTCACAGAAGACCCCTGGAGCTATCGATTCCTGCCCTTTGAGCTAGGCCTCTTTATCCTCGGCGCCATTGCCTACCGCGCGTACAAGGAGGTCAGCTTCCTGAGCCGAAAATCGGTCGGGTGGCTGTGCCTAACTACCGTGCTGACCTTAACCGTCTACTATCCTCATCTTTCGACGGCGCCCTCAGTTATTCCGGGCTTCTATACTGGCCAGCTACTTTTTCTGCTCGCCGTGTTTATCAGCATTCCGGCGATGTTCCATCTATCGAAATCGAGCAGAGTGGACCGATGGATCGGAGAATTGTCTTACCCGGTATATTTGAGCCAAATGATGGTCATACCGTTGTTCAGTGGAGCTTTCGGACCAGGTAATATCTACCCCGTAATTGGCTCCCTTGCGATCTCAGGGCTGGTCGTTTTGGTCATTGATAGGCCAATCGAGAAATTCCGCCAGGCAAGGGTCAAAAATGCTGGGAGCGCAACCAAGGAGAGCCAACCAGGCCTGCGGAGACCTCAGCAGGTTCACAACTGACCCCGTTCGATCAGATGGGAGCCGCATTCGCCGCACGTCTGCAGATTGGGGCGGGCCACGTTGTGACCAACTTGCGATGGCGCCCGGCGCAATCTCCGAGCGCGCCAGAGAGCATGCGGTGACCATGCGGGGAGCCTTTTGATGCTGCACCGAGAACCGTGCTAGAATCCGGCCCCTGTAGCCATAGCGGGCGTCGTATAATGGCCATTACCTTAGCTTCCCAAGCTAAAGACGTGGGTTCGATTCCCATCGCCCGCTCCACCTCTGATTGAACAAGCCGCCTCTGGCACCGGTCGATCCCCCGATCGGCACTCCGCCCGGCGGCTTTTTGTTGCCATGCTCCCCCAAGACGCCAGTACCGAACCGAAGCCGGCAGACGACGCCGAGGCCGCGTCAGACGCCCCTCGCCAGCCCGGCGAAGACGTTGCGCATCCGCGCCGCATCCGCTCGTTCGTGCGGCGCGCCGGGCGCACCTCGACCGGGCAGCAGCGCGCCATCGACGACCTTGGCCCGCGCTTCATCGTGCCCTATGCGCCCACCCCGCTCGACTGGACGGCCACCTTCGGCCGCCCGGGCCCGGCCATCCTGGAGATCGGCTTTGGCATGGGCGAGACCACGGCGCATATCGCCCAACTACGTCCGCAGGACAACTTCCTGGGCTGCGAGGTGCACGAGCCCGGCGTTGGCGCCCTGCTGAAGCTGGCCGGTGAGCGTGGCATTGAGAATGTTCGCATCATGCAGCACGATGCCGTCGAGGTCATCGCGCACATGCTGACTGAGAATTGTCTCGATGGCGTGCATATCTTCTTCCCCGACCCCTGGCACAAAAAGAAGCACAACAAGCGCCGGCTGGTGCAGCCGCCGCTGGTCAAGCTCCTGGCTAGCCGCCTGAAGCCCGGTGGTTATCTCCACTGCGCTACGGACTGGGAGGAATATGCCTACCAGATGGTGGAAGTGCTGTCGGGCGAACCGGCGCTGGAAAATACCTCGCAGGCGGAGGGCGGTTTTGCCGAGCGGCCGGATTACCGGCCCGTGACAAAATTCGAGAAACGCGGCGTCCGGCTCGGACACGGCGTCTGGGACGTGGTGTTCCGCAAGCGTTGATCGCCGAGGTACCGGCAGAAACAGGAAAGGCGTGGCCGATAACAGCCACGCCTTTTTTTATCGCCTCACTCGGCGCGCTACCCTCAAGCGTGCCAGGACACCATCCCGGTCCACGCCGTGGCCAGCACGATAATCCCGAAGGCAATCCGGTACCACGCAAACGGCTTGAAATCGTGCGTGGCGACGAAGCGCAATAGCCAGCGCACGCACAGGAACGCCGACAGGAACGCGAAGACAAAGCCGATGCCGAAAATACCGAGGTCGTCGGCGGAGAGCAGCGCGCGCGCCTTGTACAGCTCGTAGACGGTCGCGCCGAAAATCACCGGAATGGCCAGGAAGAACGAGAATTCGGTCGCCACCTGACGCGACAGGCCAAACAGCATGCCGCCGATAATCGTGGCGCCGGAGCGGGACGTTCCCGGCACCAGCGCGCAGCATTGCGCCAGGCCAACCTTCAGCGCGTCGCGCCAGTTCAGGTCATCCACCGATTCGATGCGCGGCGCCCCGGCCTTGGCCGCCTCCAGCAAGGCATTGCCCTGCGGATGCGAAACCGTGCCCCGGCGCGCATCGCGCCATTCGGCGAGCAGAATCACCACGCCGCCGACGATAAACGCCATGGCCACGCTCATCGGATTGAACAGATGGGCCTTGATCCACTTGCCGAAGATAAAGGCCAGCACAATGGCCGGCACGCTGGCCACGATGACGTTAATGGCGAACCGCTGGGCTTTCGGATCGGACCCGAGACCACTGACCACCGCACCAATCCTGCGCCGGAATTCCCAGCACACCGCCAGAATCGCACCGAACTGAATCACGATCTCGAAGATCTTGCCCTTCTCGTCGTTGAAATCGAGTAACTGGCCGGCAAGGATCAGGTGGCCGGTACTGGAGATGGGCAGAAACTCGGTCAGTCCTTCGACGATGCCGAGGATCACGGCTTTCAGGGCGAGTGCGATATCCATGCGGATTCAGGAGAGGGTCAGGCGCGGTCCGGTCCGCGCGGTAACACGCGAACCCTCGGCATTATTATTGGAAAACCGTGTTTACGGACGATTGATCTTGACGTTGATGCCGTCCGGCAGGACCGTGATTGTACCGGGCTCCGCCGGCGCGCCAGCCAGCCGCAACTGCTCCGGCTTGAAGGTATACAGCGGATAGCCCTGCAACAGCTGCTCGGACAGGATACCGCCCAGCGCATTGAGTTGACGCGAGAACTGTGCCGGCATGCCCTGCACGTCGAACTGGCGCACCTCGGGGTCTTGCAGCACCAGCGAGTGCGAGGGCGGGTCGTAGCGCAGCGCGCTGTCCAGCGCGAAACGGCCAGTCAGCGGCTGGCGGAAGAAGAGCCGGTTGTCGATGGTGGCGTCGAACTGCACGGTCACGCGGTTGCGCGCGGGGTCGAGCGCCAACTGCGGGTTGGCGAGCTGGATATCGAACAACTCCATATAGCGCTTGTTGAACGGGAACTTGCGCTCGAGCGCCGACTGGAGCTGGCTTTGCGAGAACGTGTATTCGTTCATGAACCCACCGCAAGCCGCCAGCCATGCGGTGGCGGCGGCGGCCGTGGCGATGCCTGCGGCCGCCAGCCAGCGCCGGCGTGTCATCGCGATCATCGTAGAACCTCCAAAAGACGGGCTGCGGCCTGATGCCGATCAGGCCGCAACGGTGGATGGCGCGGTCAGCACCTCAAGCCGGGTCAGCCAGTGCAGCGCCGCGTCGCGGGAGTTGCCACACATCTCAGCCGAAGGACGCAGCCCGCCGCAGAACGCGGGCCGCCCGGGCTGGCCGAACACCGCGCAGCGCATGTCGGGTAGCAACTGGGCGCAGGGCTGCCCCGCCGGCTTGCCGTGCGGCATGCCCGGCAAAGGCGAGGTAATGGACGGCGCGATGCAGCAGGCGCCGCAACCATCGCGGCAGGAAAGTTCAGACTGGCAGGCCATGCTCAAGGTTCAGGCGCAAATGTCGTCATGCAAGACATCGGAAAAGGCACGCGAAAGGCGTCATTCTGCCTGAGAGGCCCCGTCGAACCTGCAACAAAGCGCAACCTGCGCCGGATGCGTCACAATGCGGAATGGCGCTGGCTTGACCGCTCAAGACCGCTCCTCTACATTACTGACCCACAAGTTATTTAATTTCGATGCGGTGCCACGCGGACGCGCGCCGGCCGCCTCGCGTTCCCTGCCCTGTGACCGAACTCTCGCCCAAGAAAGATCCCGACGCGCGCCGGTGGCACCGGCGCAAGGCCGCCCGTCCGCAGGAACTGGTGGCGGCCGCGCTGGAATTGTTCGTGGAGCGCGGCTACGCCGCGACCCGGCTCGAGGACGTTGCCGCCGCAGCAGGTGTCTCGAAAGGCACTGTTTACCTGTATTTCGCGAACAAGGAAGAGCTGTTCAAGACCGTCGTGCGCGAGAACATGGTGCCGGCGCTGGCCCGGGGGGGCGATCTGGTCGAGACCTACGAGGGGTCCACGCCCGAACTGTTGCGCGAGTTGCTGCTGGGCTGGTGGGGCCTGATCGGCGCCACGCGCGCCGCCGGGCTGACCAAGCTGATCATGGCTGAATCGGGCAATTTCCCGGACATCGCCCAGTTCTACCAGGACGAGGTGATGGGCCCCGGGGACGAGCTGTTCGCCCGTGTGCTGGCCCGTGGCGTGGCGCGCGGCGAGTTCCGCGAGACGCCGGCAAACCCCACCACCACGCTGATCTGCGCCCCGCTGGTCTTCCTGATGCTGTGGCAGCGCGCGTTCAGCCAGGTGGCGGTGCACGAGATCGATCCGGTGGCGTTCGTGGACCAGTTGATCCAGATGCTGCTGTTCGGCCTGACCACGGGCCCGGCCCGGGACACGCCGCTGCCGGCGAAGTCCGGCCCCTGGGTCTGGGAGCAGATCCGGGACGAAATGCTGGCCGCCCAGGCGGCCGAGCCGGCGGGCGGCGAGGACGGCTGAGCGCCGGCGCTGTGCCAACGCGCAACAACTGGCCCCGTGCAAGTCGTTGCCAATAATCTGTAAACATCCTGCGGCAGTCCGCAGGGGTAAAATGGCGGGCTCTCCGCAAGCACTGGAATTGGAAGGAAAAGGCAAGATGGATCTCGAAAAAGCCCGCTTCAACATGATCGAACAGCAAATTCGTCCGTGGGACGTGCTGGACCAGGAAATCCTGGACCTGCTGGCCGTGGTCAAGCGCGAGCAGTTCGTGCCGCAGGCATACGCCGCGCTGGCTTTCGTCGACATGGAGATCCCACTGCCGGCCGGTCAGAACATGCTGGCCCCGCGCGTGGAAGCCCGCCTGCTGCAGGACCTGAACGTGCGTAAGCATGAGAATGTTCTGGAAATCGGCGCCGGCTCCGGCTACATGGCCGCCCTGCTGGCCAACCGCGCCCGCCATGTGCTGACCGTGGAAATCGTGCCCGAACTGGCCGAACTGGCCCGCCAGAACCTGGCCGCCGCCGGCGTGAGCAACGCCGAAGTGGCCGACGGCAATGGCGCCGAGGGCTGGGCTGTCGCCGCACCGTACGATGTGATCTGCGTGTCGGGCTCGGTGCCGGAGATTCCGCAGTCGCTGCTGTCGCAGGTCAAGGTGGGCGGCCGCATCGCGGTCATCGTCGGCACCGCGCCGGTGATGGAAGCGCGCATCATCACCCGCACCTCGGAAGCCGGCTACCAGTCGGTGAACCTGTTCGAGACGCTGGTCAAGCCGCTGCAAGGCGCCGCCCAGCCGTCGCGCTTCCAGTTCTGAGCCGCCGGGAGCCACCATGCAGGTCATTACCGCCCCCGAACTCGCGCAATGGCTGGCTGACGCCGGCCGCGCCAAGCCGGTGCTGCTCGATGTGCGCGAGGATCTCGAGATCCGCACCGCCGCGATGCCCGGCATCACCCACATCCCGATGGGCCAGATTCCGGCCCGCCTCGGCGAACTCGACGACGAAGCGCAAATCGTCTGCATCTGCCACCACGGTGCGCGCAGCATGCAGGTAGCCAGCTTCCTCGAGCGCCAGGGCTACGCCAACGTCTACAACCTGACCGGCGGCATCCACGCGTGGTCCACGCAGGTGGACCCGTCCGTTCCGCAGTATTGAGGGAGGCGGTCCGGGCGTTTGTCCGGACCCCGCTGTCACGCCGCCCCTCGCAAATCGCTCGCCTCTGCAGTAGCACCCGTAGACCAACAAGAACGATGGCCGCGCGCCCGCTGGCCGAGCTGGAGATGTCATGAGTTTCGCGCTTCTCGCCGTGCCCGGTGCAGCCAGGAAACCCCTGGCGCTGGCCGTGTCCCTGCTGGCCCTGCTCCATGTTCCGGCCGCTGCAGGGGCGGACCTGCTCCAGGTCTACCGCGATGCGCAAGCCAATGACGCCCAGTTCGCGAGCGCCCGCTCACAACTGCTGGCCACGCGCGAGCGCCTGCCCCAGGCACGCGCCGGCCTGCTACCGCAGGTGCTCGGCACGGCGGGCGTGCAGCGCACCATGGCCGACTACAGCTCGCCCGTGGACGTCACGCGCTACTTCAATGCCAACACCTGGGCGCTGCAACTGACGCAGCCGCTGTTCCGCTGGGA
Source organism: Cupriavidus sp. SIMBA_020 (assembly GCF_046535395.1). Lineage (NCBI taxonomy): Bacteria > Pseudomonadati > Pseudomonadota > Betaproteobacteria > Burkholderiales > Burkholderiaceae > Cupriavidus > Cupriavidus sp. SIMBA_020. Next base: position 446,254 of record NZ_JAWRWU010000002.1, on the reverse strand, counting down.
TCGCTGGGAGACGTACAAGCAGGGCGAACTGGCCACGCTGGCCGGTGAAGTCACGTTCCAGCAGGCGCAGCTCGACCTGATCACGCGGGCCTCCCAGGCGTATTTCGACGTGCTGGCCGCGCAGGACAACCTGTACCTGGCCGGCGCCCAGAAGAAGGCCATCGGCGAGCAACTCGAGCAGGCCAAACGCAATTTCGAGGTGGGCACGGCCACTATTACCGATGCCAACGACGCCCAGGCCCGGTACGACCTGGCCACGGCCACCGAGATTTCGGCCCGGAGCGCGCTCGAAGTAGCGCGCGCGTCATTGCAGCAGATCACCGGCAAACCGGTCGACGAACTGATGGGCTTGCGCCCCGAGGCCGCCATTCCGGGCCCGATGCCCGCCGACGTGAACGCCTGGGCCGCGCAGGCCGAGCAGACCAACCTCCAGGTGGGCGTGGCCGGCTACAACCTCGAGACCGCCCAGCGGGAATCGAACAAGGCCCGGGCCGGCCACCTGCCGTCCGTCGACCTCGTCGCGTCGTACGGCTATACCAACGCGCAAGGCACGGCCACCCAGCTCAGCAACGTCGGCAGCCGCTACAACTCGGGCGTGGTCGGCGTGCAGCTGAGCATTCCGATCTACGCTGGCGGGCAGATCCAGTCGCGCGTGCGCGAGACGCTGGCGCTGGCCGACAAGGCCGCCAGCGACCTCGAATTCGCGCGCCGCACGGCTGCGCAGACTGCGCGGCAGACGTACTCGGGGGTGTCCAACGGGCTGGCCCAGGTCAAGGCGCTGGAAGCGGCCGAACGCTCGGCGCAGAGCGCGGTGGAATCGAACCAGCTGGGCTACGAGGTGGGTGTGCGCATCAATATCGATGTGCTGAATGCCGAGGCGCAGCTGTTCTCGACCCGCCGCGACCTGGCCAAGGCCCGCTACGACACAATCATGAACGGGCTGCGCCTGAAGGCATCGACGGCGGTGCTGAGCGAGGAAGACGTCGTGCAGATCAATACGCTGCTGACGTCGGTGCCGGGGGCGATGTACAAGCTGCCGGAGAAGGCGCGGGTGGGGTCGGCGCCGGTTCCCGCTTCAATGCGTCGCGGCGGCCGGAACCCTTCCTGAAGATCAGAGCGGGTCAGACACTGCTGGCACTCATCCGACGCGTGCCCGTTAATGGCATAGGCTCCGGCGCGCTATGGGCCGGAAGGATTCGGGTGGCGTAGGCTTCACGTCCAGCCAACCCCAGCAGCAGGCCGATCAGCCCGGTATAGAAGACCACGTTGGCCTGGTGTGCCATCGTCACCTGGGTCAGCCCCGAGATCATCGAAGCCATCACCACTCCAAGGCAGGCGCACGCCAGACTCACCCCCTGGTCGTTCTGATTGGCGCGGCAGCGTCGCAGCGTCCAGACCGCAATCGCCGCCGGAACGAGCAAGAGCCCGAGGAACGTCACGAGCCCGGGGACGCCCATCGTCGACGCCGCTTCGACCATATCATTGTGTGCATGTTCGAGCACACAGACCATGGAGGGCTTGCTGCGGCCCTCGCAGTAAGGGGACGCTCGCAGGACACGCGCAAACTGGCCTATGCCGATACCGGTCCACGGATGGTCCTCGAAATAGGCGAGGCCGATTTCCCACATTTTGAGCCGCGCCCCAACCGACGACTCGGCGTTGCCCTGCTCGAACTTGTGTATTTCGACGAACGCCTGATCCACGCGCGTCGCCACGGGGCTGTGCGGCATCAGGTACGAACCGGCCACCAGTCCCCCGATCACCAATGTGGCGACGAGGAACATCCGCGCGCTAAAGCGCTGGTAGCGCACCAGCAACAGGGGAAACAGCGTCACGAGCATCGCGATCATCGCCCCGCGCGTGCCGTTCATCATGAGGATGGACACCGCGCAGAACACGTTGAACCACGCGGCGGCATGGTCGCGCCGGCTGCCTCCGGGCCGCGCGAAACCCACCAGCGCAAGTGCGGCGACCATGTTGGCGAATGCGATCGGCTGCACCCACGCCGAGGGGCGGGAGTCGGCCAGCCAGAAGTACTGGTACGTGATAATGAGCAGCGCCAGGAAGAGCGCCACGGAAATGCCCTGCCAGAGCCGATTCGGATTCGGCGCCACGCGGACGACGACCCAGCAGGTCAGCACCACGAGCAGCGCGCGCGAGGGGTTGTCGATCACGTTCCACGGCGTATCGTGATAGATTTTCGAGGCGACGCATACTGCCAAGAACGCCAGCACAGCCATGGCCAGCGGCCGCAGCACGAAAACGTGGTCGCGCCAGGCACGGCCCATCTCCCGCCATCCAGCAAGCGCCAGCAGGCAGATACCCCCCAGAAATACCCCGGCCCCGTGTGAAACGCACAGGATCAGGATAGGAAAGGCGAAGAGTAGGACGTCGGCCAGCGTGGATAGCCGATTCTTGCGATCAAGCATAAAAAACCCTGCAATACGAGTCACCCGAGGTGGCTTGCGGGTCAGTCGCCCCCAAGTCCAGCCCGGCATTCTAAACGATCGACCAGGTCAACCCCCGCGCTTGCGCTCCTCCACGCTCAACAGCTGCCAGCGGATGGCCGAGGCATCGGCGGGCGGATTCGGCACCTGGTACTCGCGCACACGCAGCTTGTAGCTCACGCCGGATTCGAAGTCCAGGCCCTCGATTGGCCCGTACCAGAGTTGCCACGGGGCATCGGGCGATTCGCGCCAGCGGTAGCACTGCATGCGGCCCGCGCCCGAGCACTCCACGCGCTGGGAGTCGATATAGACGATCTTCTCGTGCCCCGCTGCGGCGTCCGCCTTGGCGCCGCGCCGGCCCACGCCTTCTCGTTCAACAAATTGCAGCAGATCGCCGTCGGCGGTCTTCCAGATGATCTGGCGCCCCGTGGCGCCGGCGGATGGCTGCGTGCCGACCGTCGTGAATGGCGATTGCATCGCCTTCAACAGCGCGCCCTCCACCTCCATCCGCATGCCCGGGCAGGCCATCCGGGTGCCGGCGATGCGGTCGAAGCGGATGCCGGAGCTGGTCTTGCCATACCCGCCGGTGAAGCGGTTGCAGCCGCTGGTGCCGCTCACCGTGCCTTGCGAGGCGTCGATGCCGTCATTGAATTCGAAGATGACCGGCTGGCCGTTGTCGCCATGCGGAATGTCACGGACGGTGCCATCGGCGTTCTGCCAGCGGATCAATTCCCAGCGGCTCGGACCGCCGGCGCGGGTTTCGTTGAGGCTGGCGTTGGCCGATGCCTGGTCGGGTGCCGGGCCGGTGGCGCAGCCGGCCACCGCCGCCACGGCACCGAGCATCAATGTTGCGAAAACACTACGCAGGGAGAAGGAATGTTGCATCGATCGGGCTCCTGATTGCGCATGCCGCGATAAAGCGGCGCATGTCGCACTTTTCCTCACTATGCAAATAGTGTAGACGCCTCCGTGGCGCCTGTATGTCAGCGCAACACTGGCGCGACGGCTGCCAGGGTGCGCTGCGTGGCACCCCGATGCAGGCCGGCGAACGTCAGCGCGTGGGCGCGCATGTCGGCCAGACGCGCTTCATCGGCCAGCACGGCCGAGGCGGCGGCCATCAGGGCGTCGGCATCGGCCACGCGCAGGCAGGCGCCGGCGGCGATGGCATCCTCGGTGGCCTGGGCAAAGTTGAAGGTGTGCGGGCCCATCAGCACAGGCGTGCCGACGGCGCAGGCCTCGATCAAATTCTGTCCACCGAGCGGGATCAGGCTGCCGCCGATATAGGCGATATCCGAGGCGGCGTAGTACATCGCCATCTCGCCCATGGAGTCGCCGAGCACGATGTCGGCCGTGATCGGGGCGTCGAGGGCGTCCACATCCAGCTGGCTGCGGCGCTGCACGCTGAAGCCGGCACGCTTGGCCAGCGCAGCTACCTCGTCAAACCGCTGCGGATGGCGCGGCACCAGCAGCAGCGCGGGACGCGCCGCGCCGGGCCAGCGCGCGAAGGCGTCCAGGATCAGGGGCTCCTCCCCTTCTCGCGTGCTCGCGGCGGCCAGCACGTGGCGGGCGCCGAACGCGCGGCGCAGGGTATGGCCGCGCGCGATGCCGGCTTCCGGCGGCTGCATGTCGAACTTGAGGTTGCCGGTCACCTGCACGGCCTTCACGCCGAGCGCGCGATAGCGCTCGGCATCGCCAGCCGTCTGGGCCAGCACCGCCGTGAAATCGTTATACAACGAGGCCGCCGCGCCGCCGAAGCGCGCTGTCCGCCGATAACTGCGCGGCGACAGCCGGGCATTGACCAGGAACAGCGGCACGCCCACCCGGCGCGTGACGTGGACCAGGTTGGGCCAGACCTCGGTCTCCATGATCAGCCCCGCCTCGGGCCGGAAGTAGGCCAGGAAGCGGCGCACCAACGCCGGCACGTCGTACGGCAGGTAGCACTGCTGCACGCGCGGGTTGTCGCCATAGAGCTGCTGACCGGTCTGGCGGCCGGTCGGCGTCATGTGGGTCAACAAAATACGATGACGGGGATACGCAGCCAGCAGCGCGTCGAGCAGCGGCTGCGCGGCGCGCGTCTCGCCGACGGACACCGCATGAACCCAGAGCCACGGCCCGCTGGCCGACAACCCGCCATATCGGCCAAGCCGCTCCCCGATGTGGCGGCGATAGCCGGGTTCCTTGCGCGACCGCCAGACCAGGCGCAGCAGCGCCAGTGGGAGGATCACCCCCCACAACAACGTGTAAACCAGACGAAGCATCAGGCAGGCACTCCGCGTACCCGCACGGCGGCGGCGTAGACCTCATCGACGGACGGCACGATGCCGTCGTCGCCCACATTGGCGATGCGGTCGGACCAGTAGCCTTCGGTCTTCCAGCGCCAGGTGGCAGTGTAGATCTCGACGGTGGGCCGGCACAGCGCTGCGGCGATGTGCACGAGGCCGGTATCCACGCCGATGACCACCTCGGCCCGGTTGATCAGGCCAAAGCCCTGCATGACCGAGAAGCGCGGCAGCACCTGCGCGCCGGGCATGCCGGTGGCCAGCGCCTCGGCATCGCGGCGTTCCGACTCGCTGCCCCAGGGCAGCAGCACGGTCAGGCCCTCGGCGTGCAGCTTCTGGCCCAGCGCGTGCCAGTTCGCCACCGGCCAGCGCTTCTTCGCGCCGGCCGTGGCATGGAAACAGACCGCGTACCGGGCCGGCAGCCCGGCCCAGAGCAGATCGTCGACATGCAACGAGGTCGCCGCCGGACCGAAGAAGCGCGGCGGCTCCGGCGGCGTGCCGCCCGTCAGCGCGGCCCCAAGCAGGCGCGAGCGCCGCACCGAATGGGTCTGACGCGGCACCTTGACCGGCGCGGTATAGAACAGGCGCGACGCCGGCTCGTAGCCGGAGCCCTGCGTGGCATTGCCAAGCCCGATCACGGGCGCGCCAGCCGTGCGCGCGGCGGTGCGCGCCACGATGGCGGTCTTCAGCAGGCCCTGGGTCTCGAGCACCGCGTCATAGGGCCGCGCGCGGATCGCATCGCGCAGCGCGCCGACTTCGGCCCAGGTATCGCCCTGCCAGAACCGCTTGCGCCAGCGGCGCAGCGCGAACGGAATCACGCGGTGGACGTCCGGCAGCAGCCGCACCAGGTCGACATAGCCCTCTTCCACCACCCAGTCGATCTCGGCATCGGGCCAACGCGCGCGCAAGTCGTGGATGAGGGGCATGTTGTGCACCACATCGCCCAGCGACGACACCTTGACGACCAGGATGCGCGGCCGGGCCGGCAACGCGAACGGCGAGCTCACGACCATCGGCGCCGCAAGCGGCGCGGTTGGGTTCGACGTTGCGGCGCCGGCCGGCTGCCCCACCTCAGAACGGGAGCTTTGCATCCGGCTTCTCGGCCAGGATCACGCGCTTGAACTCGGCCTGGATGCGCGCCAGCGCGGCATCGTTATCGGCTTCGAAACGCATGACGACCACCGGCGTGGTGTTGGACGGACGCGCCAGGCCGAAGCCATCGGGGTACTCCACACGCACGCCGTCGATCGTGATGACTTCGCGCGCACCGTCGAACTTCGCGTTGGCGCGGATCTTGTCGAGCAGCGTGAACGCCTCCCCTTCGGCACACTTCAGTTGCAATTCAGGCGTGCAGTTGGAGTTCGGCAGCGCGTTCAGCACGGCGCTCGGGTCGGCGTGGCGCGACAGGATCTCCAGCAGGCGCGCGCCCGTGTAGAGGCCATCGTCAAAGCCGTACCAGCGGTCCTTGAAGAACACGTGGCCGCTCATTTCCCCGGCGATCGGCGCGCCGGTTTCCTTGAGCTTGGCCTTGACCAGCGAATGGCCGGTTTTCCACATCAGCGGCTCGCCGCCGTGGTCGCGGATCCACGGCGCCAGCTTGCCGGTGCACTTGACGTCGTAGATGACCTGCGCGCCCGGGTTGCGCGAGAGGATTTCCTCGGCGAACAGCATCAGCTGGCGGTCCGGGAAGATGACCTCGCCGTCCTTGGTGACCACGCCCAGGCGGTCGCCGTCGCCATCGAAGGCCAGGCCCAGCTCGCAGTCGGTGTCGCGCAGGCACTGCATCAGGTCCTGCAGGTTCTCGACGTGGGCCGGGTCCGGATGGTGGTTCGGGAAATGGCCGTCGACATCGCAAAACAGCTCGACGACCTCGCAGCCAAGCCCCCGGAACAGGTCGCCGACGAAGGCGCCAGCCACGCCGTTTCCGGCGTCCAGGGCGATTTTCATCGGACGGGCCAACTTGACGTCGCCGACGATACGGTCGAGGTACTGTTGTCGGATATCGACTAGCTTGTATCCGCCACTGCCCTGCGTGAACTTGCCGGCCTCGATGCGCTGGTGCAGCGCCTGGATCTGGTCGCCGTAGATGGCCTTGCCACCGAGCACCATCTTGAAACCGTTGTAGTCAGGCGGATTGTGGCTGCCGGTGACCATGATGCCAGACCCGGCACGGCGGCCGTCCAGCTCGATATTGGTGCCGAAGTAGACCATCGGGGTGGCGACCATGCCGAGGTCGATCACATCGACACCGGCCGCGCGCAGCCCTTCCACGAGTCCGCCGAGCAGATCCGGGCCCGACAGGCGCCCGTCACGGCCCACGACGACGGTTTTCTCGCCAAGTTCGACCGCGGCGGAGCCAAAGGCCAGGCCGATCTGGCGGGCGACCTCGGGGGTCAGCGTCTTGCCGACGATGCCGCGGATGTCATACGCCTTGAAGATTGAGGGGTCAGTTTGCATGAGCGTTTCGATGGTTGAATGGGGAATTCTCTACGCGTCTCGGGATCGCTGACACGATGTCAAGGCAGCATTGTGCCGGATTGCGGCGGCGCGGCAACGGGCTTCCAGAAACTTTAGGGGACCCCCCACGCGATACCCATGTACGGCAGGCCACACTGACGATGCATTTTGATGCACTCCGGGCGGCATCGCGCATCGTCCCAGTTATAATCGTGCGCCTCCGTTGAGGAATCCGACGGTGTACGCTTGCCCGCGCGGCTCCGGCGCGGCGCAACCGGCACCAACTTGTGTACGTTCGTCCACTCGACAGCGCATCATAACGCGTTGCCGCAGCATGCTTCCAGCATCGACATGCATCGCTGCCGGGACAAGCCGAGGCATTCCGATAGCTAACGCAAAATGCCATGCGAGCGGACGTATGGCCAAAACGACGAATGACGAAAATCAACAGCGTGTCCCGCTCCAACGAAGTTGTGCGCGCCCGAGGATCCGAAACCATGCGGCGCGCCAGCCGTATGATGGGCTGGGCGCTCCTGGGCCTTTTTCTGCTCGGGCTCGCCATCCTGGCCGTGGAGCCGCTTCGGCAGACCGGGATAGTTACCGTATTGTTTACCCGCACGCTGATATGGTCGGGGGTGGCATACCTGTGCGCGTTCGCCCTGATGCTGCGGTCGTTACATCTGCCGGCCGTCGAAGGTAGCAGTCTGGTCGGCCTGTCCGTGACACTTGCCTTCGTGATCCTGCTGGCCGGTTTTGCCATACTGCGGGTGGAATACTCGCGCGTGGCGCTGGTGATCAGCTACTTCGCCACCTTGATCTGGACGTGGTACGGCTACCGGCTGTTCGTCAGAAACTATGTGCCGGTCTTCGGTTATTCCGACGAGGCGACGCTCGCCCAGTTGGAAAAGATCCTGAACATGCCTGGTGCGGCGCCGCCCAGCGCAAGCCGGTTCGAGCACATCCGCTCCCTGTTCGAGGCCACACGCTGCGACGCCCTGATGGTGGACCGCAATGCCACGGCCGACCCGGAACGGACCCGCCTGCTGTCACAACTCAAGCTTTCCCACGTCCGAATGTATTCGGTGGAACGCATCGGCGAAATGCTGACCGGGCGCGTCGGGCTGGCGCATATCGATGAGAACTTCCTTGATGACTATGCGAAGCACTACTTCTATGGCTTCTTCAAGCGGCTGCTCGACATCGTTGCCGTGATTGTCCTTTCTCCGCTGGCCTTGCCGCTTAGCGTGCTGGTAGGCCTGGCGGTACGGCTCGAATCGAAAGGCCCGGCGATATTCCGCCAGACCCGTGTGGGCGTGTTCGGCCGCGCGTTCGTGATGCTGAAATTCCGCAGCATGACCACCGACGACGATGCGCCGGCGCAGTTCGCCAAGCGGCAGGACCCGCGTGTGACGCGCGTGGGCCGGGTTATCCGGAAGTACCGGCTCGACGAGATTCCGCAACTCTGGAACGTATTGAAGGGGGACATGAGCCTGATCGGTCCGCGGCCCGAACAGGTACCGATGGTGGAACAGTTCTCACAAAGTATTCCGTACTACCCGTATCGCCATCTGGTGCGCCCAGGGCTATCCGGCTGGGCACAGGTGCAGCAGGGTTACGTCGGCACGCACGAGGAAACGGTCACCAAGCTCAGCTACGACCTTTTTTACGTCAAGCACTGCTCGTTCGCACTGGATTTCCTGATCGCGCTCAAGACCTTGCGGACGCTGCTAACCGGGTACGGTGCACGTTGAATCGCGAGGCGCCCGCTCCAGCCCATCCGCCTCGGGCCATGCGCATTCTGCTAGTCACTACCGGCCTGCGCATGGGCGGCGCGGAACAGCAGGTTGCCGCGCTGGCTCGGGAATTCCTCGCCCGGGGGCACCAAGTGGGGCTGATCAGCCTGACGCCCGATTGCGAAGTGCCGATGCCCGATGCAGTAGAGCGGCTGATGCTCGACCTCCACAAGAACCCGCTCTCGCTGATCCAGGCCCTGCGCGCCGCGCGGCGCTTTGCCATGCATTGGCGGCCGGACGTCGTCAGCGCGCACATGTTCCACGCCAACCTGTTCGCGCGTCTGCTATCGCGAATCGCCCGGATACCGCCGCTGGTCTGCGCGGCGCACAGCTTTTCCGAGGGCGGACGGCTGCGTATGCGGCTCTATCGGCTGACCAGCCGGTGGTGCACGCTGACCACCCAGGTCAGCGAAGCCAGCCGCGCGGAAATGATCCGCTCGGGCGCAGTCAGCGCCGACCGCGTACGTGTGATGTACAACGGCATCGACACCGACAAGTTCCGGCCGGACCCCGCTCTGCGTGCCAGCACGCGCGCCCAGCTCGGTCTCGACGCGCAGACGCGGCTGATCCTGACGATCGGGCGCCTGGCCGCCGAGAAGGCGCAGGTCATGTTGATCGACGCCTTCGCGCGCATGGACCACACCACACCGGCACGGCTGCTGATCGCTGGCGACGGCCCGCAGCGCCCGGCGCTGGCCGCCCGCATCGCCAGGCACGGCCTCGGTGACACTGCCACGCTGCTGGGCACGCGCCGTGACATCCCCGCCCTGCTCAATGCCGCCGACCTGTTCGTGCTGTCTTCGCGCGTGGAGGGTATGCCGCTCGTCATTGGCGAGGCCATGGCGTGCGGGCGACCGGTCGTCGCCACCGCCGCGCCGGGCGTGGCGGAACTGATGGGCGACATCGACACCATCGTACCGATCGACGATACCGACGCACTGGCTGCCGCCATGCACGCCGCGCTCGACCAGAACAGCACAAGTGATGCCGCCGCCACCCGCCGCGAACGCATAGTCACGCATTTCGGCATCGGGTCAGCCACCGACCGCTGGCTGGCCCTGTTTGAGCAGTTGTGCCCACAGGCCGGCACCCGCCCCGGGCCGGTTCGCCCATGCGCCGACGCATAGCGGGGAACGTCAGCCTGATGCTGCTCGACCGCGGCGCGCAGGTCCTGGTCGGACTGGGTGTCGTAGCAATCCTCGCGCGCGCGCTGGGCACGGAGGACTTCGCCGCCTTCCAGTACGCGCAGTCGATTGTCTTCATCGGGGCGTCCGTGGCGCTGATCTGCGGCGGCGAGGTCGTGGTGCCGCGGCTCGTGGCGCTGGCGGACGCGGCGGCCCAGCACCGGCTACTCGCCCATGTATTCAGGCTGCGCTGGCTAGCGGCCTGCGGCGGCTACCTGCTGGTCGGCGCGTTCCTGGCGGCCTCCCCCCATGCGGGGCCGAGCTGGGGCCCTGCGCTGATCCTCGGGCTTGGCATTCTGCTGCGCGAGCCGTCGGGCGCAGTCATCGCATGGATGCAGGCCCATACGCACAACCGTCCCGGGGTGTACGTCAACCTGGCCTCGCTGGCGCTCAAGGCCGCCGCCGTGGGCGCGCTGGCGTGGGCCGGCATCCACGCGGCCAGCGCCTATGCCGTGGCGGTGGTGGCCGAACCGGTGCTGGCGGCGCTGCTGCTGGCGCTGTATTACCGCCGACGCATGCCGTACGGACGGGTGCAGCATGACCCTGCGCTAACGCGCCAGTTGTTTCACGATGGATCGCTGTTCTGGATCAGCTTTATGCTGATGATGGGAGCGCGGCGCGTGGACCAGTTGCTGCTCCGCCCCCACGTCCCCACTGCCGAATTCGCGTCCTATGCGGCCACGATGCAGATCGTAGACAACTTCACCACCGTTGCCACGATCCTGGCCAGCGGTATTGCCCCCCTCTATATCTATACGCGCGGCGAGTGCCGCGCCGCCATCCGCAACGTCCTGAAACTGGCGCTGCTCCTGACGGCGCTGGGCATCCTCGGCGCTGGCGCGCTGATCGGGCTGGCGCCGTGGATCGTGCACTGGCTCTACGGCGCGGCGTTCGCGGAGGCTGCCTCGCTGCTGCGGCTGGCGCTGATGGTATCGCCGTTGGTCTTTGCCGATGTGGGCCTGACGGTGCTCGCCGCCCATCTGCGCCGGCCGCGCTGGATCGCCATCAAATGGGGCGTTGCCTGCGCCGCCACCATCGCGGTGGACTGGATCGCCATTCCGCGCTATGGCGCCGAGGGCGCAATCCTCGGGTACGCCGTTGCCAGTGCGATCACCACACTGGTCGGGCTGGGCATGTGGTACCACGCATGGCGGACGGCGCGGTGACGCGCCGTCCGGTGATCTGCTTTCTAACCGGCACGCTCAACGCGCTTGCCGGGGCGGAACGCGTGACGGCGAGCATCGCGAGCGCGCTGGCCGCGCGCGGATATCGAATCCACGTGCTGAGCCTGTGGGATGAGGCGAGCGCCTTCCCGCTACATCCGGCTGTCACCCACCGCGCCCTCTTCCCGGTGCGCCCGTCGTTCAAACGCCAGTACGCGGCTACTGTGTGGCGCATTAGGCGCTTTATGCTCACACATGACATCGATGTGCTCGTGGAGGTAGACCCAATGCTCACGCTGTTCACGCTGCCAGCGCTGTTTGGCAGCCGCGTCCGCCGGGTAGCCTGGGAGCATTGCCACTTCGATGAGGATCTCGGCAAGCCGGCACGGCGCGTGGCGCGGCGGCTGGCAGCCCGGACGGCTGCGGCGGTAGTGGTGCTGACCGATGCCGACCGCCTGCGGTGGCGGGCAGCCATTCGCCATCCGTTCCAGATTGCCGTGATCGCAAATCCGCTGCCATTCGACCTTCCGCCGCGGATGGAAGCCCCGATGCAGGCGAAGAGGGTACTGGCGGTCGGCCGCCTGGTGGAAGCCAAGGGCTTCGATATCCTGCTGGAGGCATGGGCGCTGGTGGTCAGGGAGGCGCCGGACTGGCGGCTGGAGATCGTCGGCGAGGGGCCGGCACGCCCGGCACTCGAGGCGCTGGCCGCGCAGTACGGCGTTTCCAAGACAGTGTCGATGCCCGGAGAGCGCACCGACATCGCCTCGGCCTACCGGCAGGCAGGCGTGTTCTGCCTGAGTTCACGCTATGAGGGTTTCGGCCTGGTGCTGCTCGAGGCGATGGCGTTCGGCCTGCCGGTGGTGGCGAGCGCCTGCGAGGCGGGGCCGAAGGCACTGCTCGTGGAGGGGGGCAACGCGGTGATGGTGCCGCCGGAAGACGGGCCAGCGCTGGCCCGGGCGCTGCTGCGCGTGATCGGCGACCCCGATCTCCGGTGGCAGCTCGCCAAAGGCGGCAGGCTCACTGCGGCAGCCCATACGGTCGACCGACTGGTCGACCAAGAATGGGAGGCGCTGCTTCGGGGAGTGGTTACCGGGAACGGAGGCGCCGCACCCAGCGAATGACGACCCACGCCCGCTGCATGATCAGCAGGTGGATACCGGTGAACACCAGGAAAGTGGCGAAGATGATCGACTCCGGCACGCCCTGCTTCCAGGCCGTGACACCGATCAGGCCGAGCAGGAAATTGCCGACCAGCAGGAACCAGACCGCCTGTCTGCTGTTCAGGCCCATCCGCAGCAACAGGTGATGCAGGTGGGTCCGGTCCGCCGCCAGCGGGTTCTTGCCCTGGATCGCGCGGCGCAGGACCACGGCCAGCAGGTCCACCAGGATCAGCCCGACCACCCACAGCATGACCGCAGGTGGCACGGGGCCGCCAGGGTTGTACTCCTTCTGCGACAGCTCCACCGCGAACCAACTGATGCCATAGCCGAGCAACAAGCTGCCGGCATCGCCGAGGAAGACCAGCCGCCGGCGCAGGGGACTCGGCATGTTGAACAACAGGAAGCCGAGGATGGCGCCGCAGATCAGCAGGCAGATCCGATAGGCGCCCGGGTTGCCGATCTCGTGGGCGAGCCATGCGAACCACCCGAATACGATCAGCGACAAACCGCCGGCCAACCCATCCATGCCATCGGTCATATTGATGGCGTTGACCACAGATAGGATCGCCAGCAGGGTCAGCGGAATGCCCCAGGCATAGAGAATGACGTCACGCTTGTTGAGGAGGTCGCCGAGCGAGTGCAGGTAGACCTCGCCCCAGGACGTCATCAGGATCGCGGCAGTGAACTGGAAGGCCAGCTTGCTTAGCGGCGGGATACCGTTCAGATCATCGAACAATCCGACCAACGCCAGCAAAGTCAGGCCGACAAACAGCGCATTGTAGTGATCATAGCCACGCACGAACATCGCGGTGCCCACCCAGATCGCTATCAGGATGGCAATGCCGCCCACGAGCGGCGTCGAACCCTCGTGGCGCTTGCGGCCACCAGGGTGGTCCAGCAGGCCGCCGCGCGTGGCAAGTGGGCGAAGAATCAAAACAGCGCCTGCACTCAGCATCGCCGAAATCGCAGGAAGCCAGAAAAGTTCGAACATGGGGACTCAAAAATTGATCGGGGCAAGGGATCGACCGGCGGTTCGCGTAGAATGTGGCGCGCCCGCAGCGCTGACCTGGCCATCCTGGAATCACGCTGCTTCGCATTCCAGCCGTTGCCGGACATGCATGCTTCAGTCCGCCGGCAAGCCGTTATTAGACTTCACGTAATGACGCTCCGATAGTGGGGCCAGCCCTTGACGTTGTGCAAAACGCAAATGCACGACGCCGGTACCGTTCATGCTCTTGCCTATCTATCTCGTATCGCGTAATGGGGTCCAAAACACCGGCGGCGTGGAACGCGTCGTGTCACTGCTCCAGAATGACCTGGCCCAGCATGGGGCCGTCGTTACGCTCGTCGACGAAACTCTGGTTTTACCACAATTTCTGCGCGCCAAGCGCCTGACGCAGTTTATCTTTCCGGTCGCCGCGTCGCTCTGGTTATGGATAAAACGATTATGCGGCAACGGTTTTCTTACGATCTCGAATTCATCTTATACGCCATTCTTTCCCGCTGACGTGGTCATCGTCCACGGCTCAGCGGCCGGTTATATCCGGGCGCTGGCGGCATCGGGAAGCCGGTTCCTGGGCATGAGATTGCTCGCGCGACTCGAGGCTATGACCATGCGGCGTGCACGTCGGGTCGCGTGCGTGTCGGAAGCGGTGCGCGACCTATGTGTGGACTTGCAGGGAATTCCGGCCAATAAGTGCGTAATAATTCACAACGGTATCGACGCCTCGGTGTTCCACGCCCGGCCCAAGTTCGCCGACGGGGTGGTCCGCCTCGGCTTTGCCGGCCGGCTCGAATACGGCAAGGGGCTACCCTACCTGATCGACATCGCGCGCTGGGTCGGCGGCCAGGCCGACATGCAGCTCGTCATCGCGACGATGAGCGACATTCCACCCGAATTACGCGATCTGCCGAATGTCACAATCGTCCCCGGCCTGGCGCCGGATCGAATGTCGGCGTTCTACGACAATATCGACGTATTCGTCTTTCCGTCGCTGTTTGAAGGCTTCGAGCTGGTCACGCTCGAGGCGCTGGCATCCGGCGTCAGCGTGCTGGGCACCCGCGTCGGCGCCTGCGACGTGTTCCTGCGCCGGAACGTACCGTGGGTCGGCGAACTGCCGACAGACAGCGCTACGTTCTTCGGGCAAGCTTCTGCGATTTTTGCCCGGCTGCGCGCGCAGAACGATCCCCTGGCCATGCACGCGTTCATCGCCGACTCCTTTTCCACCCAGCGCTTCTGCGCCCAGATACGCGCGCTGCTCAACGCCACACACTTGTGAAAGTATTGCTGATATCCCCCAACGGATTGCAGGAGCTTTCCGGCGGCGGACTCTATTTGCGCTCGCTCGCGGAAGCGGTCTGCGCCGTGCGCGGCGTGACCGAGGTCACCATCGTTAGCAAGGACATGGGCCCCGAGATGGCCTTCGTGCCGCCCGCCCATTGCCGCACCGTCTATCTCCGAAAGAACAAGGTGCGCGACGTGTTGGCCCGCGCCCGGCTGTATCCGACTTATCTGATCACATACCTGTCCCGACTGGTCCAGCATGCCCAGGAGGCAGACGTCGTGCTGTTCCACAACTCGCGGTGCGGGCTGCTGATGGATATCATCCGGCGCCGTGTGCCGGGAAAGACCTACGCGATCCTAAGCGACAATGTGGAGGCTGAGCTACAGCGCCAGCACCGTGGCGGAAATGTGTTACGGCAAGTAAGTCAGGCCGTAGATTTGTGGCTCATTCGCCGTGCTGAGGCGCCGTGCCGTTCGGCCGACTTCATGACATTCATCACTGAAGCGGACCGTGCGCTGTTCGCCAGCCACTTCGGCCACCCCGCGCGCACCGGCGTGCTACCGATCTCGCTGTCTGCCGGCGACACGTCCGCACGGGCTGCATCGGGCGACGTGCCGCAGATCCTGTTTACCGCCCACTTCGGCTTCGCGCCAAACCAAACAGCGCTGCGTCACTTTGCCGGCGTCGCGGCACGCTACGGCGAGATCGGCGCTCGCCCGGCCATATTCGTGGCCGCCGGGGCCCGCGCCGCCGAAATGGCGGCGCCCTATCCACAGTTACACGTCGTGGACACGCCCGCGCCCGGCACCATGGCGGCCACGTTTGCCAGAGCGACCCTCTACGCCGCACCGGTTAGCTGGGGCAGCGGCATGAAGACCAAGGTGGCGGAAGCATTGTCATTCGGCATCCCCGTGGTCTGCCTGCCCAACGCAGCTGTCGGCTATGAAGCGGCGTTGTCAGACGAAAGATATCGCGAGGCCATTTTCGTCGTCGAAACCGAGCAGGAAATGGCGGAGGCCCTTCACAGAATTTTACAAACCCAGGATCTTGCGTCACTTCGTGATATCGCTTTGTCAGCATTCGATGCCTTATACTCGCAGGCATCGCAGACTCGGCGGCTGGAATTGCTACTATTCGCACAATGATTACATCGAGCGCGAAACCCCTGGTCAGTATCATTACACCAGTACATAACGACGGGAGATATATTGGCGCTACTGCCAATTCGATCCTGCAACAAAGTCTCGGCGATTATGAATGGATTTTGATCGACGATGGTTCGAACGGCGAGACCGCTGAGGTACTGGCCCGCCTTGCCGCGTCCGATGCGCGCATTCGGATTATCACAAATCCCGTTGCGTATGGTCCCGCGAAGGCTCGCAATATCGGTATCGCCGCGGCACGGGGCGATTTCGTCGCATTTCTGGATGCCGACGACATCTGGGATGCCACCAAGCTGGAGCAGCAGGTTGAATTCATGCGCGACCATGCGCTCGATTTCAGCTATCACGACTATATTCCGTTCGAGGACGGCAGCGGCCGCCCTCTCTCCAAGATCTGCGGGCCGGACCGGCTGACCCTGTTTACCCATAATGCCCGGCGCGGCGTGGGCTGCCTGGCGGTAATGCTCAAGCGCAGTATCGCTGGCGACGGCGTGTTCCCGGCAATGCCGCCCGGCCTGGTGGCCGAGGATTTCGCGGCGTGGGCGATCCTGATCAAGGGCGGACGGCGTGGCGAGCGATTGCCCAAGGCGCTCGCCTGGTATCGTGTGCGCAAGCGCTCGTTCTCGTCGAACAAGGTGCGTTCGGCGAAGTCGGTATGGTTCATCATGCGGACGATGGAAGGCTTCGGCAAGATCAAGTCGTCGTTCTTTTTGGCGAGCTTCTTCTGCACCACCGTGGCGTCGCGCCTCGCCGCCCGCGTATCCGGCCCGAACCAGACGCTGACGTCGCCTCCATGGCATTGAGCGCACTCATATCGGGTCTAGGCGTATTCCTGAAGCTGATCTGCGGCCTGGCTGCCAACAAGATTCTGTCCACCCAGCTAGGCCCGGCGGCCTTTGGCGCGTGGGGCAATGTGTTCAGCCTGGCCACGCTCTACACCACGTTCTCGAACGGCGGCATCAGCCAGGGGCTGATCGCCAAATTGTCCACGCCCGGACAGACCGATCGCGCACGCGCCACTTGGCTGTGGGGCGGAATGCTGTTCGTCTTGGGCATGCCGGTCCTGATTGCGGTCTGGCATGCCGGGTTCCGCGAACTGGACATCGTCAGTGGCGCGGTGTGGATGACGCCGCTCGCTGCGCTGGTGTTGGCGGCGCTAGCCGGCCTGGCGCTGCATGTCCAGGCGACGTTGCTGTCCCAGGGCCGCTCACGCCTCAATGCCATGGTAGTGGCGCTCTCCGGTCTGTTAACGCTTGCGTGCTACTGGATGTTCGTGCAGGCCGGCTCCGTGCTGAGCGCTGTGCATGCGCTGATGGCTGGCTTCGGTGCCACGCTGGCAGCCTGGCTGCTCGTGGCCGCCGCTACCAACACACGCTGGTTGGGCGGCCTGCGGCCGAGCCGCGAAGCGTTGGGGGCGGCCCGGGAACTGGCGCCGTACGTGGCGATTGCACTGGCGCCGGCCGTGATAGGCACCGCATCGGTCATCGCCGTTCGAGAAACCATCGCCATGCAACTCGGCTTGGACGCGGCCGGACTATGGCAAGGCATGTTCCGGATATCCGATGCCGTGATGGCTATGGCGCAGGCAGTGGTGGGGTTTGTCCTCCTTCCGGAGGTGTTTCGCAGTGAATCGCCACACCGTACACTCAGGGGCCGCCTGCCCGCCTATACCTTGCTGGTCGTAGCTGCCGGCGGGCTCGGACTGTTGATTCTGGCGTTTGGCTCCGACCGAATCGTCAGGCTGCTGTACTCCGAACAGTTCGCCAGTATCGCACCGCTGCTGTGGATCGAATTGCTTGGCGACGCCATCAAAAGCTTGGCCATGCCATTTGTCGCGTTTTTTATTTATCAACGAAATTTGCGTTATTCGTGGATTCTTGAACTGATGTTCTCGATCTGCTTCGTACTGGCCGCCTATGTGCTCACCGGTGTTGCAGGTCTGGCTGGCGCCCCGATCGCCTATGTACTCGCCAACCTGATCCTGCTAATTGCCGCTTTTGCCATGTTCTGGAGGGCACAAGATGCCTGATATGCTTCTGATTGCCACGCTGACGATGGCCGTTGCCAATCTGGTCAGCGGCGCATTTGGCATTCTGGAGGTACAGGCGCCGATTACAGCACTGTCGCTTCTCGTCTGTATCACCCGGGCCAGTCGGGCTTCATCAAACCGGATCAATCCAACTAGCCTGCTTTGCCTCACGACGACCCTGTTCCTGCTGAGCCGGTTTGTCATTACTTACTTCTTTGGCTGGGCGGATTATCGATATGGCGACTGGTTCCTAATGGGCCCGATGGACGAAGCCATGTTGGCGCAGGCATTGTCCGCAATCTCCCTCTTCTTATGCGGCATTGCGCTGGCGGCAGGCAAGTTGGGAGATTTTCAGTTGCGACACGACGCGGCGCTTGGCCGCTTCGCGCTCGGTGCCGGGCTGCTGTTGTTCCCTTTCGCCACGTACCGGCTGTATGTCAATCTGAACACCTGGAAAAGCGGTGACTACCTGTCCATGTACAAGTATGGGGGCCCGGGCGGCCTGCTGTACGCACTGGGCGGCTGGATGATCCTCTGCGCGTTCGCCTACCTTGCCTCGCAGCCGACTCGGCGCCAGGCGCTCATCGCCTACAGCCTCGGCCTGCTGCTGTGCGTGATGGAAATGTTCAAGGGGGCGCGCGGGATTCCCATGGCGCAGATCCTTTGCCTGACCTGGCTGCTGACTTCCACGCAGAGTATCCGCGTCTCAGTGTGGAAGACTGCGGCCGCCGGCGTCGGCCTAGTCATGCTCGCCGATATAGTCGGGCGCGTCCGCATCGGCATGCCGATCGGGACAGTCTTCTCCGCCGACCCCTTCGAAACGCTTTTCGGCTTCTTCTACGGCCAGGGCGTGTCGCTGATCTTCGTCGTGTCCACAATCAAGCACCTCGGGCAGTTCACGCCAGTGCTCGATGGTCTGAATTCGACTTTTGCTCTGTTCATCGATGGCTACCATCGCTTTTTCGGCGACATGGCCGTAGTCCAGAGCATCGACTTCGCCCATCACACCGCCAGTCTCGCGCACCGGATCTCGTTCATCGTCGATGCGGAGATGTACCTGAACGGCAAGGGCATGGGCGGGTCCGCCGTCGCCGAGTCCATGCTTTACTCGAAATTGTTCGGCCCGTTGATTGCCGGCCTGTTCACGGGCGGCTGCCTGCGATTTCTCTACCGGGAGGCTAAAAGCTCACCTCGCGGATTGTTCGTATTTGCCGCCACGCTACCCTTTTTTCTACTGCTACCGCGCGAGAATCAACTTTTCTTCCTGGTCCCGCTGTTGAAGGCCATGCTGTTCGCCGGACTCGTACTCATCATTGCAAAGGTCCATGCCAGAGAACCCGCCTAAAGTCACCGTTGTCATTCCGACCTACAAGCGCTCGCATTTGCTAGCTGAGACAATCCCGACGTATCTGCAGGCCGAAGTGGCGCAACTGGTGCTCGTGGATGACTGCTCGCCCGATGATACGCCGGAAGTGGCGCGTGAACTGATGCAGCGCTACCCACGGATCACCTATCTGCGTAACGAAGTGAATGGCAAGCAGACAACCTCAAAGAATCGGGGCAAGGCGCTGGCTACTACCGAGTTCGTCTACTTTGGCGACGATGACTCTTGCCTCAGACCCGGAGCACTTGCGATTCTCCTGAGCACGGCAAAAGAGACGTCAAGCGATATCGTCGGCGCCTCCGCGCTGTATCTGCGTGATGACCAGGATAGCGAAAGCGCGGTCATCGCACGCCGAACTATTGCGACAGAGGTAGACGATGTGGTGAACCTCAGCAGACTGCAGTTCGACTTTGCAGCGAACGCCACGCGTCCGCTGCAAGTACCTGTGTGCCACGCATCGTTCCTGATTCGCACAGATGCAGCCAAGGCCCTGGACTTCGATACGGGCTACATCGGCAACTGCTATCGTGAAGAAACAGACTTCCTGGTGCGCTGCCGAGCGCGCGGGCTGACCATCACCTATGAACCGCGCGCCCTACAAATTAACTTGCCCCCGTCCCAAGCAACAGGCGGCGCACGCGGCCGCGGCCGGTTGTCATATGAGGCCTATGCGCTCTATAACACCGCGCGGTTTCTCGGGAAGAATCGGGAAGCACTGAAACATGCAGATGCTCGCTGCAATCCGCTACTGATGCTGGGCTGGTACATCGGCGGGCGCACAACTGCCGCGCTTGCACGATCGTATGGCGCGGTAATCCGGAAGCTGCGTAGACACGCCTGAGTACAGGCGCACACCGTAGAGTCTATTGCTTGCCGCCGGGCGCCGCACATCGCTCCAGGCTGCTGCGAAGCGCGGCGACCACTTCCAATGGCGCATGTTCGGACATGCGCATGAAATAGAGACGGCCCGCAAACGGCAATGCAGCCACCAGATCTACCGCAACACGCGCGCCAGTTAGTGCTAGCGCGCCTGCAGCGTAAAAGATCTGCCGTTGCCGCAAGAAATATCTCAGTTGCGCCCACAGCAACGACCGACGGGCCAATAGCGTCTTGTGTAAATTGAAGTAGCCTTGGCGGTAGCCAAGTAATACGTCTTCGAGACAAGCAAAACGGCTCTCGCGATGACTGCGCAGCAGCAATTCCTGGTCCTCGGCGCGCATGACCTCTGGCAGCCCGTAGCGAAAGCGCGTAAACCACTCGCGACGACCCATCCAGCCGGGATGCGGTAAGGGAATGCCTCGCCACGGCCGCACACACATTGCCTCATGCGTGCCCGCGAACGGCAGAAGGCCAAGCACCTCGCCATCTGTGCGGAAAACTACCGCCCGGCAACCCACTAGGTCGATGTGGGGATGTGCTTCGAGAAAAGCCACCTGCCGCGCCAGCCGCTCCGGAAAACTCACGTCATCGGCGTCCATCCGCGCGATATATCGCCCTCGCGCCAATTCAATCCCCATGTTCAAGCGGCGTGCCAGGCCCAGCCTGCGCCTGTCTTGAATGACACGTACTCGCGGATCGGAGATGGACTGCGCAATATCAACCGTATCATCGTCCGAGCCGTCATCGAGCAACAGGATCTCGAAATCGGAAAACGTTTGCCCGCATAGCGAGCGCAGTGCCAGGCCCAGCGTTTGCCCGGCGTTAAAGGCGGGCAGAAGGATGGATATCGTTGGTCCCATGGCTCAGTTCCACTCTCTCATTGCCGCCGTGCCATGTCGCTGGAAATAGCGTCCCACATTGTTGACAGGCCTTGCTGGAAGTCAACGTTTGGCGCCCATCCAGAACACGCCTGTAGCTTGCTGCTATCCAGCACATTTGCCAGTACATCGAACTGCCGCGCCGGTTCATGACGAATCCGCATCGGCAAGTTGCTGGCCGCGGCCAACAGCTCGATCCCTTGCATTACCTCAATGTTGTTTCTACCCACACCCGACCCAAGATTGTAGATCTCGCCGACGGTACCATTGTCGAGCACGGCCATGATGCCGCGTGCAACATCCGCAACGTGGATATAGTCGCGTATCGAGCCACACTCGCCAAATATGGTGACATCCTGCTGGCTCAAAATCGCGCCCATTGCTGTCGCAATGAATCCCTGCCCCATGAACGGCTGCTGTCCCACTCCATAAGCGTTCGCGGGTCGCACGATGCTAATTGGAACGCCATGCAGTCGATAGAACATTAGCGAGTACTTTTCCTGAGTAAGCTTCGTAATACCGTACGGCGAGACTGGGTTGGTCAGGCTGGTTTCCACGATAGGAAGCGTGGACGCGTGCCCATAAACTGTCCCGCCGGAAGACACCATGACCATCTTGCGCAACGGCAACTGCCGCGCGGCATCCAACATACCTACTGTAGGGGGAAGATTGGCAAGGATGTCGAAGACAGGATCCGCATAACTTGTTTTCGGCACAGTCGCATACGCAAGATCGATGACTTCGTCGGCGCCAGCGAGTCGGGCGCGCCAGTCCACCTCTCCCGGCCCAACCGATACATAGCTAGCCGCGTCGGGCAGATGAGCAGGCCGCATTTCGCGTCGGCCGAGTACGCTCACCTCACGGCCTGACGCCAAGAGTTCGCGGACGAGCCACGTGCCGATAAAACCGGCCCCACCAATCACACAGCAACGCATCATCGATTTACCTTCGCTATTTTCACCAGGACAACCGCGTTCTCTACGTCACAGACCGCTCAACAGAGTCATCCGCCCGATACACGGCTTCAGATCCACGCAAGATGGACTCGTAGCGGTCCGCGATGCGGGCCCATGTGAACTGCTGCATCCATCGTTCGCGCGCAAGGCGGCCAACTTCTGACAACTCCTCGGGCGCGTCCATCAATCGCTTCATCTCCGCCGCGAACTGCCGGGGATTGGCGCGCGTATATCCGCGCTCGTCCTTTGGCGCGGGGCAGATGACACCTCCACCGGTCCAGCGCGCGATCTCTTCCGCATTCCCCACCGGTACTGAAAGGAACGGTGTACCGCCTGCGGCGGCTTCGAATAACACCAGCGGCGAGTACTCGATATTCGAGGCGAACACGAACAGATCTGCGTTCATGTACGCCTGAACCAGTTCCTGGCGCCCAAGGTCAACCTTGAGCACGTACTTGTTCGCCTGCCCGCCGGCACGCTCGGTCCAGTAGCGGATAGGATCGGCCGATTTGCGCCAGTTTCGCGGTATCCAATTCAAACGCCCAATGTCTTCCAGTTGTGCCACAGCCAATGCGGAGAAGCGCGACCTTACACCGGGCAAGCCTTCCCGCCTCAGAACACTGACAGACCGCCAAGCCAGTCCCGACACCCGCCGAATACGCCGCCCCATGAAGCCGAATGCGCGCCCGATGCCCTGGCTCTCCCCGGGGCGCGCTCCGCCAGAACATCCTTCCGTGATCACCACAGCAGGAGCAGGTGGGGGATTGCCGTTCAGGATCAGCGTGACATGTCTGCGATCGGTGCAGAGCCGTGCAAACGCTTCGGCAACTTCTTTGTGGCCTTTTACTCCCGTCATGCTACCGACTGTAAGGAACACAAAACTGTCCTCCGGAATGCCGTGGCGCCGGCGGAAGTCCAGGTCTTTCGGCACAAGAAACTCGATCTCGCTCGCCCCGTTGGGCAGGATGGTGTAGGGCGCGAGATGATGTTCACGTGCAAAATCAATGTCGCGATATCGCTCAGCGTAGAAGATCAGATGGTCGAACTGCCTCAGCACGTCGGGCAGCGCCTTGAAGTACTCGGCATAGGACGGCTCATAAAGACCCGAGAAGCCGCAGGGAATAAATACCTTGCGCACACGAATCTGATCCAGTACTGGCCAGAGCGCATCAAAGGTCCACTGCTGGGCGGCCTTAATCATGATCGCATCACCGTCGAAGGCGGTCACGAACTCGAGATAACGATCCACCTCGCCATGAATGCCGCGTACCGTGTTGCCAGTGATGCCGAACTCCACGATCTTGACGCCGTTGTGCGCCGAGAAGTTGCGTTCCGCCAAGCGCGTCGTGGCGACCGTGACGTCATGCCCCTGTACGACAAGCCGTTCAGCAATCTGGCGCATGACCTCCTGCACCCCGCCCACACTCGGAAAATAGAACTCGCAACAGAACAGTAGCCGCATTCCTCGCCCCTCCCGCTCAGCGCGGCAAAATGCCAAGTTGCCGTCCGAAATCGCGCAGCCTGCGCGCAATCGGTCGAACCCAATGCATGTTGTGCTTTTGAATCAAGTATTGGTGGCGCAAGCTCTCAATGCGCGACGCGACGCGTCGCGGTACGTCGGAATTGGGCGATTCAGTCGCCAGCTTTTCCCCGGCGGCTCGCACTGCCTGGCACATACGTTCGATATCAGGGTGCGGGGACAACCGATGCAGTGCGGAATGCGTGAGGGCAGCCACGTCCAGAACCTCCACCGGTGGTTCTTTGTAACCCAGCACGGCAGCCAGATTCTCTGCGCAGATCAGCACCAGGCGCTCGAGAAACGGATTCGGTCCCGTGCGCGACATGCTCGCTGGTACTTCGCGATAGACCAGCAGCCGCTCCCGCAGATTTGCCACGCGTGTGTGCCGCGCCATGCGCGACCAAAGCTCATAATCTTCCGGGGGTTGCCGGGCGGGATCGGTGGTATATCCACCCTCCGCCTCGATCACCGACTTGCGCAACATAACCGAACTGTGCACGAACGGATTGTTGAACAGAAGTTCAAAGCTCAGTGCGCCATGGTCCGTCGGATGATCGTGCGTGCGATCTGTAGGCGTGTCGCCAATCCAGATCTCCGCTGCCGAACCTAGCAGGCCATGGTCTGGATGGCGTTCGAGGAAATCCACCTGCTGGGCAAAGCGTTCAGGGTGCGAAAGATCGTCCTGGTCCTGCCTCGCGACATAACGACCACGTGCCAACCCGATGCCCCGGTTCAATGTGCGGGCCAGTCCCATGTTGTCCTGATGAAACAGGCGAATCCGCGGATCGCGCAACGATTCCAGCACCTCAGCCGAGTTGTCCTTCGAGCCATCGTTGATCAGGATAAGCTCAAAGTCGTCGCACGTTTGAGTCAGGATACTGTGGACGGCTTTCTCAACGTCCGCCGCCCCATTGTAGACGGGCAAAACCACGCTGATAAGTGGTGTCCTCATAGTCGACTCCAAGAATTCGGAATCAGATCGCGCGTGTCATGGGCAGCCCCGCTGAACCAGCGTTCGGGCGCCACGACGATTTTCTCCGCATGGGGATTGAGCCACGCGGCCCACCAACTGAATGAGCTGTTGGCGATGATGTGATGACGGCATGCTTTCATCAGCGCCATGTCCCAGACGCCATGGTCGGCATCGTTCACATCGACAAGCGTCGCGGCATGGTCGAGCCGGAAGTTCTGACTGACCCACGCATGGTCGTCGGAGAATACAAAGAAATGCGGTGCACCGATGCATTCGGCCACGTGATTGACCGCGGCCCGGTAATAGTCGAGCGAGCAGACGCCATGATACTGGGCAGTTTGCGCATTGCTGACATAGTCACCGCGACGGATATGCAAGGACACCGCATTACCGCCTGCCGCACCGATTTGCTGCGCCAGCGCCAAATTGGCGTCATTCACGGGGGCTTTCAGCGTGAACTCCTGTCGCAGCAGATCGGCAATACCGCTGAAATATCGCTCGCTCTGCCAGTAGCCATCCAGATACGCTGGCGCGCCCGCGTGCGCCAGACGTCCATCATATGCAAACGAGGCTTCGCGTATCACGTTGGCCGGCCGCCGCACCCCGAGGAGTTTCATCGCCCGGTCAGCCAGGGAATTCGACTGCGATGTCACGCCCGCTTGCGCGAGTTCTTCCTCGGTGGCGACCGTGGCCCTGACGGCCAACTCGCCGAGCTCATAGCGCCGCAGGTCATAGTGTTCGAACCCCGAGGCATCGAGCAAAAGCGGCACGTCCAGCCGATGGGCGAGTGCACGCCCCGTTGCATACTGGAACATCTGGTTGCCGAGGCCACCAATGAGTTTGGTAATGATTTTCGACATTGCAATGAACTGGAATCCGACTAAGCGATGGGAAGCTTTCGCGCCTCGACCATGTAACCGACCGTAAACTGCTCGATTAGGCAATTACTCTCTGTTTGGCTCAGCAGCCTAGGCAGCCAGTCCATCAACACATAGGCCCGCGCGGGTGTCATCCCGTTCTTCATCTCGGTCATTGACCGTCCCGCACGGTGAACCTCTTGGGCCACGTGACGCAGCAATCCGCCAAGGGGCTTCATCTCGACGATCTCGCAACCGAATTCGGCCAGGTACCGTTCGTAGAAATAAGGCGAGAACCCACCATAGAAATGATAGGGCTCCTGATGGATGCCGCTGCCCAGCGGGGCTGTCAATAGGAGGCGCCCGCCGGGAGTCGTGACCCTCACAAGCTCACGTAATGCACGGATTGGATCCGGTACATGTTCCAGCACCTCGGTACATAGCACTACATCGAACACCCCGGTCTCAACCGGGATGTTCGTGATATCGCAGACGTAGTCGATGGCGCCGTAGTTCCATGTTTCCGGCAGTGGGCCATCCACGCTACCTTCGTACTGCGCAAAGTCTTGCGCTTTGTACGCCGTATGCGCGAGCAACCGCTTGTAGCGGCATTGGCCAGCTCCGGCGTCCAGCACGCGCGCGCCTACCGGCACTTCAGCAGCTTTCTTCGCGACCCAATCGTCGCGCCAGTACGCCGAAAAATTGATGACTTGATCGATGTCCTCTGGTGCAGCCGTTCGGTTGCCAGGATCGCCGAGCACGCCTTGTAACAGGCCTTGCGCTTGACCGGCCCCATCGGAAGCGAGTTGCTGGCCCAACGACACGGCGATGGCCGGCTGAACCTTCATCAAGTTCGTCAGGAGCGGCACAACATCTTCCGGCCGAGCCCGGACACCGCGCTCCGCGGAATATGTGAGTACCTTCAACAGCAATCGCTGCACAGATGCAGCCATTTTTGCCTTCATTATCTTCATTTTCCTTCACCCTGACGTCGATGCATCGAATAATCAATGGCAATCAATTGCCCTGCCACCGCGCCCGATCGACAAACAGCGTGTTGATATAGGTATCTGCGTAAGCGAAGTAGCCATATGCGGCAAGATAATCACCAATCTCAGGAATCTTCTCTTCTTCGCGGGTTTCACTGAAGGTCAATGTCTCCACGCAGATCACGGCCGGCCTGAATCGCCTCAGGTCAAGACTCTTGATTATCTCAACGTCCAGACCTTCCACGTCGACCGACAAAAAGTCGGGGGATACGTTGCCGAAATGTGTCTCGATGACCGTATTGATACTGACAACCGGCACCTCGATAATCCTCTCGACGCGGTGCAAGCCGGTGTCCTCGTACCTAGCTGCTTCGGTACTTGAAAACGTGTTCAGCGTTCGCGTTGACATTACATGAAACGGCAACACCGACACGTTCCCCTCACCAATCCCGACATTGAGATTAATGTCCCCAGAACGCTCCGCAAGGAATGCGCCGAACAAATCGGGATCCGGCTCCACATTCACGCCACGGCAGCCCTGGGTGTAAAAGAAATGTGTATTGCTGAGCCGCGTGGGATGGTGAGCACCGATATCAAGATATGTCGGCTTGGCGACGCCTATGGCACGAAAGACAAAGTCGGCAATCATGTCCTCGCCGGCTTGCGCAAAGGAGTATCGCCCCTCTCGGGCGATATCGCCGCATGCTTCGCCCGAGCGCGCGGGGTTCGTATTCGACTCTTTGCCGCGCAGGGTTCCGAGGATTTTTTTAAACATGCGTGCAATATTCAATAAATAAATTTGGCACCAGCCTCGCGCCCTCAAAGCCTGCGACAATCCCACTTCAAACGCGGACGGGAAACGCCCGGCAGTCCGCCGGTCCAGCCATGCCGACGTGGATCGACCAAACCCTGCTCATATACCTCGAAGCGCAACGCGTTTTCCAAAGCGAAATGGAGCGGATTCTCAAGCTCATAGCTGCTCAGGGCGGGCATGAGATTGAAGCGGCCGGTATTGAACTGATAGGGATCGATATGACAGACCACTTCATACTCACCAGCTACATCTGGTGCCGTGTTTTCCGGGAATGCGATAAACACGCGTCCTCCCCCTTCATCGTAGAAATGAAAGTTCGGTACAACCCGGTACGGCACATCCTTGTTGACGCGATAGCGCAATGCAATACTGAATGGCTTGTCGATGTCGAGGTGACCGGTCTCCTTACCGTCGTGATCCCGAATGCTGCCGCCCAGGCACGTTACGTAGTCCCCACAGTCGATCTGCACATTGACTTCCGGATCCGGCAACTGGAATTGCGCCTTATGCCACGCCCCTGACTCCGACTCATCGGTGAGGGTCCGCACGTAGGCCGTGGCGGCATCCTCAACGGGAGAAAACGAAACCACTTCCCCCTTCTTCAGATACAACGCCTTCTCGCACATCGACTTCACCGCGGCCATGCTATGACTGACAAACAGCACAGTACGGCCCGATCCGGTCAGTTCCCGCATCCGATCCATGCACCGCTTCTGGAAAGCCTGGTCGCCCACCGACAAGACCTCGTCAACGATCAAGATGTCCGGGTCCAGCCACGCGGATACCGAAAACGCGAGCCGGACATACATGCCGCTCGAGTAGTACTTCACTGGCGTATCGATGAATTTCTCGACACCCGAGAAACTCACAATTTCGTCGAACTTACGCAGAATCTCAGACCGAGGCATCCCAAGGATGGCGCCATTCAGAAAGATATTCTCCCTGCCAGTCAATTCCGGGTGGAATCCTGTACCAACCTCAAGCAGACTGGAAACCTTGCCCCGAATGGCGACCTGCCCCCGAGTCGGCTCGGTGATGCGGCTCAGGATCTTCAGCAGTGTAGATTTGCCCGCACCATTGCCGCCGATCACGGCAATGCGCTCGCCCTCCTTAATTTCGAAGGAGACGTCGCGGAGCGCCCAGAATTCTTCTGTGGTTGTCACTTCGCCTTCATCCATCACGGCATTACGCGAATGCCCTGCGCCGAATGGAAGCACCCTTGCAAGCTTGCGACCCAAGGCTTCCCGAATCGAGCGCGGCTGACTGCCGACCAGGTGGTTAATCAGATACTTCTTTGAAAGGTCTTCAACCTTGATTGCAGCTGTCATGATTTAGATCACATCCGCAAAACTGGCTTCCGATTTTCGAAAATAGCGAATCCCGGAAAAAATCAATAACAGGCCGGCGAACGCAGAAATCGCAACGCTCGGCCAGTAAAGCTGCGTCTCCCCGCCGAGAATACACCAGCGGAAGCCTGCAATGATTCCCACCATCGGATTGAACGAATAAAGCAGACGCCACTTCTCGGGAATCAGTTCCGCGGCATACCCCACCGGAGAGACATAAATGCCGAGTTGCAGGAAAAAAGGAATAAGGTGACGGAAATCCCGATACCGCACATTCAAGGCTGCCGCCCAAAGCCCCAGCCCCAACGAGAATGTGGCAGCCAAGACAACGAAGAATGGCAGGAACAGCATATGCCAGTCGGGCCAATGTCCGAACCAGAGCATCAGCCCAACAAGCAAAACCCCGGAAATCGTGAAGTCAACCAGACTGACCAGCATCGTACTGAACGGCACAATCAGACGTGGAAAATAGACCTTCGACAACAATTGGGCGTTGGTTACCAGACTATTACTACAATCCGTCAGGGAACTTGAAAAGAAATACCACGGCAGCATGCCCGCGAACACCACGAGTGAGTAGGGAATCGACCCCGACGACAAACCCGCGATCTTGCCAAAGACCACCGTAAATACCAGCATCGTCAGCAACGGGCGAATTAATACCCACCCTGCACCGATGAGCGTTTGCTTGTAGCGGACCAGAATGTCGCGCCACGCGAGGAAGTAAAGCAACTCGCGATGCATGAAGAAATCCGTCCAATAGTCTTTTGCAGACCGGCCATTGGCCAGAACGGTTATGTTGTCGCTCGCACTCATCCAATTTCCCACAAACTGCAGTCCATCCCTTTGGCGCTAGGATGCGCCGAAGGGCTATTTGTTGTAGTGATCCAGGAACCACCGATAGGTGTCTGCTACCCCGTCCTTCAGTTCAATACGCGCACTCCAGCCCAACGAACTGAGACGATCCGTATTCATCAGCTTGCGCGGTGTGCCATCAGGCTTGCCGAGGTCCTGAACGATACGCCCCTTGAAACCTGTGACATTGCCGATGATTTCGCCCAACTCGCGAATTGTCACATCGGTCCCGACCCCTACGTTGACGATGCCCTCGTCCGAGTAATGCTGCATCAGGAATGTCAGTGCATCGCCCAGGTCGTCGGCGTGCATGAACTCGCGGCGAGGCGTGCCCGTCCCCCACATCACCACCTCTTCGTCTCCGGCTTCCTTCGCTTCGTGGAACTTGCGCAGCAGCGCAGGAAGCACGTGAGAGTTCTGCAGATCAAAGTTGTCGCCGGGCCCGTAAAGATTCGTCGGCATCGCCGAGATTGCATCGAACCCGTACTGGCGCCGATAGGCTTGGCACATCTTGATGCCGGCAATCTTGGCAACTGCGTACCACTCGTTGGTCGGCTCCAGCTCACCGGTCAGCAGACAGCTCTCCGGCATTGGCTGCGGCGCGAACTTCGGGTAGATGCAAGACGAGCCGAGAAACAGCAGTTTGGTGGCGCCGTGTTGCCAAGCTGAATGGATGACGTTGGTCTGGATGGCGAGGTTGTCGCGAATGAACTCGGCTGGATAGGCGTTGTTGGCATGAATGCCGCCCACCTTGGCCGCGGCCAGAAACACATACTGTGGACGTTCCGCAACGAAGAAGGCTTCGACGGCAGCCTGATCGGTCAGGTCGAGTTCGGCATGGGTACGGAACAGCAGATTGTCGTAGCCCGAGGCACGCAGGCGCCGCACAATGGCCGAGCCCGCCAGGCCGCGATGGCCGGCAACGTAGATCTTGTCGTGAGTTTGCATTGCCGCCCTCACTCGTGATAGTTGAACGCTTTGAAGCCGGCTTCCTTGACGAGGCTATCGCGCCGGGCAAGGTCGAAATCTGCGGCCACCATTTCGCTGACCAGTTCGGCGAATGTGGTGCGCGGCGTCCAGCCGAGCTTTTGGCGCGCCTTGGTCGGGTCACCAAGCAGCGTTTCAACTTCCGCCGGGCGGAAGTAGCGGGGGTCCACGCGCACGACAGTCTCACCGGCCGCGACCTTGATCCCGGCGGCAGTCGCCTTTTGCGCGTCCACGCTGTCCACGATACCGACTTCGTCCACGCCCTCGCCCTCGAAGCGCAAGACGATGCCGAGCTCCGCGGCAGCCACCCGAACGAAGTCGCGCACCGAATACTGCACGCCGGTGGCGATGACGAAGTCCTCGGGATTCTCCTGCTGCAGCATCATCCACTGCATTTCCACGTAGTCGCGTGCGTGGCCCCAGTCACGAAGACTGTTCATGTTGCCAAGGTAGAGGCAGTCCTGCAGCCCAAGCGCGATGCGGCTAATTGCGCGCGTGATCTTGCGCGTGACGAACGTTTCGCCGCGCAGTGGCGACTCATGATTGAACAGGATGCCGTTGCAGGCGTACATGCCGTACGACTCGCGGTAATTCACCGTAATCCAGTAGCCATAGAGCTTGGCCACGGCATATGGCGAGCGCGGGTAGAACGGCGTGGTTTCCTTCTGAGGTATCTCCTGCACCAGGCCGTAGAGTTCCGACGTAGAAGCCTGATAGAAACGCGTCTTCTTCTCCAGACCCAGAATCCGGATGGCTTCCAGCAGGCGCAGGGTCCCGAGCGCATCGCTGTTGGCGGTGTACTCCGGGCTATCGAAGGATACGGCCACGTGCGACTGCGCGCCAAGGTTGTACAGTTCGTCCGGCTGTACTTGTTGAATGATGCGGATCAGGTTCGTGGAGTCCGTCAGATCGCCGTAGTGGAGAATGAAATTCCGCTGATCGATGTGCGGGTCCTGATACAGATGATCGATGCGGTCGGTATTAAACAACGAGGCACGGCGCTTAATGCCATGCACCTCGTAGCCTTTCTCGAGCAGCAGTTCAGCGAGGTAGGCGCCGTCCTGACCGGTGATGCCTGTAATAAGGGCGACCTTCTTCATTGCGTATCCTGTATTGTCTTTAAGCGCGGCCGTAAGAATCCTCGAAGCGGACGATGTCGTCCTCCTCCAGGTAGTCCCCGCACTGAACTTCAATCATGACGAGCGGCAGTTTGCCGGGATTCTCGAGCCGATGGCGGTTGCCGGCCGGAATATAGGTGGATTCATTGGTGTTGACCAGCAATTCTCGTTCACCGTTGATCACCTTGGCCATGCCGCTCACGATGATCCAGTGCTCGCTGCGGTGATAGTGCATCTGTAGCGACAGCGAAGCACCGGGTTTCACCTCGATCCGCTTGATCTTGAAACGGGACCCGCCTTCGAGCACGGTATAGGTACCCCACGGGCGGTGCACCTTACGGTGGATACGGCTGGCGGCGTGACCCTGGGAATTGAGTTTCCGGACGATTTCCTTGACGTCCTGCGCACGCGTCTTGTCAACGATCAGCAAGGCGTCGGCAGTGTCCACGACGATTAAGTCGGTGGCGCCCACCAGGCTGACCAGGCGGTCCTCGCTGCGAACATAGCAGTTCGACGAATCATGCAGCAGCGCCTCTCCCTCCACGCGGTTGCCGCAGCCGTCGGCGCTGGAAAGGTCGCTGATGGCGCTCCACGAGCCCACGTCGCTCCACCCAATCTCGCACGGCACGACGGCCACGGACGAAGATTTCTCCATCAGCGCGTAGTCGATCGAAATGTTCGGCACCTGTTCGAACGCCGCGGCGTCTAACGTTCGCTGGATCAAGTGTTCGCCGCGCAGCTGCTTCGACCGGCTCATGCATTCGCGCACCGCGTGCAGGACATCCGGCGCATGGGCTTCCAACTCCTTCAGCGCGGTACCAGCGGTAAAGCAAAAAATGCCGGCGTTCCAGAAATAGTGGCCGCTGGCGCAATATTCCACGGCCTTCTCGTGCGATGGCTTTTCTACGAAACGGCGCACGGCAGACCCATCGGCCTCGATATAGCCATAGCCGGTTTCAGGCCCGTCGGGATGGATGCCGAGCGTGACGAGTGCACCGTTCGCGGCAAGTGCACGCGCGCTGGCAATCGCCTGGCCGAACGCGTCCTGGTCGCGAATAACATGGTCGGCGGCCAGGATTAGCAGGATTGCATCGTCGCCATGGCGCTCCGCCACATCGAGAGCCGCGGCAGCGATTGCCGCCGCCGTGTTGCGTCCGAACGGCTCAAGAATGTAGGACGTCGCCACGCCCTGCGCGTTGACCTCGCGGTACTCGTCCTCCGTCTTGAAGAACAGGTCGCGGTTCGTTACCGTGAGAACCTCGGCGACGTCCGGTAATGCCGTGGCCCGCAGAAATGTCTTCTGCAGTAGGCTCTGCGCGTCCGAAAGCCGGATAAACGGCTTGGGATGCAGCTCGCGCGATACCGGCCAGAGTCGTGTGCCGGCTCCGCCCGAAAGAATCACAGGAACAAATGTCATAGCAATCGCCGACGTGGGCTTCCCGATAATATGAAATTTTAACATAATGGACGCGCCGCGAAATTCGCTTCATGCATGAAGCAAGTCTGCTGCACAGGGCGCGCCTTCTCCGCTGCGCCGCCGCCCGCTAAACCAGTGCGCGGATGACCTTCCGATAATGTGCGATGACATACCGCTCGTCGAAGCTCGATGCCATCTTGGCCCGCCCCGCGTCGCCCATGCGGCGCCAAGCGGCAAGGTCCTGTTGCTCCATCTCTTCCATCTTGGCCTCCAGATCCGCGGCATCGCGGGCGCGGCACAGCAGGCCGGTCTCGCCATCATCCACGACATCCTTGCAACCGGGCACCGCCGTGGCAATCACCGGGCGGCCCATCGCGGCCGCCTCGAGCAGGGCCCGGGGAATCCCCTCCCGGTACGACGGCAACACCACGCAGTGCGCCGCGCCGATCACGGGACGGATATCGCGTGCGACGCCAAGATACTCGATCACACCCTCCGCCACCCAGGCATCGATCTGCCGCTGAGCGATCGCGCTCGGGTTCTCGCCCCCGGGCGGCCCCACCAGCAGGAAGCGCATGTGCGCATGGCGCACCTTCAATGCGCGCGCCGCCTCCACGTATTCGCCGATTCCCTTATCCCATAGCATCCGGGCGATCAACAGGAATCGGAACTGGTCCGATGTCGGCTCGTCGGGCTGTGTCGGCGGCGCGAAAAAGTCCAGGTCGATACCCTCGCCCGGCAGAACCGTGCACTTCCTTCCATCCACCAGCCCGGCTGACTCGAACGCCATGCGGTCCTCCTGATTCAGGAACCACACCTGCCCCGAGAACCGCAGGGCAAGCCGGTACAACAGCTTGCTCACCACGGATACGATTCCGCGGTTGATGAACACATAGCCCAGCCCGGTGGTCACCGCAATTGAGCGGATACCGGCGAGCCGCGCCGCCATCGAGCCGTAGATGTTCGGCTTGATGGTGTAATGAAATATCAATGCCGGCCGTACCCGCCGATACAGCGCCAGCAGCGCCGCAACGAGGCGGAGGTCCTGGATCGGGTTGCGTCCCTGAGCCGACATCTCCATCGGGTGAAAACGGCAGCCCATGGCGCGCAGCGCGGGCACCTCGCTATCTTCCGGTGCCACCACATGCACTTCGTAGCCGTCGCGGATCAGGTCTTCCAGCAGACCATATCGGAAGCGGACCATCGACCAAGCCGTGTTGGCGCAGAAGAGCAGGACGCGCCGGCCCGGCAACGCATGGCTCTCGTCCCTCACGAGTGCGTCATGGCAATCACCATGCTGTCGCAGGCACTCTTCTGTCACGGCTTTCCCTCAGAACGGATTCTCGGCATCCCGCAGCAGCGGCGCGGCCGCATCGCGGGCATGCAGGATCGGGGCTTCCGTGCCCGGCCAGTCGATGCCAATGTCGGCATCGTTCCAGGCAATCGCGGCCTCGAACCGCGGATCGTAGTAATCCGTCATCTTGTAATGCACGTCGGCATACTCCGACATCACGATGAAGCCATGGGCAAAGCCCTCCGGCACCCAGAGTTGGAGGAAATTGTCCGCGGACAGGATCACCCCGACCCACTGCCGGAACGTTGGCGACTCGCGGCGCAGGTCCACTGCCACGTCGAACACCTCGCCGGCAGTCACCCGCACCAGCTTGCCCTGCGGCCGGCGAGTCTGATAGTGCAGGCCCCGCAATACGTGCCTGAAGGAGCGCGCCGCATTGTCCTGCACGAACTCGCGCTGGATGCCCGTCACCTGCTCGAACACCCTCGCGTTAAAGCTCTCCAGGAAATGCCCGCGCGCGTCCCGGAACACCCGCGGCGCCAAAATCAGGACATCCGGAATCGAGGTCGGCGTGGCCAGGAGGGCCGGTTGCTCACTCATCGGGATTTTTCCGAAATCAACCCGCGGAGATACGCGCCGTACGAGTTCTTCGCCAGGGCACTTGCCATCTGCTCGACAGCCTCCGCGCCGATCCACTTGTTGCGGAATGCGATCTCCTCCGGACACGCCACCATGAGCCCCTGGCGCTTCTGCACCGTGGCGATGAAGCTGGCGGCCTCGAGCAGCGAATCATACGTGCCGGTATCGAGCCACGCATAGCCCCGGCCCAGCACTTCGACCTCGAGCTGCGACATCTCCAAATATCGCTTGTTGATATCTGTGATTTCCAGTTCGCCGCGGGGCGACGGACGGATCTCGGCCGCGATATCGCAGACTTGGTTGTCGTAGAAGTACAACCCGGTCACAGCATAGTTTGAGCGCGGGTTGGCAGGCTTCTCCTCAAGCGACAATGCGCGAAACTGGTCATCGAACTCGACCACGCCGTAGCGCTCCGGATCGTGAACGTGATAGGCGAACACGGTTGCACCGCGCTCCCGAGCGGTCACGTCCTTGAGTTGCCGGATCAGCGCGTGCCCGTGGAAGATGTTGTCGCCGAGAATCAGTGTCGATGGATTATTACCGACGAAGTCACGGCCGATCAGGAACGCCTGCGCAAGCCCATCCGGCGACGGCTGCACCGCATACTGAAGGTTCAAACCCCATTTGCTGCCATCGCCCAACATCTCTGCAAAACGCGGCGTATCTTCGGGCGTCGAGATTATCAGGATGTCCCGGATCCCCGCCAGCATCAGCGTGGAGAGCGGATAATAGATCATCGGCTTGTCGAAGACGGGCAGCAACTGCTTCGACACCGACAACGTAATCGGGTAGAGCCGCGTGCCGGAGCCGCCGGCCAGAATTATGCCTTTGCGCATGGTCCAGTTCAGGAAAGAATCTGATCGATCAGGTAGTGGACGCCGTGCTGCCACTCCGGAAGATGAATGTCAAACGTCTCGCGCAACTTATCGGTGTTTAACCGGCTGTTGGCCGGGCGCCGCGCCCGCTGCGGCCAAGCCGAGGCTGGGATTGCGGCAATACCTTCGGGTTTCAACTTCAACGCCGCGCCCCGCGCCAGCGCATAGCGGACCACCTCGGTGGCGTAGCCGTGCCACGACGTCTCGCCTGCAGCCGCCAGGTGCCACACACCATCGGGGGCGACCTCAGCCCCGCCCTGCCCCCAAAGCCGCGCCACCACATGCGCGGTCGCATCCGCCACGAGCGCTGCAGTGGTCGGTGCGCCGAAACAGTCGGCTATCACTTCCATCCGATCCCGCTCGGCCGCCGCTTTCAAGATGCTCCTGGTGAAATTCGTGCCATGCGCGCCCGCCACCCACGAGGTCCGTAGCACAATGGCTGGTGCGCCAGACTCGGCGACGGCCTGTTCGCCGGCTAGCTTGCTGCGGCCATAGGCCGACAGTGGATTTGGCGCGTCCGACTCGACATAGGGCCGGTCCGCGGCGCCATCGAAGACATAGTCGGTAGAGTAATGCACGAACAGACTGCCAAGCGCCTTCGCTTGCATCGCCAGTACGCCCGGGGCCTCGGCGTTCACGGCGAAGGCTCGCGCCTCGTCCGTCTCGGCATCGTCGACTGCGGTATAGGCGGCGGCGTTCACGATCACGTCCGGACGCACCGTGCGCACAAGCGCGCGCAGCGCATCGGAATCGGCTAGATCGCAGGCAGCACGATCCACCGCTATCACACGGCCAAGCACCGCCATGCTTCGGCGCAATTCGAAACCGACCTGCCCGTTGCTTCCTGTTACAAGAACGACCCGAGCACGATGTGCCTTACGTGGCATATTGCATCGCCACCCATGATCGATACTCACCCGACATCACGTCCTGCGCCCAGTCTTGATGGTCGAGATACCAGCGTACAGTCTTGCGCAATCCGCTCTCGAAGGTCTCTGCCGGTTTCCAGCCCAACTCGCGCTCCAGTTTACGCGCGTCGATCGCATAACGCCGGTCATGGCCGGGCCGGTCTTTCACGAATGCAATCTGGTCGCGATATGAACCGCTCGCGCGCGGCTTCAGTTCATCCAGCAGATCGCAAATCGTATGGACGACTTCCAGATTGGTTTTCTCGTTCCAGCCGCCTACGTTATAGGTTTCGCCAAGCCGGCCCCGCGCCAGCACCTGGCGGATCGCCGCGCAGTGGTCGCGCACGTAGAGCCAGTCTCGGACATTCTGGCCATCGCCATATACCGGCAGAGCCTTGCCCGCCAGAGCATTGGCGATTATCAGCGGAATTAGCTTCTCCGGAAAATGGTAAGGGCCGTAGTTATTCGAACAATTGGTGGTCAGCACCGGCAGGCCGTACGTATGGTGATACGCGCGCACCAGATGGTCCGACGCGGCCTTGGAGGCCGAATAAGGACTGTTCGGCGCATAGGCCGTAGTTTCGGAGAACTGGGGATCGCCGGGGCCAAGCGAGCCAAAAACTTCATCCGTGGAGACGTGCAGGAAGCGGAACCCCGCCCGGGCCTCGACATCAAGTCCGGACCAGTAAGCCCTCACCGCCTCGAGCAATGTAAATGTGCCGACGATATTCGTCTGGACAAAATCGGCCGGTCCGTGAATGGAGCGGTCCACGTGGCTTTCCGCAGCAAAATGCAAGACCGCGCGGGGGCGATACTCGGCCAACAGGACGTCGAGTGCAGCGCGGTCGCAGATGTCCGTCCGCGAAAAAATATGACGCGAATCGTCGGCCAGCGAAGCGAGGGACTTCAGATTGCCGGCGTATGTCAGCTTGTCGACGTTGACAATACTGTCTGCAGCAGGCTCACTGAGCCAGTCGAGGACAAAATTGGCGCCGATAAACCCTGCCCCGCCCGTAACCATTATGTGCGACAAAACCCTGCTCCCTGCCTATCGATATTTTTCGAGTGTCCGGCAACAGCCGGGGCGCCGCCTCATCCCTTTCAGGATGGCGGATTGCTTATTCCTTGTGGAGGTGACGGTATTCTATCTGAGCAACCTGCCCCGCTCTGGCCCGACCCTCAACTTTTTGTAGCCTCTTGTAACCTTCGGCGAAAACGATTACGCGGAAATGCAGACATGCCTCTATTTCCGTGACACCCTTCACAGATGCTCAAAAATCCCGCTCCAACGTCTATCCCGTTTGCCATCGGCGACCTCCAGGGCTGCGCGCCGTCCCTGACGCCTCTCCTCGCCCAGCTTCCGTCCACCGCGCCGCTGCGCTTCGTCGGCGACCTCGTGAACCGGGGCCCGGCTTCGCTGGAGACGCTTCGCATGGTCAAGGACATGGTCCCGCGCGCCCGGACCGTCCTCGGCAACCACGACATCCACCTGCTTGCCGTCGCCGCCGGCGTACGCAAGAAGAGCAAGTCCGACACGCTAGACGACATCCTCGCCGCGCCCGATTGTGATGACTTACTCACCTGGCTGCGCAATCAGCCCTTGGCGATCCTGGAAGATAACTTCCTGATCGTCCACGCCGGCGTGCTGCCGCAATGGACCGCCCGCCAGGTCGTCGACTTGGCCAGCGAGGTCGAAGCCGAGCTCCAAGGCCCCAACTGGCAAGACTTCCTCGGCAATGTCTTCGGCAACGCCGCGGACCGCTGGCAAGACGACCTGACCGGCATCCACCGCCATCGCGTGGTCGTGAACGCCCTCACCCGTCTCCGCTTCTGTTCCGCGGACGGGGTCATGGATCTCAAAACCAAGGAAAGTCCGGGCGGCGCGCCAAACGGCGTCATGCCCTGGTTCGATGTGCCCGGCCGCCGTACCGCCGATGTCACCGTGGTCTGCGGCCACTGGTCCACGCTCGGACTGGTGACGCGGCCCAACCTCATGGCGCTCGATACCGGTTGCGTCTGGGGTGGCAAGCTGACGGCTGTCCGCCTCGCCTCCGCTCCGGCGGACCGGACCATCGTCCAGGTCGATTGCCCGCAGTATTCTGATCCGCTCGCCTGAGGCCGTCAGCCCCGCGCCAGCGGGGAAGCCCTGAGCCTCAGTTCATGGCAGCGGTTACCGGCGCCAGCGCCAGCGCCGGCTGGTGAAGCCGGTCGGCCACGGCGATGGCGGCCTCCGGCGTCCCCTGCGCGAGGTGAACCACCACTTCCCGCGCAGACTCCGCCAGCTCCCGCCGACTCGCCGACTGCGCCATCAGCTGCGGCCCAAGCGTCAGCCGCGCCTTGATCGGCGGCGACCGCAATATCATGTCGAGCGAATCCAGCAACGACAAATCGCCGATATACGCCGGCGCCGCCGTCGGCTCGCCGGTGGCCGCGTCCAGATACCGCAGCCCCACAGGCTGCACCGGCAACCCGCCCGAAACCGGCGCCTGCATCAAATTCGCATGGAACGGCAGCACCTCCGTCCCATCCGTCGTCGTCCCCTCCGGGAACACGCACACCAAGTCACCATCGCGCATCACCTCGGTGATGTGATGGAGCACCCGGTGCGCGTCGCGTTTGCGTCCACGCTCGATGAAGATCGTGCCGGTCTTCTCGCATAGCCAG
The DNA here is from genome assembly GCF_046535395.1 of Cupriavidus sp. SIMBA_020. NCBI lineage: Bacteria > Pseudomonadati > Pseudomonadota > Betaproteobacteria > Burkholderiales > Burkholderiaceae > Cupriavidus > Cupriavidus sp. SIMBA_020. The sequence continues at coordinate 406,942 of NZ_JAWRWU010000002.1, read as the reverse complement.
CCAACGACCGGCCAGCTCCGGATCTCGGACTTCGCCACGAAGCGCGCCGGATGCCAGCTATGAATCACATAAATATCGAGCCAGGAAATGTGATTCGCCACCATCATCGCGCCACGCGGCGCGGCCTGGCCGGGCGCCAGGCCCTGCACTTCCACCTCCACGCCGCACAGCTTCAGCAGCTTGCGCGACCAGTTGCGGATCAGCCGCTCGCGCATCGCCACGCTGGCCCACGGGAACACCGTGGCGCAGATCAGCATGCCGCGCAGCATCAGCAGGATCAGCCGCGTCTTGCGTAACCAGATCATCGCAGGGGCTCTCAGATGATAGTGATCGACGAAGATCCGCGCAGATCAGCGCGCTTCGTGCACGATCTGGCCACCAACCAGTGTCATGCGCACGCGCCCTTCCATCTCGTAGCCGAGCCACGGCGAGTTCTTGCCCTGGCTCTTCAGCGCGCTACGCTCCACCTTCCACACCTGTTTCGGGTCGAACACGCAGACATCGGCCGCGCTGCCGGTGGCCAGCGTGCCGGCACCAAGGCCGATCACGCGGGCCGGCTCGCTCGTGATGCGCGCCAGCGCCTTCACCAGCGGCACCTTGTGCTCGTTGGCCCAGCGCAGCGTCAGCGGCAGCAGCAGTTCCAGGCCGGTGGCACCGGGCGAAGCCTCGTCGAATGGCAGCAGCTTCTCGTCGTCGTCCACCGGGGTGTGATCCGAGCACAGCGCGTCGATGGTGCCATCGGCCAGCGCGGCGATGATGGCATCCCGGTCCCGCGCGCTGCGCAGCGGCGGCGAGAAGCGCATCTGGCTATTGAAGAAGCCGATGTCCATGTCGGTCAGCGCCACATGATGCATGTTGACGTCGCACGACACCCTCAGCCCTTCCTTGCGCGCCTGCCGCACCAGTTCCAGGCCGGCAGCCGACGACAGCCGGCACAGGTGCACGCGCGCGCCCGTGGTGCGCATCAGTTCGAAGATCGTATGCAGGCGCACGGTCTCGGCGATCACCGACACGCCCGAGAGGCCCAGCCGCGACGCCACCGCGCCACTCGCCGCCACCCCGCCGCCGAGGAACGGGTCCTCGGGACGCAGCCACACCGTGTAGCCGAAGGTCTGCGCGTACTGCATCGCGCGCAGCAGCACCTGGGTGTTGCGGATCGGCATCTCGGCCTGGCTGAAGCCGACGCAGCCCGCCTCGGTCAACTGGCCCATCTCGGTCAGGATCTCGCCCTTGAGGCCCAGCGTCAGCGCGCCCAGCGGGTAGACGTGGGTCTGGTTGAGCGTGCGGGCGCGGAACTTCAGCATTTCCACCAGGCCGGGCTCGTCCAGCACCGGGTCGGTGTCGGGCGGGCAGACCAGGCTCGTCACGCCGCCGGCGGTGGCGGCGGCCACTTCGGACTCCAGCGTCGCCTTGTATTCATAACCGGGCTCGCGCAGCCGCGCAGAGAGGTCCACCAGCCCCGGGCAGACGATCAACCCGCGGGCGTCGATGGTCTTGTTGGCGTTGAAGTCGGCCGGCGCGCGGCCTACGCCGACGACCTTGCCGGCGGCGATAAACAGGTCCTGCTCGGCGTCGAGGTTCGCGGCCGGGTCGATCAGGCGGCCACCCTGGATGTGAATCTTCATGTTCTGTCGCTTGGCGTTCGGTTGTTCTGGGAGGCGCGTCTTAGTCGTTGTTACCGGCGACGATGCCCATGACGGCCATGCGCACGGCGATGCCGAAAGTCACCTGGTTCAGGATCACCGATTGGGAGCCATCGGCCACGGCGGAGTCGATCTCCACGCCGCGGTTCATCGGTCCCGGGTGCATGACGATGGCATCGGGCTTGGCCAGCGCCAGCCGCTCCGGCGTCAGCCCGTACGCCTTGAAGTATTCCTGCGCGGACGGCAGCAGCGCGCCGCTCATCCGCTCGTTCTGCAGGCGCAGCATGATCACCACGTCCACGCCCTTCAGGCCCTCTTCCATATTGTGGAAGACGCGCACGCCCATCTGCTCCAGCCCGGACGGCAGCAACGTGCGCGGCCCGATCGCGCGCACTTCCGGCACGCCGAGCGTGGTCAGCGCGTGGATGTCCGAGCGCGCCACCCGCGAATGCAGGATGTCGCCGATGATCGCCACCGTCAGGTTGGTGAAATCCTTCTTGAAGTGCCGAATCGTGTACATATCCAGCAAACCCTGCGTCGGGTGTGCGTGGCGGCCGTCGCCGGCGTTGATCACGTGGACGTGCGGCGCCACGTGCTCGGCGATCAAGTACGGCGCGCCCGAGCTGGCGTGGCGCACGACGAACATGTCGGCGGACATCGCCGAGAGGTTGTTGATCGTGTCCAGCAGCGATTCGCCCTTGCTGGTGGATGACGCGTTGATGTTCAGGTTCAGCACGTCGGCGGAGAGCCGCTTGGCGGCAATCTCGAACGTGGTGCGCGTCCGCGTGGAGTTCTCGAAGAACAGGTTGAACACGCTCTTGCCGCGCAGCAGCGGCACCTTCTTCACGTCGCGGTCCGAGTCGGAGAGCGAGACGAACTGGCTGGCGGTGTCGAGGATGTGCGTGATCATGTCACGCGACAGCCCCTCGATCGACAACAGGTGCTTCAGTTCGCCATTCTTGGTCAGCTGCGGGTTGCGGAACATCTTGGTCATGGCAGGTCGGGCGCGGGCAGGGTCGGTCTGGGTGGCTTGCGGCGTATCGGGTCGGGGCCGGTCAGGCACGGGCTTCGGTGGCGAAGGCGAAGCGCGTGGCGGCACCCTCGCCCTGGCGGGACAGCACCAGGGTCTTGTCTTGGGGCAGTTCGATGGTGGCCGCGGCAAAGTCGGCGGCAATCGGCAGGTTGCGGCCGCCACGGTCCGCCAGCACCGCCAGCGCCACGCGCCCCGGGCGGCCGTAGTCGAACAATTCGTTCACGGCGGCGCGGATCGTGCGGCCCGTGGCCAGCACATCGTCAATCAGCAGGATGTTGCGGTCCTGCACGTCGAAGGGCAGCGTGGTCGGCTGGGCCTGGCTGTGCAGGCCCTTCTTGGCGTAGTCGTCGCGGTGGAAGGCCACGTTGATCACGCCGTGGCTGTCGAGCTTCAGGTCCGCTGCCAGGCGCTCGGCAATCCAGGCGCCGCCGGAGTAGATGCCGGCCACGGACCACTTGGCGCGCTCGGCCGCCGGCATCAGCGCCTGGGCCTGGTCGCGCAGCGCGTGGTAGAGCGCCTCGGCGTCGGGAGTGGAGGTCTGGGTCATAGCGGAAGCTCGTCGAAATACTGTTGCAGGATGATGCGGGCGGCCTCGGCGTCCAGCGCGCCGCGCTTCGCCCCAGCCATGGCGGCCGCGCGGGAGCTGTAGCGCTCATCCACAAAGGCCACCGGCAGGTCGAAACGGCCGTTCAACTGGTTGCCAAAGCGGCGTGCAAGTCGCATGGAAGCTTGTTCGGCGTCGTCGGGGCCGGCTTCGGGGTTGACCGGCATGCCCACCACGAACTGCACCGGGGTCCAGTCGCGCACCAGCGCGCCCACGGCCTCGAAGCGGCCTTCCACGGTCACATTGGGAAGAATGGTCAGCGCGCGAGCCTGCCGGGTGATGAAATTGCCAAGCGCCACGCCGATTTTTTTCTCGCCATAGTCGAAGGCGAGGACGGTGCCGTCCGGGGGCGTCGCGCGCCCCGCCTGGTCAGGCATGCCCCGCCTCGCCCGAGAGCATCGTGAAATCTATGCCCAGCAGGCGCACTGCGGCGGCGAACCGCTCTTCGGGCGGCACACTGAAAATGATCTCGGGATCGGCCTGGACGGTCAGCCAGCCGTTACGGCTCAGTTCTTCCTCCAACTGCCCGGCGCCCCAGCCGGCATAGCCCAGCGTGAGCAGGAAGCGGTGCGGCCCGCTGCCGTTGGCCACGGCTTCGAGCACGTCCTTGGAGGTAGTCATCTCGAGCCCACCCGGCACCGCCAGCGACGACACATAGACACCAACCGGATCGTGCAGCACGAAGCCGCGCTCGGTCTGCACCGGGCCGCCGAAGTAGACCGGCTGATGGGCCACGGGCTGGATTTCGAGCTTGAGATCGATCTTGTCGAACAGCGTGGCCATGTCGATATCGATCGGCCGGTTGATGACCAGGCCGAGCGCGCCACGTTCGTTGTGCTCGCAAAGGTAGACCACGGAACCCGAAAAAGTCGGGTCGGCCATGCCGGGCATGGCAATCAGGAACTGATTCGTGAGATTGATTGGAGCTTCGGGCGTCGCCATGGCTGCATTTTATCAAATCGCCGCCGGTCGGCCCGAAACTTTCTGCCGGCCTGCGCAGCATCCGTCACCGGAGGTTCGTCGATACGGCCCGTCAGTCGGCCGGCTTCAGCGCGGCAAGGTCTTCCGCCGTGAGCCAGCGCCATTCGCCCGGCGCCAGTGCCGGGTCGAGCTGCAGGCGGCCGATGGCGCTCCGGTGCAGCCCGCTCACGTGGTTGCCGGCGGCGGCCACCATGCGTTTCACCTGATGGTACTTGCCCTGGATCAGGGTCAGTCGCAGGCTGCGTTCGCCGGTGATTTCGCAGCCTTCGGCGGCGATCGGGGCCGGTTCGTCGTCGAGTTTCACGCCGGTGCGCAGTGCCTCGGCCTGCGCCTCGGTTACCGGCTCGGCCGTGGTCACCTCGTAGAACTTCGGCACCTTGCGCTTGGGCGAGGTCTGGGCGTGGATGAACTGGCCGTCGTCCGTCAGCAACAGCAGGCCCGTGGTGTCGTGATCGAGCCGGCCCACGGCCTGCACTTCGCGCTGGCGCAGCGGTACCGGCAGCAGGTTGTAGACGCTCTCGTGGTGGCGCGGCCGCTGCGAGCACTCATAGCCGGCGGGCTTGTGGAGCATCAGGTAGGCCTTGGTGCAGGCCAGCCACGCCTCGCCGTCCACGGTGAGCTGCAGGCCATCCACCTCGAAGCGTGCGCCGGGGTCTTCGCATAGCTCGCCGTTGACCTCGACCAGCCCGGCGGCCACGAGGTCGCCACAATAACGGCGCGTGCCGAAGCCTTGGGATTGCAGAATTCGATCGAGTGTCATGGCCATGGGAATGCTCTGAAATGCGGATGTGATGCCGGGGTATCCATATGTTAGGGTACGACGATGCCAAGATCGTCCCAGCCCCAATCAGCGGATGCCGCCGGCCGCGCGCCGTATCGTGTCGACCAACGCTTCGAACGCGGCCTGGTCTGGTTCCGGCGCGACCTGCGCGCCGACGACCACGCGGCGCTGCATTATGCCCTTAAGCACTGCCGACAGGTATGGTGCGTGTTTGTCTTCGACCGCGAGATCCTCGATTCCCTGCTGGAACGGGGCCTCCAGGCGGACCGGCGCGTCGACTTCATCCTGCGCTCGCTGGCCCCGCTGCACGCGGCGTTGAGCCAATGGGGCGGCGGTCTGATCGTGCTCGATGCCATGGCGCGCGAGGCGATCCCGCAACTCGCGGCCGCCCTGGAAGCCGAGGCGGTGTTCGCCAACCACGACTACGAACCGTCCGCCAACGCCCGCGATGCCGCCGTGCGCGACGCGCTGGCCGCCGACGCCCGCCTCCTGTTCACCTTCAAGGATCAGGTCATCTTCGAGGCCGACGAGGTCCTGAACGGCCAGGGCGCGCCATTCGCCGTGTTCACGCCCTACAAGAACGCGTGGCTGCGCACGGTGCAGCCGTTCGACCTGCGCCCCTACCCTGTGGATAAGTACCGCCGCGCGCTGGCCCCGGTGCCGGCACGGTATGCCCGGGACCTGCCCACGCTGGCCGAACTCGGCTTCGCGCCCAGCAACCTCGCCGAGATCGCCATGCCGACCGGCTCGGACGGCGCCCATGCGCTGTTCGACGAATTCCTGGCCCGGATCGGCGACTACGGCCAGCGCCGCGACTTCCCTGCGCTGCGCGGGCCGAGCTACCTGTCCGTGCACCTGCGCTTCGGCACGATCTCGATCCGCACCCTGGCCCGCGCCGCCCACGAAACCGTGCTGCGCGGCGGCGCCGCCAGCGCCGGGGCGGCGGTATGGCTATCGGAACTGATCTGGCGCGACTTCTACTTCATGATCCTGCATCACCACCCGCGCGTGGCCGACGGCAAGTCGTTCCACCCCGAGTACGACGGCCTGCGCTGGGTCGCCCCGCAGACCGGCGAGGGCTACTTCCAGGCATGGTGCGATGCCGCCACCGGCTATCCGCTGGTGGACGCGGCGATGCGCCAGATCCGCCAGAGCGGCTATATGCACAACCGGCTGCGGATGGTGACGGCAAGCTTCCTGGTCAAGGATCTGGGTGTGGACTGGCGGCGCGGCGAGCAGTATTTCGCCGACCAGCTCAACGATTTCGACTTCGCAGCCAACAACGGCGGCTGGCAGTGGGCGGCCTCCACGGGCTGCGATGCGCAGCCCTACTTCCGGATCTTCAACCCGGTCACGCAATCGGAAAAGTTCGATCCGGACGGGAAGTTCATCCGCAAGTACCTGCCGCAACTGGCCAGCCTGCCGGACAAGTACCTCCACGCGCCGTGGACCGCGCCAGACGATGTGCTGGCGGCGGCGGGCGTGAAGCTGGGTGAGAATTATCCGAGGCCGATCGTGCAGCACGACATCGCCCGGCAAGAGACGCTGGCGCGCTACGCGGTGGTCAAGACGCCGAAGGCGAAGGCGGCCGCCCGGGCAAAGCTGGCCGAAGAAGAGAACTGAGAGAGAACTGAGAGAGACCGGCGAGAGAACTGGGTGGGTTGGCGGCTCAGGCCGCCAACATCGCACTTTCCCGATAATGCCGTTGGGCATCCTCGGGGCGTTCGGTTTCCTCGAACAGCCGGGCCAGCGCCAGGTGGGTGCGCACGCGCAGGCGGCGTTGCGATTCGGGATCGGCGTACTTCAACGCGCGCTCGAAGTTCGACTGGGCCTTGCCCCAGAGCTGCTCGCCCAGGCACAGCACGCCCAGCGTGTAGTACAAATCCGCATCGACCGGATGTTCGGTCAGCCATTTCTCGGCCTGCTGGATCTGCGGCAGGGCCTTGCCGCGCTCGGCGCATTCGGCGTAGCGCTGCACGAGGCGGCTGTCCCAGTTGACCCGGAGCGCTTCCTCGACAATGCGCCGCGCCTCGTTCTGGCGGCCCAGCGCCGAAAAGTAGCGCGCCGCCGGCTCGGCGATGCGCACCGCGTGCCGCTCATCGGGCGACAGCGAGCGCCAGAAGTGGTACAGCCCTTCCGCGTCATGGCGACGCTCGTCGAGCATCGCCTCCACGGCAAGCTGCTTGAGCCGCAGCGCCAGCACCGGGTGCAGCGCGTTGCGCTTCTCCAGCGAGCGCGCCAGCCGCAGGACCTCCGTCCAGTTCTTCAGATGCTGGTGCGCACGCAGCGCAATCCGTTGCACGTGGATCTGCCGCCCACCCTGTGACTGCAATTGGGCGATGGTTTCCAGCGCGCCCTCGGCGTCACGGGCATCGACCAGCAGTTCGGCCATGGAAACCAGCCGCGCCTGGGCGCGCTCGGGGTCCGTGACCTGCGCCATCCACGCGTCGCGGCGTTCCGATTCCTGCATCCGGTGCGCGGCCCGCGCGCCCACCAGGGCGGCGGTCTGCGCCTGTTCCGGCCAGGCCTGGGCGTCGCGCGCGGCGCGCTCGGCCCGGGCGAAACGTCCGGCAAACAGGTTTTCGATCGACTCGCGCAGCGCGGCCTGCGCCTTGCTCATGCGGCTGCGTTCGCGGTAAGCGGCGGCGCGGCGCGGCATTTCGGAGAGGTGGCGGAACGTGGTCAGGATCGTCCACACCACGAAGAACAGCAGCAACAGCAGCGCCAGCGTGAGATTCAGCGACATTTCCACCCGGTACGGCGGGTAGAAGAGCACCACGTTGCTGTGGTTGAACTGCGTGAACAGCGCCAGCCCGACGGCGCCGGCGAACAGGACCGCTACCCAGAACAGAAGTCGCATGGCTACTCCTTCTTCAGGGCACGCAGCGCGCCAAGGCTCTCGGCCATGGTCGGCAGCGACACCGAGACCGCGCTGGCCTGCGCCTGCTTGAGCAGGGTCAGCACGCCCTGCACGCGGCGCGAGCGGGTATCGAAATATCTTGAAATCAGCGCCTGGGCGGCGGCGAGGTCATTGCGGAATACCGGCTCGTTGCGCGACAGCAGCGCCAGCCGCGCGTTGAGCAGCCGCAGCTTCACGTTCTCGCGCAGGAACCAGCCCTGGTCGCCGGAGAGCAGCAGCGCGTTGGCGTCGTCCACCTTGCGGATGCGGATCACCTGCCCCATCTCGCCCAGCACGTAGTGCCAGAGGCGGGTGAAGGCGTTGCCGGCTTCGGGCGCCGGCTGGGCATTTTGTGATGCTTGCGCCGCACTGGCCGGCTTGCCACTCTCGCCCGGCGTGCGGTCGAGCATGCGCTCACCGGACAGCAGGGGCAGCACGTCGATCTGGTTGATTGATTCATCGAGCTTGATCGCGGCGCCGGTCAGGTCGGTATCCGGCACGGCCTTCATGCGGGCGATGTCGCGCGCGAGGGCCCGGCGCAGCTGGTTGTACTGCGGCTTGTCGGCGCGCGCGAGCCGGGCGTCGGCACTTTGCAGCGCAGCCAGCGCCACCTGCACGTTGCCGCTGAGCTGAAGCTGCTGGCCGGCGTTGGTCAGCAACTGCTGGATCTCGGCGATCTCCCAGTCGTCACGGTTGCGCATCAGGTCCTGGTAGACCTGTTCGAGCGCCACCTGCTTGTCGCGGGTCTCGACCACCTGGCCGTCCAGCGCGCCGACCTTGGCCTGGAGTTCCTTAACCGTTTCCTGCGCGTTGCGCGACAGCACCCGGGTCTCCTGGACCAGCGCGTCGTTGTTCTGCTGGCGCCGCGCCAGCTCCTGGGTCAGGTGTTCCACGCGCAGTTGCAGCCACCAGAAGCCCGCCGCGGTGGCCAGCACGATCACGGCGGCGACGATCCACCACGGGTTCATGCGGCGCGGTGCGCTGAAGGCGGGGGCAGCGGAGCCAGCGGGAGCACTGGCGGCAGCGCCTGTGGGCGGCGCAACGTGCGGCGGCGGGGCCGATGCCGCGGCGGCTGCGGAGGCTGATGAGGAGGAGGACGTAGTGTCTGGCGTCACGCGATCAACCTTCGTTGACGGGGAATCTGGAACCGGCGCGCGCGGGGCTGGCGTCGGGGCGACGGCCACCACCGGGGTGTCGGATGTATCTGGGCGGGCCAGCGCCTCCGCCGGCCCCGCGTGGGCATCGGCCCACTGCGTGCAGGCGGCCAGCAGGCCGGCGTCGCCGGGCGCGGCGGGCAGCACATGGGCGAAGCCCAGCGCGTTCGCCTGCGCGGCAATTCTCGCATGCGGCGCAATGCACTGCATCTGCTTCAGACGCTCGTGTTCCTGCGGCGACAGATGCAAGCGGGCCAGCGCGTCGAGGTTGCGCACGGCTTCGGAACTGGTCAACAGCCATGCGCAGGGCGGCGCGCCCGGTTTCAGGTTGTCGCGCACGGCCTGCCATTGCATGGCCGTGGGTTCCGGCAGCGTGCGGCTGTAAGCCTCCACGGCATCGACGGTGGCGCCGGCATCGCGCAGGCGGTCGCCGAGCCAGTCGCGCCCGCCGTTCCCCCGTACGATCAGCACGCGCTGGCCCGAGAACGCGCCGGGTGTGGTGTCGAGTTCGGACCAGAGCGCCTCGGAATCGAAGCGCGCCGGTTCGTTGTGGATTTCGGCGTTGCCATGCGCCCCGGCCGGGGCAATCACACGATAGGCGGGCGCGGCAATGCCGCGTTCGGCCAGCGCGGCCACGCTCGACGGCCCCACCACGGCCACTGGCACCTCGGCCGGCCATTGCGGCAGCGCCGGCGCGTTCTGCACGTGCGCCAGCGCATCGAGCGCGAACGACACCGCATTGGGGCTGACGAAGACCACCAGCGCATAGTCGGCGAGCCGGGCCAGCGCCGCACGCAGCGCGGCGTCGTCGGCAGGCGGGCCGATGGCGAGCAGGGGGAAGCCGAGCACGTCCAGTCCGGCGGACTGGAGCGCCTCGGTCAGTTGCCGGGACTGCCCGGCAGGTCGCGTAACTACGACGGTCGGGCGGGGCATCGCGCGCGCCTCAGGTCGGACCCGCCGCAGCAAGCGCCGCCAGCACGTCTTCGGCGCCGCGCGCGAGCAGGTCGCCGGCCACCGCCGCGCCGAGCTGCTCGGCTGCGTCCAGGGTGTCCACCGCGAGGGCTGCGTGCGCACGCACGTCGCGGCTGCCGTCCGGCAGCGCCACGAAGGCATCGAGTTGCAGGGCATCGCCACGCCAGCGGGCATGGGCGCCCAGCGGCACCTGGCAGCTGCCGCCCAGCCGGCGCGACACGGCGCGCTCGGCCGACACCGCCAGCAGCGTCGGGGTATGGTTCAGCGGCGCCAGCCACGCGGCCAGTTCGGGGCGATCGGAACGGATCTCGATGCCCAGCGCGCCCTGTCCGGCCGCAGGCAGCGAGGCCTCCGGCTCGATCAGCGCGCGGATTCGCTCGCCCAGCCCCAGCCGCTTCAGCCCGGCCGCAGCCAGGATGATCGCGCCGAATTCACCGGCGTCCAGCTTGCGCAGGCGAGTGTCGAGGTTGCCACGCAGCGGCTTGATGACCAGATGGGGATAGCGGGTGCGCAGGGCGGCCTCGCGGCGCAGGCTCGACGTGCCAACCACGGTGCCGGGCGGCATCACGTCCAGCGAGGCGAACTGCGACGAGACCAGCGCGTCGCGCGGGTCTTCGCGTTCCATCACGGCGGTGAGCGCGAAGCCGGCGGGCAGCTCCATCGGCACATCCTTGAGAGAATGCACGGCAAGGTCGGCGCGGCCCTCGGCCATCGCCACCTCCAGTTCCTTCACGAAGAGCCCCTTGCCGCCTACCTTGGACAGGGACTTGTCGAGAATTTGATCACCCCTTGTCGTCATGCCGAGAATAGACACATCGCACGAGGGATAGTATTGTTGCAACGCAGCACGTACATGTTCAGCCTGCCACATCGCCAGCCGGCTTTCGCGCGAGGCGATCACGAGCTTGTGCGGCATGCTGCGGGATACGGCAGCGGACGAAGAAGACGGAGACGCAGGTGCTTGCATGCGCGCATGTTAGCACGCACCCCGGCGGCCTCAGGCCCCGGAATGCGCCAGAAATCGCTTCGCTGTGCATCGGACATGACCAGGGCGCCTTCAAGGCGACCGGCACCCTATAAAAGACAGAGGAGATGACTGCATGACCCAGCCCGTCGCGCGCCCATCGGGCCGCACCCGTACCACCCCTGCCCGCAAGTCCACCAAGTCAAACCCCGTTCCGCGTGAAGCGAAAGGCACTTCCGCCGCCCCGGCGAAGCCGCGCGCCGCCCGTTCCAAGCTGGCCGTGGTGGCCGCCAATGGCGCGACGGTCGCCGATGCGGCCATCGCCGCCGTGGCCTCGCCCGCGCGCCGTACCGCCGACAAGGACCTGCCGCTGCGCGAGGACATCCGCTTCCTGGGCCGCCTGCTGGGCGACTGCGTGCGCGAGCAGGAAGGCGAGGCCGCGTTCGATCTGGTTGAGACGATTCGCCAGACCGCCGTGCGCTTCCGCCGCGAGAACGACCGCGCCGCCGGCGCCGAGCTGGACCGCCTGCTCAAGCGGCTGTCGCGCGACCAGACCAATCAGGTGGTGCGCGCCTTCAGCTATTTCTCGCACCTGGCCAATATCGCCGAGGACCAGCACCACAATCGCCGCCGCCGCGTGCATGCGCTGGCCGGCTCGCCGCCGCAGCCGGGCAGCCTGGCCCGCGCGCTGGAAGCCATCGACGCCGCCGGCGTCACCGGCAAGCAGCTGCGCAAGTTCCTCGACGAAGCGCTGATCGTGCCCGTGCTGACCGCCCACCCGACCGAGGTGCAGCGCAAGAGCATTCTCGACGCCGAACGCGAAATCGCCCGCCTGCTGGCCGAGCGCGACCTGCCGATGACCGCCCGCGAGCGCGACCACAACACGGCGCAACTGCGCGCCCGCGTGACCACGCTCTGGCAGACCCGCATGCTGCGCAACAACCGCCTGATGGTGGTGGACGAGATCGAGAACGCCCTCTCCTATTACCGCACCACCTTCCTGCACGGCATTCCGCGCCTGATGGCCGAGATGGAGGAAGACATCGCCGCCGTGTTCCCGACCAGCAAGAAGGGCAAGGCCGGCACCGCGCCGGCACCGCTCGCCCCGTTCCTGCAGATGGGCTCGTGGATTGGCGGCGACCGTGACGGCAACCCGAATGTGACTTCAGAGACGCTTCAGCACGCCGCGCGCGAGCAATCGCAGCTGATCATGGGGTGGTATCTCGACGAACTGCACGCGCTGGGCGCGGAGTTGTCGATGTCGTCGCTGATGGTGGATGTCAGCCCCGAGCTGATCGCGCTGGCCGATGCCTCGCCGGACCATTCCGACCACCGTTCCGACGAGCCGTACCGCCGCGCACTGATCGGCATGTACGCACGGCTGGCCGCCACCTCGCAGAAGCTCACCGGCCACGAGGCCCAGCGCCACCCGGTGGCAGACGTGGCGCCGTACGACAACGCCGAGGCATTCGCCGCCGATGTGCAGGTCGTGATGGATTCCCTGCGCACCCACCACGGCGTGGCGCTGGCCCAGGCGCGCATCGACGCACTCCAGCGCGCCATCGCCATCTTCGGCTTCCACCTGGCCTCGGTGGACATGCGCCAGGTGTCCGACGTCCACGAGGCCGTGATCGCCGAACTGTTCGCCGCCGCCGGCGTGGAGCGCGACTATGCCGCGCTGCCCGAGGCCCGCAAGCGCGAACTGCTGCTGGCCGAGCTGCGCCAGCCGCGCCTGCTGACCATGCCGTGGCACGAGTATTCCGAGCAGACGCGCAGCGAGCTGGCGATCTTCGCCATGGCGCGCGACCTGCGCGCCCGCTACGGCAAGCGCGTGGCCCGCAACTACATCATTTCGCATACCGAAACGCTGTCTGACCTGATCGAGGTCATGCTGCTCCAGAAAGAGTCCGGCATGCTGCGCGGCACGCTCGGCAGCAAGACCGATCCGGCGCGCATGGAGCTGATGGTCATCCCGCTGTTCGAAACCATCGAGGACTTGCGCAACGCGGCCGGCATCATGCAGTCGCTGCTGGACCTGCCCGGCTTCGACTCGGTCATCGCCCACCATGGCGTGGAACAGGAGGTGATGCTCGGCTATTCGGATTCGAACAAGGACGGCGGCTTCCTGACTTCGAACTGGGAGCTGTACAAGGCCGAACTGGCGCTGGTGAAGCTGTTCGAGGCCCGCCGCGTGAAGCTGCGGCTGTTCCATGGCCGCGGCGGCACCGTGGGGCGCGGGGGCGGGCCGACCTACCAGGCCATCCTGTCGCAGCCGCCCGGCACCGTGAACGGCCAGATCCGGCTGACCGAGCAGGGCGAGATCATCAACAGCAAGTTCGCCAATGCCGAAATCGGCCGGCGCAACCTGGAAACCGTGGTGGCGGCCACGCTGGAGGCCTCGCTGCTGCCCACGCAGAACGCGCCGAAGGACCTGGAGTCGTTCGAGGGCGTGATGCAGCAGCTGTCCGACCGTGCCTTCACCGCCTACCGCGCCCTGGTCTACGAGACCCCGGGCTTCAAGGATTACTTCTTCGCCACCACGCCGATCACCGAGATCGCCGACCTGAACCTGGGTTCGCGGCCGGCCTCGCGCAAGCTGATGGACAAGAAGAACCGCAAGATCGAGGATCTCCGCGCGATTCCCTGGGGCTTCTCCTGGGGCCAGTGCCGGCTGCTGCTCCCGGGCTGGTTCGGCTTCGGCAGCGCGGTCAAGGCGCTGGTGGACGAGGCGCCGGACGAGAAATCGCGCAAGGCCACGGTGGCCACGCTGCGCCGCATGGTCAAGAGCTGGCCGTTCTTCTCGACGCTGCTCTCGAACATGGACATGGTGCTGGCCAAGACCGACCTCGCCGTGGCCTCCCGCTACGCGCAGCTGTGCGAGGACACCGCGCTGCGCAAGAGCGTGTTCGCGCGCATCAGCGCCGAGTGGCACCTGACCAGCGACATGCTCGCGCTGATCACCGGCCGCCACGAACGGCTGGCCGACAACCCGCTGCTGGCGCGCTCGATCAAGAACCGCTTTGCCTACCTGGACCCGCTGAACCACTTGCAGGTGGAACTGCTCAAGCGCTACCGGGCCGGCAAGGACGGTGACGACGTGCGCGTGCGGCGCGGCATCCACCTGACCATCAACGGCGTGGCGGCCGGGCTGCGCAACAGCGGCTGACCGAATGTGATGTATACGCCGGTTGCCTCCCCGTGCCTTCCTGGCAGGGGGAGGTACCGACAAGCCGGTTTCGCCCGCATCAAGGCGATATAATCGCGGTTTCCGATTTTCCGCCTGCCCCACCTGCCATGACCTCCCAACTTGCCAAGAAAGGCGAAGCCTGGTCCGCCCGCTTCTCCGAACCGATGTCCGACCTGGTGAAGCGCTACACCGCATCGGTCTTCTTCGACAAGCGCCTGGCGCTGTTCGACATCGCGGGGTCGCTGGCCCATGCGGCCATGCTGGCCAAGCAAGGCATCATCGCCGAGGCGGACCGCGCCGAGATCGAGCGTGGCATGACGCAGATCCGTGGCGAGATCGAGTCCGGCGCGTTCGAGTGGAAGCTCGACCTCGAGGACGTCCACCTGAATATCGAAGCCCGCCTGACCGCGCTGGTTGGCGACGCCGGCAAGCGCCTGCACACGGGCCGCTCGCGCAATGACCAGGTGGCCACCGATATCCGCCTGTGGCTGCGCAGCGAGATCGACAACATCATCGGCCTGCTGGGCGCCCTGCGCGGCGCGCTGCTGGACCTGGCCGAACAGAACGCCGACACCATCCTGCCCGGCTTCACCCACCTCCAGGTGGCCCAGCCGGTCACCTTCGGCCACCATCTGCTGGCCTATGTGGAAATGTTCACGCGCGACACCGAGCGCATGGCCGATTGCCGAAAACGCGTCAACCGCCTGCCGCTGGGCGCCGCCGCGCTGGCCGGCACGAGCTACCCGATCGACCGGGAGTTCGTGGCGTCCCAGCTCGGTTTCGACGGCGTTTGCCGCAATTCGCTCGATGCCGTGTCCGATCGCGACTTCGCCATCGAATTCTGCGCCGCCGCCGCGCTGGTGATGACGCACGTCTCGCGTTTTTCCGAAGAACTGGTGCTGTGGATGAGCCCGCGCGTCGGCTTCATCGACATTGCCGACCGCTTCTGCACGGGCAGCTCGATCATGCCGCAGAAGAAGAACCCGGACGTGCCCGAACTCGCCCGTGGCAAGACCGGCCGCGTGAACGGCCACCTGATCGGCCTGCTGACGCTGATGAAGGGCCAGCCGCTGGCGTACAACAAGGACAACCAGGAAGACAAGGAACCGCTGTTCGACACGGTGGACACCGTGGTGGACACGCTGCGCATCTTTGCCGACATGGTGCCGGGCATCACCGTGAAGCCGGAGGCCATGCGCGCCGCCGCGCTGCAGGGCTACGCCACGGCCACCGACCTGGCCGACTACCTGGTCAAGCGCGGCCTGCCGTTCCGTGACGCCCACGAGGCCGTGGCCCACGCCGTGCGCGCCTGCGACGACCGCCGCTGCGACCTGGCCGACCTCACCGTGGCCGAGCTGCGCGAGGTCTCGGGCCTGGGCGACAAGTCCAGCCTGATCGGCGACGACGTACACGCCGTGCTGACGCTGGAAGGCTCCGTGGCCGCCCGCGATCACATCGGCGGCACGGCGCCGGCCCAGGTGCGCGCTGCCATCAAGGCCGCCCGCGCTGCGCTGCAAAGCTGATCGGTCCGCCCCGGACCTGACGAAGTTCGTAGCACCGGGGCGGCTGTCCTGCCGCCCCAACCCTCGCCCTCCCCCGCTTTCTCCCTCCCGCAGGCCCCGCGCACACCATTTTGGGGATTCGCGCAATGCGCCCTGCCTCAAATCGCGGCAAAAATGTGACGAACTGGGGATTCACCCTAGCGAAGCCGTGCATCGAAGGACGTAGACTAACGCGCCACCCCCGTATCCCCGTTAGTAGCCCCCTTAGTACCCATTAGGACGATCACATGTCTTTCCTCATGAAAATCTCGCGGCTTATCGATGCCGTGAACGATTTCATCGGGCAGTGGGCGAAATGGCTGATCCTGGTCGCAGTGCTGATCTGCGCCGGGAACGCCATCATTCGCTACAGCTTCAGTGTCAGTTCCAACGCCTGGCTCGAAATGCAGTGGTACCTGTTCGCGGGGGTCTTCCTGCTCGGGGCGCCCTACACCCTGCGTCGCGACGAGCACGTGCGCATCGACGTGGTGGCAGGCCACCTGTCCGAGCGCAAGCAGGTCTGGATCGACATCTTCGGCGTGCTGTTCTTCCTGCTGCCTATCTGCTGCATCATCCTCTGGCTGGCGATTCCGTACTTCTGGCTGTCGTATGCCGGGCACGAGATGTCAGGTAACGCCGGCGGCCTGATCCGCTGGCCCGCCAAGTTCCTGATCGTGGCGGGCTTCTTCCTGATGATCCTGCAAGGGATTTCCGAGCTGATCAAGCGCATCGCCTACCTGAAGGGCCTGCTGCCGTTCTCGGCGTTCCGCAAGCATGCGACCGATCCGGCCGAGGAAATCGCCGCCATCGCGCAGGCCGCATCGACCGGCCGGTCGGAAAAACAATAAGAGGTCGCCACGATGACGCATTTCCTTGCCGCGAACATCGCGCCGATCATGTTCGCCAGCCTGGTCGTATTCCTGCTGTCCGGGTTCCCGATTGCCTTCGCACTGGCCGCCAACGGGCTGCTGTTCGCGTTCGTCGGCATCGAGCTGGGCATGCTGCCGCCCTCGCTGCTCCAGGCGCTGCCGAGCCGGCTGTTCGGGATCATCGAGAATGACACCCTGCTCGCCATCCCGTTCTTCACCTTCATGGGGCTGATTCTGGAGCGGTCAGGCATGGCCGAAGACCTGCTCGATACCATCGGCCAGCTGTTCGGGCCGATCCGGGGCGGGCTGGCCTACGCGGTGATCTTCGTCGGGGCGCTGCTGGCGGCCACCACGGGCGTGGTGGCGGCGTCGGTGATCTCGATGGGGCTGATCTCGCTGCCGCTGATGCTGAAGTACAAGTACGACAAGCGGCTGGCCTCGGGCGTGATCGCGGCGTCCGGCACGCTGGCGCAGATCATCCCGCCGTCGCTGGTGCTGATCGTGCTGGCCGACCAGCTCGGCCGCTCGGTGGGCGACATGTACAAGGGCGCGTTCGTGCCCGGCCTGGTGCTGACCGGCCTGTACATGCTTTACGTGCTGATGGTGACGCTGATCCGCCCGGCCGCCGCGCCGGCGCTGCCGATCGAGGCGCGCACCTTCCGCGAGTCCAGCGGGGCCACCGGCTCGCGCTCGGTGCTGGTGCTGACCGTGCTGTCCATCGCCGTGGGCGTGGCGGTCGACAAGCTCTACAAGCCCGAGGCGCCGCTGGATGAACGCCTGGTGATTTCGGTGGGCGCGGCCATCCTGTTCGCCTTCGTCGTGGCGGTAATCAACAGGACGCTGAACCTGAAGCTGCTGTCGAACATGGCGGAAAAGGTCACGTTTGTGCTGATTCCGCCACTCGCGCTGATCTTCCTGGTGCTCGGCACAATCTTCCTCGGCATTGCCACCCCCACCGAGGGCGGCGGCATGGGCGCACTCGGCGCGCTGGTGCTGGCGATGATCAAGGGACGCCTGAACCTGAGCCTGACCAAGCAGGCGATGGAGTCCACGCTGAAGCTGTCGGCCTTCGTGATCTTCATCCTGATCGGTGCCCGGGTGTTCTCGCTGACGTTCTATGGCGTGGACGGCCACCTCTGGGTGGAACACCTGCTGACGGCGCTGCCGGGCGGCCAGACCGGCTTCCTGATCGCGGTGAACGTGCTGTTCTTCCTGCTGGCGTTCTTCCTGGACTTCTTCGAGCTGGCGTTCATCCTGGTGCCGCTGGTGGGCCCGGTGGCGGACAAGCTCGGCATCGACCTGATCTGGTTCGGCGTGCTGCTGGCAGTGAACATGCAGACCTCGTTCATGCACCCGCCGTTCGGCTTCTCGCTGTTCTACCTGCGCTCGGTGGCGCCGCGCGAGGTCAAGACCACGGACATCTACTGGGGCGCGGTGCCATTCGTCGTGATCCAGCTGGTCATGGTGGCGCTGATCATCGTGTTCCCGGGGCTGGTCAGCACCGGCAAGGTGGTCCAGCAGGACCGCAGCATCACGCGTGACCTGAGTATCGACCTGGAATCCCGCCAGCCTGCGGCGCCATCGGCACCGGCCTCCCCGGCCCCGGGGGCACCAGCGCCGGGTGCCTCGGGCAGTGGGCAGTTGGAGTTGCCAGCACCGTCGCAGGACAGCGAACCGGCCGCGCCGCAGTTCGAGTTCGAGTTCGAGAAGAAAAAGTAGCGGTGCGCAGCTGACGCGTGTGCCTCGCCTTCACGAGGTCGCGGCGCACTGACGAACCCCACACTTTCCGGAGTGTGGGGTTTTGTTTTTGGTGCGGAGCAAGTTGAGCAAAAGCAATAGTTGGCATGCGTGGATTCGGTAGTGTCGATGCTCTCCGTCGAACTGCCAACGAGGAAACATGCATGCTCCCTGTCGCTCGACTGGGCGATATGCATCTCTGCCCAATTCATGGCACTTCAGCCATAACATCCGCTTCCGCCGATTCCAACGTCAATCATTTTGGCGCCGCGCGCGTTGGCGACGCCTGCGCCTGCGGTGCAGTCCTGACTGCAGGCTTTCCGTCCATCACCGTCGGCAATTTGCCGTTGGCCTATTCGGGCAGCCCGACCACTCACGGCGGGACCATCACCTCAGGCAGCTTCGATACGGCCGGAGGCTTCCTTTGGGGCGGTACGGCTAGCCATGTCGTCGTCGACTTTGCCAAGATGGGCGCCGTGCACCCGGGTGGGTTGGTGAATCGATCGCTGATGGCCGCGCTATTGGCCGATCCGCATCTGGAGCAGCGTGCCGCAATGGCGGGGGCATTGTTGATGCGCCCCGGGAATATCGCCGCTTCATCGACGCCCGAATGGATCGCGGTCGCCGGGAGCCAGCACGACCGGGGTTCAGGTAACAAGATGATGTTTATCGGTCAGGCCGTGCGCGAGCTGGCCGAATTCAGGCGCCACAAGGCCGCATCGACAAGGACGCTGGTGTTGTTCACGCCGGCGTATAGCGAAGCCATGCTAGAAGCTGCGGCGAAGTCGGCCGATGCCTATGGGGCGGCTCTTGTTCGCGTAACGAGCGCCGATGCGCTGATTCAATATCTGAACCATGGCAAGGACCGGAAGCAGTCGCCGATCGAGCGCCTGTCCTTGTTCAGTCATGGCGTGCCTCAACGCATCGCTTTCGGTTATCAGCTCGGCGACGATGCGCGAATGTCTCTCGATGTGCTGAACTGCCAGAAGATTTCCCAGTCGGCGTTCTCCAGCTCGGCACGGGTCGACAGCTATGCCTGCCGGACCGGTATGGGCAATCGCCCGGATTACCCGATCGAGGAAGGTGTCCAATTCTTTCCGCAAACCAATGAAAGCCTGGCGCAATTGCTGGCTAACCATTTGCGAGTGAAGGTGCGCGCCTATATTCGCAGGTCGGATTACAAGAACACCTGGGGGACGTTCGAAGAGCGCCAGTTAGGCAGGTTGTGCAAGAGCAGCGATAACGCCTTGCCTGCGGAAGAATGGTGCAGGAAGTGGGTTGCACTAGACGTGGAGCGGAAAGAATCCAACGAGAAACAGAAGTTTACCTATCAGATCATTGGCGCAACTTACCCCGTAGTCTCTGGCGAAACACCCTTTGGCGTACCAGGAGGTCAATTTGAGTTTCTTCCGAAGTAAGATCTTCTGGATTGCAGCAGCCATTTTAGTGGCTATTGGATACAACGGATTAAAAATGGTAATGAGCGTATACAAGACGGATTTTGGTAACGGTGTCGTGGTCTATGCTGACGATTATGTGAAGACTGGTCGCTGGGTATTTGATTGCGAATACTCCCGACTGGTCAGCCGCGAACCTTTGCCAGTTCCATTCTCCGATTTTGAGCACACCCAGGAATTCAACATTTGGGGCGGATACTTAAAGAAAGCGGATGAACAACCCGCCAAGGAGGCGCTAGCGGCCATTACAAGCGTTCCCCATTGGTATAAGAATCTGCGCTATCTCTACTCTGGACTTGATGATCACAGCGACTTGAGTGCTCACATATTCGACCTGATAGCCGAACATGCTGGCCGGTCATGGGGCGTGAGAGTTCGCCAATCTCTCAGCTATTACGGCAAGACTCAGGGCTTTACCTTGTCTATCGAACCCTACGACCCCGAAACCTACGTGGACTACGACAAGGCGTTTCAAGCCGCCATCAAAAGTTGCCCTGCGCCGCAATGAACCCACAAAAAGTGAAGTGATACGGACGCCAACAAAAAAACGCCTCGCAATCGCGAGGCGTCTTTCTTGGTTCGAGTGAGGCCCGGCTTACTGCTTCACGCAATCCACAAAATAAGCCTTCTGGCCATCCACGTCGTCTTCCACCAGACCGTGGATGTCTGTCTCGAAGCCCGGGAACAGCTTGTTGAACTCGCGCGCGAACTTCAGGTACTGGACGATGGTCCGGTTGAAGCGCTCGCCCGGAATCAGCAGCGGAATGCCCGGCGGGTACGGCGTCAGCAGGATGGCGGTGACGCGGCCTTCCAGTTCGTCCACAGGCACGCGCTCGATCTCGCGGTGGGCCATCATCGCCCAGGCGTCGGACGGCTTCATGGCCGGCTCCATGTCCGACAGGTACATCTCCGTCGTCACACGCGCCACGTCGTTGGCCTTGTAGACGCTGTGGATCGCGTCGCAGAGATCACGCAGGCCCATGCGCTCGTACTGCGGGTACTTGCCGACGAACTCCGGCAGCACGCGCCAGAGCGGCTGGTTCTGGTCGTAATCGTCCTTGAATTGTTGCAATTCAGTGACCAGCGAGTTCCAGCGGCCCTTGGTGATGCCGATGGTGAACATGATGAAGAACGAGTACAGGCCCGTCTTCTCGATGATGATGCCGTGCTCGGCCAGGTACTTGGTGACGATGGCCGCCGGGATGCCGCGCTCGCTGAACTCGCCGTCCACGTCCAGCCCCGGGGTGATCAGGGTGGCCTTGATCGGGTCGAGCAGGTTGAAGCCGTCGGCCAGGTCGCCAAAGCCGTGCCAGCGCTCGTTGGCCTGCAGGATCCAGGCCTCGCGGTCACCGATGCCGTCTTCGATCAGCGCGTCCGGGCCCCAGACCTTGAACCACCAGTCGCCGTTGTTGCCGGCCTCGTAGTCGCCCTCCACCTTGCGCATGGCACGGCGGAAGTCCATCGCCTCCTGGATGCTTTCCTCGACCAGCGCGGTGCCGCCGGGGGCTTCCATCATCGCCGCCGCCACATCGCACGAGGCGATGATCGAGTACTGCGGGCTCGTCGAGGTATGCATCAGGTAGGCCTCGTTGAACCGGTAGCGGTCCAGCTTGCGGGTCTCGGAGTCCTGCACCAGAATCTGGGACGCCTGCGACAGCCCTGCCAGCAGCTTGTGGGTGGACTGTGTGGCGAACACCAGCGCGTCCTTGCTGCGCGGGCGGTCGCGGCCAATCGCGTGCATGTTGCGGTAGAAGTCGTGGAAGGCGGCGTGCGGCAGCCAGGCTTCGTCGAAATGCAGCGTGTCGATCTCGCTCGCCAGCATCTCCTTGATCTGCTCGGCGTTGTACAGCACGCCGTCGTAGGTGCCCTGGGTGATCGTCAGGATACGCGGCTTCTGGTTCTTGGCCTTGCTGGCGAACGGGTGGTTGGCGATCTTGCGGCGGATCGTCTCCGGGTCGAACTCGCTCTTCGGAATCGGGCCGATGATGCCGTAGTGGTTGCGCGTCGGCATCAGGAACACCGGAATCGCGCCAGTCATCATGATCGCGTGCAGGATCGACTTGTGGCAGTTGCGGTCCACCACCACGATGTCCCCCGGGGCCACGTTGGCGTGCCAGACCATCTTGTTCGAGGTCGACGTGCCGTTGGTCACGAAGTACATGTGGTCCGAGTTGAAGATCCGCGCGGCATTGCGCTCGGACGCCGCCACCGGGCCGGTGTGGTCCAGCAGCTGGCCCAGTTCGTCCACGGCGTTGCAGACGTCGGCGCGCAGCATGTTCTCGCCGAAGAACTGGTGGAACACCTGCCCCACCGGGCTCTTCAGGAACGCCACGCCGCCCGAGTGTCCCGGGCAGTGCCACGAGTACGAGCTGTCCTGCGCGTAGGCGATCAGGGCCTTGAAGAACGGCGGCGCCAGGGTGTCCAGGTAGACGCGGGCTTCGCGGATGATGTGACGCGCCACGAACTCGGGCGTGTCCTCGAACATGTGGATGAAGCCGTGCAGCTCGCGCAGGATATCGTTGGGGATATGGCGCGAGGTGCGCGTCTCGCCGTACAGGAAGATCGGCAGGTCCGAATTACGGCGGCGCACTTCGTTCACGAACGCGCGAAGTTTCTCGATGGCGGCGGCTTCGGGCTGGTCGTCGGCGCGCACGAACTCGTCGTCGTCGATCGAGACGATGAACGACGATGCCCGGCTGGACTGCTGGGCGAACGACGTCAGGTCGCCGTAGCTGGTCAAGCCCATCACTTCCATGCCTTCGCGCTCGATGGCCTCTGCCAGCGCGCGGATGCCCGAGCCGGAAATGTTCTCGGAGCGGAAGTCTTCATCGATGATGATGACGGGGAAGCGGAATTTCATCGGGCAATCCTTGATGAGAAGGCTTTGGAAAGACTTGAGCCACATGGCCGCCGGAAGGTTCTTCCAGGCGGCGTCATGTGGCTCTTTCGTCAAATAGTGGCGGCCGTCGGTCCGGACGCCGGCATTGTAATGCGGTCAGGTCTTGGGCAATGTGACACCGTGCTGGCCCTGGTACTTGCCGCCGCGGTCAGCGTACGAGGTCTCGCAGATTTCGTCGCTCTCGAAGAACAGCACCTGGGCGCAGCCCTCGCCGGCGTAGATCTTGGCGGGTAGCGGGGTGGTGTTCGAGAACTCCAGCGTCACGTAGCCTTCCCACTCCGGCTCAAACGGGGTCACGTTGACGATAATGCCGCAGCGCGCGTACGTGCTCTTGCCCAGGCAGATGGTCAGCACGCTGCGCGGAATGCGGAAGTACTCCATCGTGCGGGCCAGCGCGAACGAGTTCGGCGGGATGATGCAGACATCGCCCTTGAAGTCCACGAAGGACTTCTCGTCGAAGTTCTTCGGATCGACGATGGTGCTGTTGATATTGGTGAAGATCTTGAACTCGTCCGCGCAGCGAATATCGTAGCCGTAGCTCGACGTGCCGTAGGAGACGATCTTGCGGCCGTCCTGCTCCCGCACCTGGCCGGGCGCGAACGGCTCGATCATGGCGTGCTGTTCCGCCATGCGGCGGATCCACTTGTCGGATTTGATGCTCATATAGGCTGGCGGAATGGACAATGGGCAGCGCCCGGCCGGGCCGGTGCCGCTGGAATGGGCCGCATTGTACAACCAATCCGGCTGCCAACCGCCTCCGGCGGCCCCCCGGCGCGCCTTCAGGCCGGCGCGGCCGCCTCGGGCTGGCTGTGGCGGAAGCGCTCCCGCCCGGTATACAACAGGAAATGCTTGCCGGTGCAGCGCGCGAACAGGCTCAGGTTGACCCGCTGGGCCATCTGGTAGCCCATCTGGGTGACCCCGGAGCGGGACAGCAGGAATGGAATGCCCATCTGCGCACCCTTGATCACCATCTCGGAGGTCAGCCGGCCCGTGGTGTAGAAGACCTTGTCCTCGCCCGTCATGCCTTCCAGCCACATCCTGCCGGCGATGGCATCCACCGCGTTGTGCCGGCCTACGTCCTCCACGAACATCAGCAGCTCGCTCCCCCGGAACAGCGCGCAGCCGTGCACCGACCCGGCCTGCTTGTAGACCGACTGCTGCAGGCGGATGGTGTCGATGATCGCGTAGAGGGTTTCCTGGGTGAGCGTGGCGTCGCCGGGCAGGCGGATGTTGTCCACCTCGTCCAGCAGCGAGCCGAACACCGTGCCCTGCCCGCATCCCGTGGTCACCACGCGGCGCGCGGTGCGTTCCTCGATGCGGTCCACGCCGGTGCGGGTGGTCACGGCGGCCGATTCGGTCTCCCAGTCCACCTGGATCGCGGCGATATCCTCGATGGATTCCACCAGCCGCTGGTTGCGCAGGTAGCCCAGCACCAGGTGCTCGGGCGAACCGCCCAGCGTCATCAGGGTCACCAGTTCGCGTTTGTCGAGGTAGACCGTCAGCGGCCGCTCGCCCGGCAGCCAGGCCGGCCGCACGCGGCCTTGTTCGTCAACGACCTCCACCTCCTCGATCAGCGGCACGGCGGCATGGGTCAACTCGGGGCGCAGGGACATGGGGCTGGGGGGCGGGGGCGGGATAGGTGCCGGCCCGTGGCGGGTTGCCGCCATCGGGCCGGTTTCAGGGGGCGTTTCGTACCGCGGAACGACTGGCTATAGCGAGATACGGTGAACGATCAGGAGGCGGCGATCACGCCACACGCGATCCGGCCACCGGAATTGCCGGTCGGCTGGGTGCGATAGTCGTCCGGGTCCTTGTGGACCACCACGGCCTTGCCGATCACGCTGTTCGGGCCCGCGCCGACAGTGACGTCCGGCATCAGGAACTGCACGCGCGCGTTGCCGCTGGCGTCGGCGGTCAGGTTGTTCATGTCGCCGGCATGGTGCTCAGGCATGGTCATCTGGCCGTGCGGTTTGCCGGACGGGTTGAAATGGCCGCCGGCGCTCATCGCGTCAGGGGCCGAGCAATCGCCCTTCTCGTGGACATGGAAACCATGCGAGGTGCCCGGAGGCAGGCCCGTGACCGCCACCACCACCATCACGCCGGCCGCCTGCTGGTCGAACGTGACACGGCCCGCGGTATTGGTGCCGCTCTTGGACTGCAACGGTGCCGCCGCCTTGGCGCCCACCGTCACCCGTGCCGCTGCCGGCGCGGCAGCCGGGGCCGCGCTGGCGCTGGCCGCTTCGCTGCTGGTGCCCGAGGTTCCACAACCCGCCATCATTGCCACGGCGGTGCCCACTGCCAAACCGCAAAGTACACGTTTCATGCCAAACCCTCCTCTAGAGATGACTGCCGTGGCGATTGTAACGCCGCCTCGGCCGGGTGCATGGTGCGCTGCGGAAATCCGTCACACTTCGCCGGGACGCGGCCGCGCGCGCGGCGTGTCGTCCCGGGGCGTGGAGCGCTGGGCGGGAATCTTGCCGGACTGGATGTCGTCGTACCAGATCTGATGGTGCTCCCGGGCCCAGGCCTCGTCCACGTAGCCATCGCGCATGGCACGGTAGGCGCCCTCCATGCCGATGGTGCCCATATAGATATGGCCGCACGCCAGCACGATCATCACCACGGCCGAGACCCCATGGATCACGTGGGCGATCTGCATCGTGGCGCGGTAGTAGTCCAGGCCCGGGACGATCATGTCGAGCACCCAGCCGGAGGCCGAGAGGACCAGCCCGAGCAGCACCATCCCGCCCCAGAACCACATCTTCTCGCCGGCGTTGAAGCGCGCGCTGGGCACGTGGGCGCCCGAGACGAGCCCGCCGAGCTTGCGCACCCAGACCACATCCCCGCGGTTCGGCACGTTGTCACGCACGAACACCACGAAGGTGGCGATGATCGACAGCGTGAACACCGGCCCGGTCAGGTTGTGCAGGTTCTTGAGAATGTAGGTGAGCCAGCCGAACAGCGTGTGGCCCATGATCGGCAGCAGGAAGTGCTTGCCGAACAGGATCACGATGCCCGAGATCGCCAGGATCACGAAGGAGATGGCCACGGCCCAGTGCACGAAGCGCTCGGTGGGCGTAAAGCGCTCGATCATCCGGCCCGTGCGCGGGGACTTCAGCGGAATGGTGCGGCGCCAGGCGAAGAAGGCCAGGATGGCCGCCGGCGCCAGGATCAGGATCCAGCCGCCCCAGACCGTCAGCACGCCATTGCGGAACAGCCGCCATTGCTGGCCGGTGCGCTGGATCAGGACGCCGGCTTCCTTGTCGGGCAGGCTGCTGTAGTGGTGCTGGTCGGAGTTGACTTCGCGCCAGACCGGCGCGTTGTTGCCCGGCTGGGTCACCGAGCGCTCCTGCTGCGAGCGGGCCTCGGCGGCCACGTCGCGCCGGGGGATGTTGAAGATGTTCTCGCTGGCCACGCCCGCGAACGGCTGCACCGGGTGCGTGGCGGGATTGTTGGCGTCCGCCTCGGCCTGCGCCGAGGGTTGCGCCGAGGTTGGCGCAGAAGGCGGCGAGGCCGGCGTCTGGGCCAGCGCCGCGCCCGCGACACCGGCGGCAAGGACCACCCCGGCCAGCAGGGTGTTGAGGGTCTGGATGAGGGTCATGGCGCCTCCCCCGCTCATTGGGTGCGGTTGTACTCGTTCTGGTACTGGTTGCGCTGATGGATCTGACGCTGCCAGCTGTCCTTGTCGCCCGCCGTCCAGCCCTTGGCCACGAACGGGTCGCCGGGGGCGCCCTGCCAGGCGACGGAATCCGACTTCTTGTGCGTGGACGAGACGGTCTGCGGCTTCTCGCTGCACGCGGCCAGCAGCGCGGCGGCGGCCAGCATCGATACGATGAGCGCGGCGCGGGTCATGACGGCTGCCCTCCGCCGGCCGGGGTGCCGGGCGCGGCGCCCTGCGGGGTGCCGGGGGCCGCCGGCGATCCGGGATTGGCGGGATTGGCCGGCGCCTGCGGCTTGCCGTAGGCCGTGCCCCAGCCGAACACATCGCCGCCCGTGCCGCGCTTGATCACGCGGTTGCGCAGGATGTCGGCAATCACGTCGCCATCGCCGCCCAGCAGGGCCTTGGTCGAGCACATTTCCGCGCAGAGCGGCAGCTTGCCCTCGGCCAGCCGGTTGCGGCCGTACTTCTCGAATTCTTCCTCGCTGCCGTTCTTCTCCGGGCCGCCGGCGCAGAACGTGCACTTGTCCATCTTGCCGCGCACGCCGAAGGTGCCCTCGCTGGGGAACTGCGGGGCGCCAAAGGGGCAGGCGTAGGAGCAGTAGCCGCAGCCGATGCAGACGTCCTTGTCGTGCAGCACCACGCCGTCGTCGGTGCGGTAGAAGCAGTCCACCGGGCAGACGGCCATGCAGGGCGCGTCCGAGCAGTGCATGCAGGCCACCGAGATGGACTTCTCGGCGTTGACCACGCCATCGTTGATCGTCACCACGCGGCGTCGGTTGACGCCCCAGGGCACCTCGTGCTCGTTCTTGCAGGCGGTGACGCAGCTGTTGCATTCGATGCAGCGCTCGGCGTCACAGATGAATTTCATGCGTGCCATGTGTCTCTCCGTCTCTCAGGCTCAGGCAAACCGCTCGATCTGGCAAACGGTGGTCTTGGTTTCCTGCATCATCGTCACCGAGTCGTAGCCGTAGGTGGTGGCCGTGTTCACCGCCTCCCCCCGGACGATCGGGTACGCGCCGTCGGGATAGAACTCCTTGAGATCGCGTCCTTCCCACCAGCCCGAGAAGTGGAACGGGATGAACGCCGTGTCCACGCCCACGCGTTCCGTCACCAGCGCGCGCACCTTGAGGCGGGCGCCGGTAGGCGTGCGCACCCAGCAGTAGTCGCCGTTGCGGATACCCCGCGCGGACGCCGCCTGCGGGTTGATCTCGACAAAGTTCTCCTGCTGCAGCTCGGCCAGCCACGGGTTGGAGCGGGTTTCCTCGCCGCCGCCCTCGTACTCCACCAGCCGGCCCGAGGTCAGGATGATCGGGAACTTCTCGTAGATCTTGTTCTCGATGTTGCGCTGCTGCACCGACTTGTACAGCGTGGGCAGGCGCCAGAACGCCATCTTGTCGTCGTGGGTCGGGTACTTGGCGACCATGTCCGGCCGCGTGGAGTACAGCGGCTCGCGGTGCTGCGGGATCGGGTCAGGGAAGTTCCAGACCACGGCGCGCGCCTTGGCGTTGCCGAACGGATGGCAACCGTGGTTCTTCATGACCACGCGCTGGATCCCGCCCGAAAGGTCGGTCTTCCAGTTCTTGCCCTCGGCGGCCTTTTTCTCGGCGTCGGTCAGGTCATCCCACCAGCCCAGTTTCTTGAGCAGCACGTGGTCGAACTCGGGGTAGCCGGTGGTGATCTCCGCCCCGGCCGAGAAGGAGCCATCCTCGGCCAGCAGGCTCACCCCATCGCGCTCCACGCCGAAGTTGGCGCGGAAGTTGCCGCCGCCGTCCATGACGTGCTTCGAGGTGTCATACAGATTCGGCGATCCCGGGTGCTTGAGTTCGGGCGTGCCGTAGCACGGCCACGGCAGGCCGAAGTAATCGCCGGTGAGGTCGTAGCCGGTGACCGGGTCCTTGCCGCTCTTGCAGCGCAGCGTGCGCACATCGAACATCTGCATGTTGCGCATATGGGACTTGAGCCGCTCCGGCGACTGGCCCGTATAGCCGATGGTCCAGTTGCTGGCGTTGATCTCGCGCAAGATCGATTCCGTCTCGGGCTCCTGCCAGGTGCGGCCGGCGCGCTTGACCTCGATCATCTTGTAGTGCTTCGACAGCTCCTTGCCAAAGCCGAGCTTATCGGCGAAGGCCTGCATGATGGTGTGGTCGGGCATCGACTCGAACAGCGGCTCGATGACCTTCTCGCGCCATTGCAGCGAGCGGTTGGAGGCCGTGCACGAGCCCGAGGTCTCGAACTGGGTGGCCGCCGGCAGCAGGTAGACGGCGCGGTTCGGGTTGATCTTGTCGCCCTCGGCCGGCGTCATGTTGGCCATGGCGGCCGTGGCGGAGGGGTATGGGTCCACCACCACCAGCAGGTCGAGCTTGTCCAGCGCGCGCTTCATCTCCAGGCCGCGCGTCTGCGAGTTCGGGGCGTGGCCCCAGAAGAACACGCCGCGTACGTTGTTGTCCTGGTCGATCAGGTCGCTCTTCTCGGTCACGATGTCGATCCAGCGGGACACCGTGGTGCCGGACTTCTCCATCATCGTCTGCGAGACGAACTGCTTCTTGATCCATTCGTAGTCCACGCCCCACACCGCCGCGTAGTGCTTCCACGCGCCGGTGGCCAGGCCGTAGTAGCCCGGCAGGGAGTCGGGGTTCGGGCCCACGTCGGTGGCACCCTGCACGTTGTCGTGGCCACGGAAGATGTTGGCGCCGCCGCCCGACACGCCGATATTGCCCAGCGCCAGCTGCACGATGCAGGAAGCGCGCACGATGGCGTTGCCGATGGTGTGCTGGGTCTGGCCCATGCACCAGACCAGCGTGGACGGGCGGTTCTTCGCCATGGTCTCGGCCACCAGCTTCACCTGGGCCTCGGGCACGCCGCAGACTTCCTCCACCTTGTCCGGGGTCCACTTGGCCAGCACCTCGGCCTTGACCTTGTCCATGCCGTAGACACGGTCGTTCAGGTACTTGGGATCTTCCCAGCCATTCTGGAAGATGTGGTACAGCACGCCGAACAGGAAGGCGATGTCGGTGCCCGAGCGGATGCGCACGTAGTGCTGCGCCTTGGCCGCCGTGCGGGTGTAGCGCGGGTCCACCACGATCACCTTGCAGCCGTTCTCCTTGGCGTGCAGCAGGTGCAGCATCGACACCGGGTGCGCCTCCGCCGCGTTGGAGCCGATATACAGCGCCGCTTTCGCGTTCTGCATATCGTTGTACGAGTTGGTCATCGCCCCGTAGCCCCAGGTGTTCGCCACGCCCGCCACGGTGGTGGAATGGCAGATGCGCGCCTGGTGGTCGGTATTGTTGGTGCCGAAGAACGACACCCACTTGCGCAGCAGGTACGCCTGCTCGTTGCTGTGCTTGGAGGAGCCGACGAAGAACATCGAATCGGGGCCGGTCTCCTGGCGGATGGCCTTCATCTTCGCCGTGATCTCGTCCAGCGCCTGGTCCCAGCTGATCTTCTGGTACTTGCCGTTGACCAGCTTCATCGGGTACTTGAGCCGGTACTCGCCGTGGCCGTGCTCGCGCAGCGCGGCGCCCTTGGCGCAGTGCGCGCCCATGTTGATCGGCGAGTCGAAGACCGGTTCCTGGCGCACCCAGACGCCGTTCTGCACCACGGCATCCACCGCGCAGCCCACCGAGCAGTGGCCGCACACGGTGCGCCGCACCACGATCTCGCCCTTGCCAGCCCCGGCGCCGGCCTTGCCGTCATCGGCATCGGCCTTGCGGATCAGGGTCAGTTGCGTGGCAGCCAGCCCGGCGCCCACGCCGATGCCCGACCGCTTGAGGAAGCTGCGCCGATCCATCGTCGGCATCGCTCCGGCCAGCCCGGCGGCCAGGCGGGACGCCAGGCGCCCGTTGGCATTGGCATTGCTGGCGGAATGGGCCTGCGGAGCAGTCGGGTCGGCGAGCCGGTTTGCAACCCGGTCGGTCTGGCCTTGGTCCGCGCGCTTGCGGGTCAGGATCATGTCTTGCCTCGGCGAAAGAGGGGGACGACAGACAGGGCGCGCCACCTGGCACGCCGTGAGCGTGCGTCTAGATCAGCGTGGTGCGGTAGTACTTGCGGATATGGGCGGAGACCCGGTAGCCCTGGCTGTCGGGCGCGGGATCGGCCGCATCGGCGGCGGTGGGCGGCGCGATGGCATCGGCCAGCGCCGACTGCCCACGTGTGGCCACGGCGGCCGCACCGGCAGCGGCAACCACGCCCGCCCCTGCCAGGAAGGTGCGGCGTGCGACCCGGGATTGCTTGTCTTTCATGGGGGCTCCTGTCGGTTCTGCGGTACCGATGGATGATCTATTTATGCCTTGTCTTGCATATTCTAGATTGAAGCTAACTGAAAGACCACACTGTCAATCGGAAAATCCTCAAACCGAGGATAAACCCGATGCTCGCGTTGGCCTTTCACACGGCTTTCACAAAATCGCCCTGCCTCAGTGCATCTCCAGCGCCACCGCCTCCACGCCGGTGAACGCGCGCAGCAGCTCTGCCGCACTGCGGTAGAACTGCGCCTGCGGGTGCGCGGCCAGCGCGTCGCAGAGTCGCTCCATCCACGGCTGCATATGGCGGGCAAAGAAGCGCTGCTGCTCGCCGGGGTTGCAGATCGCCACATCGTCCCCCGCCACCAGGAAGCGCATGACCTCACACAGCGTGGCGATGTGGTCCTCGGTCTCGCTGATGCCCTCGTGCCGGGTCAGCCCGTAGCGGGCCAGGTCGTCGCGCAGCGCCACCAGCGGGCGCTCGTTCAGGAAGCCGGCCAGGTAGTAGGAGCCGTACAGGAAGACCTCCTGCTTGCCCACGCCGATGAACAGGCGCGCGTACTCGTCGGCGGCCTCCTCGGCGGTGGTCGTCGATGCTGCGTCGCACAATGCGTTCCAGGCCTGGCCCAGCACCGTACGGGCGTCCTCGTCGCTGGCGCGGTTGGCGGCGATATGGTGGAGCAGCGCGGCATCGGGCGCCTGGAAGAACAGCGTGGCCAGCAGGCCGTAGAGGTCTGCACGGGCCATCTCCTCGGCGGCGGGCTCGTCGGGGGCCGGCGCGGGCGGGATCAGCTGAATCGGCTGGAAATCGGTCATGTCTTGATAGGTATGGTCGGCCGCACCCTGCTGGGGCGATTGGCGCTACTGGAGCGTGGCCCCGCGCGTCGCGCCGGTGTCTTTTTCGATCATGTCCACCACGCGGCAGTCGGCACACATCTTCAGCCGGTCCGCGTTGGCGCCCGCAAAGGCCGGATGGCCGGCCAGCCGCACCAGCATCGACTGCACCATCTGGGCGGTGCCGAACGGCTTGGCGCAGCGGATGCAGTGGAACGGCTGGGTCTCGTTCAGCGTCACCGTGCGGCGGGCGCGCTCGCCTGTCAGCAGACGCGGCACCAGCGCGATGGCGTCCTCCGGGCAGGTGGTCTCGCACAGCCCGCACTGCACGCAGTTGCGTTCGATAAAGGCCAGCAGCGGGCGCTCGGCGTTGTCGCGCAGCGCGTTGGACGGGCACGCCCCCACGCAGGCCATGCACAGCGTGCAGCGGCCCGTATCCACGGTAATGGCGCCCAGCGGCGCGCCGGCGGGCAGCGGCACCACTTCGGCAGGCACCGGAGCATGGCGGGCAAAGTGGTCGATGGCGAAGTCGAGCGTCTCGCGCTTGGCCAGCGCGGCGCGGAAGCTGGCCGGCGGCGGCGCCGTCACGCGCGCCGGCGGGCTGGCGAGCGCGGCCAGGCCGGCATCCAGCCCAGCCACATCGCCCGCTTCCACCAGCGTCAGGCGCAATCCGCGATAGCCCAGACCTTCGACAATGGCGCGCGCCACGCCCATCTGCTCGACCAGCGCGGCGCGGTACTGCGGGGCCTCGTCGCCCGTCAGCAACACGGCCACGCCGCCCGCGCCCCAACTCAGCGCCGCCAGCCACAGTTCGATGCCGGTGGCAGCCGGGTGGAACAGCGGTACGGGGATCACGTTGGGCGGCACGCCGCGCGCCTGCCCGGCCCGGGCCGCGCGGCCCAGCGCCAGGATGGCCGGGGTGCCATGCTCCTCGCCGTGCAGCAGCAGCACGGCATCGCGGCCGCCGGCGGCGTTGTAGGTGGTGACCAGCGTACGCAGCCGCTCGCCGAGCGTCTCCGGGCCGGGGTAACCGTAGCTGATGGCGCCGGTCGGGCAGACCGTGGTGCACGCGCCGCAGCCCATGCAGAGGTTGGGCGTGACCTCGATGGAACCCTTGCCATCGCGCCAGCGCGAGCCAATCGCCTGGGTCGAGCAAATGTCGATACATGCGGTGCAGCCCGTGGTCTGGTTACGGCCGTGGGCGCACAGGCTTTCCTTGTAGCGGAAGAACTTGGGCTTCTCGAACTCGCCCACCATCTGCTGCAGCTGCAGCGCGTGGGCGTGCTGGCGCGCCACGTCGGCGCCCGCATGCAGGTAGCCCTGCGGGGGCTGGTGCATGGCGAAGGCCGGGGCGTCGTTGAGGTCGAAAACGAGGTCGAAGCGCGCCTCGGCGGTGGCAGCGGGCCGGTCGAAGTCGATCGCCGCCGCCGCGCCGCAGGCCTTCACGCAGTCGCGATGGTCGCGGCAGCGGTCCAGGTCGATCTGGTAGCTGAAGTCGATCGCCCCTTCCGGGCAGGCATCCACGCAGGCGTTGCAGCGCGTGCAGAGGTCGAGGTCGATCGGGTTGCTCTGGCCGGCGCCGGTCTGCCAGCTGGCCGTGAAGTTGCCGAGCCAGCCGGTCAGGCTGGCCAGCGTGCCGCTGTGGACGGGCCAGGCGCGGCTGGCGGGCGGCGTCACATCGCTGATCGATGCGCCGGTCAGCAGCACGGTGACTTCGAGGCCGGCCTCGGTGAGCCGGCCCGCCCAGGGCAGCGCCCGCGCGGCCGGGCCCAGTACCAGCACGGCGCCGTTCGAGCGGTAGTCCACCACCGCCACCGGGTCGGGCTCGGGGAGCGCCGCGGCGGCCAACAGGGCGGCGATCTTGGCGTTGGCGGTGGCCGGGTCGCGGCGCGCGCCCTGCGACCACCCGCCGGTCTCGCGGATATTGACGAAGCGCACCGGCGCGGTGACCACACCGCCCTCGCGCGCGGCGCCGGCCACCTCGGTGAACAGCGGACTTTCCTGGGTGCAGGCCACGATGACGTCTTCCGCGCCATCGAGCGCCTGGCGGAAATCGCCGATTTCACGCCGGCACAGCAGGCGGTGGACCTTCAGGGAACCAGAGGCATCGGACAGTGCCGCCCCGTCAAGCGGCATGGTGTCGTTGCAATTGCAGATCAGCGTCGGCATGGGGCAAGACTGCTTGCCGGCCTGGCGCCCTCTTCGTTGCGGAGGGTCTTCCGGCCGGCGGATTTGTAGGGGTGGCCCATTCTAGGCCCACACGCGGCGAAGAGCTACGCGCGTTTATCCGCAGGGAGGGGTGGAATGGGGGTGTCGTCGGCGGGAGCGTCAGGCTGAGGCTGGGCTTGCGCGACTTCGGCTTCCGGAGATGGCGGAGATGGCGGGGCCTCCAGCGCCTTGGGATCGGCCGCTACCTCGCCCTCCTCCTCCTTTTCCCCTTCCCGTTCTTCTTCCTCGATCGGGTCGAACAGCCCGAGCGTCTCCGACTGGGTCAGCCGGCGCAGCACATCGAGCGGAATCGGGTCTGGCTTGCCGTAGTCGTCGATATAGGTGTCCAGCCCGTCCATCACATTGAAGTGCGGATCGGCGAACAGGGTCTTCAGCGCGGCGCGCTTGACCGTCTCGTCCACGCCACGCGCCACGAAGCGGGCGATGTTGTCGCCCGGTTGCAGCAGCGCCACATCGGCCAGGGTGGGCAGCAGCGCGGCTTCCTGAGGGTCGGCGGGCGGCGCAGTGGGGACTTTTGCGACCGTGACCGCCACCGGGGCGGCATCGGGCGCCAGCACGGGCTCGGCCGGCACCGGCTGGCCCTCGCGCACGGCGGCCTTGCGGCGCGACCAGCGCGAGAGGAAGGAGGAATCGGCGTCGCTCATGGCGGGGTCCGGGGCCGGTCAGTACCGCGCGCGGTCTTCCGGCGCCTTGAAGGACTCCGGACGGCGCCGTTTCTTGGGCTCGGGGCGATAGTTTTCCTGCGTGAACGCTTCGAGCCACTCGCGCTGCGCGGGCTCCAGCGGCACGTTTTCCACACTCTCGCCAGCATCGAGCCAGCGCCCGGCCTCGTTATAGGAGAGCGTCACCGTCACCGGCACGGCGCGGGTCTCGCCATCGGCATCCGCCTCCTCGGCCATGCGCCACAGCACGAACCAGCACGGCGTGGTCGAGGTCAGGTTGAGGTAGTAACCCTCGCCCTCGTCGCGATACAGCGTCACGGGATGGCCCGGATAGAGCCAGCGCGCGCCGTGGCTGTCGGCATCGAGCCGCAGCGGCGCGGCGCCATACTCGCCCAGGTCCGGCAGCACCGCGTCCAACTCCCACTTCCAGGGCTGCCAGCGGTTGGCCAGCGGCACCTTGCGCATCACCACGGCCATGGTCACCGCCGGACGGCCGGCGGGCGGGGTCTCTGGGGAGACCGGCGAGGCAGGAAGCGGTTCGTCCATGGCAGCGGCGGGCCTCAGGTGTTCTGCACCACGATGCTTGGGAACTTGTTCGTCATGTCGCGTGCCTTATCAGCCACTTTGATGGCAACCTTGCGCGCCACTTCGCGGTAGATCCCGGCAATCGGGCTGTCCGGCTCGGCCACCACGGTGGGGCGGCCCGAATCGGCCTGTTCACGGATCGACAGGTTCAGCGGCAGGCTGCCGAGCAGGTCCACGCCATATTCGCTGCTCATCTTGTCGCCGCCGCCTTCGCCGAAGATATGTTCGACATGGCCGCAGTTCGGGCAGCAGTAGACCGCCATGTTCTCGACGATGCCGAGGATCGGAATGCCGACCTTCTCGAACATCTTGAGCCCCTTGCGGGCGTCCAGCAGCGCGATGTCCTGCGGCGTGGTCACGATCACGGCGCCGGTCACAGGCACCTTCTGCGACAGCGTCAGCTGGATGTCGCCGGTGCCCGGCGGCATGTCGACGATCAGGTAGTCCAGGTCGTGCCAGTTGGTCTGGCGCAGCAGTTGTTCCAGGGCGGACGTGACCATCGGGCCGCGCCATACCATTGGATTGTCCTGCTCGATCAGGAAGCCGATCGAGTTGGCCTGCAGGCCGTGGCCCTCCAGCGGCTCCATGGTCTGGCCGTCGGCCGACTCGGGGCGGCCGTCGATGCCCAGCATCATCGGCAGGCTCGGGCCGTAGATATCGGCGTCGAGCATGCCCACGCGGGCACCCTCGGCGGCCAGCGCCAGCGCCAGGTTCACGGCCGTGGTGGACTTGCCCACCCCGCCCTTGCCCGAGGCCACCGCAATCACGTTCTTCACGCCCGGCAGCAGCTTCACGCCGCGCTGCACCGCGTGGGCGACGATCTTCATGGTCACGGCCACGCTGACGTTGGTCACGCCCGGCAGGCTGCGCAGCGCGCCAATCACGAGCTTGCGGATCGGCTCGAACTGGCTCTTGCCCGGATAGCCCAGTTCCACTTCCACCGAGACATCGCCGCCGTCCACCCGCACGTTGCGGGCGGAGCGCGTGGATACCAGGTCGCGGCCCGTGTTGGGATCGATCACGGTGCGCAGGGCATCGGTTACCTGTTCAATGGTGAGGCTCAAGGCAGACTCCGCTTCTTTATATATGGGTCGGTGGGGATCAGGCGCGTAATGTATCAAAGTATGAAGGAGCAGCCAGGGGCGCGATAGCGCGGGGCGAGATCCCCTCCATCGAGTGTGGAATTACAGACATTTACATCTCTGACACGTTTGCCCTTGTGCGGGTGCTGCCATGTCCCTATTGTAGTGCGCCAGTGCCCGGCCTCCCGCCCAACGCCGGCAAGGCGCCCGGCCCCGCCGTCCTGCTTGTTTTCAAACGCATGATGAAACTTGTGGGCGCTCGCTACGTCAATCCGGCGGATGCAGTTACCATGCGGTATGCAGTTGACCGAACATTAGTGAAATATCCCAGCATGTCATCAGAAGGAGAAAGCATGAGATTCAAGCTTGTCACCGTCTCGCTCGCCGTTGCCGCGGCCCTGGCCGGTTGCGCCACGGAGCAGCAGACCCATACCGCGGTCGGCACTGGCGTGGGCGCGGCCGTGGGTGCCGGCCTGGGCAACCTGATCGGCGGCAACACCACTGGCACGCTCGTGGGCGCGGCGGTGGGCGGCGCCGTGGGCGGGGCCACCGGCTACAACTGGAATGCCATCCGCGGCAAGCTGAACAAGGACACGGCGGGCACAGGCACCCAGATCACCGAGCAGCCGGACGGCTCGCTCAAGGTGAATATCCCGAGCCAGGTGACGTTCGATACGGACAGCGCGAGCATCAAGCCATCGTTCCGCTCGGTGCTCGACCAGGTGGCGCAGACCCTGGGCCAGCACCAGGACGTGGTTGCCAACGTGGTAGGCCACACGGACAGCACCGGCAACCCGAACTACAACATGCAGCTCTCGCAGCGCCGCGCCCAGAGCGTGGCGTCGTACCTGGGTGACCGAGGCGTCGCCCGGAACCGCCTGAGCGCCGAGGGCCGTGGCCAGAGCCAGCCCGTGGCGGACAACGCCACCGAGGCCGGCCGCGCCCAAAATCGACGAGTCGAAATTTTCTTGAAACCAATTCAGGGGTGAGCCGGTCATACCGTTCAGATACCGCTTGCCACCGTTGCTGGCTCGCGATGGGTGGCTGACCTCCCGGGCGGTATCTGATTTCTCCTCCTTTTCCGTTGTGGAAAGCTGCGCCGGTACCAACCGGCGCTTTTTTTTGGTCGAACAGTTTGCCACGCCGATTCCGGACGCGCCGGCGCCCCGCTTGCTAAAATAGCCGCTTTCCGTCCTCGCGCCCGCCTCCGGCGGCCCGCCGGACCTCATCATCATTCCCCGGCCTCCTTCATGACCGCACGTCGCATCCTCGTCACATCCGCCCTGCCGTACGCCAACGGCCAGATCCACATCGGCCACCTGGTGGAGTACATCCAGACCGACATCTGGGTCCGGTTCCAGCGCATGATGGGCAACGAGGTCTATTACGTGGGCGCCGACGACACCCACGGCACGCCGGTCATGCTGCGCGCCGAGAAGGAAGGCATCAGCCCGAAACAGCTGATCGACCGCGTCTGGACCGAGCACAAGCGCGATTTCGACAGCTTCCTGGTTTCGTTCGACAACTACTACAGCACCGACGCCGACGAAAACCGCCAACTCTGCGAGAAGATCTACCTGGCCCTGAAGGCCGAGGACCTGATCGCCGAGCGCGAGGTGGAGCAGTTCTACGACCCCGTCAAGAACATGTTCCTGCCGGACCGCTTCATCAAGGGCGAGTGCCCGAAGTGCGGCGCCAAGGACCAATACGGCGATTCATGTGAAGTATGCGGCACAACTTACGTGCCGACGGACCTGAAGAACCCGTATTCGGTGGTCTCGGGCGCCACGCCGGTGCGCAAGTCGTCCACGCATTTCTTCTTCAAGCTGTCCGATGCGCGCTGCGAGTCGTTCCTGCGCGAATGGGTGGCCGACCTGGCCCAGCCGGAAGCCGCCAACAAGATGCAGGAATGGCTGGGCAGCGAAGGCGAGGCCTCCACGCTGAGCGACTGGGACATCTCGCGTGACGCCCCCTACTTTGGCTTCGAGATCCCGGGCGCCCCGGGCAAGTACTTCTACGTCTGGCTGGACGCCCCGATCGGCTACTACGCCAGCTTCAAGAACCTGGCGGAAAAGAAGGGCATCGACTTCGACGCCTGGGTCGGTCCGCACTCCACCGCCGAGCAGTACCACTTCATCGGCAAGGACATCCTGTACTTCCACACGCTGTTCTGGCCGGCCATGCTGCGTTTCTCCGGCTACCGCACGCCGACCAACGTCTTCGCGCACGGCTTCCTGACCGTGGATGGCGCCAAGATGAGCAAGTCGCGCGGCACCTTCATCACGGCGCAGAGCTATATCGACACCGGCATGAACCCGGAATGGCTGCGCTACTACTTCGCCGCCAAGCTCAACGCGAGCATGGAAGACCTGGACCTGAACCTGGACGACTTCGTCGCCCGCGTGAACAGCGACCTGATCGGCAAGTACGTGAACATCGCCAGCCGCGCGGCGGGCTTCCTGGTCAAGCGCTTCGATGGCAAGGTCAACGAGGCCGCGCTCGGCAACCCGCTGCTGGTGCAGCTGCGCCAGGCCGCGCCGCAACTGGCCGCCTTCTACGAGGGCCGCGAGTACAGCAAGGCACTGCGCCTGGTGATGGAGCTGACCGATGCCGTGAACGGCTTCGTGGACGCCAACAAGCCGTGGGAGCTGGCCAAGGACGAGGCGAAGCGCGATGCCCTGCACGCGGCCTGCTCGGTCTCGCTGGAAGCCTTCCGCCTGCTGACGATCTACCTGAAGCCGGTGGTGCCGGCCATGGCCGCGGGCGTGGAGCGCTTCCTGAACATCGAGCCGCTGGACTGGCGCGCCATCGACAAGCAACTGTCGGCCGACCGCCCGGTGCAGCCGTACGCCCACCTGATGACCCGCGTCGATACCAAGCAGATCGAGGCGCTGGTGGCCGCCAACCGCGACTCGCTCCAGGCCACCGCGGCTCCGGCTGGCGAGGCTCAGGGCGCCCAGGGCGCCCCGGCCGGCATCGAGCCGATTGGCGACACCATCACGATCGATGATTTCGCGAAGATCGACCTGCGCGTGGCGAAGATCGTCGCCTGCGAGAAGGTGGAAGGCTCCAGCAAGCTGCTGCAACTGACGCTGGACGTCGGCGAAGGCAAGACCCGCAACGTGTTCTCGGGCATCCAGTCGGCCTACACGCCGGAGCAGCTGGTGGGCAAGCTGACCGTGGTGGTGGCCAACCTGGCGCCGCGCAAGATGAAGTTCGGCATGTCCGAAGGCATGGTGCTGGCAGCCTCGGCGGCCGACGAGAAGGCCAATCCGGGCCTGTACATCCTGGAACCGCACAGCGGCGCGGTACCGGGCATGCGGATCGGCTAAGTTCGCCTACCGTTTGTTCGCTCCCTCTCCCGCTTGCGGGAGAGGGAGCCACCCCTCAAGCCTTCATCCCCCCTGCCGCCGCGACGGGTCGTCGCTACGTGACGTGGTCGTCACCACGCCCTGGCTGTTGAAGTGGACGTTGAAGAACGCCCGGTCCGTGGGCGATTCGAGCCAGCGGTAGCCCCACACCTCCTCCTGCTTCAGCGCGAACGCCTCCACCTTGGTCGGCTTGCCGAGCAGGCGCCGGATGCCGTCCTGGCTCATGCCGGGGCGCACGCGCTGGAAGTTCTCGGCCGTCAGCACCTGTTCGATGGTGCGCACGGTGCCGTCCGGCGCGGTGGTCACCATCCACGTGGTCACGCCCTCGGGCCCGCGCGGGTACTCTAGCCGCTTGCCGCCATCGGCCTCCTCCCACACGATCTCGGGCTTGCCGGCCTGGCGGCGCACGTCATCCTCGGTCGATTTGCCGATCTCGATGCCCTTGAATAGCTGGCTGTCCGGCTTCACGCTGTTCCACGTGTTGCGGGCCACGTTGCCGGCCTTTTTCATCGCTTCGTCCACTTTCTGCTGGTCGCAGCCGACCAGCGCAAGCAAGGAGGCAATCAGTCCCATGGTGGCAAGGCGTCTGCGCGACGCGTCAGTGAAGGTCATGGTGGTTATCGCTTGATGGCTTCCACGGGGTCGCCGGCCGGCTCGCTGGCCGACGCGGTGCCGGCGCCGCCTGCCGTGGATCGGCGCGACGGTTCGGCGGCAAACAGGCTACTCCAGTTATTGAAGCGGCGGTTGAACAGCACCGACAGCCCGTTGATCGAGCCGCCCTTGGCAATCAGCGACCAGCGGCGCGAGAACGCCCAGGTGAGCTTCACCACGTTCGACGCCGACGTCAGGCTCTGCTCGTAACCCACCGAGATCTGGTCAGTCACGGCCTTGCCGACGCTGACCACCTGCTGGTCGTTCAGGCCCGCCGTGGACGGCCCGATCGAGAATTCGTCGATGCCGAGGTGCGAGACGATGCCCTTGCCCGCCCGGCCACCGATCATGCCCAGCGCCGCGCCGCCGAGCGCGCCGCCGCTCAGCTGGCGCTGCTGGCCCGCCCCGGCGCTCTCCGCGCCGTAGCCAAACATCAGCCACGACAGCTTGTCTTCCTCCGGCACGTTCGGCTCCGACACCAGCCGCACGCGCGGAATCCGCACCGTGCCGGTGACCTCCACGCCGGCCTCCACCTCCTGGTTGCGGCGCATGGCGCGGATATTGATGTTCGGATTGTCGATCGGCCCGTTGAAGTTGATGATGCCGCGCTCGATGTTGAGCTTGCGGCCGAACGCCTCGTACGTGCCATCCACCACGCGCACCGTGCCCGTGGCGCGCATCGGCGCCAGCGGCTCGCTCTTCACGGCGAGCTGGCCCGCGAGCTTGATGTCCGCCCCGGCGCCGCGGAAGCGGAAGTCGTCGCCCAGATCCACGGTGACGTCGATCACCGGGCTGAAGCGGCTCGCCGGCTGGGACTCGGGCACCACCGGCGTGGCCGCGGTCTTGAGTTCGCGCTGGTCGCGGCGGCGCACCACCACCACGTCGTCGCCGAGCACCGGTGCGCTGGACTTGGGCAGGTCGAACAGGCCACGATCGACGCGGAACTTGCCGCGAATCGCAATCTGCTTGTTTTCGTTGGCGATGCCGGCCTCGCCCGAGACGATCAGCGTGCGCTCGGGGCTGGCAAACAGCTGGAGCTTGTCGGCCACGATCTTGGCGGTCAGGTTCGGGTCGGTCTCGCCCAGCTTGACGTTGCCGGTGGCCACCAGCGTCCCGTCGCCGCCCCGGAATCGCACTTCCTTCATTTCCACCGTGTTCTGGTCCAGCACGATATGGACCACGCCGTCGGTCAGGCGAATGCCCTGGTCGTAGAGCGTGACGGCGATATCGCTGCCATCCACGGTGCCGGTCAGCAGCGGATTGCCGACCGTGCCACCCAGCCGCATCGCGGCAGCCAGCTTGCCCTCGAACGCGTACTGCGGACCGGTCAGGGATTCGAGCGATTTCAGCCGGGGGATGTCCGCCGACACCGTGCCGGCCAGCGTGGAGGCCGGCCCCACGGTCAGCAGCCCCTGTTCCTGAACCAGCCCTGCCGACGCATCGACATCGATCTTGCCGATCCGCGCCGCCGTGGTGCCGCCGCGCAGCGTGACCCGGTTGCCGGCGAACTCGGCGCGCAGCGCGGTTTCGCCCAGGCCCAGCGTGGTCCAGCCGCGTCCGGCGTTGATCGAGGCGTCGCCGCTACGCCGGCGGATCTCGGCAAACCCGGTCGCGGTCTCGGCCAGGTTCAGGTTCCAGCGGCCATCCAGCACAAGATCCGAGCGCAGCGGCGGCGGCTCCCCGGTCAAGGTTTGCATCAGCTTCAGGACATTGGCCACCTCGACGCCATCGAGATTGCCCTGCGTGCGGATGCGGCCATGGTCGAACTCGAATCCGTCGATATTGGCCGTGGCACGCTCGAACAGCAGCCGCGCGGACCCGAGCCGGATATGCTGGTCCGCCACCAGCAGCTGCGTCGGCGCCGCCAGGCGCACGGTGGTCGTGCCGCGCAAGTCGAGCGTGCGGATGGTGCCGTTCCAGCCCTTGTCGCCCTGCCACGCGCCCTGCCCGGCCAGCGTCAGCTGCATCGGCTGGCGGTTCAGCGTGCCGGCCGCCTTGGCGTCGAAGGTGTGATTGCCCTGCGTGCCGCTGAGGTTGGCGTCCAGCGTGCGGATGGTGGCCTGCGGCCCCTGATAGTCGCGCGCGGCGAGTTGCACGGCCACCGTGCCGTCCAGCCCGCCGCGCAGTTCGGCATGCCCGCTGGCGCTGGCCACCTTGTGCGGGCCGATCACCAGCGCCTGCGCGCTGTAGTCGCCCACCACCTCGGGACGCTTGAGCGTGCCGGTGACCTCGGCGTCCAGCTTGGCACGCCCAGCCACGCCGAACTTGAGCCGCTCCAGCTGCGGGGCATCGACATTGACCTTGAGCCGGTCCCCGCGCGCGCCGAAGCTGCCGCGCAGGTTGACCTGATTGCCAGCCATCAGCAGGGACGCCTCGCTGGGCAGCAGGCGCTCGCCCTCAAGCCGGATCTTGCCGGTGCCCGTCATCGGCAGCCCGGCGTACTCGCTCTCGTGCAGGCCAAAATCGAGCGCCACCCGGAGTACCTTGGCCAGCGAGCCCGTGGTCGAGAAATCCGCGTTGATGCGGCCCGGCGCCACCTTGGCCAGCCGCGCCGGATCGAAATTGGCCAGCTTGCCCTTGAAGCTGAACGGCTGGGTGTCCTTGAGGCCGAGCTTGCCCTCGGCGGTCAGCGTGCCGGCGCCCAGCCCGGCGCGCAGGGCGGACACCGTTACGGCGTCTTCGTCCACGCGTGCATCGGCGAACAGCTTCAGCTCGCCCCCGGCCAGGTCCAGCGCCACGCTCTGCCGGCCCGGCTCCAGCCGCAGGATCACCGGCCCGGAGAGGTTGGTCGGCACCAGCGTTGTATAGAGATCGGCCGCGTTGAGCCGGTGCACGTCGAGGTCGAAGCCGCCGCGCCCCTCACGCAGCGCGCCCTGCCCGACGATCTCGGCCTTGCCCGGCAGCGCAATGCGCAGGTCGCGCAGCGTCTGGGCCATCTCGCTGACCTCCACGCGCGCCCGCACGCTGTGCACCGGCAGCCGTTCCTTGTCGATGGGGCCTGGATCGAGGTTGCGCACGGTGACCTCGCCGGCCACGGCCAGCGGATTGCGCGTGGGCGGCGCCGGCTGCGGCACCGGCGCGGAGGCGGATGCCGCCGAAGCCGCCGCCACCGCGCTGGCCGTGGACTGCCCCGGCGCCGGCCGGGCGATCTGCGGCGGCGGCGCCACCGCTTCCACGGGGCGCAGCTCGGCGTGCACGGTCAGGTTGGCCTGCGGCGCCGTCGGGCTGAACAGGCGCGGATTGATGCGGTCCCCATCGATCAGCAGATGGGTGAACGGCACCTTGCCGAAAGGCGTCAGGTCGATGCCGGCCCGCGCGCGGATGCGGTCTCCGGTGGCTTCGGCCTCGGCGCGCAGGGCGTCCAGCGCGCCGCTGGCGGTGGCCGACACCGCGAACGATTCCTCCTGCCAGCGGCCCTCCAGCAGTGCCTCGGCGGACAGCGCGAACGGCGCCTGCCCGGCAATCTGCGCATTGGCCTGCAGCGTGCCGTACGGCGTGACGAGCTTGTCCACCACCACGCGGTGGCGCATGCCATCGGAATGGAGCGCGCCGGAAAGATCGGAAAACACCTGCGGCGTGGCCGTCGCGGGCGGGCCCTGCAGCAGCGACAGTTCGGCAATCGTCAGCGTGTCGACGTCGATGGCCAGCGGCAGTTCCAGCGACTTCGGCATCTGTGCCGGCCCGGTGTCCGGCGTGGGCGCGGACGGCGGCAGGCGCACGTCGATCTTGCCCAGGCGCAGCCATTCCACATGCAGCCGCGCCGGGGACCACGTCGCGCTCCATCGGCTGTCGATCCTGTCGATGCTGACGCGCGTGTCGCCGCTGGCGTAGACCACGTCACGCAGCCGCAGGCCGCTGGCGACCGTACCGCCCTCGAAGGTGCCGGCCAGCAGGCCGGCCGAGAAGCGCGTGGCCAGCGTCCAGAGCTGGCGCGTGCCGGCCTCGGTGCGCAGCGCCACCACGGCGGTGGCGATGGCGGCGATCAGCAGCGCCAGCAGCACGGCCAGCGTCCAGCCAATCACCCGCCAGACGCGACGTATTGGTCGAGGGGGGCGAGGCGCGCGCGGTTCGTCCTCGTTGCGGCGGGGCACGGGTGGCATGTCCATATGCATCAGAACGCCACCCCCAGCGAAATATGCGGCCGGAACT
The DNA here is from genome assembly GCF_046535395.1 of Cupriavidus sp. SIMBA_020. NCBI lineage: Bacteria > Pseudomonadati > Pseudomonadota > Betaproteobacteria > Burkholderiales > Burkholderiaceae > Cupriavidus > Cupriavidus sp. SIMBA_020. Next base: position 362,759 of record NZ_JAWRWU010000002.1, on the reverse strand, counting down.
GGTTCTGCTGGATGCCATAGGCGATGTCCAGTTGCACCGGGCCCACCGGGCTGCGCCAGCGCGCGCCCACGCCCACGCCGTGATAGAGCTTCACGCCGTGCAGGTCATTGGTGGCCGTGCCCATGTCCCAGAACGCCGCCACGCCCCATTCGGGCTTGAACCAGTACTGGTACTCCAGGCTGCCGGTGCCGAGGAAGCGCGCCGGCAGCACGCTGGCGCCGTTGGGCGTGCCGATCGACTGGTAGCTGTAGCCGCGGATGGAATCGGTACCGCCCGCGCGGAAGCGCAGCGAGGCCGGAATCAGCGCCGGATCGGCCGAGGTCATGTTGGCGCCCAGCTCCAGCCGGGCGATGAACAGGTCGCGGTTGCCCACTGGCACGTACTGGCGAATCCGGCCATACATGCGCAGGAAGGTGGCATCGCTCAGGATATTCTTGGCCGCCACCCCGATCTGCGTGCTGATGACGTTGCCCCGGCGCGGGAACACGGGGTTGTCCACGTCGCGGCGGGTCCAGGCGAAGGCTGGCACGAGCGCCTTCGAGATCTGCTCGGGCTGGCCGAACGGCACGAGGTTGTCGTAATAGAAATCGAGCGACACCGTGGTGTCGTACTTCTCGCGCGAGCGGGAGCGCTTGAGGCCGGCCCGCCAGCTGGTCAGGTCGGTGCTCTCGACGTCGATCGTGCGCTCGTAGCTGGTGTAGATGCTGTTGCGGTAGGTGTGCGAGTCCGGCGGCATGGCCGCCTCGATAAAGCCGTACTGGCGCTTCTGCTCGATACGCGCCTGGGTGTCGAGCACCCACGCGCGGTTGAACAGGTTGTAGTACGAGTAGCGGCCTTCCACCTGCGCGCCGGTATCGGTGGTGAAGCCGACGCCGGACGAGACGCGGTGCGTTGGATATTCCCGCACGCGCACCTTTACGGGTGCCACCACGGTCTCGTCCTTGGCGGCGGCGTCGGCCGATTCGGCCGGCGTGGGCTCGGCCAGGTCCACCTGCACGTTGGAGAAGTACGGCTGGTTCTGGATCGCGCGCTGCAACTCGAGCAGGCGCTCCACGCGGTACGGCTCGCCCTCCCGGAGCGGGTTCACATTGCGGACGATCTGCTCGGGATAGCGGCGCGTGCCCTCCACCTCGAGCGCCCCGAGCACATAGGCCGGCCCGCTCTCGAAGCGCGCCGACAAATCGGCGGCATGCTCGTCCGGCTCCACCCGGGCGCGCGATGCCGTCTGCTTCGCGCCATAGTAGGTATGGCTTTGCAGGGCAACCAGCGCGTCTTCCTTGGCCTTGTCCCAATCTGCCTGGCGGAACGGGTCGCCGACCGGCAGGCCCCATTTGGCGCGCATCTCGTTCACCTGCTGCGGGTTCTGCGTGGCGGCCGGGCCGGTCACCTCCAGGTCCACACGCCGGATCAGCGTGCGCGCGCCGGGGTCCACGCTGATATGGACCACGCGACTGTCGCCCTCGCCGGTCACGGTGGCCTTGGTTTCAGGATCGAACCAGCCCTCCGTGGAGGCGAACTGGCGCACCTGCTCGCCCACGGTTTCCACCATGTAGGCGAACTGGTCTTCGGAAATATCGGTGCGGGTGGCGTAGCGGGCGAGGTCGAGGTGTTCCTCGAGGATGTCCTTGAGGACCTTGGGTGCCTCGATCTCCACCTTGTAGGCAGCGCGGGCGGCCAGCGCCTCGGACGCCAGCATCTGGATCAACAGCCCGGCCAGCCCGAGCACCAGGGCCAGGCCCGCCCGGCGCAGGCGCGCGCGGCAACCGTCCCCGGCTTGGGGGGGCTGTGGGGGGCATTGCAACGCCCGGCTTGCAGCGCTCCTTGTGGCCACGTGACCCAAGTCGATCCTCATCCGTCCGTGTCGATCCGGCAAAGTCGCTATTTGACCACACCCGGCGCCGCGTCCGACGCCGGAATCGCGTCAAATTACACCGGAAACCGGCGCCCGGGGCCGGTTTCCAGCCTGCTTCCCGGGCATTGCCCGCCGATTCCTCCTTGCCCAGTCGCCGATACGGTAAAATCGTGCCCCACTATTCCCCCACTCCGCCACCGGGCGGCGAGTTTCATCATGGCCATGTACGAATCGGATATCACCCAGTTCATCAAGTCGCTCAAGCAGGAACGTCCTGCCCTGGAAGCCGAGCAGCGCGAAGGCCGCGCCCTGCTGTGGGACAAGACCCCGATCGACCTCGAGGAACGCGCCCGCGCCAACGACTCGCGCGTGGCCCAGAAGCCGTACGTGTACTCGTCGGGCAACTGAGCCCGCTTGAGCCAGCTTGAGCCCGATCCCGGCCCGCCCGACCCCGAACCCGACCTGACCGGATGCATCCGAGCGAGAAAGACGCGCAGGACAAGCTGACGCTGCCCGTGGAGCTGCCAACCGTGGCGCCCGCCGGCGGCGCGGCCCCCGGCGACATGGTCGACGGCATGGCCTTCGCGCGCCTGTACGGCGAGCCGCTGTTCAAGCTGCCGCAGGACCTCTACATCCCGCCGGACGCGCTCGAGATCTTCCTGGAAGCGTTTGAAGGGCCGCTGGACCTCTTGCTGTACCTGATCCGCAGGCAGAACTTCAACGTGCTGGACATTCCGATGTCCCAGGTGACGCGTCAGTATCTTCTGTATATCGAGCAGATCCGCAAGACCAACCTCGAGCTGGCTGCCGAATACCTGCTGATGGCCGCGATGCTGATCGAGATCAAGTCGCGCATGCTGCTGCCGGTGAAGAAGGCCGACAGCGACGAGGAAGCCGAGGACCCCCGCGCCGAACTGGTGCGCCGCCTGCTGGAGTACGAGCAGATGAAGCTGGCCGCGCAGCGGCTGGACACCGTCCCGCAACTCGGCCGCGACTTCCTGCGCTCGCAGGTCTATATCGAGCAGAGCCTGTCGCCGCGTTTCCCGGACGTGGAAACGATCGACCTCCAGTCCGCCTGGGCCGACGTGCTCCGGCGCGCCAAGCTCAACCAGCACCACAAGATCTCGCGCGAGGAGCTGTCCGTGCGCGAGCACATGAGCCAGATCCTGCGGCGCTTGCAGCACTCGCGGTTCATGGAGTTCACCGAACTGTTCGACGATGCCATCCGCTCGGGCAAGGGCGTGCCGGTGGTGGTGGTGAACTTCATCGCCATGCTGGAACTGTCCCGCGAGGCCCTCGTCGAGATCACGCAGGCCGAGCCGTTCGCACCAATTTATGTGCGATTGACGTACACGCCGACCTGATTCCCGCAGGTCGGGCCGCCACGGCGGCATTTCGAATGGCGCGGATGCTCTACAATCCGCCGACAACCGGCCATCCCCCGTTTCAGCGATATTAAGAGCCGGTGCACCCCGGGCACGCACCCGGGCGCTCTCCTACCACGACAGCACACCACGTACATGAAAGTCATTTCCTCTATCCAAGAGCTGCGGGACCAGTTGCGCGGGCAGAATCGCGCGGCGTTTGTCCCCACCATGGGCAACCTGCATGAAGGCCACCTGTCGCTGATGCGGCTGGCCCGCCAGCATGGCGACCCGGTGGTGGCGTCGATCTTCGTCAACCGGCTGCAGTTCGGCCCGAACGAGGACTTCGACAAGTACCCGCGCACGCTGCAGGACGACATCGAGAAGCTGCAGAGGGAAGGCGTCTACGTGCTGTTTGCGCCCACCGAGCGCGACATGTACCCGGAGCCGCAGGAATACCGCGTGGAGCCACCGCACGACCTGGGCGACATCCTCGAAGGCGAATTCCGCCCCGGCTTCTTCAAGGGCGTGTGCACGGTGGTGATGAAGCTGTTCTCGTGCGCCCAGCCGCGCGTGGCCGTGTTCGGCAAGAAGGATTACCAGCAGCTGATGATCGTGCGCCGCATGGTCAAGCAGTTTGCGCTGCCCATCGACATCATCCCGGCGGAGACCATCCGCGCCGAGGACGGCCTCGCGCTGTCGTCGCGCAACCGCTACCTGACCGAGACCGAGCGCGCCGAGGCGCCAATGCTCTACAAGTCACTCCATGAAGTGCGCGACACGGTACTCGCCGGTGACAAGGTCGACCTGCTCCAGGTGGAAGCCGACGCCGTGGCCAAGCTGGCCGCGCGGGGATGGAAGCCCGACTACGTGTCCATCCGCAAGCGCGAGAACCTGCAAGCCCCCACCCGCGAGGAATTCGCCGCCGGCGAACCGCTGGTGGTGCTGACCGCCGCCAAACTGGGCGCCACGCGGTTGATCGATAACCTCGAAATCTGAGTTTCCCGACTCCGCTGCCGACTCCGCTACCGAATGAGCCCGCCACTGCGCGGGCTTATTTTCGCCTTATCAGCAATGCAACTGCATTGCCTAAGTAATGCGGATGCATTACCATCGTGGCATTGTGCTGAGGAGTTCCACCATGCCGCTCGTGTTCCACGCCCCTGATGAGGCCATTGTCGAGGCGGAGTCAACCCTGACCGACCGCTTCCAGACCACCGTGCCGGACGTCGTCCGGCGCGCGTTGAAGCTGGAGCGGCGCGACAAGATCCGTTACGTAGTGCGGCCAAGTGGCGAAGTCGTCATGCAACGCGCGACGGGCGTGGTGGTATCCCATGACCCGGCGCTCGAACCCTTCCTGGACCTGCTGGAACGCGACATCGCGCAGCATCCGGAACGCCTGCGTGCATTGAGGGTGGAACTGCTGGCCCGGATCGACAAGCTGACGAATCGAATCGAGATCGACCTCGACGCCCCGCTGCCGGACGAAGACTGATGGCAGCGCCGCAAACCGAAACCCCGGTCGTCAACGGGTGGCGGTTGTACGCCCATCCGTTGTTCATCGATCAACTGACGTCGCTGGCCAACGCCGTCGAGGCGCTGGCAAGGAAAGATCCGGAAGGCTATCGGCAGAAGAACGCCACGAAGCGGCTCGTGGCGATCTTCGAATTGATGATGAACAGGATTCCGTCCGACCCGGCGAACGCCGATTACCGGCTCGGGGGCACGCTGGGCGACACACACAAGCACTGGTGCCGCGCGCGCTTCTTCCAGCAGTACCGGCTTTTCTACCGCTTCAACGCGCAGCAGAAGGTCATCGTCTTTGGCTGGGTCAACGACGAGACCACCATGCGCGCCTACGAAAGCAAGACCGACGCATACCGTGTGTTCGCGAAGATGCTGGCGAACGGCAATCCACCCGACGACTGGGACAGCCTGCTGGCCGCGGCGCGGCTGGCCGAGCGAGACCTCGCCGGCATCGTCACGCCGCTCCGCAGTGTCTCCATGAACTGAGGCCGCCCGCTCACCCCGCCCGCCGCAGCCGCTCCCGTTCCCGCGCCAGATGGCGGCGGTGGCCGCTGCGGCGCTTCCACCAGATCAGTACGCCGGTGATGGCGAAGATCAGCGGGGTCAGGCCGAATGCGGTGATGAAGGCGCGCCCCGGCGTGCCGAAGGCTTCGCCAGTGTGCAGCGGGAACAGCCAGTTGATGAGGGTATCGCCGGACGGCGCGTCCTTGGCCAGCGGGTCGCGGGCGCCGAGACGCTGGCCCGTATAGGCATCCAGCCAGAGCCGCGTGGCGCCGCTGTCGCCACGGATCTCGCCGGACTGGCGCAGGCGGATCTCGTAGACATCGCCCGGCTTGCGGGGCAGCCCGATGCGCGTGACCAGCGCGCCCGGATACTCGCGCTGGGCAGCGGTCATGGCCTGGGCCGGGGTGATCGCGTGCACGCCCTCGGGCGGCGCGGCCGAGTGGGGTTTCTCGGTGGCGCTCACCGTCATCACGCTGCTGATGATCGGCGTGACCCACTTCGGCAGGTTCAGGTACCAGCCCGAGAACGCGATGGTGGCCAGCACCGGCGCCGCGAAGAGGCCGCCCGCCCGGTGCAGCGTGTAGGTGAAGCGCGACCACGAGCCGCCGTGCGCGATGCGCACCGACTGCTTCAGCGCCCGCGCCGTCAGCTTCGGCAGCCAGAGCACGATCCCCACCAGCACCAGGAACAGCAGCATCATGCCGGCCACGCCGGTGATGGTCTTGCCGGTATCGCCGCTCAGCAGGTAGCGGTGGAGGTGGAACAGCGTCGGCATCAGTTGCTGGCGCGACAGCCCCGGCACGCCCCAGAACCGTTCCCCCTTCACGGCCAGCGTGATCGGGTCGATCATCACCTGCCGCGAGCGCCCCGGCCCGGCCTCGGGCCCCTTGAGCGGGTAATAGGCGATGAACACGCCGTGCTCATGCATCGGCAGCATCAGCAGGTTCGGCTTGCCGTAGTGCGGGTCGGCCATCAGCTTGGCGGTGACCGACTCCACCGTGGCCGCCCCCACCGGAATCCGCGCGGCGGAGGACGCCTCGAGCAAATCCGGGTTGAGCCAGGTGTCCAGTTCCTCGCGCCAGGCGATCATGGTGCCAGTCAGGCCCATTAGCACGAACAGCAGGCCGAAGGTCAGGCCGATATAGCGATGCAGCTTGAGGAAGACGGTACGAAGACGGCCGGAGACCATGGTGTCAGGGGCGGATTGGGGGGATTGCCAGGGTGCCGTATCGGTCACTCAAAGACATGCCGATGCACCACACGGGGGCGATCGCTTGGCATCTGTGGGCCAGCCCGCAAATGCAAATGCGAAGAATTCGCGATTCTAACAGTGGCAAGTTAAGATCGGTGGCCGTGCGGTGGCGTTGCCGTCGTGCGCCGCCCACACCTGCCCTGCCATGTCCGATATCGAACTCGCCCCTGCCACAGCCGCTGACGCGGACCTGCTGGCCGCGCTGCACACCGACAGTTGGCGCCACGCCTATGCCGGCCTGATTCCCGCCGAATACCTCGAAAACCACGCGCCGGCCGAACGGCTGGCCACCTGGCGCGCCCGTATGCTGGAGGACGCCGAGGCGCCGCTGCTCGTGACCATCCTGCGGGTGGACGGCAAGCCGGCCGGCTTCAGTTGCCTGATGCCGCTGGCTGAACCGGGCTACGGCATCTACCTCGACAACCTCCATGTGATGGCCGGCTACCAGGGCTTCGGCCTCGGCAAGCGGCTGATGACCCACTGCGCCGCGCGGGTGGCCTACGAATGGCCCGGCAAGCCGCTGTTTCTCTATGTGCTCGACGGCAACACCCAGGCGCGGGCGTTCTACCGGGCGCTGGGCGGCGAGGAATCGGCGTGTTTCGACGATCCGTTTCCCGGCACCGACCTGATGATGCCGATCCGCCGGGTGACGTGGGTCGATGTAGACGCGCTGCTGCGGCGCCTCACAGGCAGCTCAGGCAGCTCAGGCGGCTGAGGGGGAGGACGGCGCAGCAGGCTGCGTCGCTGCCTCGCCATCGAGCCAGTGCAGGATGGGCTGCCACTGCTCCCAGTCGCGCGCCACGCGCGACGGCGCCACGTCCCACAGCGTCAGCCCGTGCGCGGCCAGTTGCACGTAGTTCTGCGTATCGCGCAGGTAGCCGAGCACCGGCAGGCCCAGACCTTCGACAAATCGTTGCAATTGCTCGGCCGCGCGCGTGCGCATGTCCACGCGCATGCCGATCACGCCGACGGCCACCTCGCCGTGGCGCACACGCTTCTCGTCGGCCAGTCTGGTGAGGAAGTCCTGGGTGGCGAGGATGTCGAACATCGAGGGCTGCAGCGGCACCACCACGCGGTGCGCCAGCTTCATGACATCGGCAAAGCGCCAGCCGTGCAGGCCGGCCGGGGTGTCCAGCACCACGTGGGTGGTGCCCTTGGGCGGCCGGGCGATGTGGTCGCCGTTGATCTCCCAGGTGCGGATGGGCGGCGCCGCGGCCGGACGCAGCCCCAGCCAGGCGCGCGAGGACTGCTGGCGATCCGTGTCGCCCAGCATCACCGCATGGCCGTGGCGGGCGAAATAGCCCGCCAGATTGGTGGCCAGCGTGGTTTTGCCCACGCCGCCCTTGGGATTCGCGATCACGACTACCGGCATGAAAAGCTCCAGGAACCGATGGCTGCGATAGTCTACCGGCTCGGCGCCCCGGACTGAACGGTCAGGAGGGATCAGGAGGGATCAGGAGGGATCAGGAGGGATCAGGACTAGGGGGCGAAAGCGGTCCGAGCAACGCAGCGAGGTTGAGATGGGCGGCCATGGTGTCGGCCAGCCGGTCGATCGATGCCTCGCGCAGCGCGTCGAGGTCCACCCCCTCCGCGTGCCGCAAACCGGCCCAGCGCAACAGCGCGCCGCACGCGGCGGGGTCGTCGAACAGGCCGTGGACGTAGGTGGCCAGCACCTGATCGTCATCCGAACGGGCGCCATCGGGCCGCTGGGCGCCATCGCCCGAAATGTTGTCTTCCAGCCACAAAGCAGGCCGATCCAGCGCCGGCCCCTCGGTCACGCCGAGGTGGATCTCGTAGCCGCGTACCGGCGCCGCGTCGTCGCCCGCCAACCGGCCGCCGACCTGCCGCAACTGCTTTTCCGGGGCCAGCGTGGTGTCGAAGTCGAGCCAGCCGAGGCCATCGCTGCTGCCGGCCGGGCCTTCACGGCCGTCCGGGTCATGAATCCGCCGGCCCAGCATCTGCATGCCGCCGCAGATGCCGATCAGCTTGCCGCCATAGCGCAGATGCCGCGCCAGCGCATGGTCCCAGCCGTTGGCGCGCAGGAAGGCCAGGTCCGCGCGCACGCTCTTGCTGCCGGGCAGGATCACAAGGTCCGCCGGCGGCACCGGCATGCCCGGGCCGATAAAGCGCAGGTCCACGCCGGGATGCGCGCGCAGGGCATCGAAATCCGTATGGTTCGAGATGCGCGGCAGCACCGGCACGATCACGCGCAGCACCTCGCCGCCCTCGCCATCCCGGGCGGGCTGGGCGTCGATGATCGCGTCCTCGGCATCGAGGTGCAGCCCGTGCAGGTAAGGCAGCACGCCGAACACCGGCTTGCCGGTGCGCGCGGTAAGCCAGTCAAGCCCCGGCTCCAGCAGGCGGATGTCCCCACGGAAACGGTTGATGATGAAACCGGTCACGCGCGCGCGCTCGGTCTCGGACAGGCAATCGAGCGTACCCACCAGATGGGCAAACACGCCGCCCCGGTCGATATCGGCCACCAGCACCACCGGGCAGTCCACCCGCTCGGCAAACCCCATGTTGGCGATGTCCCGGTCGCGCAGGTTGATTTCGGCGGGGCTGCCGGCGCCCTCCACCAGCACCACTTCGTACGCCTGTTTCAGGCGGTCGTGGCTCTCCAGCACGGCGGCCATCGCCTGCGGCTTGTAGGCGTGATAGGCGCGGGCGTCCAGGTCCATGCGCGCGCGGCCGTGGATGATGACCTGCGCGCCGATGTCGCTGCTCGGCTTGAGCAGCACCGGGTTCATGTCGGTATGCGGGGCGAGCCCTGCCGCCTGCGCCTGCAGCGCCTGCGCGCGGCCGATCTCGCCGCCATCGACGGTCACCGCGCTGTTCAGCGCCATGTTCTGCGGCTTGAACGGCACCACCGGCACGCCGGCACGCGCCAGCACGCGGCACAGGCCGGCGACGATGGTGCTCTTGCCCGCATCGGAGGTGGTGCCCTGGACCATCAGGGTGCCGCGCAGGGCACGCCCGCCGGGCAGCGGCGCGCCGCTGGAAACAGTTTTCGATTGCATGGCGCGATTATCGCAGCGTCGTTGCCCGGCCGGTGCGCCACGCGCGGTGGCCCTGCAAGTTCCATGCGTGCGGGCACCGCATGCCGCCGCTACAATACGCGGGATGGAAACCAAGGCCATCGCCAAGTCACTCGGCATCACCGGACCCGCCGACCCCGCGTCGGCCGGCGCCGCCGTTGCCAGCACGCCCGAGACGGAGACCGCGCCGCAGCCGCAGGCCGGTACGGCGGTCCCGCGCATGCTCACGCTGGTGCTGGGCGGGGCGCGCTCGGGCAAGAGCCATTTCGCCGAACAGCTCGCCACGGACCACGCCACGCTGACGTGCGGCCCGGTGACCTACATCGCCACCGCGCGCCATGACGCCGAGCCGGCCGACGAGGAAATGGAGCTGCGCATCGCGCTGCACCGCGCCCGCCGCCCGGCCGACTGGGCGCTGGTGGAGGAGCCGGTACACCTAGCGGACGCCCTTTACGCGCACGCGCGCCATGACGGCTGCATCCTCGTCGATTGCGTCACGCTCTGGCTCAACAACCTGATCTTCGACGAGAACCGCGCCTACCCCGAGTACGGCGTCATCACCCCGCCGCCCGCCTTCACCGAGGAAATCGACGCGCTGCTCACCGCGCTGCCGATGCTGCCGGGCCACGTGATCCTGGTCTCCAACGAGATCGGCTTCGGCGTGGTGCCCACGGGCGCCATCACCCGTTTCTACGTGGACGAACTGGGCCGCCTGAACCAGAAGCTGGCCGCCGCCGCGGACCGCGTGCGCCTGCTCGTGGCCGGCATTCCGGTCGCGGTCAAGGGCGCCGACCCCGCGTGATCTTCCCACCATGTTGATGATGTCCTGGGCGGCCTGCGTGGCCGCCGCGCTGGCCGGCGTGCTGCTGGACCGCTGGCTTGGCGAACCGCGCCGCTGGCATCCGCTGGTCGGCTTCGGCCGCCTGGCCGCCGCGCTGGAAGCGCGTCTTAATCGCCCCGCATGTTCCTCACTACGCCAACGCACCGCCGGACTGCTGGCCTGGGCGACGATGGTGCTCGTGCCTGCCGCGCTGGCCTGGGGGCTGGTCGCGCTCGCGCAGCGCGCGCACCCCGCGCTGGCGTGGGCCCTGCACGCGGCGGCGCTCTACGCGGCGCTGGGCGCGTGCAGCCTGGCCCAGCACATCGCGCCGATTGCCGCCGCGCTGGCGCGCAACGACCTTGCCGATGCCCGCCGGCTGACCGCGCGCATCGTCTCCCGCGACACCACCGATGCCGACGCCGAGGCGCTGGCCCGCGCCGCCTGCGAATCGGCGCTCGAGAACGGCAACGATGCCATCTTCGGCGCGCTGTTCTGGTTCTTCATCGGCGGCGCGCCGGCGGTGATCGTATTCCGGCTCGCCAATACGCTCGACGCGATGTGGGGCTATCGCACGCCGCGCCTGCTGCATTTCGGCTGGGCCGCCGCGCGGCTCGACGACGGCCTCAACCTGATCCCCGCGCGGCTGACCGCGCTGACCTACGCGCTGCTCGGCGCCACGGGGCAGGCGCTGCGCTGCTGGCGCACGCAGGCGCCCGCGTGGTCCAGCCCCAACGCGGGTCCGGTGATGGCGGCCGGCGCCGGCGCGGTGGGCGTGGCGCTCGGTGGCGGCGCGCGCTATCACGGCGAGTGGGAGGAGCGCCCGCCCCTCGGCGTGGGCGAGCGGCCCGGCGCGGCCCATGTCGATGCCTGCCTGCGGCTGGTGCAGCGCACGCTGTGGCTCTGGCTCGGGCTGGCGATGCTGAGCGTGCCGCTGGCGATGGGGCTGGAGGTGGCCGCATGAGCGCCCTCGCCCCGATCCGCCATGGCGGCAACCTGCTCGCCGCCGCGCGCCGTTATGGCCGGCCCGTGGCCGAATGGCTCGACCTGTCCACGGGCATCAATCCCGATGGCTACCCGGTGCCGCCGCTGCCCGCCGAGGTCTGGCAACGGTTGCCGCAGGACGATGACGCCCTGGCGGACATCGCCGCGCGCGCCTACGGCGGTGCGCACGCGTTGCCGGTCGCCGGCTCGCAGGCGGCCATCCGCACGCTACCGCGCCTGCTGCGGCCCGGGCGGGTGGGCATTGCCGCGCTCGGGTACAGCGAGTACGCCCCGGCGTTCGCGCTGGCCGGGCACACGGTCGTGCCGCTCGATGAAGCCGATTTCGCCCGGGTCGATCTGGCCGATGACCTCGACCATCTGGTGGTCGTGAATCCGAACAACCCCACCGCGCGGCTGCTGCCGGCGCAGACGCTGCGCCACTGGCATCGGCAAGTGGCGCGCCGGCACGGCACGCTGGTCGTGGACGAGGCCTTCATGGATGCACTGGCCGCGCCGTCGCTGGTGGCAGACGCCGCCGCGCCGGGCCTGGTCGTGCTGCGCTCGCTCGGCAAGTTCTATGGGCTGGCGGGCGTGCGCTGCGGATTCGTGTTCGCCGCGCCGGACCTGCTCGCGGCTCTCGGCGATCAACTCGGCCACTGGACCGTCTCCGGCCCGGCGCGCGCCGTCGCCCAGCATGCCCTTGCCGATACCGACTGGCAGCACGCCACGCGCGCCAGGCTGGCCGCCGCCGGCCAGCGGCTGGCCATGCTGCTGCGCGAACACGGGCTGTCCCCGGTGTCGCAGCCGCTGTTCAGCTGGATCCCCGATGCCCGCGCGCCGGCCCTGCACGCGGCGCTGGCGCAGCAAGGCGTGTGGACCCGGCTGTTCGATGCGGCCGGCGGCTGCCCCGCCAGCCTGCGCCTGGGCCTGCCGCCCGATAACGAACCCTGCTGGCGCCGGCTGGACCGCGCGCTGGCCGACGCCACCTCCTCTCTCGCCCCCTGACATGACGAAGTCCATCGCCGCGCTGACCACCCTGGTTGCCGCGCTACTGACCTGCCCCGCCCACGCGGCCATCTCCGTGATCGACGATGCCGGCAACACCGTGACGCTGGCCCAGCCCGCGCGCCGCATCGTCTCGCTGGCCCCGCATGTGACGGAGCTGCTCTACGCAGCCGGCGGCGGCGACCGCATCGTCGGCACGGTCTCGTACAGCGACTACCCCCCGCAGGCGCGCGACCTGCCGCGCGTGGGCGACAACAAGGCGCTGGACCTCGAACGAATTGCCGCGCTGAAGCCGGACCTGATCGTGGTCTGGCGCCACGGCAACGCGCAGAAGCAGACCGACCGCCTGCGCGCGCTCGGCCTGCCGCTGTTCTACAGCGAGCCGCGCAAGCTCGAATCGATCCCGGAAAACCTTGAGAAGCTGGGCAAGCTGATGGATACCGGCCCGGTGGCCACGCGCGCCGCCGCGGACTTCCGCCAGCAGGTGGAGACGCTGCGCAAGACCTACGCCAACCGGCCGCCGGTGACGGTCTTCTATCAGGTCTGGCAGCAGCCGCTGATGACGCTGAACGGCCAGCACATGGTCAGCGACATGCTGGCGCTGTGCGGCGGGCGCAACCTGTTCGGGAACGAGCCGCCGCTGGTGCCGACCGTGTCCGTGGAAGCGGTGGTGGCCGGCAACCCCGAGGCGATGATGACGGCGGGCATCGGCGCCACGCGGCCGGACAAGCCGCTGGCGGATTTCTCGATGTGGGAAAAATGGAAGTCGGTGACGGCGGTGGCGCGCAACAACCTGTTCATCATCGACGGTGACCTGGTCAACCGCGCCGGCCCGCGCGTGGTGCAGGGCGCGGCGGAGATCTGCAAGGATCTCGATATCGCGCGCTCGCGCCGGCCGTCCTGATCCTCGTTGATTCGAACTAGTTCGACAGCCGGTTCCACCAGCTAAGCCGGGCGCCCATGCCATCCGCACCCTCCAGATGGAAGCGGCACGTGGCGCCAAAGCCCAGTTCCCACGCCAGCGTGCGCGCCAGCGGCAGGCCCAGCCAGTGCGCGGCCAGCATGCGGATGGGGCCGGCGTGGGTCACCACCCACAGGCAGCCGCCGGCGTCGGCCGGCAGCGAACCGGCCCAGTCCACCACACGCGCCATGACCTGCGCGGCGCTCTCGCCGCCGTGGGGGCGCGCCGCCATCAGGTTCGCTGCCCAGTGGTCGAGATCGGCGCGGTCGATGGTCGCCCACTCCCGCCCTTCCCACTGGCCGAAGTCCAGCTCGCGCAGGCGCGGTTCGATTTCCAGGTCGATGCGGGTGTCGATGCCGTGGGACAAGGCTGTCGCCGTGTCGCGCGCGCGGGCCGCCGGGCTGGTCAGGATGCGGTCCGGCCGCAGGCCGTCCAGCGTGGCGACGATCCGCTCGGCGGGCGGCGAGACGGGCAGCGCCAGCGCGAGGTCCAGCGCGCCGTAGCAGATGCCCGGCGCCACTTCCGGCCGGGCGTGGCGGATCAGGACCACGTCCATGCGGCCGCCACGAGGTAGATCGACAGTTCGCCGCATTGCTGCGCCATGCCGAGGCAATCGCCGGTGTAGCCGCCCAGCCGGCGCACGAAGTACGCGCCCAGCGCGGCGCGCACCCCTACCAGCACGACGATGGCCACGCCCGCGAACATCGGCCCGAGCAGCACCAGCGGCGCCACGCCGCAGACCAGCGCGAACAGCAGGCCGGCCCCGGCCAGCCGCTGTGCCACCGGCTTGGCCTTGCCTTCGGCGCGCACATAGTCGTGCGTGGCGAGGAAGGAGATCGCCATCGCCCGGCTCGCGCCATGGCCGGCTACCAGCACCGCCAGCAGCACGGCCAGCCCGCCCGCGTCGCCCGTGGCCAGCAGCAGCTGCCACTTGAGCAGCAGCGCCATGACGATGGCGATGGCCCCGAACGCGCCCACGCGCGAGTCGTGCATGATGGCCAGCACGTCCTCGCGCCGGTAGCCGCCGCCGAAGGCATCCACGCAATCGGCCAGGCCATCCTCATGGAACGCACCGGTCAGCAGCAGCGTGGCGATCATGCCCAGCGCCACGGCCACGGGGGCGCTCCACAAGGCCAGCGCGCCCCAGGTGACCAGCGCGCCGGCCACGCCCACCAGCAGCCCCACCAGCGGAAAGTAGCGCGCCGCCGCGTTGAGGAAGTGCGGCTGGAAACCGACCCAGCCGGCCAGCCGCTGCGGCAGCGGCACGCGCGTGAAGTAGCCGAGGGCGGTCAGGAAGAAGCGCAGTTCGTCGGCCATGGTCGGGTTTTCCGGGGTCCGATCAGGCCGCGCCGGGGCTCACGCCGGCACCGCTGAACGTCGCCATTTCCTTGAGAAACGCCGCCGCCGAAGCCACCAGCGGCCATGCCAGCGCCGCGCCGGTGCCTTCGCCCAGGCGCAGGTTCAGGGCCAGCAGCGGCTCGGCGCCGAATTCGGCCAGCAGGGCCTTGTGGCCGCGCTCATCGGAACAATGCGAGAACACGCAGTACTGGAGCACGGTCGGGTCGATCCGCGCCGCCACCAGCAGCGCGGCGGAGGCGATGAAGCCATCGACCAGAATCACCATGCGGCAGGCGGCGGCAGCCAGGTAGGCGCCCGTCATCGCCGCGATCTCGTAGCCGCCGAAGGTGGCCAGCACGTCCAGCGGCGCGGTGACTTCGGCATGGCGGGCCAGCGCGCGCTCGAGGATCTCGCGCTTGCGGGCCACGCCGGCCTCGTCCAGCCCGGTGCCGCGCCCGGCGCAGTCGGCCAGCGGCAGGCCGGTCAGCCGGCTCATCAGGCAGGCGGCGGCGGAGGTGTTGGCGATCCCCATCTCGCCGAAGCCGATCACATTGGTGCCCTGCTCCGCATGGCGCAGCACGCGCGCCATGCCGGCCTGGATGGCCGCGCCCGCCTGCGCCGGCGTCATCGCGGCTTCCTCGACGAAATTGCGCGTGCCATCGGCCACACGGCAGTTGACCAGCCCCGGCGCGGCCGGCAGCGGCGCGCGCACGCCGGCATCCACCACTTCCAGCACCATGCCGTGCTGGCGCGTGAAGACGTTGATCGCCGCGCCGCCGCCGAGGAAGTTCAGCACCATCTGGGCCGTGACTTCAGGCGGGAAGGC
Source organism: Cupriavidus sp. SIMBA_020 (assembly GCF_046535395.1). Lineage (NCBI taxonomy): Bacteria > Pseudomonadati > Pseudomonadota > Betaproteobacteria > Burkholderiales > Burkholderiaceae > Cupriavidus > Cupriavidus sp. SIMBA_020. Next base: position 347,291 of record NZ_JAWRWU010000002.1, on the reverse strand, counting down.
GCTCACGCCGGCATCGGCCACGCCATGGTCGCCGGCAAACACGATGATGGTCGGGCGGGTCAGCACCGGCTGGGTCTCGCCCCGGATCAGGCCGATCTGCATCGCCAGCGACTCCAGCCGGCCCAGCGAGCCGGGCGGCTTGGTCTTGTCGTCGATGGCGGCCTGGAGCGCGGCGCGCAGCGAGTCATCGAGCGGGGCGATCGGGGGGCGTTGCAGGGGGGTGTCGGTGAAGGTGGACATCGATATTTCCGCAGTGTCTTTACATTTCCACGCCGCGCTGGGCCTTGATGCCCTGCTGGAACGCGTGCTTGACCGGGGTCATCTCGGTCACGGTGTCGGCGGCCTCGACCAGCGCGGGCGGCGCGCCGCGGCCGGTGATGACCACGTGCTGCATCGGCGGACGGGCGCGCAGGTCGGCGATGACCTGCTCCACGTCGAGGTAATGCAGCTTCAGCGCGATATTCAGTTCGTCGAACAGGACCAACCCGATGGCGGGATCCCGCAGCATGCGCCGGGCGATGTCCCAGGCGGCCTCGGCCTTGGCCACGTCGCGTGCGCGGTCCTGGGTCTCCCAGGTGTAGCCCTCGCCCATCACGTGGAACTCACATTCTTCCGAAAAACGCTGGAGGAACATCTCCTCGCCGCTCGGGATGGCGCCCTTGATGAACTGGACCACGCCCGTACGCATGCCGTGCCCCATCGCGCGCACGACCATGCCGAAACCCGAGCTGGACTTGCCCTTGCCGTTGCCGGTGGTGATCACGATCACGCCGCGCTCGGTCTGCGCGGCGGAGATCTTGGCATCCACCACCTCCTTCTTGCGCGCCATGCGGGCCTTGTGGCGGGCGTCACGGCCATCGTCTTCCGAGGTGTCCGGCGTGTTGTTGTCGATATCGCTCATTTACGAATTTCCAGTCGTCCCATTCGGAATCAGCGCGGTATAGAGGCCGTCGCTGACGCTGACAATGGGGGTGCGCAGCGCCCGGGAGCACTGCGCGGGGGTGAGGACATCCGGCGCGGGGCCATGCAGCGCCTGGCCGTCTTCGGACATCAGCAGCGCATGCGTGGCGTAGCGGCGCGCCAGGTTGAGATCGTGCAGGATCACGATGGCCGCGTGGCGGCCCGCCGTGGTCAGGCGGCGCAGCAGTTCCAGCACGAGGATCTGGTGGCGCAGGTCGAGGTGAGCCACCGGTTCGTCCAGCAGCAGCAGCGGCGCCTGCTGGGCCATGGCGGCAGCCAGCGACACGCGCTGGCGCTCGCCGCCGGAGAGCGTGAGGACGTCGCGCGTGGTCAGGGCGTCGAGGTCGAGTTCGGTCATGACGTCGCGCACCACGCGGTCGTCATCGCCCTGGCCCCAGCCCCAGCCGCTCATGTGCGGATGGCGTCCCACGCGCACGGCGTCCTGCACGGCCATCGAGAAGGTGTCATGCACGGCCTGCGGCAGGTAGGCCCGCTGGCGCGCGAGCGCGGCCGGCGCGGCGCGGGTGACCGGGGTGCCGTCGATGCGGACCTCGCCGCCATCGGGCGCGCGCAGGCCGGCGAGCACGCCCATCAGCGTGGACTTGCCCACGCCATTCGGGCCGACCACGCACCAGAACTCGCCCGGCGCGATGGCCATCGACAGATGCTCCACCAGCACGCGCGACCCGGTGCGCAGGGCGACGTCGCGCAGGTGCAGGCTGGGACAGGGCGCAAGCGGCGTAGACCAGTGGTTCATCGCGGCCTCCGCAGCAGCAGGTAGAGGAAGGTCGGCACGCCGAGCAGCGCGGTAATCACACCCACCGGCAGTTGGGTCGGGGCGATCACGGTACGGGCGATCAGATCCGCCGCCATCAGCAATGTGCCGCCCAGCAGCACCGACGCCGGCAGCAGCAGCCGCTGGTCGTTGCCCCAGGCCAGCCGCACCATGTGCGGTACAACCAGGCCGACAAAGCCGATCGACCCGGCGGTGGTGATCGCCGCCGCAATGGCGAACGAGGCGATCAGGAACGTGGCCAGCCGCACCCGGCCCACCTGCACGCCCAGCGATTGCGCCACGGTCTCGCCGAGCAGCATCACGTTGAGCGAGCGCGCCATCGGCATGGCCAGCGCCAGCGCCACGGCCAGCGTGGCCAGCGCGGCGCCGTAGCTGGCGGTGCCGCCGAGGTCGCCGGTCAGCCAGAACAGCATGCCGCGCAGCCGCGACTCCGGCGCGATGGCCAGGATCAGCGTGATCAGCGCGCCCCAGCCGGCGGCCAGGATCACGCCGGTCAGCAGCAGGCGGGCGCCCGCCTCGTGGTGGCCGCCCTGCACGCGCGGGTGGAGCAGGTCCCGGCGCGCCAGCGAGGCCACCAGCACCATCGACAGCAGCGCCCCGCCGGCGGCGCCCGCCTGCACGGTCCACAGCGGCAGCATCAGCAGCATCGCCAGCAACGCGCCGGTGGCGGCGCCGCCCGAGACGCCTAGTACATAGGGCTCGGCCAGCGGGTTGCGCAGCAGCACCTGCATCAGCGCGCCGGAGAGCGCCAGCAGGCCACCGCACGCGAACGCGGCGACGGCGCGGGGGAGTCGTAATTCCCTGACAATGGCGCCGGCCATGCCGGCATCGGTGGCGCTCAGGGCCTGCCAGAGCTGCGCGGCATCGAGCGACACGCTGCCCAGCGCCAGCGACAGCCCGAACACGGCCAGCCCCGCCAGGGCGAGGACCAGCCAGACGGCCAGCGCGCGGCGCGCCTCAGCCATGGCGGGCACCGTCCCCGCGCGGCGCCTTGCCGGGCCTCATTTCTGGCGCCATCCCAGCGTGACGAACCCCGCCCGGCCCTGCGTGGCGTACGGATAGGCGAGCTGGTAGTTCTTGTCGAACAGGTTTTCCACGCGGGCGGCGACGAACCATTGCTTGTCGATGTTGTAGCGGGCGGTGAGGTTCAAGATACCGTATCCGCCCAGCCGGCGCGAGCCATTGTCCATCCGCGACGACGACACCAGCCACTCGCCCCCGAATCGGAAATCGCCGAAATTCCGGCCGACATCGACCGACGCATGGCGGCGCGCGCGGCGCAGCAGCTGGGTGCCGTTGGTTTCATCGACCGGATTCTGGAAGGTCACGCTGGCGCCGACATCCGTGCCGAGCAGGTTGGCGCGCCAGGACGCCTCCACCCCCTGCACCTTGGCCTTGTTGACGTTCTGCGCCAGGAACAACCCGCTGGCCTGCTGCGTGGAGACGATCAGGTCGTTGTAGCGGGTCTCGAACGCGGTCACGCGCAGCAGCCCGGTGGCGGCGGTTTCCACCTGCACGCCCAGTTCGGCCGACTTGGCGCGCTCGGGCTGGAGGTTCGGCTGGCCGAAGTTCGGGTAATAGAGTTCGTTGAAGGTCGGCGCCCGGAAAGCGTTGCTGACGTTGGCGATCAGCTTGACCGCCTGGGTCAGGTGGAAGCCATAGCCGGCGAAGAAGCTGCCCTGGTTGCCGAAGTCCGAATAATGGTCGTTGCGCGCGTTCAGCTGCAGCTGGTGGCGGCCGATCTTGCCTTCGTAGCCGCCGTAGACCGAGAACACATTGCGCGTGGGGGCGTTGTAGGCGCTGGACGACAGTTCCTGCTGGAGGTAGTCGGTGCCGAACAGCAGCGTGTGGTCAGGCGTCAGCGCGTACTCGTTCTGCCAGTTGAACTGGCGGGAACGGGTGCTGAACAGGCTGTCGAACAGGCCGTTCTTGCTGGTTTCGGCGCGGTCCTCGCTCTGGGCGACCTTGAAATGGGTGCGCCAGTCGGGCAGCAGCCTGCCGTTGACGAAGGCGGACAGCGTGTACAGCTCGCTATCCATGCGCAGGTCGTCGGTCGGCTTGCCGCTGGCGCTGTCGTACGAGAGCTGGCTGTTGGCGTAGTACGCGGCCACGCCGGCGTCCCAGTCCTGGCTGAACTTGTGCTTCACCTGGCCGGAGACGCTCTTGTTCTCGTACGGGTTGTCGGCCGGGTTCGGGCCGATGCCCTGCCGGGCGCGCGTGGGGTTGTCGCGATTCCATGCCGCGGCGTCGATCGACGAATAGCCGTCGGTCTTGAAGATCGAACCGGTGACGTTGAACGAGGTATCGCCCACCTGCCCGCCATAGCCGACGGTGCCCTGGCGCGTGTTGTTGCTGCCGTACCCCACCGAAGCATTGGCCGCCGGGGCCTGGCCGGCGCCGCTCTTGGTGAAGATCTGCACCACGCCGCCGATGGCGTCGGAGCCATACAGGGCCGAGACGTTGCCGCGCACCACCTCGATATGGTCGATCTGGTCCGGCAGGATATTGGCGAGCTGCGCGGTGCCGCCGCTGGCGCCGGCAATGCGCACGCCATCCACCAGGATCAGCACCTGGTTGGAATTGGCGCCGCGCATGAACAGCGTGGTGTTGGCGCCCATGCCGCCCGTGGTGGCAAATTCCACGCCCGCCTGGCCGCGCAGCAGCGAGCGCAGGTCCGGCGCCTGGGCATTGACGATGTCTTCCTGGGTGACCACCGTGGTGTGCGGCAGCGCCTCGGTCACGGCCTGCGCGGTGCGCGAGGCGGTGACGACGACCGGGGCGAGCGTCTGGCCGGGGGCGGTGTCGCTGGCCTCCGGCGCGGTTTGCGCGTGGACCATGGCGGGCAGGGAAACGGACGAGAAAACAGCGATGGCCGCCAGGATGGCGGGCACGAGCGGGCGGACCGGCGGCTGTGTCGCGGCGGTCGGCCTGTGGAGCGAGGAACGCATGTTGCTGGATGGATGGAAGCACGGCCGGGCCCGTTCCCCCGCGGGCCATATGGCGAAGTGGCGCGCCGCCGTGTGGAGCGGTGCGCCCGCGTTCAGGCCGGTATCCGGGCTGACGACATCAGGCCGGCCGCCTTCCCGATCGGTGGATCCCCGTCACATGGCGGGGTGGATCAGTGGCATGCTGGCAGGCCCTTGCGCGGCGCATGGCGCGTGCGCGGTCGCTTACCGTTGCGGGGGCAGCACAGGTTGGCCCAGCGCGCGGCGCGCCCCGGACTCCCTGTTTCCCGTTGAACTGCGGCCCTGTGGGCAGGGTCGCGAGCACCTGGAACGTGCGCGAGTGTAGGCAGTTTCACCGGGGCCGTCAATCTGGCGGACGTGGTGCGGAACCGTCCACTCCGGGGCCGGTTACCCGCATGTTGCGTGACGATCGATGCAACTTCCTGGCGACGCTGCAGTCAGAAACGTCTCGTTGACAACGTGGCCGATCCGGCATCGGCTAGAATCCCGAAACCTGACCCACAATCCATCGGACAGACAGGCACTATGCTCAACGAACTCGAACAACTGGCCGCCAAGATCGGGCGCGTGCTGCATCATGCAGACACCCTGGCGGCGGAAAACCAGCGGCTGCGCGCGGAGATCGACCGCCTGCGGGCCGAGGCGAGCCAGTTGCGCACGGACCGCGAAGCCATGGCGGCCGACCGCGAACTGCTCAATATCAAGATCGAGGAAGCCCAGCTGCGCATCCAGTCGATCCTGGACAAGCTGCCCACGGCCAGCGATGCGCGCCAGCTCGATTTGCTGGGTGAAGGCGCCCCGGCCACCGGCACCGACCCCGATGCCAGCGGCGCGCACCCCGCCCCCGGAGAACACGCATGAGCAACAAGCAAGTCGAAGTGAACATCGCGGGGCAGCCCTACCGCTTCGCCATCGCGCCGGACAATGAAGCCGCGCTGCTGGAAGCCGTGGCGCTGGTGGACAACCAGATGAACAAGCTCAAGGGCAACGTCTCCGCCAAGGGCGTGGAGCGCGTGGCCGTGATGGCCGCCATCAGCATTGCCTCGGACCTGCTGGCCATGCGCCGCAAGCAGGAAGAGGACGGGCAGATTCCCGTGGACGCCGTGCGGGCCCGCATCCGCGAGCTGAACGAGCGCGCCGACGAGGCACTGCGGCAGTACGCGCACGTGGGCACCGACCCCCGCGCGCAGGGCTGACATCGACATCGGCCGAATCTGGCCGGACTTGAAATCACACCGCATCGGCCGCACATGACAGGCATGTGAAGCCGATGGCGCAATGTCGGATCTGGCCGATGTCCGGTGTTGAAAATGTAACGATGCAACATGCCGAACTTGGTATGCCTGACGACGCGGTGTATAGTGTAGCCAGACTGCACAAACGCCTTACCGGTGCAGCATACAGGTCAGGTTATCGCGCCCGACCGCCGTTTTCATCCCATCCTGTTTCGAAACGGCAAACGTCTGACATCACCCCAGCTGCTCGCAGCATAAGGTGAATATAAAGTCAGACGTTTGACAGTTTCCCTGCCTGGTTCGTGAGGGTCATAACTCCTTGAACCGATATGCATTGCATGGTGCGGGATTATGTCGTGTGGGCGAGCGCGTCACCGCATTCATAGTCTGGGTTCGCCTGGACTCCCTGAGTGGGTGATGTACCCAAAATACGACTTCCGCAGCCACTCTGAACCTCACTTGGGTTCAGGATGCCGACCCAGCGGCCGAGGCGGGGACCCCTCAGAAGGCGGTGGTTTTCAGAACCACCGCCTTTTTTTATTGACCGACGGACACTGGTACCGTGACGCCACCCGCCGCCAAACCGGGCCAACGCGCCCCGCAGTACTGGCTGATGAAGTCCGAGCCGGACGAAGCCAGCATCGACGATCTTGCCAAGCGCGGCACGCTGCCGTGGACCGGCGTGCGCAACTACCAGGCGCGCAACTTCATGCGCGACCAGATGCGCATCGGCGATGGTGTGCTGTTCTACCACTCCTCCTGCCCCGAGCCCGGCATCGCCGGACTGGCCGAGGTCTGCTCCCAGCCCTACCCCGATCCCACGCAGTTCGATCCCAAGAGCGATTACTACGACAAGGCCTCGAAGCCCGAGGAACCGCGCTGGTCGCTCGTGGATGTGCGTTTCGTGCGCAAGAGCGCGTTGATTCCGCTGCCCGCACTGCGCGAGCACGAGGCGCTGGCGGACATGGTGGTGCTCCGGCGCGGCAACCGCCTCTCCATCACGCCGGTCACGCCGGCGGAATGGCGCTATATCACCGAACGGCTGATGAAGTGACGGACCTGCCATGAGTCCTGTCCTGATTCCCGGGCTGCTGATCCTCGGCGCCTTCACCGGCTTCTGCGCCGGGCTGCTCGGCGTGGGCGGCGGCATGCTGATGGTGCCGTTCCTGACGCTGTTCTACACGGCCATGCAGGTCTCCGACAGCCACATCGTCCACATGGCCATCGCCACGTCGATGGCGACCATCCTGTTCACCTCGCTCTCGTCCGTGCGCGCCCACCACAAGCGCGGCGCGGTGCGCTGGGGCATTGTGCTGGCGCTGGCGCCGGGCATCCTGCTGGGTGGCCTGATCGGCGGCGGCAAGATCTTCAGCGTGCTCAAGACCGGCTGGCTGTCGCTGCTGTTCGCGGTCTTCGTGGGCTTCTCGGCGCTCCAGATGCTGCGCAGCCGCCGGCCACCCGCCGCGCGCCGGCTCCCGGGCACCCCGGGCATGGTCGGCGTGGGCTCGGTCATCGGCCTGATCTCGAGCCTGGTCGGCGCCGGGGGTGGCTTCATCTCCGTGCCGTTCATGACCTGGTGCAACGTGCCGATCCACAACGCCGTGGCCACCTCGGCCGCGCTCGGCTTTCCGATTGCGCTCGCCAGCGTGGTCGGCTACGTCTGGGGCGGCTGGAATGTGGGCGGGCTGCCGGCGGGCTCGCTCGGCTATGTGTACCTGCCGGCGCTGGGCATCATCGCCATCACCAGCGTGCTGACCGCGCCGCTGGGCGCCCGGGCGGCCCACAGCATGGACGTGAACGCGCTGCGGCGCGTGTTCGCCGCGCTGCTGGCCTGCCTGGCCTCGTACATGCTCTGGAAGGCGTGGCAGACGTTCTGACTGCCCTGCCCCCCGTATTACACGGCGAAACACCCGGATACAGTCATGGGAAGCGCGCGCGGAACGAAGTGCACGGAAAGGCGTCTGAAAGCCATCACTTTGATCGGGAGAACAAAACATGAAGCATCTGCTTGCGGCCTCTCTGCTGACTACCACGGCTGCCGTGGCATCGGCCCAGACCCTGCCGCCGCCCGCCGGCGTGCTGTCGCTGTCCGCCGAGGCGGTCACCGAGGTACCCACCGACGTGGTGCAACTGACGCTGGCCGCGGAACAGGAAGGCGCCGAGCCGTCGGCCATCTCGTCGGCGCTGTCGGCGCGCACGCAGGCCGTGCTGGCGCAGGCCAAGCGCACTTCGGGCGTGGAGGCCCAGTCGGGCGGCTTCACCATCCATCCGAGCACGGACCGCAACGGCCGCATCAGCACGTGGCGCGGGCGCTCGGAAGTGATCCTGAAGTCGAAGGATTTCGCGGCGGTGTCGAAGCTGGCCGGAGAACTGGCCAACCAGATGCAGGTGCAGAACGTTGCCTTCTCGCTCTCGCGCGAGGCACGCCAGGCCACCGAGGCCAAGCTGGCCGAGCAAGCCGTGTCGGCATTCCGCGACAAGGCCCAGGTCAGCACCAAGCTGTTCGGTTATAGCGGTTATACGATTCGAGAAGTGTCGATGAACGACAGCGGCGGCGTGGTGCCGCCGACGCCGCGCATGTATGCCGCCAAGGCGATGTCCGCCGATGCCGGCGCGCCGATCCCGATGGAAGGCGGCAAGGCCCATGTGACCGTGTCGGTCAATGGGTCGGTGCAGATGGTGAAGTAACCAGCCAGTCTGGCTTCCCCCTCCCCCGTTTCCACAGGGCGAGGGGGAAATCCATCACAGCGCGGCGAACTGCTCCCGCAGCACGTTCTTCTGCACCTTGCCCATCGTGTTACGCGGCAGCTCGTCCACCACGTGCACGCGCTTGGGCACCTTGAAGTTGGCGATGCGCCCACGCAGCGTGCCGATCATCCCCGCCTCGTCGATCTCCGCCCCCGGCTTGCGCACCACCACGGCCACCACGGCCTCGCCGAAATCGGCATGCGGCACGCCGATCACGGCCGATTCCACCACGCCCGGCAGTTCGTCGATAAAGCTCTCGATTTCCTTCGGATAGACGTTGTAGCCGCCCGAGATGATCAGGTCCTTGCTGCGGCCCACGATCGTCAGATAGTTGTCCGGCACCTTGCGCTCGCCCGCCTGGCTGACGATGGCACCGCCGAAGCGGCCCACGTCGCCGGTCTTGAACCAGCCGTCGGCGGTGAATTCCTCGGCGGTCTTCTCCGGCATGCGCCAGTAGCCCTTGAACACGTTCGGGCCCTTGACCTCCACATTGCCGATGGCGCCCGGCGTGCAGGGGTTGCCTTCGCCGTCCATCACGCGCACCGACACGCCCGGCAGCGGCATGCCCACCGTGCCGCCAATGCGCTCGCCGAGCTTGGGATCGTACGGGTTCGAGACCAGCATCACGGTCTCGCTCATGCCGTAGCGCTCCAGGATGGTGTGGCCGGTGCGCTCGCGGAAGCCGTCGAACGTCTCCAGCAGCAGCGGCGCCGAGCCCGACACGAACAGCCGCATGTTGCGGCACACCTCGCGGTTGAAGCGCGGCTCCTGCAGCATGCGCACGTAGTAGGTCGGCACGCCCATCATCACCGTCGCGCGCGGCAGGAAGGCAAGAATCTGCGCCATGTCGAGCTTGGGCGCCCAGATCATCTTGGCCCCGGCCAGCAGCGCGCCGTGGGAGGCCACGAACAGCCCGTGCACGTGGAAGATGGGCAGCATATGCAGCAGCACGTCGTCGCTGCGCCAGCCCCAGTATTCGTGCAGCGTCTGGGCGTTGGAGGCCAGGTTGCGGTGCGTCAGCATCGCGCCCTTGCTGCGGCCCGTGGTGCCGGAGGTATAGAGGATGGCCGCGAGGTCATCGTCGCCCTTCGTCACGGTCTGGAAGGTATCCGGCTGGGCGGCCGCGCGGGCCAGCAGCGAGCCGTTGCGGTCCTCATCCAGCGTGAATACGTGCGCGGTGTTGTGGCGGAACGCCACCTTCGACACCCAGCCGAAGTTCTTGCTGCCGCAGACCACCACGGCGGGCTCGGCATTGCCCACGAAATAGTCGATTTCCGATTCCTGGTACGCGGTGTTCAGCGGCAGGTACACGTAGCCCGCGCGCAGCGTGGCCAGGTACAGGAACAGCGCCTCGGGCGACTTCTCCACCTGCACGGCCACGCGCGCGCCGGCCGGCAGCTTCAGCGCGGCAAGCAGGTTGGCGATCTTGGCGGTGGCGCGGTCCAGGTCATCCCAGCTGTAGTACAGCCCGTCATGGGTCTCGATGCAGCACGCGCTGCGGTCGACGGGAAAGCGGGATTCGAACAGGGCGAACAGATTGGCGTTCATGGTACGGAATCGAAGGAAATAGGATGCCGGCGAATAAGACGGGATTACGGTGGCGAAACCGGCACGCGGACGTGCCGGCCGGCCGCCATCTTACTCCCCGGTGAACTCGGGCCGCCGGTGCGCCAGGAAGGCGGCCACGCCTTCGGCGTGATCGCGGCTGCCGGCGTAGGCGAAATGCGCGTCGATCTCGGCCGCCGTAAGCGGCGCGGGATCGGACGACAGGCGACGGATCGTCGCCTTGTTGATCCGGGCGGCCAGCGGCGCGCCGGCGCAGAGGCGCTGCACCGTGGCGGCCACCTCGTCGTGGAGCGCGGACTCGGCCACCACGCGCGTGAGCAGGCCCTTGCGCTCGGCCTCGGCCGCATCGAACACGCGGCCTTCCAGCAGGATTTCCAGCGTGACGGCGCGCCCGGCCAGCGCCAGGAGCCCGCCCAGTTCTCCGGGCGCCATCGGGAAACCCAGCCGGTTGATCGGCACGCCGAAGCGGCTGCCCGCCGCGGCAATGCGCAAATCACAGTGGCAGGCAATTTCCAGCCCGCCGCCCACGCAGACACCCTCGATCATCGCCAGCGTCGGATGCGGGCACGTGGCGATGGCCGCCAGCGCCGGGGCGAGGATCTCCGTGTGGTAGCGGCGCACCGACGCCTCGTCGCCCCGCACGACCGGAAACTCGGCGATGTCGGCGCCGGCGGCAAAATTGCCCTCGGCGCCCCGCACCACCACGCAGCGCAGCGACGTATCCGCCGCCAGCTCCGCGAAGCCCGTGGCCAGCGCCTGCCACATGCTGGTCGAGATCGCGTTGAGCTTGCCCGGATGCGACAGCGTGACCGTGGCCACGGCGCCGTCCCGCGCGAACGTGACGGTGCCGCCCATCAGTCGATCTTGGCGCCGGAGCGCTGCACCACCTCGGCCCAGCGCTTGATCTCGGCATGCTGGAACGTGGCGAACTGTTCAGGCGTGAACGCCGGCGTCTCCGAGCCATTCTGGAGCCAGACCTGCTTCATTTCCGGCGAGTTTAGCGCCTTGGTGGTCTCGGTGTAGAGCCGGTCGATCACTTCCTTCGGCGTGCCCTTCGGCGCCCAGAGCGCGTACCACGTGGAAACCTCGTAGTTCGGCACGCCCGCCTCGGCCGCCGTCGGCACGTTCGGGAAGGCCGGCGAGCGCTTGTTCGACGCCACCGCCAGCGCCTTGATGCGGCCCGCGCGGATGTGTTGCGCCGACGAACCCAGGCCGTCGAACAGCATGTCCACCTGGCCAGCGATCAGGTCCGACAGCGCCGGGCCGGCCCCCTTGTAGGGGATGTGCGTGATGAAGGTCTGCGTCTGCAGCTTGAACAGCTCGCCCGCCAGGTGGTGCGAGGAGCCATTGCCCGCAGAGCCGTAGTTCAGCTTGCCCGGATTGGCCTTGGCGTAGGCGATCAGCTCCTTGAGCGTGTTGGCCTGCACCTTGGTCGGATTCACCACCACCACCTGCGGCGGCTGGGCAATCACGGTGACGGGGATGAAATCCTTCTCGATGTCGTAATCGAGCTTCTTGTAGAACGACGGGGCGATGGCATGGTGCGCGCCGCCGATGAAGATGGTGTAGCCATCCGGCGCGGCCTTGGCGGCGATGCTGGCGCCCACGGTGCCGCCCGCGCCGCCACGGTTGTCGATCACGAACTGCTTGCCGAGCTGCTTGGACAACTGGGCGGTCAGCGGACGCGCGAAGGCGTCGGTGCCGCCGCCGGCGGGGAACGGCACGATCACGGTGACCGGCTTGCTCGGCCACGTATCGGCCAGGGCGGCCGGCGCATACATCGACCCTGCCGACGCGGCGGCAACACCCGCCACAACCGCGAACGCGCGCGCGCACGCGGTCAGATGGAACTGACGACGATTCATGTACTGTCTCCTCTCTCTACTTGCTGCGGAAAGTCAATCGAAGTACTACATTCACCCGACAAGATTGCCCGGCGCCATCCGTGCCCGACCCAGGGGTCACAGCAGCTTGCCCACCGCACGGCTCATGCGGGGATTGCCATCGCCAAGGCGTGCCAGATTGTCATCCAGCGCCTCCGGCACGTAAAGATAATTCACCATCATGCCGCACGACTGGGCGCGGCCTTTTCGCGACAGGTCGGCAGCCCAGTTCAGCCGCTCCACGCAGGCGCCATTGCCCAGGTGGAAGCGCGCCACGGGGTCCGCCGGCTGCCCCGGCGCGCCCTCGCGCACGAGGTAATGCGCGGCCAGCGTCAGCGCGGTATCACGCACTACGGGGTCCGGCGCATCGGCGGGCAGCGCGGCCAGCCAGCCGGCGCCATCCGTGGGCGGCGTGCCGTGGCGCTCGGTCCAGCGCGCCAGGCGCTTCTCGCCCAGAATCGTCGCGATCGCGTCGCCGTGCTGCTTGCGCAGCCAATCGGCAAACCCGGGCAGCGGAGACAGCGTGGCGAACTGCTTCAGCTTGGGGAACTCGCGCTGCAATTCCTCGATGACACGCTTCAAGAGGAAATTGCCGAAGCTCACGCCGCGCAGCCCGGCCTGCGTGTTCGAGATCGAATAGAAGATGGCCCACTTGACCCGCCGCAGGTCTTCCAGCGGCGCGGCTTCGTCGAGCAGCGCCTGCACATTGGCCGCCATCTCGGGCACGAAGGCTACCTCGACGAAGATCAGCGGCTCGCGCGGCATGCGCGGGTGGAAGAACGCGTAGCAGCGGCGGTCCGAGTCGAGCCGGTTGCGCAGGTCGGTCCACGAGGCAATCTCGTGCACGGCCTCGTAGCGGATCAGCTTTTCCAGCAGCGAGGCGGGCGAGTCCCAGGTGATGGGTTGCAACTCGAGCAGGCCCACATCGAACCAGTTCGAGAACAGCGCCTCCAGGTCTTCGTCGAGCACGCGCAGGCCCGGCACGCGCTTGTGCCAGCGGAGCATGTCCGCGCGCAGCTGGATCAGGAAGTGCAGGCCGCACGCGCTGTTGTCGCTCTTGCCGTGGTGCGCGGCCAACCGCTTGAAGAAGCGGATGCGCGCGTTGGACAGCGCCTGCGACAGCCCGGACGCCGCGCCCGAATGTGATCCCGAATGTGATCCGGAATGTGATCCGGAATGTGATCCTGCCTTCGCACCGGGGCCATCGGCGCCGGCCGCCACTTCGGCCAGCACGGTCAGCATCGCCTGGCGCACGGGCTCCGAGGCGGCTTCGTATTCCGCCTGCCACGCCTGCGCGGCAGCGTTGGCGGCGCCATCGGTCAGCCGGGCATCGAAACAGGGGCGAAGCTGCTCGCGCTGGCGCTTCATCGCGCGCGTGGACAGCGCCGGGGTGTCGCCCTCCTCCACCTTGGGCCGCTTGGCCGGGGCCGCTTCAGCGTCGCCCTTGCGGCTCCACCAGCGGCCGAAGCGCGACAGCAAGGTATCGCCGACCGGTTCCGTGGCTTCCAGCGGGGCGCTGACTTTCTGTTCGGCGGGATCGAGGGCGCTCATGAGACTCCTGCAGCGAGAACGTTGCGAAGAACGGGGGCGTCGGCGGTGTCAGCTGACCCGGCCGGCTCCGGGGCCGGATCGGCGCGATCCAGTGCCCGCAGCGCGCCGCGCTGGCGCAGCACGTGGGTCTTCATCAGCGCCTCCGCCCCTTCCGGGTCGTGCGCCTTGAGCGCGGAAAACACCGACATGTGCTCGGCGCACGATTCGTGAATCCGGCCCGGCAGCTTCAGGCTCTTGTGGCGCGACAGGCGCAGCACCTTGCGCAGGTCGCTGACCACGCCGGACAGCCAGCGGTTGCCGGCCAGGCGCTGGAGCGCCTCGTGAATCTGGTAGTTGGTTTCGTAATAGGCGTCGATGTCGCCGGCCTGGGCGTAGCGCGCGAGGTCGGCGTGCAGGCCCTCCAGCGCGTCGAGATCGTCCTGGGTGACGTTGCGCGCGGCCTCGTAGGCACAGCGGCCTTCGAGCAGCGCCATCAGCGGAAAGATCTCATCGAGATCCTGCTCGGTCAGTGCGTTGACGAAGCAGCCGCGCCGGGGCTCCAGCCGCACCAGCCCTTCGGCCGCGAGCACCTTGAGCGCCTCACGCAGCGGCGTGCGCGAGGTGCCGAGCGAGGCGGCCAGCGCCACTTCGTCAATCCATGCGCCGGGCATCAGCGTGTGATCGTCGATCATCGCCCGCAAACGGTCTGCCACTTCGAGGTACAGCGCCTGCCGGATGATTCGCACGATGCCTCCGGTCCCGGATGCCGGGAAGACTGCTCACGCGGCGTATGCGCCGCAATAATTCATAATTATGGAGAGCGCCGGCAGCGTGGCAAGCGGTTTCGATGCTGCATTGCGGAAAGCGGCAGAAGGCGTGGCGCGCAAGCCTCGCCAGGCGTTTTTGCAGAAAAAATTGCAGGCATTCGGGGAGCACAAAGAGGTGCGGCGGACGATCTCCCCAGGCCTCCCTGCCGGGGAAATCGTCCGCGCCTGAAAGAACCGCCGTCGGACATCTCATCGCTTGCCGGCATTCATGCCGACGTGCGTGGACCAGAATTGCTACCTGGCGCTGGCCCGCGCCTGCCCCCGCTGAAGCGCCCCGTTGGGACGCGGACTTTCCCGTTGCTTTTCTGCTGCGTGGCGTGTCATCCGGTCGATGTCCTCCCTCGGTCCATCGCCGCGGGCAGCTTCGCCATGCCGCCCGTCTTCTTGTAACAAGTCATGAAGCGAATACCGTGCCATCCACGCCAAGTCATTGATTTTATTGAGGTGGACGATTGGCGACTTGTTACATTTCATGGAGCATGTAACAGGATGTTTCTTCGTCGTTACGAGAGCCGTTGGCGAACCCACAGTCTCTGACGCGTCTATTCCCACGTTTTGTGATGGAAAGCGTTCACCGCAGTGCCACAATGTGCCGCCTGGCGCACGAAAGGCCTGGGCAAATCGGTTGCAAATATGAAACGAGGGCGGTGGGCGCCATAATGCCGATCCACAACGCCCCGACGACCAGGGAGGTCAAACATGGCATGGGATCACAAGGGCGAGCACTTCATCGGTGCGGGATCATCGGATCTGGGGCATACCCCCCCGCCGCCGACACCGCTGCGGCTCTCGTTCACCGGATCGGGCTCGGAATACTTCCGTATCTGGATCGTCAACGCGCTGCTCACGGTGCTCACGCTCGGCATCTACTCCGCCTGGGCCAAGGTCCGCACGCTCCAGTATTTCTACCGCAACACGCGGCTCGATGACGCCGCGTTCGACTACCACGGCAAGCCGGGTGCGATCCTCAAGGGCCGCGCCATCGTGCTGGTGCTGGCCATGGTGGTCCAGTTCAGCGGCGCGGTGAGCCCGGCGCTGCCGCTGGTGTTCGCCGTGGTCTTTGGCGCAGTGTGGCCGTTTCTGCTGGTGCGCTCGCTGCGCTTCCGCATGGCGAATTCGAGCTATCGTGGACTGCGCTTCGCCTTCACCGGCGGCGACAGGGAAGCCTACAAGGTGTTCCTGCTGTGGCCGATCCTGTCGATGCTGACGCTCGGCCTGCTGGCGCCGCTGGCGCACCAGCGCTTCAAGCACTACCAGCACAATCACACGCGCTTTGGCACGGCACCGTTCGCGTTCGATGCAACGTCCAGTCACTTCTATGGCGTGTACCTGCGTACCGGCATGGTGACGGCGCTGTTCATGATCGTGGGCGCCGTGCTCAGCGCTATCGCCATCCCGGCCGGCGCCGGTACGAAAGGCGGCGTGGCAATCGTGCTCGGCGGAACGGTCGCGTTCACCTACTTCGGCCTCATGCTGACCGGCCCCTACTTCACGGCCAAGCTCCAGAACCTGGTCTGGAGCCACACCACACTGGCCCCGCACCGCTTCGAGAGCCGCGTGGGCGCGGGCCGCATGATCTTCATCACCCTCACGAACTGGATCGCCATCGCCCTCACCTGCGGCCTGTTCCTGCCTTTCGCGAAAGTCCGCTCCACCCGCTACCGCGTGGAATCGGTGACGATGTTCGCCGCCGGGCCGCTGGACGCCTTCGTGGCCGGTGAAGCCGAGCAGGTCAGCGCGCTGGGCGACGCCGCCGTGGACTGGTACGACATCGACATCGCGCTCTGAGCGCCGCCCGGAGCAATGCCATGGTAGCGGCCCGGTATTTCGACACGCGCTCGTCGCGCGCCCATCCCGTCGTGCTGATCGTGCAGGGCGGGCAGGCCATCCTGCACGATGCCGCGGGCGAGGAGGTGCGCCGCGCGCCGCTGGCCTCGCTGCGGGTGTCCGAGCGCAACAAGCGGGCGCCGCGCCTGGTGACCTTCGATGACGGCGCGTACTGCGAGGTGGCCGACCACGCCACCTTCGAGGCCATGCTGGCCAGCACCGGCCACCGCGAGGGCTGGGTGTCGCGCGCGCAGAACAGCTGGCGGCTCACGGGGCTCGCGCTGCTGGGGATAGTAGCCTTCGTGCTGGCCGCCTATTTCTACCTGCTGCCGTGGAGCGCCGGCCTGCTGGCGGCAACCGTGCCGGCGTCCATCGAGGCGCAACTGGGCCAGGCCACGCTCGACAGCCTCGACCACGGCCTCGTGACACCAAGCCAGCTGCCCGCCGCCGACCAGCAGCGGATTCGCGACAACTTCGCCGCGCTACGCCGCCCCGACGATCCGGACCACGCCTACCAACTGCTGTTCCGCCATGGCGGCCGGCTCGGCGCGAACGCGCTGGCCCTGCCGGGCGGCACCATCGTGGTCACGGACGAACTGGTGGCCCTGATCGGCACCGGCGCCGGCATGATGGGCGTGCTGGCGCACGAGGCCGGCCACGTGGCGCAGCGCCACGGCCTGCAGCAGGTGATCCAGGCATCGGCCGTGGGCGCGCTGGCGGCGTACTTCTTCGGGGATTTTTCGACGGTGCTCGCCACGGTGCCGGCCGCGATGCTGACCATGCGCTATTCCCGTGACCATGAGCGCGAGGCGGACGCCTACGCGGTGGAGGTGATGCGGCGGAACCGCTTGCCGGTCTCCGCCCTTGCCGATGTGCTGGCCAGGCTGGAAGGCGCCCATGGTGGCAAGCCTTCGGACAAGTCCGAGGACGATGCCAGCTTCTTCTCGACCCACCCGCTCACGCGCGAGCGGATCGAGGCCATCCGGGGCGCCGGGAACTGACGGCGATCAGCGCGCCGCGCCGGCCGCGGCGCCGTTGCCCTGGCGCCGGTAGGCCCAGACCATCATCAGCACGCCAGCCAGCACCATCGGCAGGCTCAGCCACTGGCCCATCGAGAAATTCAGCGCCAGCAGGCCGAGGAAGGTGTCGGGCTCGCGCGCGAACTCGGCCAGGAAGCGGAAGCCGCCGTAGCCGATCAGGAACGCGCCGGACACCGCCCCCATCGGGCGCGGCTTGCGCGAGAACAGCCACAGGATGATGAACAGCGCCACGCCTTCCAGGGCGAACTGGTAAAGCTGCGACGGATGGCGCGGGATGTTGTCGCCGGCCTGCGGGAAGATCATCCCCCACGGCAGGTCAGTCGGACGGCCCCAGAGTTCGCCATTGATGAAGTTGCCGATGCGGCCGGCGGCCAGCCCGCACGGGATCATCGGCGCGATGAAATCGGTCACTTCCAGCCAGTGCCGGCGCCGTACCTTGCCGAACACCCACATCGCCACGACCACGCCGAGGAAGCCGCCGTGGAACGCCATGCCGCCCTCCCAGACCTTGAAGATCTCGAGCGGATGCGTGAGGTAGTAGGTGGGCTTGTAGAACAGCACATAGCCCAGACGCCCGCCCAGGATCACACCGAGCACGCCGTAGAACAGCATGTCGTCGAGGTCGCGCGTGGCCCAGCCGCGCGCAGCGATATGCGGCTGGCGCACGCGCAGGCGGCCGAACCACAGGAACATGATGAAGCCGGCCAGGTACATCAGGCCGTACCAGCGGATGGCCAGCGGGCCCAGGTGAATCGCGACCGGGTCGAATTGCGGATGAACGAGCATGGCGGAGGAGAGGGTATTTATATAGTGTGCGGATGCGCGGCGCGCCGGTTCTGGGGTAATGCCGTCTGGGTCATGCTGCCTTGATACCATCGTCCTGCGACAGGCCGATGGCGGTGGCCAGCCCGGCTGCGATGTCGATGAACGACCGCAGCACCGGCGCCATCCCCGATTGCCCGGCCGAGGGCCCGGCGGCGCCTTCGCGCCAGACCAGGCCGGTCTCGATCAGCGGGCCGGCATCGCGCAGCGTCAGGTAGGACACGCCCGTGCGCCGCAGGTTGCACAGCGATGCGGGCACCAGCGCCACGCCCATCCCTGCTGACACCAGGCTCACGATGGTCTGCATCTGGATAGCCTCCTGGGCAATCGCCGGCGTCAGGCCGTCCCGCGCATAGTAGCCCGTAATGATGTCATAAAACGCCGGCGCGCTACGACGCGGGAAGATGATCAGCGGCTCGTGCGCGGCGTCGCGCAGGGCGATTTCGGTCGGCGCGGGGGCATCGGCGGCGAGGCTGGCGGGCCGCCAGCCATCGGGCACGGCCAGCACCAGCGGCTCGCGCACCAGCGGCAGGTATGAGAGCCCGTGCGGCATCACGGCCAGTTGCGGACGGATGACGAGGCCCGCGTCGATGCCACCCTCGGCCAGCGCCTCCAGCTGGACGTCGCTGGTGGCTTCGCGCAGTTGCAGTTGCACCTCGGGGTGCCGTGCGCGGAAATGCCGCAGCAGCTCGGGCAGGATGCCGTAGTCGGCCGTGCTGACGAAGGCCAGCGCCAGCGAGCCCACCTCGCCCCGCGCCAGCCGCTGGGCCAGCCCCGGCAGCGCGGCGGCATCGGCCAGCACGCGACGCACCTCGGGCAGCCACTGCTGGCCGGTGGGCGTCAGCATCACGGACCGGCGCGTGCGCGCGAACAACTGCACGCCGATCTCCTCCTCCAGCGCCTGGATCTGTTGCGAGAGCGGCGGCTGGGTCATGGCCAGCCGCCGTGCCGCGCGGCCGAAATGTAGCTCTTCCGCCACTGTCACGAAGTACCGCAGTTGCCGCAGGTCCACGCACGCTCCCGTTCGTCGCTGTGATATGTTTTTCGACTCAATACAGGTCAAATAATATATTTGACATGATACTACGCAGGCGGCATCCTTCAGGCCACAAACACGGCAGGCCGTGGCATGGCCCACGTCCGAGCCCGCCGCAAACTCCCCGGAGAGACCCCCACCATGGCATTCAACAAACGCTCGAAGCACATCACGCAAGGCGTGGCGCGCTCCCCCAATCGTTCGATGTACTACGCGCTCGGCTACCAGAAGGAAGACTTCGACAAGCCGATGGTGGGCATCGCCAATGGCCATTCGACCATCACCCCCTGCAACGCCGGCCTGCAGCGCCTGGCCGATGCGGCCGTGGAAGCCATCAAGGCGTCCGACGCCAACCCGCAGATCTTCGGCACGCCGACCATCTCGGACGGCATGTCGATGGGCACCGAGGGCATGAAGTACTCGCTGATCTCGCGCGAAGTGATCGCTGACTGTATCGAGACCGCGGCCCAGGGCCAATGGATGGACGGCGTGGTGGTGATTGGCGGCTGCGACAAGAACATGCCGGGCGGCATGATCGCGCTGGCGCGCACCAACGTGCCGGGCATCTACGTCTACGGCGGCACCATCAAGCCGGGCAACTGGAAGGGCAAGGACCTGACCATCGTGTCGTCGTTCGAGGCCGTGGGCGAGTTCACCGCCGGCCGCATGAGCCAGGAAGACTTCGAGGGCGTGGAGAAGAACGCCTGCCCGTCCACGGGTTCGTGCGGCGGCATGTACACGGCCAACACCATGAGCTCGTCGTTCGAGGCGCTGGGCATGTCCCTGCTGTACTCGTCGACGATGGCCAACCCGGACCAGGAAAAGGTGGACAGCGCCGCGGAATCGGCGCGCGTGCTGGTAGAGGCGATCAAGAAGGACATCAAGCCGCGCGACATCATCACGCGCAAGTCGATCGAGAACGCCGTGACGCTGATCATGGCCACGGGCGGCTCGACCAACGCGGTGCTGCACTACCTGGCCATCGCGCACTCGGCCGAGGTGGAGTGGACCATCGACGACTTCGAGCGCATCCGCCGCCGCGTGCCGGTGATCTGCAACCTGAAGCCGTCGGGCCAGTACGTGGCCACCGACCTGCACCGCGCGGGCGGCATTCCGCAGGTCATGAAGCTGCTGCTGAACGCCGGCCTGCTGCATGGCGACTGCCTGACCATCACCGGCCGCACGCTGGCCGAGGAACTGGAAGGCGTGCCCGACCAGCCGCGCGCAGACCAGGACGTGATCCTGCCGCTCGACAAGGCGCTGTACGAGCAGGGCCACCTGGCCATCCTGAAGGGCAACCTGGCCGAAGAAGGCGCGGTGGCCAAGATCACCGGCCTGAAGAACCCGGTCATCACCGGCCCGGCGCGCGTGTTCGAGGACGAGCAGAGCGCGATGGACGCCATCCTGGCCGACAAGATCAACGCCGGCGACATCCTGGTGCTGCGCTACCTGGGCCCGAAGGGCGGCCCGGGCATGCCGGAAATGCTGGCGCCGACCTCGGCCATCATCGGCAAGGGGCTGGGCGAGTCGGTGGGCTTCATTACCGACGGCCGGTTCTCGGGCGGTACCTGGGGCATGGTGGTGGGTCACGTGGCGCCCGAGGCGTTCGTGGGCGGCACCATCGCACTGGTGAAGGAAGGCGATTCGATCACGATCGACGCGCACCAGCTGAAGCTGCAACTGAACGTGTCCGATGAGGAACTGGCCAAGCGCCGCGCCACGTGGCAGCAGCCGGCGCCGCGCTACACGCGTGGCGTGCTGGCGAAGTTCTCGAAACTGGCCTCGACGGCCAGCAAGGGCGCCGTGACGGACTGACCCTGTTTGGGGTCTCCGACTCCCCTCTCCCCTCTGCCGCCTGCGGGAGAGGGGAAAATTCCCTGCTTTCTCTGCTTTCGCTGCTACATCCCGCCCGGATCGCGCTCGATCTCCTCGAGCGTCGCATCCAGCCATTCCACCAGCCTCGCCTCCAGCGCCTGCGTCAGCTCGCTGGCCAGTTGCGCGGTCAGCGGCGCCAGCCGCGATTGCAGCGTGGCTTCGGTATGGGCTTCCACCACCTGCGGCCACTCGGTGCGGAAACGCATCATCACGCGCGTCAGCAATTCCGAGCGCACCGCGCGCAGGTCATCCTCGCCTGGCAGGAAGGGCACCGGGTCGATCATCGGCGCTTCCGGATCGTCCTCCACCCCACCCTCGGTATCCCCCACTGACGACACCAGCCCCGACTCGGGCATGTTTGCCGTGTCGATGACCGTGCCGACGCCTGCCGAGGCGGGCCCCGGCGGCGCGAAGGCGGTCTCCGGCAGGTCGGGCAGGTCCACGACTTCCGTCAGCAACGGCACGCTGTCGTTCGGGCCCAGCCGCGGAATCACCCGCGAGGTGGTACGTTCACTCATGCGGATTCTCCCTTGGCGGACTGGCCAATGTCGTGGTGCGTGAGCGGATAGCCGCGCTCACGGTAGAAACGGTAACGGTCGCGCCCGGCGGCGCGTTCGGCCTCGCCGGCCCCCACTACCTCGATCAGCCGCTCGAAGCTGGCGAACTGCGCCGGCGCCTCGGGTGACAGGTTGACGAGGATCTGGTGATGCGGCACGCCCTCGAGCGTGGCGGCCAGGATGATCGGCGTCACCGCCACGTTGGGGCTGTCCAGCCCGCAATGCGGCAGGAAGTCGAGCGGCGAGAACGTCCACAGTCGCGCATCGAGCTGCGTCAGCTGATGCGCCGTGCCGTATACCACCACCTTCTGGCCCGCCCCGTACGCCTTGCGAACCAGGCGGCAGACGTAGGCCAGCGAGTCCGGCACGTTGCTGTGGAAGTCGATGCGCGTCATCCCGGCTACCTTTTTCGTCGATTACGACGCGCGATCCATCAGGAACTGCGTCAGCAGCGGTACCGGACGACCGGTGGCGCCCTTGGCCGCCCCGCTCTTCCAGGCCGTGCCGGCGATGTCCAGGTGGGCCCAGTCGTACTTTTCCGTGTAGCGCGCCAGGAAGCAGGCCGCCGTGACGCTGCCCGCCGGGCGGCCGCCGATATTGGCCATGTCGGCGAAGTTCGACTTGAGCTGGTCCTGGTAGTCATCGTCCAGCGGCATGCGCCAGGCGGTGTCCATGGCCTTGCGGCCGGCGTCGAGCAGCTGGTCGGCCAGCAGGTCGTTACGGGCGTAGAGGCCGCTGTTCACGTGGCCGAGCGCGATGATGCAGGCGCCGGTCAGCGTGGCCACGTCCACCACGGCGGCGGGCTTGAAGCGTTCCACGTAGGTCAGCGCATCGCACAGGATCAGGCGGCCTTCGGCGTCCGTGTTCAGGATCTCGATCGTCTGGCCGGACATGCTGGTCACCACGTCGCCCGGCTTGGTGGCGATGCCGCTGGGCATGTTCTCGCAGCTCGGCACCACGGCCACGACGTTGATCTTCAGGCCCATTTCGGCCACGGCCTGGATCGTGCCGAGCACCGAGGCGGCGCCGCACATGTCGTACTTCATCTCGTCCATGCCCTCGCCCGGCTTCAGCGAGATGCCGCCGGTATCGAAGGTGATGCCCTTGCCCACCAGCACCACCGGGGCCTGCTTGGCGGCGGCGCCGTCGTAGCGCAGCACGATGAACTGCGGCGGCTCGACGCTGCCCTTGGTCACGGCCAGGAAGGCGCCCATGTTCAGGGCCTCGATCTGCTTGCGGCCCAGGATCTCCGCCTTGAGCTTGTGGCGCTTGGCCATGGCCCGGGCGGTATTGGCCAGGTAGGTCGGGGTGCAGATGTTGGACGGCAGGTTGCCGAGGTCGCGGGTCAGCTCCATGCCGTTGGCGATGGCGGTGCCGCGCACCACGGCCTGGGTGGCCTGCTTGGCGTCGGCGGCGTCCACGGCCAGCACGATCTTGCGCAGCGACGGCTTGTCGGCGCCCACGCCCTTGGGCGGGCGCTTGAGTTCCGGATGGCGCTCCAGCAGGCGGTAGCCGGCGTCACGTACCAGTGTGATGGTGGTGATCACGGCCCAGGCCACGTCGCGCTGGGCCGGCGGCTGCTGGGCCAGGCACCAGAGGGCGGACGCGGCACGCGTGCCGGACAGCGCACGCACGGCGGTACGCACGGCCTCCACGAAGGCCTTGTCCGAGAACTCGGCTTCCTTGCCCAGGCCCACCAGCAGCACGCGGGCGGCGCCAATCCCGGCCACTTCGTGCAGCATCAGCTGGGTGCCGCGCTTGCCTTCGAAGTCGCCCTGCTTGACCAGACGCGCCACCAGCCCCTTGGTGGCGACATCCAGGGCCTTGGCCACGCCCGCCAGGCTCTGGCCCTCGAACAGGCCAACCACCAGGCAGTCGGTCTTCGTGGCCAGGAAACCATTTTGGCCGGCTTTGCTCCAATCCAGGGCTTTTGTGCTAAATTCCATCGCGCTTCCTTCAGGGGCTCGTCGAAAAGAAAGGCCCCATTATCCGCGATTTTCATCCGCGATCTGCCGCCGCCGATCCGCCACGCTGACAGCCCGCGGTCCTGCCAGTCCCTCGGCCCCCGGTACATCGCCCGCTCCGGCCGGCAGCCGGAAGCGATTCCGCATGATCTTTCAACAAGCCCTGCGACGCGAGCTCGCCTACACCGCCGGCGCGGTGTTCCTGGTGATGCTGACTTTCATGCTCACGTCGCTCGTGATCCGCATCCTGGGGATGGCCGCCAATGGCAAGGCCAGCCCCAACGACGTGCTGATGCTAATCGGCCTGGCCACGATCGGCTACCTCTCGATCCTGCTGTCGGCCACGCTGTTCATCTCCACGCTGATCGTCCTGACCCGCTGGTACAAGGACTCCGAGATGGTGGTGTGGTTCTCGGCCGGTATCTCCCTGCGCGACCTGATCAAGCCGGTGCTCCAGTTCGCCGCGCCGTTCTTTGTCATGGCGCTGCTGCTGGGCATGTTCGCGTGGCCGTGGGCCAACCAGCAGAGCAGCCTGTTCCGCGACCGCTTCCAGCAGCGCGGCGTGCTGTCGATGATCGCCTCGGGCCGTTTCATCGAGCCGGCCAACGGCAACTACGTACTGTTCATCGAGGGTATCGACGCGGACATGAAGTACGCGCGCAACGTCTTCGTGGCCAATGCCGAGGCAGGCAAGATCGGCGTGGCGCTGTCCCACCAGGGCCAGTTCCAGACCATGCCGAACGGCGACCGTCTGGTGGTGATGGAACACGGCCGGCGCTACGCCGGCACGCCGGGCCAGCTCGACTACCGCATCCTGGAATTCGACCGCTACGCCGTCAAGGTGGACAACAAGCCGCCCGAGAACGAGAGCGACGTGCCGCCCAAGGCCCGCAACACGCTGGACCTGATCCGCAATCCCACCCGTGACAACCTGGGCGAACTGCTCTGGCGTGTCTCGCTGCCGATCCTCGCCTTCAATTTCGTGATGATCGCCATCCCGCTTGCGTACGTGAACCCGCGCCTGGGCCGCTATACGCCGCTCGTCTTCGCCGTGCTGATCTACCTGACCTACAGCAACATGATCAACCTGGCGCAGGCCTGGGTGCGCTCGGGGACACTTTCGTTCTGGATGGCGATCTGGCCGATCCACCTGGCGGCCTTCCTCGGTGCCGTGGGCATGTTCCGATACCGGCAGAACCGCAGCCTGGGCGGCTGGCGCGCCGTCTTCGGTCTGCGCCGCAAGGACACCAAGGGGAGCCAGGCATGAGGGTCCTCCAGGTCTACGAGCGGTATTTCGGCCGCCTGATCTATGGCGTGTTCGCGTTCATCCTGTTCGCGGTGCTCTCGCTGTTCGTGTTCTTCGACTTGCTCAATGAACTGGAGAGCGTGCAGGGCGGCTACACCTCGCTGGTGGCGTTCTTCCACGTCATGCTGGAAGCGCCCACCCGGGTGTACGAGGTGCTGCCGATCGCGGTGCTGATCAGCGCGATCTACGTCTTCTCGCAGCTGGCCAGCCAGTCGGAATACACGATCTTCCGCGTGGCCGGCCTGAACACGCGCCAGGCGCTGTTCTCGCTGTTCAAGCTGGCCGTGCCGCTGGCCATCGTCACCTTCATCTTCGGCGAATTCATCGGCCCGGCGGCCGAGCAGTACGCCCAGAAGGTGAAGCTGGAGGCGATTGGCGCCACGGTGTCGGCGGGCTTCCGCTCCGGTGTCTGGGTCAAGGATCGCGACAAGGACACCACGCCCGAGGGCGCGGGCGGCGAAGTCACCCGCTTCGTCAACGTGCAGGGGCTGAAGCCGGACCAGAGCATCAACGGCATCACCATCTACGAATTCGACCAGCAATACCGCCTGCGCGTGATCCGCGTCGCCAAGGAAGGCCGCTATCAGGGCGGCCAGGCGTGGCAGCTCAATGACGTCAACGAGACCCGTTTCATCGAACTGCCCCACCCTGACGGCGCCCAGCGCGACGCCCTGGCACCGGACTTCCGTGCCGAGCAGGCCAAGTTCCCGAACATGGTGATGCATTCGGAGCTGACGCCGCAGATCCTGTCAGTGCTGCTGGTCACGCCGGAGCGGATGTCCACGCTCGACCTGTTCCGCTATATCCGCCATCTGCGCGACAACAAGCAGGACACGCAGCGCTACGAGATCGCCTTCTGGAAGAAGGTGGTCTATCCGCTGACGCTGTTCGTGATGGTGGCGCTGGCGCTGCCGTTCGCGTACCTGCATGCGCGTGCCGGTGCGGTGGGCGTGAAGGTGTTCGGCGGCATCATGCTGGGGCTGTCGTTCCACCTGTCGAACACGCTGTTCTCGCACGTCGGCCTGCTGCACACCTGGCCGCCGATCGTCTCGGCGCTCGTTCCCGGCACGCTCTACCTGGCACTGGCGCTGAGCGCCCTGCGCTGGGTGGACCGGCATTGACCGCCATGGCCGCCACCACCGGCCTGGTCCTCTTCGCCCACGGCGCGCGCGACGCGCGCTGGCGCGAACCGTTCGACCGCCTGCAGGCCAAGCTGACCGCCGTGCTGCCGGACACCGCCGTGCGGCTGGCGTTCCTGGAACTGATGGAGCCGTCGCTGCCCGTGGCGCTGGGCGAACTGGCCAGCGCGAGCGTGGAGGAAGTCACCGTCGTACCGGTGTTCTTCGGCCAGGGCGGCCACATCCGCCGCGATTTGCCGGCGCTGATCGACCAATGCCGGGCGCAATATCCGGCGATGCGGATTGGCTGCGCCGCGGCGGTGGGCGAGGCCGAGAGCGTGCTGGACGCGATTGCGGCGTACTGCGTGGGGGCGGTGGCAACAACACCATCGCGGCAGTCGCCAATAGGGGAATGATCTGAAGACACGTCCATCCGCTTCACCGATGGACGTGTCAGATGCCTGCAATCTATCGATTGCTGCCAACAGGCACCGACTGCATCGGCATCATGTTCAGGTTGGCGTTGTGCATGACCCACAACGACCCCGCTACGACAATGGCGATCAGGAACACGGTACACGCAAAGATAGCCGTGTTGCCACGTTGGCCCTTGCGCGGGCCAAGGTGCAGGAAGAACACCAGCTGCACCAGCAACTGGACGATACACAGCGTCACGATCATCAGCAGCCCGGCGCGCGGCGGCAACAGCTTGCCCATGACCGCACCGAACGAGATGAACGTCAGCACCAGCGAGAGTACGTAGCCGGTCAGGTGGCTGCGCAGGCTGCCATGGTCATCCTCATGCGCATGTGGTTGGTTGGCCATCACAGGAACTCCCGCAGGTAGACAATGGTAAAAACGCCAATCCAGACCAGGTCCAGGAAGTGCCAGAACAGGCTCAGGCAGGCCAGGCGGCGACGCACGATGCCATCGAGACCGAACACCTGCACCTGGTTGACCATCACGATGATCCAGAGCAGCCCGGCGCTGACGTGCAGGCCGTGCGTGCCCACGAGCATGAAGAACGCCGACAGATAGGCGCTGCGATTCGGGCCTGCGCCCTCGTGCAGCAGTTCGTGAAACTCGAAGATCTCCATGCCGACGAAGGCGGCACCGAGCGCGAATGTCAGCACCATCCAGCGGATGACTTCGTTGGGGTTGCCCTTGCCGTTCCGTACCTTCAGCATCGCCACGCCGAAGGTCAGGCTGCTGGTCAGCAGCAGCATCGTTTCGCCGAGTACAAAGCGCAGATCGAACAGCTCGCGTCCAGTCGGGCCCCCGGCTGTGCCATTGACGAGCACGCCAAACGTCGCGAACAGCGAGGCGAAGATCAGGCAGTCACTCATCAGGTACAGCCAGAAGCCAAGCTTGAGGCTGGTTTGCGCCTGTTCGGCGTGATGCGCGTGGTCGTCGTCATGCGCATGCGCGGCGTGGGTCTCGTGATGCGGTGCCTGCGCGGCCTCGGCGCGCAGTTTCAAGGTCGTCGTCATGATCAGTTGGCCCCTTTCAGTTGCGCAAAGCGGGCGCGCTCGATGCGCTCCACTTCGGCGGCAGGGACGTAGTAGTCCACGTCACGGTCATAGGCGCGGGCGATGAACGTGCAGATCATCGCGGCCAGGCCAAAGCCCGCCATCCACCAGATGTGCCAGACCAGGCCAAAGCACAGCACCAGCCCGAACACCGATACGATGAAGCCCGCCGACGTATTGCGCGGCATATGGATGTCTTCGTACGCGGCAGGCGCCACGTAGGCGCGGCCCGCTTCCTTGTCATCCCAATGCTGTTCCAGCGACGTGATGTGCGGTACGTGCGCGAAGTTGTAGAACGGCGCCGGCGAGGCGGTAGCCCACTCCAGACTCCGGCCATCCCATGGATCGCCGGTCAGGTCGCGGTTCTCGTTCCGGTCGCGCACGCTGACGAACAGCTGCCACAGGATCGCCAGGATGCCGCAGCCGATGACCACCGCGCCCACCAGTGCAACGATCAGGTACGGCTGCCATTCGGGGTTGTTGTAGTGGTTCATGCGGCGCGTCATGCCTTGCAGGCCCAGCGCGTACAGCGGCATGAACGCCAGGTAGAAGCCGATCAGCCAGCACCAGAACGCGACCTTGCCCCAGAACTCGTTCAGCGTGAAGCCGAACACTTTCGGGAACCAGAACGTCATCGCGGCCAGGCAGCCAAACACCACGCCGCCGATGATCACGTTATGGAAGTGGGCAATCAGGAACAGGCTGTTGTGCAGCACGAAGTCCGCGCCCGGCACAGCCAGCAGCACGCCGGTCATGCCGCCCACGGCAAACGTCACCATGAAGCCAATTGTCCACAGCGTCGACGAATGGAAGCGGATGCGTCCGCGGTACATCGTGAACAGCCAGTTGAACAGCTTCACGCCGGTCGGAATCGAGATGATCGAGGTCATGATGCCGAAGAAGGCATTGACGCTGGCGCCCGAGCCCATCGTGAAGAAGTGGTGCAGCCAGACGAAGAACGACAGGACACCGATCGACGATGTGGCGTACACCATCGACGAGTAACCAAACAGCGGCTTGCGCGAGAACGTGGCGATGATCTCCGAGAACGCGCCAAAGCACGGCAGGATCAGCACGTAGACCTCCGGGTGGCCCCAGATCCAGATCAGGTTCACGTACATCATCGCGTTGCCGCCAAGCTCGCTGGTAAAGAAGTGCATGTCCAGGTAGCGGTCGGCGGCCAGCAGCGCCAGCGTGGCGGTCAGCACCGGGAAGATGGCGACAATCAGGATGTTGGTGATCAGCGCGGTCCACGTGAACACCGGCATCTTCATGAGGTTCAGGCCCGGTGCGCGCATGCGCAGGATCGTGACGATGAAGTTGATGCCGGTCAGCGTGGTGCCTAGCCCCGATATCTGCAGTGACCAGATGTAGTAGTCGACGCCCACCGTGGGGCTGTAGCCGAGCCCGCTCAAGGGCGGATAGGCGACCCACCCCGTGGCCGCAAAATCGCCGACGAACATCGACATCATGACCAGCACCGCGCCCATCGCCGACATCCAGAAACTCAGCGAGTTGACGAACGGGAACGCCACGTCGCGCGCGCCGAGTTGCAGCGGCACAATCACGTTCATCAAACCGAGGATGAACGGCGTAGCCACGAAGAAGATCATGATCACGCCATGCGCGGTAAAGATCTGGTCGTAGTGATGCGGGGGCAGGTAGCCGGTTGCCTCACCCACGGCGATGGCCTGCTGGGTGCGCATCATGATGGCATCCGCAAAGCCGCGCAGCAGCATGACCAGCGCCAGGATGATGTACATCACGCCGATGCGCTTGTGGTCGACGGAGCAGATCCACTCTTTCCAGAGGTAGGACCATTTGTTGTAGTACGTGATGGCGCCTAACAGCGCGGCGCCGCCCAGCAGCACCACCACCAGCGTGCCCATGATGATGGGCTCGTGCAGGGGGATGGCGTCGAGAGAGAGTTTTCCAAGCATGATGATTAGCGCTCCAGGGTCTGCTGCTGCGCCGGGAGCGGCGGCATGTTGGCGCCGGCAATGGCGCTGATGGTCACCGGGCTGTCAGCGCGGCAGATTTCGCCATTGCTGGCCATGTACTGGTCCACCACGCCCTGGAACAGACGCGGGTCCACCTTGGCGTAGAGCGTGACGGGGTCCTTGCTGCTCGGTTGCTCCAGCTTGCGGTAGGTCTGTTCGTCAAGCGTGTGGCCCGATGCCCGGGCACGCTCGATCCATGCATCGAATTCGGCACGCGACGTGGCCACTGTGCGGAAATGCATGTCCGAGAAGCCGGAGCCGCTATACGCGGCAGAGCGGCCATCGAACACGCCAGGCTCGTCGGCAATCAGATGCAGCTTTGTCTGCATGCCGGCCATGGCGTAGACCATGCTGCCCAGGCGCGGGATGAACAGCGCGTTCATGGTCGATTCGGCCGTGATGCGGAAGTTGATCGGCGTCCCCACCGGCACGGGCAGTTCGTTCAGTGACGCCACGCCGTATTGCGGATAGATGAACAGCCACTTCCAGTCGAGCGCCACCACATCCACTTCCAGCGGCGCCACCTTCGATTCGATCGGGCGGAACGGGTCGAGCTTGTGCGTGGTGTCCCAGATGATGATGCCGAGCAGCGCCACAATCACGCACGGGATACCCCACACCACCACTTCAATTCGGGTCGAATGCGACCAGCGCGGCGCGTACTCGGCCTTGGTATTGCCCTCGCGATACCGCCACGCAAACACCAGCGTAAGGATGATCACGGGGATCACCACCATCAGCATCAGCGCCGTGGCCAGCACGATCAGGTTTCGCGTTTGCACGCCGATGGACCCGCTGGGATTGAGCAGTTCCCACGAACAACCGGCCAGACTTAGCGGGAGGGCGGCGAGGATCAGCCAACGCCAGAGAACAGGAGAAAGGATACGGGGGGACTTTCGCCGACGGACGCGCCGCGTATCGGCCACACACACATGCATAACAACCACCTTCGCAAGAAAAACGGGTTATCCGGTGTTGTATGGATTTACCCGAACCGCGAGGCATGCTAATGTAAGACAACACCCATACAAGAGATTTTAATGTCGAAACAACACCCGAGCGAGGCACCCGCCCGGCCCGACTGGGCCCGGCCACTTCGGGAAGGAGGCGGTTCGCGATACCTGCAGATCGCCGACCTGATCGAGGTGGCGATGCGAGACGGCAGCCTTGCCCCAGGAGACCGCCTGCCCTCGCAGAGACAGCTCGCGTCCCTGTTCCAGGTCGACCTGACGACGGTGACCCGTGGCCTGAACGAGGCGGCCCGGCGCGGCCTTACCGTCGCCCGCGGCTCTCAAGGGACGTTCGTCGCGCTACCGGCTTACGAGTTGTCCCAGGCCGTGGATCTCAGCATGAACGTGCCGCCGCCGGCGCCCGGCATCGATGTCGGCGAGATGCTGCGACGGGGGATCGGGCAACTCACCCTGCGCGCGGATCCTGCACTGTTGATGACCTACCACCTGGGTGGCGGCACCACAACCGACCGGTCCGCCGGCGCGCGTTGGCTTGCGCCGATGCTGGGGTCGGTAGCCGAAGACGACGTCGTGGCATGCCCCGGCGCCCAGACGGCTTTGGCAGCCCTGATCATGGCGGGCACGGAACACGGCGGCGCCATTGCCGCCGAGCCCTTGATCTATCCCGGGGTACGGGCCGCCGCATCGCAACTTGGAAGGCGAATCGTCACGATTGCGGTCGATGGCGACGGCATGCGCCCAGACAGCCTTGAAGCGGCATGCCAGACGGAAGGGGTTCGGCTGGTCTACCTCAATCCAACGCTACAGAACCCCACGACGCATACGATGCCCGAGACACGGCGTCGAGACATCGCCCGTATCGCTGAGCGGCAGGGCATCCTGATTATCGAAGACGACCCCTACTGGCTGCTCACGCCCGACGCGCCCCCACCCATCGCGACACTGGCTCCGCAGCAGACCGCCTATGTATCGACACTATCGAAGTGTCTGAGCCCAGGGTTGCGAACCGCCTATGTTGTCGTGAAGGATCCGGCGGTTCAGAACGCGATGCTGACCGCACTCCGGGCCATCACGCTGATGGCGTCGCCGCTGGCGACGGCACTCGCCACGCAGTGGATCCTCGATGGTGCCGCGAAGACGCTCCTTGATGGCATTCGGGCGGAGGCTGACGCGCGGCAGCAGATCGCCAGACAATGGTTGGCGGGCTTCGATGCCAATCCGGCCCTGGGGATTCACATCTGGCATCCATTGCCGAGCTATTGGACATCAGCAGACTTCACCCGGACCGCGCGCGCAGAAGATCTCCGCGTGACGGGCGCCGACGCCTTTGCGGACGGCACGTCCACGCCAGGTGCCATCCGGATTTCACTCGGGGGGGTCGCCGAACGCGGGCAGTTGTCGCTTGCGCTCAAGAAGCTGTCAGGGCTTCTCGCGCGAAGGCCGGCGCGCGACGCGTTTCAGGTCATTTGAGACGCCGGCTCAGCCCGCTCAATCCGTTCCAGCCTCCGAACGTGAGGGGATGGAGTCTGTCGATCAGCCGATGCGCCTCCCCTACCGTCCGCAGGGCCAGCGCGCCCTGTAGTTCGTTCTGGTCCAGGCGCGCAGTTTCCACGTAAATGGCGACGGCGATGATGATTGCCGCCTTCGCCTGCGGATCCAATTCCGAGTCTTCTGGCTTGTCGAAGAACCTTTGGTTTGCGATCCATCTACCGCAGGAATAGTCCGCCTGGCTAAGCGCCTGACGCACAAATGTTTCATCCTTCGTACCACGGTACAACACGTCATCACTCCAGTTTGATGGCTGAGCCCGCCTGAATCCATACAACATATCATCTTGTATGCATTCAAGATATCGATATCCGTATACTATGCGTCGATGTACGGATTTGCAAACTGGGTTCGTGATCGGCGATGAGCAAAAAAAGGCCAGAGCATCGCTCTGGCCTTTTTCATCCGCCCCCGCCAATTCAGGCGGCGCGTTCGTGATGATGTCCGTCCGGCCCAGCCTCTTCCACCGCCTCCGTCGCCCGGTCCGCCAGGGCCTCGCCGATCATCAGCAGGCTCGGCTGCACCGGGTCCATCCACGCTGCGGCCTCCCCAGCGGCCATCTGGCGTAGCGTGAACTGGTGGCTGCGCTGTTTCGCGGTGGTGGCCGCTTCCACCACCCACGCGGGCGTCGAAGCCGGCTTGCCGTGGGCAATCAGCTGGGCAGCGATGTTGGCCGCCTGGTCGCGGCCCATGTAATAGACGATGGTGTCGGCGCGGACGTCAGCTTCCACGTCCACCGCATCGGCCGCCTTGGCCTGGGTGGCGAAGGCCACGCTGCGCGAGACGCCGCGCTTGGTCAGCGGCTTGCGGATGGCCGAAGCCGCCGCCAGCGCCGCCGTGATGCCCGGCACCACCTCATACTCGATGCCCGCCGCTTCCAGCGCCTGCAGTTCCTCGTCGGCGCGGCCGAACAGCATCGGGTCGCCGCCCTTGAGCCGGACCACGCGCTCGTACTTGGTGGCCAGGTCCACGATCTGGCGATTGATGAACAGCTGCGCGGTGCTGCGCTGGCCGCAGCGCTTGCCCACCTCCACGAGTTGCGCCTGGGGGCACCAGGCCAGCATCTCGGGCGACACCAGCGCGTCGTGCAGCACCACCTGGGCCTCGCCCAGCAGGCGTGCGCCACGCACCGTAATGAGGTCGGCCGCACCGGGGCCTGCACCAATCAGGGTCACGCGTCCGGTCCGTTTGTCTTGATGCGGGGTCATCTCGCTCACTGTTCTACTTGCCGTCTGACGATATCGATGTCAGCTATACGCACGGATCATGCCCGCCGCCACCGTGTGGTTGGTCGCCTCGTCGATCAGCACGAACGCGCCCGTCGCAGGATTATCGCCGTAGACGTCGCACACGATCGGCTTCTGCAGCGACAGCTGCACCGAGCCGATGTCGTTCAGGCGGATGTCGTGGCGGCCGGTCTCGTGCGACAGCGTGTGCACGTCCAGCACGCGATCCACCGCCGACACGCGCGCGAACACGCTGGCCGTGGTGTGCTTGAGCACGTACTTGCGGGCCGGGTTCAGCGATTCGTCGTCGAACCAGCACAGGTCGGCCTGCAACTTCTTGGCCGAGACCGAGGCAGCATCGGCAGCCACGAACATGTCACCGCGTGATACATCGACGTCTTCCGACAGGCGCACCGTCACGGTGTCGCCCGCGTTGGCCGAGTCCGCCGCGCCGTTCGGCGTCAGCACCTCGGCCACCACGGCGTCGCGGTTGGCCGGCAGCACGCGCAGCTTCTGGCCCACGCGCACGGTGCCCGCTTCCACGCGGCCTGCGTAGCCCCGGAAATCGTCCGACTGGGCGCCGTCCTGGCGGATCACCAGCTGCACCGGGAAGCGCAGCGCGGCATCGCCCTCGGGGGCCGGGTCCTCCACGGGGAGGGCCTCGAGCAGCGGCAGCAGCGGCTCGCCCTGATACCACGGCATGGCGTCGCTGGCGTGGACGATGTTGTCGCCACGGAGCGCCGATACCGGCACATATCGCACATCCTTCAGGCCCAGTTGGGCGGCCAGTTCGGTGTAGGCGGTGCGGATCTCGTTGAAGCGCTGCTCGCTGAACTCGACCAGATCCATCTTGTTGATGGCCACGATCACGTGCTGGATCTCCAGCAGCTTCAGGATGGCCGAGTGGCGCTTGGTCTGCGCCAGCAGTTCGGCCCGGCCGTCCTGCACGGTCACGCGCGTGGCGTCCACCAGCACGATGGCGGCGTGCGCCGTGCTGGCGCCGGTCACCATGTTGCGGGTGTACTGCTCGTGGCCCGGCGTGTCGGCGATGATGAACTTGCGGCGCGCGGTGGAGAAGTAGCGGTAGGCCACGTCGATGGTGATGCCCTGCTCGCGCTCGGCTTCCAGGCCGTCGGTCAGCAGCGAGAAGTCGATCTGTTCGCCGGCGGTGCGCTTGTTCTTGGCGTTGGCCAGCGCGGTCAGCTGGTCGGAGAGCACGGCCTTGCTGTCATACAGCAGGCGGCCGATCAGCGTGCTCTTGCCGTCGTCCACGGAACCCGCGGTGATAAAGCGCAGCAGGCCCTGGTGCAATGCTTGTTGAGTCATGATATTTGGTCCCTCTGGTCCTTGGCTGCGGCTTAGAAGTAGCCTTCCTTCTTGCGGCGCTCCATCGACGCCTCGCTGGTCTGGTCGTCCATCCGGGTGGCGCCGCGCTCGGTGATCTCGGTCACCGCGGTCTCGGCGATGATGTCCACCGGGTTGGCGGCCGTGCTGGCCACCGGGCAGGTGCAGGAGATGTCGCCCACGGTCCGGAAGCGTACCGACAGCACCTCGCTCACATCGCCATCCTGCTTGGGCGTGATCGGCGTCACCGGCACCAGCAGGCCGTTCTTGCGCACCACTTCGCGCTGGTGCGCGTAGTAGATCGGCGGCAGGGCCAGGTTTTCCCGGGCGATGTATTGCCACACGTCCAGCTCGGTCCAGTTCGAGATCGGGAACACGCGCATCTGCTCGCCTGCCGCCATGCGGGCGTTGTACAGGCTCCACAGCTCGGGGCGCTGGGCCTTGGGGTCCCACTGGCCGAACTCGTCGCGGAACGAGAAAATCCGTTCCTTGGCGCGGGCCTTCTCTTCGTCGCGGCGGGCGCCGCCCATCAGGGCGTCGTACTTGTGGGCCTCGATGGTTTCCAGCAGCGTCACGGCCTGCGCCGCGTTGCGCGAGTCGGTTTCCTTGCGCAGGCGCACCGTGCCGCGCTTGATCGAATCCTCGACGTGGCCCACCACCAGGCGCGCGCCCAATTCCGCCACGCGCTGGTCGCGGAAGGCGATCACTTCCGGATAGTTGTGGCCGGTGTCGATGTGCACCAGCGGGAACGGCAGTTCCACCTTGCGGTCGCCCAGGCGGAAAGCCTTCAGCGCCAGGTGCAGCATGACGATCGAGTCCTTGCCGCCGGAGAACAGCAGCGCCGGGTTGCGGCACTCGGCCACCACTTCACGGATGATGTAGATCGACTCGGCTTCCAGCCGGTCGAGGTGGTCGTTCTGGACCTGGAGCAGGTGTTCAACCCCTGCTTCTGCGATGTCGTTCATGATGCCCATGTCGTTCTCGGCCTCGATTCAATACTTCAATGCTTGATGTTCTGCTCGTGGAGCCCGCACTCTTTCGAGTCCTTGCTCTCCCACCACCAACGTCCTGCGCGGACGTCTTCGCCAGCCTTCACGGCGCGTGTACACGGCTCGCAGCCGATGCTGGGGTAGCCCTTGGCATGCAGCGCGTTCACCGGCACGTTGTGGCGCACCAGGTAGGCCCAGACCTCGGCCTCGGTCCAGTCGGCCAGCGGATTGAATTTCGGGATGCCGCGCGCTTCGTCCAGCTCCTCGAAGGGCAGCTCGGCGCGCGTGACGGCCTGCTCGCGGCGCTGGCCGGTCATCCACGCATCGGCGTGGGACAGCGCGCGGTTCAGCGGCTCCACCTTGCGGATGCCGCAGCAGCTCTTGCGCAGGTCCACGCTGTCGTAGAACGCGTTCAGGCCGTGGTTCTTCAGGTAGTTCTCCACCGCGTCCTGATCCGGCGTGAACTGCTCGATGGCGTAGCCGTAGTGCGCATGCACCTGGTCCAGCACGGCCAGCGTCTCGGCGTGCAGGCGGCCGGTGTT
The DNA here is from genome assembly GCF_046535395.1 of Cupriavidus sp. SIMBA_020. NCBI lineage: Bacteria > Pseudomonadati > Pseudomonadota > Betaproteobacteria > Burkholderiales > Burkholderiaceae > Cupriavidus > Cupriavidus sp. SIMBA_020. The sequence goes on along the minus strand of NZ_JAWRWU010000002.1, from coordinate 311,086 downwards.
CAGCGTGAACACGCGGATGCCGGCGCGCACGGCGTCGCCGCCGCGCAGGATGGCATCGGTCAGGACCATGTCCTCGGCGGCCAGGCTGGTGGCAAAGCGGGCGCGGAAGAAGCGGCCCGCGATACCGGCCAGCCGCTCGGCCAGCGCGCGTTCCTTGGCTTCCAGCGCCTCCACGGTGCCCGTGTAGACCGGCTGGGTCCACAGCGCGGGCGGGCGCAGGCCGGACACCGGCGCACCCATCTCCACCACTGGGATGTCGGAGATCACCGTGCTCATGCAGCGCCCCGGGCGGTCACTTCCGCGCGGTTGCGGCGGAACAGCGGCAGCGGCTCGTCCACCGAGGCCTGGTAGGCCACCGTGAACTCGGTAAAGCCCTTGATGGCGTCGTCGATGTTCTTGTCGGCGCGCACCGCGAAGGCGTCGAAACCGCAGCGCTTCATGAAGTTGAGCTGGTCGCGCAGCACATCGCCGATGGCGCGGAGCTGGCCGTCCCAGTGGTAGCGGGTGCGCAGCAGGTAGGCCGACGAGAAACCGCGGCCATCGCGGAACACCGGGAAATCCACGGCCACCAGCGACACGCGGCCGAAAAACGCCTCGGCATCGCCCGGCTCGTCTTCGGGCGCCAGCCACACGCCGGTGATGGCCTTGTCGCGGCCGGCCAGCAGCGCTTCGTGCGCCTTCCACACCGACAGCGGGAACAGCACGGCGCCCGTGCCCTGCGCGGCGGCGGCCACGCGGGCCTCGTCCAGCGGCTCGGTCTCGGTGGCGCGCAGCACGGTCCAGTTGTCCTCGACGATCACGGGGCGGAGGTCGGCGGCGTCGCGTTGCAGTTGAATGATCTTTGCCATGTTCAGTCTCTCCGGGGTCGTCAGGCTTCGGCGCGCTCTTCACGCTGCTTGTCGGCGTACACACGTTCCTTGAACGGGGCGATGCCGATACGGGCGAACGTGTCGATGAAGCGCTCGTCCTCCACGCGGTGCGCGACAAAGGTCTCGATGATGCGGCTCACCACTTCGGGCATTTCCTCGGCGCTGAACGACGGGCCGATGACCTTGCCCAGCGCGGTGTTGTTGCCCTGGGCGCCGCCGAGCGTCACCTGGTACCACTCGGAACCGTCCTTGTCCACGCCCAGCACGCCGATGTTGCCCACGTGGTGGTGGCCGCACGCGTTAATGCAGCCGGAGATGTTCAGCGAGATCTCGCCCAGGTCGTGCACGAAGTCGAGGTTGTCGAAGCGCTCCTGGATACCCAGCGCGATCGGGATCGACTTGGCATTCGCCAGCGAGCAGAAATCGCCGCCCGGGCAGGCGATGATGTCGGTCAGCAGGCCGATATTGGCCGTCGCCAGGCCGGCCTGCTTCGCTTCCTGCCAGAGGGCGAACAGGTCGTGCTTCTTCACGTCCGGCAGCACCAGGTTCTGCTCGTGCGCCACGCGCAGCTCGCCAAACCCGTAGCGGTCGGCCAGGTCTGCCACGGCTTCCATCTGCTTGTCCGTGGCATCGCCCGGGGGCGAGACCGGACCCGGCTTGGTGGAGAGCGTCACGGCGGCGTAGCCCGGCACCTTGTGGGCGTGCACGCTGCGGCTGACCCAGCGCGCGAACGCCTTGTCCTCGAGCAGGTGCTTCTCATAGCCGGCGTCGGTGTCGGCCAGCTTCTCGTAGGCCGGCGGGGCGAAGTACTGCGCCACACGGTCGAATTCGTCCTGCGTGATGGTGCCCGGGCCGTCCTTGCTGTGCTGCCACTCTTCCTCGACCTCGGCGGCGAACTTCTCGGCGCCGATGGCCTTCACGAGGATCTTGATGCGTGCCTTGTACTTGTTGTCGCGGCGGCCGTAGCGGTTGTACACGCGAATTGCCGACTCCACGTAGGTCAGCAGGTGCTGCCACGGCAGGTCGTCCTTGATGATCGTGCCCAGGATCGGCGTGCGGCCCAGGCCGCCACCGGCCAGGATGCGCAGGCGCGTCTCGCCAGCGGCGTTCCGGTAGGCGTAGATGCCGATGTCGTGCATCTGCACCACGGCGCGGTCGTTGGCGGAGGCCGAGATCGCAATCTTGAACTTGCGCGGCAGGAAGGCGAATTCGGGCTGGAAGGTGCTCCACTGGCGCAGCAGTTCGGCCAGCACGCGCGGGTCCACGGTCTCGTCCGGCGTCACGCCGGCGAAGTGGTCGGTGGTGATGTTGCGCACGCAGTTGCCCGAAGTCTGGATGCCGTGCATCTCCACGCTGGCAAGGTCGGCCAGCACGTCCGGCACGCGCTCGAGGTCCATCCAGTTGTACTGGATGTTCTGGCGCGTGGAGAAGTGGCCGTAGCCGCGGTCGTACTCGCGCGCGATGTGCGCCAGCATGCGCATCTGCTTCGACGACAGCAGGCCGTACGGAATGGCCACGCGCAGCATGTAGGCATGGCGCTGCATGTACAGGCCATTCTGCAGCCGCAGCGGCAGGAATTCCTCTTCGGTCAGTTCGTCGGCAAGGCGGCGGCGCACCTGGTCACGGAACTGGGCAACGCGCTCCTGGACGATGCGCTGGTCGTATTGATCGTACTGATACATGGTGTGGGTCCGTTCAGTATTCGTTGAATGCTTAGGAAACGAGCTTGATGGCGACCAGCGTGAGCGTGGTAGCCAGGGCGGCGCGCACGAGCCGCTCGGGCAGCGCCCGGGACAGTTGCGCGCCCAGCCAGATGCCGGGGATCGAGCCCACCAGCAGCGCCAGCAGCAAATTCCAGTCGACGGTGCCGAGCCACACGTGGCCCAGCCCAGCCACCGCCGTGAGGGGCACGGCGTAGGCGATATCGGTGCCGGCCACCTCGGCCGGCTTCATATGGGGGTACAGCAGCAGGATCAGCGTGGCGCCAACCGCGCCGGCGCCGATCGACGACACCGTGACCAGCACGCCGATCACGGCGCCCACCACCACGGTGGCCACCATCTGGCGGCGGCCTTCCAGCTGGAAGCGCGGGTTGCGTTCGAGCCAGGCCAGCATCTGCTTGCGGAACAGCAGCGACAATACGGTCAGCAGCACCGACACGCCGATCATCAGCCGAATGCCATGCAGCCAGCGCGCGTCCAGCTCCCCGGCGCTCTTGAGCACGAGGATGGCGACCAGCGCGGCAGGCAGGCTGCCGATGCAGAGACGGCGCACCACCTGCCACTGCACGTGGCCATGGGCGCGGTGCGCGATGGTGCCGAAGCCCTTGGTGATGGAGGCAAACGCGAGGTCGGTACCCACCGCCGTGGCCGGCGAGAAGCCGAACAGCAGGGTCAGCAGCGGGGTCATGAGCGAGCCCCCGCCTACCCCGGTCAGGCCGACCAGGATACCTACCATCAGACCGGAAGCGGTGTACGCAAGGGACATTCGGGGGGTCTCGACAATGCCTTTCCCATCACTTTCACGCTTCGCCGGGGGTCAGGCTGGGCGCGGACGCAATACGGACAGGCCGTTATTTAACAAAGTTCGAAAATCGTAATAAACTGGCCTCATATCTCAAACTAATAAGAAGTTGTTTGTTTATACGCACCGAGTTATATGAACCTGCACCAGTTCCGCTTCGTGCGCGAGGCCGTCCGTCAGAACTACAACCTGACCGAGGCCGCTAAAGCGCTTTATACGTCACAACCTGGCGTCTCCAAGGCCATCATCGAGCTGGAGGAAGAGCTGGGCGTCGATATCTTTACGCGGCACGGCAAGCGCATCCGCAGCCTGACCGAGCCGGGGCGCCGCATCCTGACCTCGGTGGAGAAGATCCTTCAGGAGGTGGAGAGCCTGAAGCGCGTGGGCAAGGACTACGCGGCGCAGGACCAGGGCAACTTCACCATCGCCACCACGCACACCCAGGCGCGCTACGCGCTGCCGCGCGTGATTGGCGAGTTCACCAAGCGCTACCCCAAGGTGCGGCTGTCGATCCAGCAGGGCAACCCCGCGCAGATCGCGGACATGATCCTGCACGATCAGGCCGACATCGGCATCGCCACCGAGGGCATCTCGGGCGACAAGGGCCTGGTCTCCCTGCCGGGCTACCAGTGGTCGCACACGGTCATCACGCCGCCCGACCATCCGCTGCTGGAAAAGAAGCACATCGCGCTCGAGGATCTCGCAAGTTATCCATTGATCACTTACGATCCGAACTTCGCGGGCCGCCCCAAGATCGACAAGGCGTTCGCCTTGCGCCAGCTGCAGCCGGACATCATCCTCGAGGCCATCGACGCCGACGTGATCAAGACCTATGTCGAGATCGGCCTGGGCATCGGCATCGTGGCCGGCGTGGCGTTCGACGCCGAGCGCGACCGCAACCTGCGCGGCATCCCGGTCGGCCATCTGTTTGGCACCAATGTGACCCACCTGGCCGTCAAACAGGGCGCGTATCTGCGCAGCTTCGTCTATACCTTCATCGAATTGTTCTCGCCCACCCTGAACCGCAAGCTCGTGGAACAGGCGATGTCGGGCGATCACGAGGCCTATGAGCTGTAATCGGCACATTTAAGATTGCCTGCCGATGTGGCGCACGCCTCCCTCTATATAAATATGTCTGACTCCTCCTCCCTCCCGACCATCCACTGGACCGAAGACGGCGCCGAGCGCAGCGCGCTGTGGCGCTCCGAGGCTGGCCTGCCGCCGCCGAAGCGCGTGGTGATCGCCGATGACCAGACGCCCGCCGACACGGCGTTCCGGCTGGCCAGCGAAGGCGTGGCCCTGCTCTGGCGCGGCGACTTCCAGAACGCGCGCCAGCTGCTCCAGGCCATGGCCCGCCGCACGGACCGCAAGCCCAAGCGCGCGCCCAAGCCGCCGGCCAATATGACCGAGGCATTCCACAAGCACCGGCTGGCGCAGTCGCAGCGCGCGCGCACGCTGGGCATGCTGCTGCTGCCATTCGACGCCGGCCACGTGGTGCCGCTGCGCCGCGCGCCCGAGGTGACCGAGGCCTGCACGCAGGTTTACGGCCCGGCCACGGCGCCCTATGTGGCGTCGATGCGCGAACTGCTCGGCTTGATCGGCGCCTACGAGTGGCGCAAGAAGGGCGTCGAGATCCCGGCCCTGGGCGAACGGATTCACCCGTGGTACGGCGTCTTCTCGCCGGTGCGCGGCGAATACCTCGACCTCGTCGCCAAGGAAGCGCTGCCTTCGGACAAGCTCGCCTTCGACATCGGCACGGGCACCGGCGTGCTGGCGGCGCTGCTGGCCCAGCGCGGCGTGCGCCGCGTGGTGGCCACGGACCAGGACCCGCGCGCGCTGGCATGCGCCCGCGACAACCTCGGGCGGCTGGGTCTGACAAATCAGGTGGAAGTGGTCGAGGCCGACCTCTTCCCGGCTGGCCGCGCCCCGCTGGTGGTCTGCAACCCGCCATGGGTGCCCGCGCGACCGAGTTCGCCGGTCGAGCATGCCGTGTTCGACCCGGAAAGCCGCATGCTGCGCGGCTTCCTCGCCGGCCTGGCCGACCATCTGGAGCCGGCCGGCCAGGGCTGGCTGCTGCTCTCCGATTTCGCCGAGCACCTGGGCCTGCGCACGCGCGAGGAACTGCTGGGCTGGATCGAAGACGCGGGGCTGAAGGTGCTGGGCCGCTCCGATATCCGCCCGCGCCATCCCAAGGCGAGTGATCCGGATGACCCGCTGCACCAGGCTCGCAAGGCCGAAGTGACGTCGCTGTGGCGACTCGCAGCATCGCAGAATCGTTGAATCTCAAAACCGCAACAATACGAGGGATATTGAGATAATTTATTGCGTTTATCGTCGCTAGAATCAACTGCGCCTGTTCCTGTCAGGCGGCCCCTTTCGCAAAGACGACGACCGATGAACGCTTCCTGTTTCAAAACCCTTGTGCTGGTGGGCGGTCTGGCCGCCAGCTTCTCCGCAATGGCGCAGGGCACCCTGCGCGATGGCCGTGCCAATGCGCTCTGCCTGTACTCGCACACGCTGGCGGACGACCCCATCGTCCACCCGCAGCGCCCAGGCACGGCAATGCGGCATGACTTCTTCGGCAACACGGCGGCAAACGCCTACACTACGGGCGCCGACCTGCTGGCGCAGCCCGGCACCACCTGCGAGAACGCCGCGGACACCAGCTCGTACTGGGCCCCCTCGCTGAAGCTGGCGGACGGCACGATCGTGCCGCCCATCTACAAGAAGACCTACTACTCGAACGTGGCGGTGCCGAGTTCCAACCGCTATCCGGTCAGCCCCATGCCCCCCGGCCTGCAGATGCTGGCCGGCAACCACGCCGGCACGCAGCCCAACCCGCGCATCTCGTTCCTGTGTACCGGCAGCCGCCGGGGCTACACCAACACCATTCCGACCGACTGCGTACCCGATCCGGTGAAGGGCACGCAACTCAACATCGGCATCAGCTTCCCCACTTGCTGGGACGGCATCAACCTGAATCCGACGCTGCGCTCCCACCACGGCGGCTACAACAACATGGCCTATGCCGACCGCAGCGGCGCCTGCCCGGTCGGCTATCCGGTGCGCGTGCCGCACCTGAGCATCAACCTCGCCTATGCGCTGGGCCAGGTGCGCGATCTCACGCATGCGCAGCTCTCGAAGGATCCGAGCCTGAACGCCCATGGCAAGGTGTCCCAGGAGAACTGGGGTCCCCTCTATTCCGGGCATGCCGACTTCTTCAATGGCTGGCAGCCCAAGGCCATGCGTTATCTGACCGAAGAGTGCCTGAACAAGGAGCGCGCCTGCGCGCGGGAGATTCCGTACGACTACAACGCGCCTGAGGCTGACGCGATGGTCAGCGGCGGCGATGACGTCCACACGAAGTTCGGCCGCGACGTGAAACTGGCCACGCAGGCGGCGCAAGGCGCCACGCCGCCGCTGAGCTTCTACATGAAGTTCCAGATCCCTGAAGGCGCGCAGGCCCTGCCCGCCCGCTTCAGGCCCGAGTACCGGATCATGCTCCATGGCGGCAACGTCACCGGCACGGCGGCCGATATCCTGCAGGTGTTCGTGACCGACACGGCGTGGAACGAAGACACCCTGACCATGGCCAACGCCCCAGCGTGTGGCGGCCGGTTCGTGGCACGGCTTTACCTCAACCATGTGCAGCAATATCGGCAAATCGACGTCAGCGCGGCGGTGGCGAACGCGCTCTCGGCTGGCCAGAAGACGATCTCGTTCTGCGTGAAGGCCGTGCGCCCCGGCAATGCGTTCGCCTTCAGCAGCAAGGAAGGCCGCAACAGCCCCCTGCTGATCCTGCGCGCCATCCAGCCGCTGCCGTTCTGAGCCCGGCCCGCACAGGTGCCTGCGTGGCGCCTGGCGGCGTCCTCGGCTATCCTCGCCATGTGTCGCCCAAGCCGGCGGCACATGGCTTTTTTACGATGGGGATAAGGAACCGCAGATGACCACCCTTGCATTTATTGGCCTCGGCGCGATGGGCGCGCCGATGGTCGGCCACCTGATTGCCGGCGGCCACACGGTACGGGCCTTCGTGCGCCGCCCGGAGGCCGCCGAGGCGGCCCGCCAGCTCGGCGCGGAGCCGTGCTTCACGCCCGCCGACGCCGCACGCGGGGCGGCCGTGGTGTTCACCAACGTCACCTCGTCGGAAGACGTGCGCGCAGTGCTGCTCGGCAAGGATGGCGTGATCGAGGGCGCCGCGCCCGGCACCATCTGCGTCGATCACAGCACGATCTCGCCGATCGTCACGCGCGAGATTGCCCAGGCGCTGGCGGCACGCGGCATCCACGCGCTCGACTGCCCGGTGTCGGGCGGCACGACCGGCGCACAGGCGGCCACGCTGACCATCATGGTCGGCGGCAAGGCGGAGCACCTGGAGGCCGTGCGGCCGCTGCTGAACCTGCTCGGCAAGTCGATCACGCATATCGGGGATCACGGCGCGGGCCAGGTCGCCAAGCTGTGCAACCAGATCGCCCAGGTGGTCAATATCGAGGGTATCGCCGAGGCCATGCGCTTTGCCGCCGCGCAGAACGTGGACACCGGCAAGGTGTTCCAGGCGCTCTCCACGGGCTTTGCCGGCAGCCGCATGCTCGACCTGATGGGGCCCAAGATGGTCGCGCGCGACTTCGCCGCCGGCATCGAGTCGCGGCTCCACGCCAAGGATTTCGGGCTGGCGCAGGACATCGCCGACCAGATCGGGCTGGACCTGCCCGCGATGCGCGTCACCTCGGCCCAGCTCGACCAGATGATGGCGAACGGCTGGGGACGCGACGACACCTCGTCGCTGCTGCGCCTGCTCGAGCAGGCGCCGAACTCGGACGCGTCCTAAAACCCTCCCGCCTACACCCCGCCAATCATCGCCAGCAGCGCGCGCAGCATCGGGCTGCCGTCGCGCGCCAGGTCGTCCATCACGTTGAAATGATGGCGGCCCGGCAGCGGGATGTCCTCACGCACGTTGTCCGGCCAGGCGGCGCGGATCAGCGCGTTCTGGCGGTGATATTCGCTCGATTCGATCTCGCCCACCGCCGTCAGCAGCGGCGCGCGCGTGGCCGGCGGCAGGAAGGCCGGCGAGAGGCGCACCACATCTGACTCGGTCAGACGCAGGTCTACCTGGAGGAAGTCGGCGCGGCGCAGCGGTTCGAGATCGTAGAGGCCGCTGATCGACAGCCCGCCCCGGATCAGGCCCACCGGCAGGTCCACACCCACCTGCGGCCACAGCGCCGTCATCAGCATCGCCACCAGATGGCCGCCCACCGAGTGCCCGGCCGCGAAGATGCGGTCGCGGTCATGGCCGAGGGCATCGCCCTGCCGGTACAGCCACGCCACGCTCTGCACCACCTGCCGCACGATGGTTTCCACGGTGACCGCCGGGCACAGCGAGTAGTTGATGATCGCCACCGACACGCCGCGCCGGGGCAGCACGCCGGCTACGAAGCTATGGTCGCGCTTGTCGAGCGCCCGGAAGTAGCCGCCGTGGACGAACACCAGCAGCGGCGGACGGGTGCCGGCGGGCACCCCCGTGGCGGGGAAGTAGTCGAGGCGCTCGTCGTCGGCATGGGGCGACGCCGGATCGCCATAGGGCAGGTTCTCGAGGTAAGACGCCGCGGCGGCACGCACCAGCGCCGAATCGGCGGCCCAGCGGGCCATGTGCGTGGCGTTGTCCGGCACGCGGGCGCGGTTGTTGTAGGCGTGCGCGTAGAACGCGGGATCTTGGGATGGCAACTCGGCAAGGCTGGCCAGGGACGGCTGGTCTGACATGTCACGGTGCTCCGATGGAGACGCCGCGACGAGGACGGGGGCTGAAGCGGGCGGCGCTGCGCGCTATGCTACCGCAAGCCCGGGGCGGTTGTTCGGCGGGGGGATTTCCGGCATAATCCGCGGTTCATCGCCGTGCGATGCCCGTCCGGGTATCGCCGCCCAAATGCCCGGGTGGTGAAACAGGTAGACGCAGGGGACTCAAAATCCCCCGCCGCAAGGCGTGTCGGTTCGAGTCCGACCCCGGGCACCAGCAAGACCCCGACCTTTCCACAAGGTCCGCCAAACCCCGCCAATCATAGGATTGCGGGGTTTTTTGTTTCCCGGCCGGTCTGTAACAGGCGGCCCCGCCAGCCAAGCGGGATGCGTCCCGGGCAACCACACCCGCAGGGTTGCGTAACCGCCGCAAAATCGTCGCTGCCGGCGAACCAGCCGTGACTTCATGCCAGGGCATCCTGCCCTGGCGCATGCGTTGGAACGTGGCGCCCTGGAAAGACGCGGATGCGCTTCAGCCCAGCAACTCTCGTGCGTGCTCGAGCACGACGCTCTTGTGTAAAACGCCTACCACCCGCCTTGTCGTCGGGTCGGCGAGAACTGGAATCCGCTCCGCAGGGGATGCCACCACCGTTTCCCAAACGTCCCGAAGCCGCTCATGTGCGCACACCGTCGGGAAGTCACGGGAAACTAGCGCCGCTATCGAGGTCTCCGCCGTGCCCGTATTTCTGACGGCCATCAGATCGTGCATCCAGACGGCGCCGACAAAGGCATGATGTTGATCCAGGACGAATACGAACCGATTCTTCTCCGCGAGCCCTTGATTTCTCGCTTCCTCCACGGACGCACTCTCGAGGACAAAGCGCGCCAGTGGCCGCATGACCTTGTCGACCGAGATCTCCATCAAGCGACTGCGACTGGCAAACCGCTCGCGGTGTCGCCCTACTACGGCATAGGTTCCTGTCTGCCCAAGGATGCTGGTTGTGCCGTAGCCAACGACGGTAGCGAGCATGATCGGAAAAATCAGCAGCGGTTCGCGCGTCATCTCAAAGACCATGAGCGTCGACATAAGCGGGGCCTGGGTGGTCGCCGCGAGTGCGGCCGCCATACCCACCACGCCGAACAGAATGGGGTTCTGCGCAATGGGCAGCACATCGTTGACCAACGATACGCACCCCATTCCTGTCAGCGCGCCAATCAGCAGCGATGGTGTGAACAACCCGCCGACGGCGCCTGATCCGACAGTTGCCGCGGTCGCCAGTATCTTCAGCACCAGCAACGCGAACAATGCGGCCGACACGGGTTCATCGCGCAACAGTTGGGAAATCGGCGCGAAGCCATTCCCCGCGACTTCCGGGGCGATCACGATAAGACCGCCGACGAGCAGCCCGCCCAATGCCATCCGCATCACAAGGCCACCCGGCACTTTGGCGAAGCCAATCTTCGCGAATCGAATCGCCGTGAGCAGCAGGGAGCCAGTCAGGCCGCAGGAAACCCCTACGAACATGACGACAAGCAGCGCAGCGGTATCGAGCTTGAACTCATGCACCGGCAAGAGGTATGGCTGGCTGAATTGCCCCAGCAGCATGGTCAGCCAGGTTGCCGCGACCGCCGCGGCGAAGAGTAGCGCCAGGCGTCGAAATTCAATGCCGCCGAAGGCAATCTCGGCAATAAAGATCGCCGCGGCGAGCGGCGTGTGATAGACCGCCGCCAGCCCGCCCGTCGCAGCAGTCGCAATGGCCAACTGGAAGCGATCGCCGTGCAGGCCGCCGATCCAGCGCGAACAGATGGACCCGATGGTGGCCGATAGCTGCACCATCGCCCCTTCCTTGCCCACTGAGCCGCCAGACAGGATGGAGAAAAAGGACGACAGGCAGCGCAATAGCGAAGGTGCCGTCGGAATGGATGACATGCGCCCGTCGATGACTTCCAGGTAATCACCGCTGGTACCGCTACGCTTCTCGTAGCGCAACGCTGCGAGCAGGATGACGCCCGCGAGCACCCCGCCGGCAATCGGAACGGCGAGTTTCCAATGCCAGCCCAAATGCGCAAGCACGACCGAGACATCGTCCTCGCTCCTGAATAGACTCGCACTGGCCCGCTCCAGCGCCCAGCGGAACGCGTGGGCAGCGCATGCCCCAACGGCGCCAAACACGATGGCAAACGCCAGGCCTTGCAGGTAAAGCCACGCCAACTGGGGTTGAAAGGCAGGCATGTTTTTTCTTAGCATTCGCCGTGTCCTGTTGCGTCAATCCGGTCTACTGTCCGCCAAGCCTGCGCGGCGCGGCTTAAGCGCGTTGCATGCCCGATTTCATCCGCTCAATCAGCTCGAAGACGACCATGCCCGCCACCATGGCGGCAACGAAGCCCACGGCCTTCGGATAACCCGCACCCATGGCAACCAGCGCCGGGCCCGGGCAGAAGCCGGCCAGGCCCCAGCCAATGCCGAACGCGATGCTGCCCAGAACGAGCCTCGGCGTTACCTCGGTGCTGGCCGGGAGTTGGATGGGCAGTCCCAGTAACGAGCGTTTGCGACGTCTGGCAATGAAGAATGCGAGCGAGCCAATGCCTATCGCCCCAAGCATGACAAAGGCCAGCGATGGATCCCAGCGTCCCGCCAGATCAAGAAAGCCCAGCACTTTTGCCGGGTTGGCCATGCCGGAAACCATCAAGCCGACGCCGAAAAGCAGGCCGGCCAACAATGCAGCGAATGCCATCATGTCAACCTCCGATCATGTGCCGTTGTACGAGGACGGTCAGGAATCCCGCAGTCATGAATGCCATGGTCGCGACCAGCGAGCGGACGGACCCGCGCGAGATGCCGCAGACGCCGTGACCGCTTGTGCAGCCGCTGGCGTAGCGGGTACCGAGGCCGACCAGGAAGCCGGCGACCAGAATCTCGCCCCAGCTCGCCTGAATATCGGGCGTTGCCGGGTGACCGAGGAGGCTGCCCAGGACAGGGGCGCTGACCAACCCGACGAGGAAGGCCACGCGCCAAGTCATGTCATGGCGCGGCAAGCTGAGCAGGCCCCCAAGGATGCCGCTGATGCCTGCAATCCGGCCGTTGAACAGGACGAGCACGGCAGCGGCTGCGCCAATGATGAGCCCTCCGGCCAGCGACAAACCGGGGGTGAAGTTAGCTAGGTCAATCAACATATCGCCTCTACTTTGTGTTGGCGCAAAATTGCTCATACAGCACAGCCATCACGGCAAGCGCCTCCTGGCTGGCAATGGAATAGAAGATGCTCTTCCCTTCGCGGCGCGTTGTCACCAGACCGTTCTCGCGCAGCACGCCCAACTGCTGGGAGAGCGTAGGCTGCCGTATGCCCAATTGTGTTTCCAGGTCACTTACGCATCGCTCGCCCTGAGAGAGCTGGCACATCAGCAGCAGCCGGTCTTGGTTTGCAAGCAGCTTGAGCAGCGCGCAGGCCTGCACTGCAGCAGCCTGCATGGCGCCCAGGTCGATAGCGGGATGGGTCTCGCTCATGGATGAGCCTTCAATTTCGATACTTACATTATATTGAATAATATAATGTTTGTGAATAGAATGTGTTGCACCCAAGGAGGCCCGCATGCAACCCACCATTCAGCCATTCTTCGACCCCGCGACCTGGACCGTGACCTACGTGGTCTATCAGGCGGGGCGCCCCGAGTGCGCCATCATCGACTCTGTCCTGGACTATGACCCCAAAGCGGGGCGGACCTCGACGGCAAGTGCCGACAAGGTCGTCGCCTTCGTGCGGGAGCATGCGCTGCAGGTCGAGTGGATTATGGAAACGCATGCGCACGCTGACCACTTGTCAGCCGCGCCGTATCTCCGGAGTCAGGTGGGTGGCAAGATTGCCATTGGCCAACACATCCGCAGTGTGCAGGGCGTCTTCAAGAAGCTGTTCAACCTGGAGCCCGAGTTTCAGCTCGACGGTTCACAGTTCGACCACCTGTTCGATGAGAACGAGGAATTCGTCATTGGCGGCCTGAAGGGCAAGGCGCTCCATGTGCCCGGCCATACACCCGCTGACATGGCATACCAGATTGGGGATGCAGTCTTCGTCGGCGACACGCTGTTCATGCCTGACGTTGGCACGGCCCGTTGCGACTTTCCCGGTGGGAATGCCCATGCGCTATACCGTTCCATCAGCACGCTGCTGAACCTGCCCGCGGATACCCGCCTCTTCATGTGCCACGACTATCCACCCGAATCCCGTGGGCCCGCGTGGGAAACAACTGTCCGAGCCCAACGTGAAGGCAACATCCACGTGCACGATGGCGTGAGCGAGGAACAGTTCGTTGCCATGCGCCAGGCGCGCGATGCGACGCTGGCCATGCCGACACTGATACTGCCGGCGGTGCAAGTCAATATCCGCGCGGGGGAGCTGCCGCCCGCCGAAGCGAACGGCATTCGGTACCTGAAGATTCCGCTCAACACGGTCTGAGCGGCCGCCACGCCACCCCTCACGCCAGAATCATGATCACCACCATCCCCCAGATCGTCAGCAGCGTGTTGCCGACCGCGTAGGTCACCGTATAGCCGAGCCCCGGCACCTGGCTCTTGGCCGATTCGCAGATCATGCCGAGCGCCGCCGTGGTGGTGCGCGCGCCGGCGCAGACGCCCAGCAGCAGCGCCGGGTGGAAGTGGAACACGTACTTGGCGATGAACATGCCGATGAACAGCGGCACCGCCGTGGCGAAGATGCCCCACAGGAACAGGCTGATGCCGAGCTTCTGGAGGCCGGCGACGAAGCCGGGGCCGGCGGAGATGCCCACCACCGCGATGAACACGTTCAGGCCCACCGAGTTCATGAACCAGACCGTCGGCTCCGGAATGCGGCCGAAGGTCGGGTGGATGGCGCGATACCAGCCGAAGATGATGCCCGCGATCAGCGCGCCGCCGGCCGTGGACAGCGTCAGCGGAATGCCGGACACGTTCAGCACGATGGCCCCGATCAGGGCACCCGCGGTGATCGCCAGCGACATGAAGGCCACGTCGGTCACCGTGGTGGGCCGGTCCACATAGCCGAGTGTCTTGGCCGTGGCGTTGATGTCGCGCGTGCGGCCCACCAGCGTGACCACATCGCCGCGATACAGCTTGGTCTTCGGCAGCACCGGAATCACGGTCTCGGTCGGACCACGCTTGATCTTCCTCAAGAACACCCCGCGCGCGCTGGGGTCGCGCGCCAGGTCCTCCAGCGTCCGGTCATCCACGGCCTTGTTGGTGATGTAGATGTCCACGCCCTCGGTGGGCGTGTCCAGCAGCTCGCGGTCCTCCACCTCCGCGCCGCGCGGGCCGAGGAACTCGATCAGCTGGTTGCGCTTGCCGCCAATCGCCACCACATCGCCCGCCTGCAGGACCGTGGAGGGGTCTGTCTCGATGATCTTGCCGTCGCGCCGGATGCGCTCGATGAACGCACGGAAGCCCGCCTGCGTGTGGGACTCCACATCGCCCACGGTCCTGCCGATGTATGGCGCGTCAGCTGCCAGCTTGTAGGCGCGCAGCTCGAAGTTGTGCCACTGCATGCCGGCGTCTTCGCCCTCGCTGGCGCCCAGCAGGTGCTCATACTCCTTGCAGGCGGCCACCAGGTCGATGCCCAGCAGCTTCGGCCCGATCTGCGCGAGGATGATGGCCGAGCCGACCGTGCCGAAGATATACGTCACCGCGTAGGCAATCGGCATGCCGTCCAGCAGCACCTTGGTTTCCTCTGGCGAGCGGCCGAGCCGGTTGATGGCGTCCGTCGCCAGCCCCATCGACGCCGAAATGGTCTGCGAGCCGGCGAACAGCCCCGCGGCCGAGCCGAGGTCGTAGCCGGCGATCATCGCCGCCGCCACCGACGCCGCCAGCGACAGCACCGCCAGCACCACGGCAAAGATCGCCTGCGGCACGCCGTCCTTGGCGATGCCCCGCACGAACTGCGGCCCCACGCCATACCCCACCGCGAACAGGAACATCAGGAAGAAGACCGACTTCACGTTCGGCGAGATCTTGACGCCGAGGATGCCGATCACGATCGCGACCAGCAGCGTCGACGTCACCGCCCCGAGACTGAAGCCCTTGTAGCTCTTCCCCCCCACCCAGTACCCGATACCCAGCGCCAGGAAAATCGAGATCTCGGGATAGGCCTTCAGGGTCGTCACGAACCAGTTCATGGGGCACCTCCTTCAGATTGTTCTTGTGGAGGACGGGCGGCTACTTGCCTGACTTGCCGTTGCCCGCCTTGCCGGCCTTGCCTGCCTTATCCGCTTTGCTGGTCTTGCCGCCCTGCGCGAGATATCTCTCCAGGTACTCGTCGCGCAGCTTGCGCACCGAGCGGCCAATCTTCACGTAGTCCTCTTCGTTGAGATTGGCCAGCGAGACCCGCCCGGACGGATGCTGGGTACCGAATCCCCCCCCTGGCAGCAGCACCACGCCGGCCTCCTCGGCCAGCCGGAACAGCAGCTCGTGCGGCTGGATCGAGGCCAGCAGCCATTTCACGAACTCTGGCCCCACCTCGCGGCTCTCGCGCTCCACATCGAGCAGCGTGTAGTAATCCACCACGTTCTCGTCCACCGGATCCGCCTTGGCCCCCATGCCGCGGTACAGCGCGGCCTTGCGGCTGCGGATCAGCCGCTTCACGGTGTCCTTGTAGGTGTCCGCCGTATCCATGAGCGAGAACAGCGAGAACAGCACCATCTGCACCTGCTGCGGCGTGGAAAGCCCTGCCGTGTGGTTCAGCGCCACGGTGCGGCTGTCCGCCACGATGCGGTCGATGAACGGCAGCTTGGCCGGCTCGGTGGTGATGGACGAATAGCGCTCGTTCAGCGCCTTCTTTTCGGCATCGGGCAGCGCGGCGATCTGCGCATCGAACAGGTTCGATTTATGCGTGGCGATGACCCCCAGCCGCCAGCCCGTGGCGCCGAAGTACTTCGAGTACGAGTACACCAGGATGGTGTTGTGCGGGCACATGGCAAACAGCGAGACGAAGTTGTCGGCGAAGGTGCCGTACACGTCGTCGGTCAGGATGATCAGGTCGGGGCGTTCCTTGACGATGCCCGCCAGATACTCCAGGCTGGCGTCGCTCACCCGCACCGAGGGCGGGTTGCTCGGATTCACCAGGAAGAACGCCTTGACCTTGGGGTCGCGCAGCTTGTCGAGTTCCTTGTCCGGGTATTGCCAGCCGGCCGCCGGGTCGGCGTTGATATTCACCTCGTGGAGGCTGTACTCCTTCAGTTCGGGAATCTCGATATACGGCGTGAAGATCGGCATGCCCAGCGCGATGGTGTCGCCCGCTTTCAGCAGCCCGTTCACGCGCATCGAGTTGAACAGGTAGGTCATGGCCGCCGTGCCGCCTTCCACGGCATAGAGGTCGAAGTCCCCATCGAATGGATGCGTGCCGATCATCTCGCGGCGGATGTACTGCTTGACGATCTTTTCGCTGAGCCGCAGCATCCGGTCCGGCACCGGGTAGTTGCAGGCCATGAAGCCCTCGCACATCTCATAGAGGAAGTCGCCACCGTCCAGCCCGAGCTGGTCGCGCACATACGAGACCGCGCCGGTCAGGAAGCTCACGCCGGGCACGCCCTGGTGCTGGCGCGTGAACTGGTCGAAGCGCTCCTCGATCCCGGCCCGGCGCGGAAACCCGCCCACGCCCACCGGCAGGTACGAGAACGCGCGCTCCGACTCGATCATGGCAAAGTGCCCTAGCTGCAGAAAGCCATGGCGCGGCACGGTGGCCAGGAAATTGGGGTTGCCCCGCCCCGCGTTGAGCATCAGCCGGTTGGACACGCTCCCGGCCAGCTTGATCAGTTCATCCTTGAGTTCGAAGGGCGAAAGGCTCGCCAGCTTCGACGTATCGTGTCGGCTCATGGTGCAATGCCTCGCAAGGGGGTGACGATGGTCAAAGCGTCCGCGCCAGACGCGGACGCTGCCTCTTGAACAAGATATTCAACCGGGGCGCGGGTCGGTATTGGACCATGGTCCACCATGCGGTGCGCGCATCACCCAAGTGAGGGGCGGCCCGGCTACTCCTTCATCTGCGTGCGCCGCCAGTCGCCATCGCCCTTGCGGCAGTACCAGCCCGTCCACTTCTCGGTCTTGCCCGCCTGCCGGAACTCTGACTTCACCTGCCGGCACCGCTGGTCACCCTTTTGGGTGGTCTTGACCAGCGTCATACTGCCCTCGGCGGCCTTCGCATCCTTGTCCGCTTCCAGCTGGAACGGCGTGGTGCTGCCATCGTCCTTCTCGGACAGCGCCGTGCGGTAGATGGCGGCCAGCGTCTCCGTCTGCGGGCGGCTCAGGCGGCCGACGATGGTGTTGTTCAGGAAATGATCGAAATACGCCTGGGCCGGCCAGGCCACGGCACACATGGCGAGGCAGACGCAGGCGCGGACGTTGACAGCAAGGCGGCGCGACATGGCGATGGGGGGCGATGGATGCGATAAGGCTACTTCGTCGCCGCCTGCACGTTCACAGCCACGGCCTGCGTGTAGACGGCCTTGATGCGGTCGCCCTTCTTCACATCGGCCAGTTGGGCGGGGTCCTCCACCATCAGGTCCATGACATTGCCCTTGGGCCCCTTCACCGTCACGGTGTGCTTGGACGGGCTGACCGCCACCACATCGGCCACCACGGTCACCTCCTGGCCAATCACGCCGCCCGGCTTGGCACCCGCCGCCGAACGCTCCTCGATGGGCTTGGTTTCCATCGACAGCGGCCCGCTGCCCTTCTCCAGCTTCAGTGTCAGCGCCTCGCGGTATTCCACCGCTACCTTGTCGCCCACCTTGAGCTGGTCGAAATTACGCGCCTCGGGGCCCACGGCCAGGTCCACGACCTTGCCCGTCTGGGTCTTCAGCGTCACCGTGCGCGTGGGCGCGTCGATCTTCGTGATCGTCGCATTCACCTTGGCGGTGCCCGTCATCGTGGCCGTCCCCTGCCCCCGCGTGACATCCACCTTGGTATCCGGCTGGGCCTGGGCCGCGCCTGCCATGACCAACATCGCCACCATCACCAATACTCGCTTTTTCATGTCATCACTCCGTTGTGGATACCTGATCCCGGCGCCCGGCTTGCGGGTTGCCGGCCGCACGCAGCGGCCAGCCGGCGCCGAGCGCCTTGTAAAGCTGCGCGATCTGTCCGAACTCGGTGCCACGCAGGCTCGACTGGTCGATCTGGGCCGAGAACAGCGCGCGCTCCGAGTCGAGCACCTCCAGGTAGCTGGTATAGCCGCCCTCGTAGCGGTCGCGCGCGAGCGCGGCATAGCGCGCCAGCGCATCGACCTGCGCGGTCTTGGCCGCGAGCTGGTCCCGCGTGCGCTGCACGCCCACCAGCGCGTCCGCCACCTCACGGAACGCGGTCTGGATGGCCTGCTGGTAGCCTTGCAGCGCCTGCCGCTGGCGCGCCTCGGCCTGGCGGACATCGCCGGCAATGCGCCCCGCGCTGAAAATCGGCATCGCCACCGATGCGCCATACGACCACGTCTGCGCCGCGCCCACCCAGAGCCCGGAGAGCGCCGTGCTGGCTGCGCCGAACAGCCCGGTCAGCGTGATGGTCGGGAAGTACTCCGCCCGTGCCGCGCCGATCTCGGCGTTGGCGGCCACCAGTTGCTGTTCGGCCTGCAACAGGTCCGGGCGCTGCTCCAGCAGGTCGGACGGCAGGCCGGACGGAATCGTCGGCGGGCGCAACTCGCCAATCGGCAGGCCGCGCGGCATGGCGCGCGGGTTCTCCCCAATCAGCACGGACAGCAGGTTCTCCTGCTGCGACACCAGCTGGTCGTAGAGCGCCACCGAGGTCTGCGCCGATGCGTACTCGGACTGCGCCTGCGCCACCTCCACCTCGGACACCACCCCGCCCTCGAAGCGCTGCCGGAACAGCTCCAGCGCCCCGGCCCGGCTGTCCAGCGTGTCGCCGGCCACCAGCCGGCGGTTGTCCAGGTCGCGCAGCGTGACGTAGCCAGAGGCCACGGCCGCCACCACGCTGATCTCCACGGCGCGGCGCGCCTCGTCGGACGCCGCCCACTGCGCGCGCGCCGACTCGGTCAGGCGCCGCAGCCGGCCGAACAGGTCGATCTCCCACGAGGCGAACACATCGGCCTGCACCTGGTTGAACGGATTGCCCACCGGCGACAGCGTGCCGCCGCTGTTGCTCAGGCGCTGCCGGCTCGCGGCAGCCTCCACGCCCACCTGCGGGAACATCAGGCCGCGCGTGGACATCACGCGCCCGTAGTATTCGTCCACCCGGGCCGCGGCGATCAGGATGTCGCGGTTGCGTTCCAGCGCCTGGGCGATCATCGCGTCGAGCACCGGGTCGCCGAACTGGCCCCACCATTGCGGGTCGATGGCTGGCGGCGCGGGCGTGGCGGGCGTAACCGTAACCGTAGCCGGCGGGGGCTCCGCGAAGCGGTAGGTCTCGGGCACGTCCACGGCGGGCCGCTCGTAGTCCGGCCCCACCGCGCAGCCGCCGGCCATCAGGGCACCCACCAGGGGGCCCACCGAGACGCCGGCCAGCGCCCGCCAGCGCAGGCCGCTGCTCATGGCGGGTCTCCCCGGCGCACCGGTGCGGCCGGCGCATCGGCGGGCGGCTCCAGCCCCGGCTCCGGCGGATGGCCCGACGGCGGATGGCCCGGCGCCGGCTGGTCCGGCACCTTGCCGGCGGTGCGGCGCTCCAGCGCCCAGAAGAACATCGGGATAAAGAACACGGCGATCACCGTGGCGCCGAGCATGCCGCCAATCACGCCCGTGCCCAGCGACTGCCGGCTCGCCGCCGAGGCCCCGCTCGCGATGGCCAGCGGAATACAGCCCAGGATGAAGGCCAGCGAGGTCATGATGATCGGCCGCAGCCGCAGCTTGGACGCCTTGACCGCCGCGTCGTAGGCGCTCAGCCCCTCCTTGATGCGCATCTCCACCGCGAACTCGAAGATCAGGATGGCGTTCTTGGCCGCCAGCGCGATCAGCACCGTCAGGCCGATCTGGAAGTAGACGTCGTTCTGCATGCCGCGTATCAGGATGGCAACCAGCGCGCCGAACAGCGCGAACGGCACAGCCAGCAGCACGCCGATCGGCAGCGACCATTTTTCGTACTGCGCGGCCAGGATCAGGAACACCATCAGCAGCGCGAAGGCGAACACCAAGGCGGCCGTCGAGCCGGCCTTCTTCTCCTCGTACGCCTGCCCGCTCCACGCGTAGCTGTAGCCCTCGCCCAGCACCTCGGCAGCCACTTCCTCCATGGCCGCGAGGGCCTGCCCGGAGCTGTAGCCCGGCGCGGCGTCGCCGGTGATCTTGGCGGCCGGGAAGTTGTTGAAGCGGGTGACAAGGTCCGCCCCGGCCACATAGCGCGAGGTGGTCACGGCCTTGATCGGCACCATGTCGCCATGGGTGTTGCGCACGTAGACCTTGTCGAGGTCTTCCGGGCGCGAGCGGAACTGCGGCTCGGCCTGCAGGATGACCTGGAACAGCCGGCTGTTCTTCGGGAACTGGCTCACGTAGAGCGAGCCGAACATGGTCTGCAGGGCCGAGTAGACCTGATCCACCGGTACGCCCTGCGTCTCGGAGCGCTCGCGGTCCAGGTCCACCAGCAGCTGGCGCGAGCGCGTGTTGATTGTCGTGCTCACGCTGCGCAGCTCGGGCCGCTGGCGCGCCTTGGCGATGAAGGCCCGCGCGCGCGCCTCCAGCTGCTGGTAGGTGCCGTCGCCGGTGCTTTGCAGCCAGAACTCGAAGCCGCCCGTGGTGCCCAGGCCGGGGATGGACGGCGGATTGACCGGAATCACCAGCCCCTCGCGCCAGGTGGAGAACTCGCGGTTGGCCTTGGTGATCAGGTCCTCGGCGCTCTCGCCCTTGCCGCGTTCGTGGAAGCTCTTCAGCGTGATGAACAGCGTGCCGGCGTTGGACTTGTTCTGGGAGTCGATCAGGCTGTAGCCGTCCGGCGTAGCCACCGACTTCACGCCCGGCTGCGCCGCGAACCACTGCTCGGCCCGCTTGGACAGGTCGCCGGTACGGTCCAGGCTCGCCGCGTCCGGCAGCACCACCGCGCCGAACAGGTAGCCCTGGTCCTCCACGGGCAGGAACGACGACGGAATGCGCATGAACAGCAGCACGCTCGCCACGATCAGCGCCAGCACCAGCGCCACGGAGATGAACACGCGCCGGATCACCAGCTGGATGCTGCTGCCGTAGCCTTCCACCATGCGGTCGAAGCTGCGGTTGAACCACTGGAAGAAGCGGTTCTTCTTGTGCGTGCCGGGCTTGAGGAGGATGGCCGCCAGCGCCGGTGACAGCGTCAGCGCCACGATGCCCGACAGGAACACCGACACCGCCAGCGTGATGGCGAACTGCTTGTACAGCTGTCCGGTGATACCGGAGAGGAAGGCCACCGGGATGAACACGGCCAGCAGCACCAGCACGATGGCCACCACCGGCCCGCCCACCTCGTCCATGGCGTGCTTGGCGGCGATCTTGGGCGGCATGTGGAACTCCACCATGTTCCGCTCCACGTTCTCGATCACCACAATGGCGTCATCCACCACAATGCCGATGGCCAGCACCATCCCGAACAGCGTCAGCATGTTCACCGAGAAGCCGAACGCCGACATCGCCATGAAGGTGCCGATGATCGACACCGGCACGGCCAGGATCGGCACCAGCGTGGCGCGGAAACTCTGCAGGAACAGGTAGACCACCAGGATCACCAGGATCACGGCGTCACGCAGCGTGTGCACCACCTCGTTGATCGACTCCCGCACGAACTCGGTGGTGTCCAGCGCCACCTCGTACTCCAGCCCCGGCGGGAACGACTTCTTCATGGTCTCCAGCGTGGTGCGTACCTGCTGGGCCACGTCCAGCGCGTTGGCGCCCGGCTGCTGGTAGACGGCCATCAGCGTGGCGGTCTTGCCCTTGAAGCGGCTGCGCAGCGAGTAGTCCTTCGAGCCAAGCTCGGCCCGGCCGATGTCCTTGAGCCGCACGATGGCCGCGTCGCCGGAGGCGGCGCGCAGGATGATGTTCTCGAACTCGGCCGGCTCGGTCATGCGGCCCTTGGTGGCCACCGGGAAGGTCTGCTTGACCGGCCCGTCAGTCGGCGAGGAGCCGATGCGCCCGGCCGAGAACTGCTCGTTCTGCGCCGCCACCGCGCTCTTCACGTCCTCCACGGTAATGCCGAGCCGCGCCATGCGGTCCGGCCGTAGCCAGATGCGCATGGCGTAGTCCGGCGTGCCGAAGATCGCCGCCTGGTTGGCGCCGGGAATCCGCTTCAGCGCGTCAAGGATGTAGATGTTGGTGTAGTTGTCGACGAAGGTCTGCGGATAACTGTTGTCCGGCGAGTAGACCGCGATGACCATCATGAACGCCGACGACCGCTTCTGGACCGACACCCCCTGCTTGGTCACCGCGTCCGGCAGCGTGGGCAGCGCCAGGTTCACGCGGTTCTGCACGTCCACCTGGGCCAGCGACGGATCGGTACCGATCTCGAAGTACACCGTCAGCGTCATGTTGCCCGTGGACGAGCTGGTGGACGACATATAGAGCATGTTGTCCGCGCCGTTCACCTGCTGCTCGATCGGCGCGGCCACGTTCTGCGCCACCACCTCCGAACTCGCCCCGGGGTAGGTGGTGGTCACCGTGATGCTCGGCGGCGTGATGTCGGGGAACTGCGCCACCGGCAGGTTGAACATCGCCACCAGCCCGCCCACCACAATGATGATGGACAGCACCGATGCAAAGATCGGCCGGTCGATGAAGAAGTGCGACAGCGTCATGGCGCGGCCTTCCCGCCGGGCCCGGGCTGGGCTGCCGGCGCCGAGGCCGAGGCCGGCTTCGCCGCGGCCGGCGTGGGCCGCACCGGCGCGCCGGGCGCGAGCCGTACCGTGCCGTCCACGATCACCACGTCGCCCTCACGCAGGCCGGAGCGCACCACCCAGTTGCCCTCGGTCCACTCGGCCACCTCGATGGCGCGCGACTGCGCCTTGTTGTCCTTGTCCACGGTCCAGACCGATTCGCCGCGCTGGCCCTGGATCACCGCCTCCTGCGGCACCGTGATGGCGCGCGTGCGCTGGGCGCCGATCACCCTCACCCGCACGAACTGGCCCGGGCGCAGCTCGCCCTCGCGGTTGGCTACCTCGGCCCGCACGAGGTAGGTGCCGGTCTCGGCACTGAACGAAGCGTCCGCGAACGCGATGCGGCCCCGGCTCGGGTAGATGCTGCCGTCGGCCATCACCACCTCCACCTCCAGCGCGCCGCGTTCGGGCATGCGCAGCGCGCCCGATGCCTGCTGGGAGCGCGTTTGCAGCACTTCGTTCTCGGAGAGGCTGAAGTTGACCCACATCGGGTCCAGCTTGGCCACGTAGGTCAGCAGGCTGTTGGTCGGATCGATATAGGAGCCCACCTGCTTCTTGGCGAAGCTGGACAGCCCGTTCACGGGCGAGGTGATGGTGGTATAGCCGAGGTTCAGCTTCGCGTTGACGACGTTGGCCTTGGCCTGCTCGACCGCCGCCGCCGCGGCCTGTTCCTGGCCCACGGAGTCGTCCAGGTCCTTCTGGCTCAAGGCGTTCTTGGCGGCCAGCGGCCGCACGCGGTTCAGGTTGGCGCGCGCCGTGGTCAGCCGCGCCTGCTGTTGCGCCAGCTCCGCGTTGGCGGCGGACAGCGCGGCCTGGAATGGCTTCTGGTCCATACGGAACAGCACGTCGCCGGCCTTGACCAGCGAGCCCTCGGTATAGGTGCGCTGCTCCAGGAAGCCGTTCACGCGGGCCCGGATCTCCACCTGCTGCGAACTCTGCGTCTCGCCCACGAACTCGAAGTTCAGCGGCACGTCTCGCAGCGTCACGGTGATCACGCCCACGTCGGTCACCGGTGGCGCCGCGGCCTTGCGCTCCTCCTTGCCGCAGCCCGCGGCCAGCACCAGCGCCGCCAGCAGCGTCACTCCCCCTCGGCTGATCCTGCTGCGCATCGCGGTCTCCCATCCACACATGCCACGCCCACGCCATGCAGTGGGCGCTTCTCGACCTAGCTTGTGCCGCGCCGCAATCATTGGCAATTGGACCAAGGGCCACCCCGCCTCAGGGCCGGCGGGGCGGGATCAGGGCGAGCAGCTGGGACGCGATGAACGGCTTGCGCAGGTAGCCCAGCGCGCCATTGGCCAGCGCGCGGGTGCGGGCCTCGGGGACGTCGTAGGCGGTGATGAAGAGCACGGGCAGGCCGATGGGCATCAGCCGCTGCTGCACTTCCAGGCCGTCAATATCGGACATGCAGACATCGAGGATGACGCAGTCGGGGCGGTAGCCGGGGTCGGCCTGGAGCCGCTCCAGCAGCGTCAGACCGCTGGCGTAGGTGTCCACGACGACGCCGGCGGCGCGCAGCAGCCGCGCAATCGCGCGGGCTACGGCGTCGTCGTCATCGACAATGACGACAAAGCTCTCGGTAGGCCCCATAGATTGACCACAGGTTGACCATCGGCAGGATCGGCAATCGCGCAAGCATCGCTCCTGCTCGTAGCCTACGAGATGCCCCGCCCCCGCGATATTGGGCCATGGTCCCGCCCATGCGGCGCAGCATGCCACGGGGGAGCGCCCCGCCCACGCCTGCCTTCACCCGTATGCGTGGGGAGCGATCAGGTTCAGCTCGGGCTCGGGTCAGGCTCGGGTCAGGCTCGGCTCAGATTCAGGTCAGGTTCAGGCCCCGGCGCCCGCACCGGCGCGGTGCGGTGTCCGCGCGGCGGCCACGGCGGGCAGGCCGAGCTTGTCGGCCATGCGCACCAGTTCGGCCAGCGAGCCGACCTCGAGCTTGCGCATGACGCTGGCGCGATGGGCCTTGATGGTCTTCTCCACCGTGCCCAGTTCGCTGGCCACCTGCTTGTTCAGGCGGCCGGTGACCACCCAGGCCATCACCTCGCGCTCGCGCGGGGTCAGGCGCTCCAGCCGCTCGCGCAGGCCGGCCATTTCCTCATGCTCCAGGTGGCGCGCCACGGCGCAGCGGCAGGCCCGTTCGAGCGACGCCAGCAGCGCGTCTTCCTGTACCGGCTTGAGCAGGAAATCCGTGGCGCCGGCGAGCATGGCCAGGATCGTGGACGGGACATCGGCATGACCCGTGACGAAGATGACCGGCAGCTCGCCGTCGAGCCGGCGCTGGAGCGCGATGCCGTCCATGCCCGGCATCTGGAGATCCAGCATCACGCAGGCCGGGCCCGGGTCCGCCGCGCGGGCGTCGAGGAAGGCCCAGGCATCGCCAAAGCCCACCGCCTGGTAGCCGTGCGCCTTGACCAGCCGCACCAGCGCGCGCACGACGCCCGGGTCATCGTCGACGATATACACCGTGGGAACGTGTTCGCTCATGGCGCTACCCTTTGAAAGACGATTCGGCCATGGCATGCCCGCGCGGCATGCGCACGCCGCGCCGTGTGGGCATGCCCTCCTGGGGCAGTGAAAACTGGAATGTCATGCCACGGTCCGCGTTGTTCCACGCTTCCAGCGTGCCGCCGTGGCGCGCCGCGATGGCGCGGCTGATCGACAGCCCAAGGCCCATGCCCTGCGGCTTCGAGGTGACGAATGGTTCGAAGATGTGCTCGAGGTCGCCGGGGTCCACGCCGGCGCCGCTGTCGCGCACCGCGATCTGCACCATGCCATCCGCCACGCGCGCGATCACCGTGACCTCGCGCGGGGTGCCGCTGCCGGGCACGCCCCGGTCCACGGCATCGCAGGCGTTGAGCAGCACGTTGAGCAGCAGTTGCTGGATCTGCACCGCATCGCCATTGACACGCGGCAGGGGTGACGCCACCTGCCGGGTCAGCACGATGCCGCGCCCGAGCGCGTTGCCGCGCACCAGTGCCACGGCCTCGTCGATGGCGGTGCCGATGTCCAGCGGCCCCAGCACGCGGGACTCGCCCTTGATCAGCGCGCGAATCTGCCGCACCGTGGCACTGGCGCGGCACGCTTCGTCGTTCACGTCCTTGAGAATCTCGCGCACCTCGTCCAGGTCGATGACGTCGGACGCCAGGTACTGGCGCGCCGCCTGCGCATTGCTGACGATGGCGGTCAGCGGCTGGTCGAGTTCATGGGCCAGCGAGCCGGCCAGCTCGCCCATGCTGGAGAGCCGGGACGAGCGCATCAGCGAGGCATAGTCGGCATCGGGGCTGTTCTCGCCGCGCCGCCGCAGCCGGCCGGGGCGCTGCGCCGGCGGGTGCGCACGCGGCGCGGTGCGCCTGTGCGGCAGCACGCGCCACAGCGCGTCCGCCACCAGGCAGCCAGCGGCCACGCTGGCCAGCGCCAGCAGCCAGGTCGGACCATGCGGCAACCGGGGGGATCGGCTCATGCGGTCTCTCCGCGTGGCTCGGCTAGATGTCGAGCTTGCCGATCTTGGTTCCTTCCAGCGAGAGATTCGCCATCAGGCCGGCGTTCGTCATCACGAAGGCGATGATCGGTGCGCGTGCCGTGTTGGTGTCGATCTGCCCGTTGGCGCCGATCTTCGCCAGCGCGACCGAGCCGTCCACCCCGGCCGTCCAGCCCTTGCTTTGCTGGAAGCCCTGCAAGGCTTCCGGCGTCATGAACATCATCACCAGCATCTTGGATTGCGCGCCGGCAATCAGCCCGAACGCCGCGGTGGAGGTGCGGTAGTAGCCCGCCGGCTGGCCGGCAACGCGCAGCACCCCCTCGCCGTACTCGCCGCCGACACCGAGCCCGGCGGCGATGATCTTGGGAAAGACGAGAATCCCGCTGGCCTTGCTGGCCAGTGACTGCGCGCCGTTGACCGAGCCATAGAGCCGATTCAGCGCGCCATCGGCGCCGGTGTCGATTTCCTTGCGCTTGCTGGCGTTATCCGACGCGGAACCGGATGTGGTGGTGCAGGCGGCGTTGAGACCGGCCAGCGCGGCCACGCCGAGCAGGCCAGTGAACGAGCGACGATTCATGGCAATTACCCCCTGGAGCCTGTGCGTCCATGTTTTGCTGATTGCGCGGTGTGCGCGTACTGCGCCCGGATATACGTTGCGCTGCACCCCGGTAACGGCCAGGAATCGTCAAGAAAGACGACAAAGCGAATTCGCCAGATTCGTGATCTATGTATGGTTCGGCTTTCACATTAGTGGGCAGCTTACGCAATTGCAAACCTTACCTGCACTTGGGCGGCGCCGGTGGGGGGCGGCGCCGGGGTGCTCAAGGTGACGCCTTCACCCATCCCGGGCCCGGATCGAAGCGGGTCATGGCCTGCGCGCGCGCCGCGCTGTTGGGGCCGAGGTCGGCTTCGTACACCTGCCCCTCGTGGTTGACCATGAAGCTCTTGATGCCGGTGTCGCCATATCGCACGGGCCACGCCACGATGGCAAAGCCGCCGAACAGCCGGCCGTTGACCACGTAGTCGTACGCACCGCCGGGCGCCGCCGGTCCTTGCGCCGTCAACAATTTATAGCGATAGCCGTGGTACCCGTCCTGCGTGGTGTTGCCCTTGCCGGCGGCCAGGAAGGCCGGCCCCAGCGGGCTCGGCGGCTCGCCGCCGCGCGCGGGCCAGTACAGGCCGTCGCGCTTGCCCGGCGAGCTGGAGAGCTTGCCGGCATAGACCAGCACGCCGTCGCCGTCATGATCGACGCTCGCGTAGTCGCGCTGGGCGTCGCAGATGGCCAGCATGGTCTGCATCACGGCCAGCTCATTGCGCCCGATGCGGCGCACGCGTATCTCCTGCACGCCGGCCGGCACGTTGAAGTACCAGCCCTGGGCCGACTTCACCAGTGGCACCGGCAAGGTCCAGCCATCGTCGCCCACCGCCACGTGGGCGCGGTCGGCGCCCTCGGGAAGTATCTTGTGCGACACACTCCAGGCGCTCAGGAACCGGTAGCGCGCGTCCGCGCCAACGGGCGGGATCAGGCGCCGGTAGTCGGCACCTAGCAGGGTGCCCAGCGCGGCGTCGTCGCTGGTGGCCACGGCGTCGCCAAACGCCAGCATGGCGGCTTCGGGCGATGGGAAATGCCGCTGGCTGGCGGCCCACGCCGGGCCCGCCCATGGCCATGTCAAGGCCATCGCGATGGCTGTCATGGCCGCCATCCGGCGGGCCCTTCCGGCAAGCCGCCCCTGGCGGCGCGTTGATCGCGCGGTCATCGTCTCCCCTTTTTCAGCGCCTGCCGCCGCCACCACGGCCACCCCCACCGCCGCCACGGCCGCCGCCGCCGCTGAAGCCGCCGCCTCCCCCGCCGCCACGGCTGCCCGCGTAATTGCCACCGCCACCGCCACGGCTGCTCGCCTGCCCGCCGCCAAAGCTCGATTGCTGCGCGCTGGCGCGGCCACGGTCCATATCGCGCTGTGCGCTTTGCCCGCCGCCCACGCCCTGGAAGGCGTTGTCCCGGCCTGCCCCGCTGCCCGAGCCCATGTCGCCCCGGCTGCGGTCCGTGCTGAGGCTGCGGTCGCTGGCCTGGCGATTGCCGGCCTGCGCGCGGTCACCGGCACCGCCCTGGCGGTCGCCCCGATTCGCTGACCGATCAGACGCTGTTGCCCGATCGCCGCCGACGCCATCGCGTCCACCCTCGCGTCCACCCTCGCGGCCACCCTCGCGTCCACCCTCGCGTCCACCCTCGCGTCCGCCCTCCCTGCCGCGATAGTCGTTGCGGCGGTCCGCCCCGCCCGAATTCTTGCCGTACTTCTCGCGCGAGGCGTTGTCCCGGTACGCCACGCCCTGCCGGTGGCTGGCGTCGTGCTGCCACTTGCCGCCGCCCTGCACCTTGGTGCGGTCGAAGTTGCGGTCGATATTGGTGGCGCGGTTGACGTCGATATTCACATCGCCGCCGCCCCAGTTGCAGCCGCCGAAGATCGCGCCCGCCGCCGCCAGCCCCACGCCCCAGGCAAAGCCGGTGGCCAGCGCCGCGCCCGGGTAATAGGCCGGATAAGGCGGCCAGTAATACGGCGGATAGCTCGGATAGCCCCACGAGCCGTAGACCACGGTGGGGTTGTAAGCCGGCACATAAATGACCTGCGGATTGGCCGGCTCGACGCGGATGATGGTCTCGGAAATCGGCGGCGGCTGGCCCTGCACCGGCGCCGGCGCCGGCTCCACCATCACCTTCTGCTGTTCGTTGGTCTTGAGGTTGCCGGAGTCCCGGGCGCGGGCGCGCAGGCGCTGCACCGCCGCCAGCACGTCGCGCTCCTGGGCCAGGAACGCGTCGCCCAGCTTCTGCGTCCAGTCCAGCTTGTCGCTCATCGGCTCCAGCACCTGCGGGAAGGCCACCAGCGACTTCACGCTGACATCCCACGTCTGGTTCTCCACGGCCTTGACCGCGGCGTCGCCCTTTACGTTGGGATTGGCCTTGACCCAGCGCGCGGCATGCACGATCTCCAGCGGATACGTGGACGCCATCAGCACCTGGGAGAGCACGGAATCGGGATAGAGCGCGATGGGCGCGACGAGGGACTCGAGTTCCTCGGGCTTGAAGGTGGGCGCGGCGGGCGCGCCGGATGCGGGCGGCGCGGCGGGTGCAGGGGTCTGCGCCGCCGTGACGCCGGGTGCGGCGAACATGGCAAGCCACGCAACGGCGACCAGCACGCGCACGCAGGACATCAGTCGCTCGAGCCAACGAGCCATGGCTGCCTCCTCTCTCCGGGAAGCGGTTTGCAATCTCCGCGATGCCGGACTATGTTCTTAGCACCACTTTGCGTAGCCGTGACGCTTGCTTTTCCCGGGGCAAGCATTCCCATTTTCGGTTTCGCCGGCGCCATTTTGTATTGGCCTTTGGACTTGGCCGGCGCCGGCGGCCTGTCCTTTCCCGGGAGACCTGCATGACCGCTGCCGCGCGCGCGCTGGCCCGGGTAGCAATGGTCGCGATGGCGGCAGCCGCCCTGCTGTCCGCCTGCGCCAGCCTGCCCCCGGCAGACGGCGAACCGAGCCACGCGATGACAGACACCGCTCAGACCACGCTCGGCCGCCTTGCCGCGCAGCGTCGCCCTGACCCGCCAGACCAGAGCGCCTTCCACCTGCTGGCGGACAACGTCGACGCGCTGATCGCCCGGGTGCTGCTGACGGAAAAGGCCGAGCGCTCGCTCGACCTCCAGTACTACATCTGGCACGACGACGCCACCGGCCGATCCCTGGCCCACGCCGTGCTGCGCGCGGCAGACCGGGGCGTGCGTGTGCGGGTGCTGCTGGACGACATCGGCGTGGGCGCCGACGACAACCTGCTGCTGGCCGTGGACGCCCATCCAGCCATCGAGGTGCGCATCTTCAACCCGGTGGCCAGCCGCGCCTTCCGGCGTGCCGGCGCGCTGCTGGAGTTCTCGCGCGTGAACCGGCGCATGCACAACAAGGCGCTGATTGCCGATAACCAGGCCGCCATCGTCGGCGGGCGCAATATCGGCGACGAGTACTTCGGCGCCTCGCCCAACGTCAGCTTCGGCGATCTGGACGTGCTGACGCACGGCCCCATCGTGCGCGAGGTCTCCGGCGCGTTCGACGCCTACTGGAACAGCGCGGCGGCCTATCCGGTGGGCACGCTGACCGGCCGCAGCGCCGACCCGGAGGCCGTGGCCACCTTGCGCGCGCGGCTGGACGCGCTGGCGGCGGCGCAACAGGACCACCCCTACGCCGTGCACGCGCGCGAGCGGCTCCGGCAGGTACTCGCCGAGCCGCCCGCCGCCGCCACGTGGGGCCGCGCCGCGCTGCTCTATGACGATCCCGGCAAGATCACGCGCGCCGCCGACGACACGGCGGGGCATCTGGTGCCCCAGCTACGCGCGCTGAACATGCAGCCGCAGCAGACGCTGCTGATCGTCTCGCCCTACTTCGTACCGGGCGAGGCTGGCGTGGCGTGGTTGCGGGCGCTGCGCGAGCGCGGCGTGGCCGTGACGGTGCTGACCAACTCGCTCGCGGCTACCGATGTGGCCGCCGTGCACGCCGGCTACAAGCGCTACCGCGAGACCCTGCTGCGCATGGGCGTGACGCTGTACGAGGTCAAGCCGATGCGCGACCCGGACACGCTGCCGGGAACCTCGGGAACGTCGGCCAAATCGGCCAAATCGGCCAGCACCAGGCTGTCGGCGTTCGGCAGCTCGCGCGCGTCGCTGCACGCCAAGACCTTCGTCGCCGACGACAGTACGGTCTTTATCGGCTCGATGAACCTGGACCCGCGCTCGGTGCAGCTCAACACGGAGCTGGGCGTGGTCTGCGTGAGCCCCGCGCTGGCCGCGCAGGTGGCCGGCGCGATCCTGCCGAACCTGGGGCGTATCGCGTGGCGGCTCGCGGAGGAAAACGACCCGGAACGGGGCCGCCAACTGATCTGGATCGACGAAGCGAACCCGGACGCCGCCCCGCTGACCACCGAGCCCGAGTCCTCGGTGCTGCGGCGCGTTGGCGTGTGGTTCATGGGGCTGTTTCCGATCGAATCGCAGTTGTGAAGCGGGCGCTGCGTCCGTCCTGCAGGGCAGATTCGTGTTTTCCCGATCTGTCCCGAAATGAAAAAGGATTGTCCCCCACGGTCAAATCGGCGGCGCCCGTTCCGCCAATACTCCGACCCGGTTGCACATAACTCGAACCGAGACACGGAGACAACATGAAGGCCAGGAATATTGCCGCAGCGGCGCTGATGACCGCTGCGGGAACGGGTGCAGTACAAGCACAATCGACGGTCACCCTGTATGGGGTGGCCGACGTGAACGTCGAATACGCGAATCACGTGGGCGCGGTGCCGGTCGCCACGAACCAGTTCAACCGCGGGCAGGGTCACGACGTGGTGCGCATGAATTCGGGCGGCCTTGCCGGCTCCCGCTGGGGTATTCGCGGCACCGAGGACCTGGGCGGCGGCGCGAAGGCCATGTTCGTGCTGGAATCTGGCTTCAGCCTCGACTCGGGCACGTTGCAGCAGTCGGGCCGGATGTTCGGGCGCCAGGCATTTGTCGGCCTGCAGCGCGCGGGGCTCGGGCAGCTGACCTTCGGGCGCCAGTACACATCGATGTTCGAAGCACTGGCCAACTTCTCGCCCACCGCCTACGCCACCCAGTACGAGCCGGTGGTGCTGCAGTCCGGCGCCAATTTCCGCGAGGACAACACCATCAAGTACACGGGCCAGTTCGGCCCGGTCACGGCGCTGGCGCACTGGTCGTTCGGCACCGGCCTGGCGCTGCCGGCCACGGTGGGCGTGGCCACGCCGATCGGCGGCAACGGCGAGGTGCCGGGCTCGTTCCGGCGTGACACCGCCTACGGCGCGGCCGTGGCCTACGCGGCGGGCCCGTTCGGCCTGACCGTCGGCTACGACCAGTGGAACCCCACCATCGGCACCAGCAGCGGCACGCTGCGCAAGGCGGCCATCGGCGGCAGCTACGGCTTTGGCAATGCCAAGATCATGGCTGGCTACCGCTGGGGCCAGAACAAGAACGCGGGCGGCACGGTGATCCAGCGCGACGACCTGTACTGGATCGGCGCGCTCTACCAGCTCACGCCGGCCGTCGGCCTGACGCTCGAATATCACTATGACGATCTCAAGAGCCTGGCCGGCGCGACACAGCTCGCCAATCCGTGGCAGATCGGCTTCGTGGCCAACTACGCGTTCTCCAAGCGCACGGACGTGTACCTGACCACGGCCTACGCCAAGAACGCCGGCCTGATGCTCGAGTCGCTGGCCACGGTCTACGCCAACAGCCTCTCGCTCGGCAACAGCTACGCGCTGGGCAATGGCGAACGGTCGATGATCGGCGCCGCCGTGGGCATCCGCCACCGCTTCTGAGCCCCGTGCTCAAACCGCCGCCGGCCCCTCGGTTACCCCCTCAGCCGGCGGCGGTCGTTTTTGCCCCCGCCTTGCCCATGCGCCACGCCGTGACGCTACAGCCGAAGCGGCCGGTGAACCAGCGCGAGAATGCACTGAGCGATGAAAACCCAAGCAGCGTGGCCACTTCCGAGAGTGGCCGCGTGGCGTTTTCGATATACCGCAGCACGAGGTCCGCGCGCGCCGTATCGAGCACATCGGAATAGGTCGTCTTTTCCTGCGCCAGCCGCCGGTGCACGGTGCGCCGGTCCACGCTGAGATGCTGGGCCACGCGGTCCACCGAGCACAGGCCGGTGGGCAGCAGCGCGTAGACCAGCTTGCGCACCTGGTCCTGCATCGTCGCGGACGACTGCGCCAGCAGCGTGCCGAGGTATTGCTTCACCTGCCGCGCCATCACCGGGTCGTAGGACGGCAGCGGCGCCTGCAAATCCGCCGCCTGGCAGACGATGCCATCGAAATCCTGCCCGTAGTCCGCCGCCATGCCGAACAGTTGCAGCGACGTGGCCGTGCTGGCCGGCGCCGCGTGCGTGAAGCTGATGCTGCGCGGCCGCCACCCGGTGCCGAGGAACAGCCGCAGCATGCGGAACATCACCCCCACCGCCAGGTCGGTGGCCTGGCGCATCGTGCCGGGCCGCTCGCTCAGGATCTGGAGCCGGATCACCACCAGCGGCCCCGCCTCTTCCACCCACATCCCCAGCGCCTCGTTCTGCAGCCCCATGTAGCGGACCATCGACGCCAGCGCCTCGCGCAGCGTGGGCGCCTCACGCACCACGAAGGCCAGCGGGCCGAGGTTCGAGAACTCGCGCAGCGCCGCCATGCGCAGGCCGAAGTCGTCCACGCCAGCCGCCTCTGCCGAGGCATCGAGCAGCCCGCCCACCAGTTCGGCCCGGATGCGCAGGTCGGGGTCGAGCAGCGCGGCGCGGGCGATGCGCGCCGCACGCAGCTGCTGGTAGGGGTCGAGCCCGACGGCCCGCGCCACATCCACGTAATGGGTCAGGCTGGCGCCGCGCAACGTATAGGACATAGGCACATAGAAGGATGGATGCGTGCTTTCCCGGGGTGTCCCCACAGGTTAATTCAATGTCCCGTCATGTCAAACCGCGTATACCCGCTGGCCGATACTTCGGACACCGGCGCCCCGCGCGCCGTCCGCACAATCCCACCGCACCGAGCGAGGAGACAACATGCAGTTTCTTGACGATTCCCTTCACCCCGAGAACATGGACAAAGTGGTCATCACCGTGGCGCCGTACGGCCCCGAGTGGATGCCCGAGGACTTCCCGGAAGACATCCCCGTCACCATGGACGCCCAGATCCAGAAGGCGGTGGACTGCTACGAGGCCGGCGCCACCGTGCTGCACCTGCACGTGCGCGAACTCGACGGCAAGGGCTCCAAGCGCCTGTCCAAGTTCAACGAGCTGATTGCCGGCGTGCGCAAGGCCGTGCCGGACATGATCATCCAGGTGGGTGGGTCGATCTCGTTCGCGCCGGAAGACGAAGGCGAGGCCGCCAAATGGCTTTCGGACGACACGCGCCACATGCTGGCCGAACTCACGCCGAAGCCCGACCAGGTGACCGTGGCCATCAACACCACGCAGATGAACATCATGGAGCTGCTGTACCCCGAGTACGTGGCGGGCACCTCGCTCGAGAACCCGGCGTACCAGGCGGCCTACAGCGAGATGACGGTACCGGCCGGCCCGGCCTGGGTGGCCGAGCACCTGCGCCGCCTGCAACGCGCCGGCGTGCAGCCGCACTTCCAGCTGACCGGCATGCACGCGCTGGAGACGCTCGAGCGCCTGGTGCGCGCCGGGGTCTACATGGGTCCGCTGAACCTGACGTGGATCGGCATCGGCGGCGGCTTCGACGGCCCCAACCCGTTCAACTTCTTCAACTTCATCCACCGCGCGCCCGATGGCTGCACGCTGACGGCCGAGTCGTTGCTCAAGAACGTGCTGCCGTTCAACATGATGGCCATGGCGATGGGCCTGCACCCGCGCTGCGGCATCGAGGACACCATCATCGACCAGCACGGCCGGCGCATGAGCTCGGTACAGCAGATCCAGCAGTGCGTGCGCGTGGCCAATGAACTGGGCCGCGAGATCGCCACCGGCAAGGAAGCCCGCGAGATCTACCGCATCGGCACCTGGTACGACAGCGCCGAAGAGACGCTGCGCGCGCACGGCATGGCCCCGAACCGCCGGGCCGGCGAGCGCAACCTGCCGCGCCGCCCTGCCTGATATGCGCTGGCGCACGACATGGACGCACTGACCGATCCCTGCATCAATATCTGCCGCATGGACCTGTCCGGCCAGTTTTGCCAGGGGTGTCGCCGCACACCCCTGGAGATCGGCCGCTGGCCCCGCATGACGCTGCTGGAGCGCACCGCCACGCTGGCGGCCATCGCCCAGCGCCGCAATCCCGGCAGCAATCCCGGCAGCGATGCCGGCACCCCCTGCACCCCCTGCAGCCCGTGCAATGCGGGAACAGGGCACGCCGCCTGAGCGTGCCTGCCCTACTATTCCAATACATCGAACGGAGACCCGCATGGCCCAACGCCTTGCCCACCTGATACCGCGGCGCACCGCCGTGGCTGTCCTGCTCGCGCTGGCCATGCCAGCCGCGTTTGCCTGGACCAACAAGCCGGTACGCATGCTCGTGCCGGCCCCTGCCGGCGGCACCATGGACGTGGTCGCCCGCCTGCTGGCGGAACAGCTTTCCGCCGATCTCGGCCAACCGGTCGTGGTGGACAACAAGCCCGGCGCGGGTGGCGGCATCGCCATCCACACGCTGATCGCCGCACCGGCCGATGGCCAGACCATCATGGTCACGGCCAGCAATGTGCTGACCGAGGTACCGCACGTGCTGAAGAGCGCCTTCGATCCACTCAAGGACATCCGCCCCGTGGCCGCCATTGCGCGTTCGCGGCTGCTGATGGTTGGCGCGCCGCAGCTGCCGGCCAAGGACTTCAAGAGCCTGGTCAGCTACGCCAAGGCGCATCCGGGCAAGCTCGGCTTTGCCTCGTACAGCGCCGGCACGGCCTCTCACTACGCGGGGATGATCGTCAACCAGAAGGCCGGCATCGACCTCCAGCACGTGCCGTTCGCGGGCTC
Organism: Cupriavidus sp. SIMBA_020; assembly: GCF_046535395.1. NCBI lineage: Bacteria > Pseudomonadati > Pseudomonadota > Betaproteobacteria > Burkholderiales > Burkholderiaceae > Cupriavidus > Cupriavidus sp. SIMBA_020. The sequence goes on along the minus strand of NZ_JAWRWU010000002.1, from coordinate 275,159 downwards.
GGGCCCGGCGCTGACGCAGGTCATGGGCGGCCAGATCGCCGTGATGTACGACGGCATGGTCACCTCGCTGCCGCTGATCAAGGCCGGCAAGCTCCAGCCCTACGCATTGGCCGCCAAGACGCGCTCGCCGCTGCTGCCGGAGGTGCCGACGTTCACGGAACTCGGCTATCCGGACGTCGATTTCAGCAACTGGATCGGCGTGGTGGCCTCGGGCCAGATGCCGGAAGACCTGGCGCGCAAGATCCAGGCCGCCGTGGACAAGGCCGCGCAGACGCCCAAGGTCCGCGCCCGCATGGAAGCGCTCGGCTACGAGCCCATTGCCGAACTGCCGCTGCCGCAGCTGGCCCAGTCCGTACGCGCCGAGTTCGACCGCAACGCGGGCATCGTCAAGACGTTCAATATCCAGCCCTGATCCGGTCCGGCCCAGTCCGGTCCAGTCCGACCCAGTCCGGTCCGGCAACGAGAAAGGCCAGCCTCGCGGCTGGCCTTTTCCATTCTCCTTCCCCGGGCGGGGCTCAGCCGAGCAAGGACTCGCGCAGATGCTTCTTGTTGATCTTGCCGACGCTGGTCTTGGGGATCTCCGCCACGAAGACGATGCGATCCGCCTCCGGCACGGCGAACTTGCTGAGACGGTTGCCGGCCACATGGTCCAGCAGGCGCTGGCGGATACCGGCTGCATCCACCGCGTGGCCGGGCTGGCTGACCACGAAGGCCATCGGCCGCTCGCCCCAGCGCGCGTCCTGCACGCCGATCACCGCGCACTCGCGCACGCCGGGCACCTGCGCCACCAGGCCCTCCACCTCAAGCGAAGACACCCACTCGCCGCCGGTCTTGATCACGTCCTTGATGCGGTCGACGATGCGGACGCTGCCATCCGCGCCCATCACGGCGATGTCCTGCGTATGCAGGTAGCCGCCGGCCCACAATGCCTCGGAGGCCTCCGGCTTGCCGTGGTACGCCTCGGTCAGGTACGGCGCACGCAGCACGATCTCGCCCTGGTGGCGGCCGTCGTGCGGCACGTCGCGCATCTGCTCGTCCACGATGCGGAAGTCCACCATCGCCACCGGGCGGCCGGTGGCGCAGCGCATGGCGATCTCGGCCTCGCGGCTGGCCGGCCGGGCGCCGGGCGCCAGCTGGGCCAGCGCAACGATCGGCCCGGTCTCGGACATGCCGTAGCCCGAGAACACGTCGATGCCGGCATCGAGCGCCGCCGCGCACAGCGCCGGCTGCAGGGCCGAGCCGCCGATGATGACGCGCCAGTCGGACAGGTCCTGCCCGGTCTCGCCGGCGGTCTGGAGCAGCATCTGGAGGATGGTCGGCACGCAGTGCGAGAACGTCACGCCCTCGGACGCGCGCAGCGCCAGCAGCTGCGCCGGCACGTAGCGGCCCGGCAGCACGGTCTTCAGCCCGAGCAGGATGGCCACGTACGGGATGCCCCACGCCAGCACGTGGAACATCGGCGTGATCGGCATGTACACGTCCTCGCGGTGCAGGCGCTGGCCCGTGCGCGGCGAGCACAGCGTGGTGGCCGTGGTCAGCGCGTGCAGCACGATATGGCGATGGCTGTACGACACGCCCTTGGGGTCGCCCGTGGTGCCGGTGGTGTAGAACATCGCCGCGCGGGTGTTCTCGTCGAAGTCCGCGAACGGGTAGTCCGGCGAGGCCGCCGCGAGCAGCGCCTCGTACTCGCCGGCGAGCGGCAGCGTGGTGGCCGGCGCCGGCTCGCCATCGGCCATCAGCACGAAGCGCTTGACGCCAGGCAGCTGGTCGCGGATTTCCTCCAGCAGCGGCAGGAAGTCCCGGTGTACGAGCACGATCTCGGCCTGAGAGTCATTGAGCGTGTACAGGATCTGCGCCGGCGAGAGCCGCACGTTCACGGTGAACAGCGTGGCGCCCATCATCGGCACACCGAAATAGCATTCGAGGTAGCGATGGCTGTCCCAGTCCATCACGGCCACGGTGCTGCCGTGCCGGGCGCCCAGCGCGCCCAGCGCCGAGGCCAGCTGGCCGATGCGGCCGCGGAACGCGCGGTAGGTGTAGCGCGTGGTGCCCTGCGTGGTGCCCTGGTAGGTGATCTCCTGCTCCGGGCTCAGGCTCAGCGCGTTGACCAGCAACTGGCTGACCAGCAGCGGATAGGCGTAGGCCGAGGGCGTGGAGACGATGCGGGCATCGGTCTTGGAATCTGTCATGTCAAAAATCTCGCGGTCAGTCAGTAAGGCACGTCACCGATGATGCCGGCGCGCTCCATCTTGCGCACCGTGGGCGCGTAGTCCTGCACGGCGTAGTGCTGCGTGCAGCGGTTGTCCCAGATCGCCACGCTGTTGCGCGTCCAGCGCCAGCGCACCTGGAATTCCGGAATCTCGGCCTGCGCGCACAGGTAGTGCAGCAGGTCGCCCGCGCCGGGCATGAAGTCCTTGCCGAAGCGGATGGTGTCGCCCCGGTGGTAGTTGGCGAAGTGCGAGGTGAAGGCGTTGACGAACAGGATCTGCTCGCCGGTTTCGGGGTGGATGCGCACCACCGGGTGCTCCGCCATCGGGAACTGGGCCGCCAGCGCGGCGCGCTTCTCCGGCGGCATGTTGGCGCCGAAGGTGTGCTCGATGCTGTGCTTGGCGCGCAGGCCGTGGATGCGGACCTTGATGTCGTCGGGCAGCCGGCGGTACGCCTCGGCCATGTTCACCCAGATCGTGTCGCCGCCCACGGGCGGGGTTTCCACGCAGCGCAGCACGCAGCCCATCGGCGGCGCGGCGCGCCAGGTGGCGTCGCAGTGGAAGGCGTTCTCGTAGTGCTCCACCTTGCTGTCGGGCGACTTGTAGATGCGCACCAGCCCGGGGTGTTCCGGGTCGCTGCCGACTACCGGGTGGTCCTCCAGCTCGCCAAAGCGGCGCGCGAAGGCCACATGCTCGGCCCGGGTGATGTCCTGGTCGCGCAGAAACAGCACCTTGTGCTGGAGCAGCGCCGACTTGATTTCGGCAAACAGGCCGGCGTCACGCGACGCCTCGCCCAGGTTGACGCCGGACAGTTCGGCGCCGATATGGCAGGTCAGGGGTTCCACGCGCATGGCGGTCTCCTTCAAATCACGAAAATCGACGAACCCGTGGTGCGGCGCGACTCCAGGTCGCGGTGCGCCTGCACGGCATCTTCGAGGGCATAGGTCTGGTGGATCTCGATGCCGATGCGGCCGGCGCCCACGTGGTCGAACAGCTCGCCCGCCAGTTCCGCCTTCTCGGCCGGATCGGCGATGTAGTCCGCCAGCGCCGGGCGCGTGAGGAACAGCGAGCCCTTCATCGCCAGCAGCACGGGGTCGAACGGCGGCACCGGGCCGGAAGCCGTGCCCACGCAGACCAGCGTGCCGCGCCGGCGCAGCGAATCGAGCGAGGACATGAAGGTGGTCTTGCCGACGCTGTCGAACACCACGTCCACGCCCTGCCCGTCGGTCAGCTCGCGCACGCGCTGGGCCACGTCCTCGTGGCTGTAGTTGATGGTGTAGTCGCAGCCATGCGCGGCGGCGATGGCGGCCTTGGCGTCGGTGGACACCGTGCCGATCACCGTCAGGCCGAGCAGCTTGGCCCACTGGGAGACGATCAGCCCCACGCCACCGGCGGCCGCGTGCAGCAGGATGGTGTTGCCGGGCCGGAACGCGTGGATGCGGCGCAGCAGGTAGGCGGCGGTCAGGCCGCGCATGGTCATCGCGGCGGCCGTCTCGAAGCCGATCGACTCGGGCAGCCGGATCAGCGGCGCCGCCGGCATGATGCGCTCGCTGCTGTACGCGCCGAGCGTGTTCAGGAAGCCGGTGTAGGTCACGCGGTCGCCCACGGCAACGTTGCGCACGCCCTCGCCCACGGCCTGGATCACGCCGGCCGCTTCCACGCCGATGCCGGACGGCAGCGGTACCGGATACGTGCCGTTGCGGAAGTAGGTGTCGGCGTAGTTCAGGCCGACAGCCACGTGCCGGATGCGGACCTGGCCCGGGCCGGGATCACCCACCTCCACCTTTTCCAGCCGCAGTACCTCGGGGCCACCGGTCTCCATCATGCGTACGATTCTTGCCATGCCAACTCTCCTGTCAGGCGGAGCGGCACACCTTGCGCCGCGTCGAACCCAATGTAGGCCCGGGGGGTCGCGGCGCGCGTGACAATTCCTTCCATCGACTTTGCAATTCGCGCCACGCGCGCCTATCATCGGCGCACGGATGCCCGGGATCACACCGGGCACGCAGCCCCGGGGAGACGGCTTGGAAACACGGATACGCGCCGCGGCGCTCACCAATTTCTTCGAAGTGGCGCAGGCGCGCGGGCTCAATGTGCAGCCCCTGCTGCGCAAGGTCGGCCTGAAGCGCAGCCTGCTGGCCGATCCGGACTTCCGCGTGCCGCTGGCAGCCTGCGTGACCCTGCTGGAAGACGCGGCGGCGGAAAGCGGTTGCGACAACTTCGCGCTGCGCATGGCCGAGTCGCGCCAGCTGGCGGACTTCGGCGTCATCAGCCTGCTGATCGCCCACCAGCCCAACCTGCGCGCGGCGCTGGCCACCATCATCCGCTACCGCCACCTCGTCAACGAATCCGTGGCGATGTTGCTCGAGGAGGCCGGCAGCTCGGTCATCATCCGCGTGGAAGTGGTGGGCGAGGCGCCCTCGCGCCAGGCCGGCGAACTGGCGATGGGCGTGGTCTTCCGCCTGTGCGGCGCGCTGCTGGGCGCGCGCTGGCAGCCGCTGCGCGTGTGCTTCACGCACCCGGCGCCCGCCGACGAAAGCGTGCACCGGCGGCTGTTCCGCTGCGGGCTGGCTTTCAACGACGAATACAACGGCATCGTCTGCCGCGCCGCCGACCTCGACGTGCCGAACCCCGCCGCCGATCCGGCCATGGCGCGCCACGCGCAGCGCGTGGTGGACGCGCTGCCCCGGCCCGCCGCGCCGTCCGTCGCCCATGAGGTGCGCGGCGCCATCGCCCTGCTGCTGCCGATGGGACGCGCCACCGGTGCTTCCGTGGCGCAGGGGCTCGGCATGAGCCTGCGCACCATGCAGCGCGCGCTCGGCGACGAAGGCGCGAGCTTCCACGACATCCTGCACGCGGTACGGCGCGAGCAGGCTCCGCGCCATGTGGAGAACCCCCGGGTGCCGCTCGCGCAGGTGGCGGTGCTGCTCGGCTACGGCTCGCCGAGCACGTTCACGCGCTGGTTCTCGGGGGAATTCGGCATGGCGCCGTCGGCATGGCGCGCGCAGGCCGCCGCGCGCACCGGGGCGGCCTGACCGCCAACATCGTCAGAACCGCGCGGCGATATGGCGGAACGGGTGGTCAGACTCCCGGTAGCCGCCGCGCTTCTGGCGCGCGGGCAGCTTGGGCGCCTTGCGCGCCGGCGCCTGGTACGGAATCTTGTCCAGCAGGTCGCTGATGATGTTCAGGCGCGTGCGCCGCTTGTCGTTCGAGTCGGCCACATACCAGGGCGTGTCGGGGGTGTCCGTGGCGGCGAACATGGCGTCGCGCGCACGCGAATAGTCGTACCAGCGGCTGTAGGACTTCAGGTCCATGCCGGTCAGCTTCCAGATCTTGCGGCCATCGTGGATGCGCGCCTGGAGCCGCCGGGTCTGCTCGGCCTGGCTGACCTCCAGCCAGTACTTGATCAGGATCACGCCGGAGGCGACGATGGCGCGCTCCACCAGCGGCACCGAGCGCAGGAAGGTATCCACCTCTTCCGGCGTGCAGAAGCCCATCACGCGCTCCACGCCGGCGCGGTTGTACCAGCTGCGGTCGAAGATGACGACCTCGCCGGCGGCCGGCAGGTGCGGCAGGTAGCGCTGCAGATACATCTGGCTTTTCTCGCGCTCGGTCGGGGCGGGCAGCGCCACCACGCGGAAGATGCGCGGGCTTACGCGCTCGGTCAGCGCCTTGATCGTGCCGCCCTTGCCGGCGCCGTCGCGCCCCTCGAAGACGATGCAGATCTTGCTGCCGCTGTGCACCACCCACTGCTGGAGCTTGACCAGCTCCACATGGAGTTCGCGCAGCGCCGCGAGATAGTCCTTGTTCGACATGCGCGCGCCATCCGCCTGCGGCGGCGGCGGGGCGTCCGGCGTGGGCTCCGGGGTGTCGTGCAGCGCTTCATCGCGCTTGCCCTTCTTCGATGACTTGCTCATGCGCGGCCCTCCTGTGGCAGGGGAGAAACAGGGAGCATTCCACTTACAGTGTGGTGGCTATGCCGGGCGGAGGCAATCGGAAACAGATTGGCCTTTGGGCCCGCCCCGGTTGCCGCGCGCGGCGCGTGGGGCTAAGGTTCGAGTGCGGGCGCCGCCGACCCGCCATTCACCCGGTTCCGCCAGGAGGCGCGATCATGGCCCTATTCATGCTGACCAACGTGCCGGACGGCACCTCGGACGAAGAACTGCTCGCCTTCCTCGCCAAGTACGGCATTCCGGCGCCGGACGAGATCGAGCATATCGAGGGCGACGGCTCGCGCCCCTCGGTCATGCTGACCTTCCACGCGGTGGATGCGGACGCGCTCCAGCTGCTGCGCCCGCGCATCCACGACATGTACTGGAAGAACAAGCGGCTCTCCGTGATGGTGCTGCACGAGCGGTATACCTGAGGCGCCCGCGCCGCCTGCCATGTCGGACGAACTCCACTAGCCAGCCCCCCGCCGGCTTGCCTATCCTTTCCCTGCGCCGCATCCCCCGCGGATGTTGTCTGCAAGACATGACATTTGACGAATCAGGGAAGACTATGAACCGCTTCACCGCCCCCGCCACTGCGGCCAGCGCGGCCCTTGGCTGCGCGCTGCTGCTCGCCGGCTGTGCCGGCGCCAACATGGACAGCCTGACGCAGGCCGGCGGCAGCCTGTTCACCGCCGCCACGCTCTCCGACATGAGCGTCAAGCAGCTCTCCGACCAGTCCTGCGCCGAGATGGACAAGAAGAACACGCTCGCCCCGCCGGACAGCCCGTACACCAAGCGGCTCGCCACCGTGATGAGCGGCCTGCAGAACACCGGCCTGCCGCTGGACGCCAAGGTCTACGTGACCAAGGACGTCAACGCCTGGGCCATGGCCAACGGCTGCGTGCGCGTCTACAGCGGGCTGATGGACATGATGACCGACGACGAGGTCCGCGGCGTGCTCGGCCACGAGGTGGGCCACGTGGCGCTCGGCCACACCAAGTCGGCCATGCAGGTGGCCTACACCACCGCCGCCGCGCGCGGGCTGCTCGGCGCTACCGGCAACGCCACGCTGACCGCGCTGTCCTCGTCGCAACTGGCCGCCATCGGCGAGCAGTTCGTCAACGCGCAGTTCTCGCAGCGCCAGGAAAGCGCCGCCGACGACTACTCGTTCGACCTGCTGACCAAGAATGGCGCCAATCGCCAGGCCCTGGTCACCGCGTTCCAGAAGATGGCCACGCTCGATGGCGGGCAGTCCAGCATGCTGAGTTCGCACCCGGGCTCGGCCCAGCGCGCCCAGCATATCCAGGAGCGGCTCGCCAGCGGCAAGTAATGATTGCGGCGCCGGCGCCACCCCCCGGCGCGGCGTCCGATTCGTCACATCCCCCCAATGCGTTTAATACGCATTCAAAACAATTCAGTACAGGCTGAATAGGGCCAAGCGGATAATCCTCCACGTCTGCCGCCCCCGGCAGGCGTCCGACGAGGAGCCCCCGCCGCGCCATGGATTTCCCCCGCCCTCCCGGTTCGCCTCCCGCGCGCCGCACACCTCCCCTGTCGTTCCCCGTCAACTCTTGACCCTGTGTCGCGTTTCAGGAGGCCCCATGGATTGGTTGCACACCATCTTCCAGAAATCACCCGAGTCGGCGCTGTTCCTGTCGCTGGCGGTCGGGTACGCCATCGGCAAGATCACATTCGGCAAGTTCCAGCTGGGTGGCGTGGCCGGCTCATTGCTGGCGGCCGTGGTCATCAGCCAGGTGGGCGTGGAGATCGACAACGGCGTGAAGGCCGTGATGTTCGCGGTCTTCATCTACGCGGTGGGCTATGAAAGCGGCCCGCAGTTCTTCAACTCGCTCAACCGCAGTTCGCTGCGCGAGATTGCCATGGCGGTGTTCATGGCCGTGGCGGGGCTGGTCACGGTGGTGGTGCTGGCCAAGATCTTCCACCTCGACAAGGGCATCGCGGCGGGGCTGGCGGCGGGCGGCATGACCCAGTCCGCCATCATCGGCACGGCCGGGGACGCCATTACCAAGCTCGGTCTGCCGCCGGACCAGGTGAAGATCATGCAGGCCAACGTCGCCATCGGCTACGCGGTGACCTATGTGTTCGGCTCGCTCGGCGCGATCATCGTCTGCGTGAATATCCTGCCGCGCTTCATGGGCAGCGACCTGAAGACCGACTCCAGGAAGGTGGAGGCGGCCATGCACGGCGGCCTGCCACAGTTCGGGCCGGGCCAGGCGGGCGCGCTGCCGCGGCTGGTGGGCCGGCTGTTCCGCGTGGCCGGGGCGGCAGGCCAGACCGTGGCCCAGATCGAGATGAGCGGCGAGGATCTTGTCACGGTGGAGAAGATCCAGCGTGGCGGCAAGGCGCTCGAGTTCAGGCAGGACACCGTGCTGCACGAGGGCGACATCGTGCTGCTGGTGGGCCGGCGCGACGCCATGGTGCCCACGGCGCTCCAGATCGGCGAGGAAATTGCCGACGCGGAAGGCATGGGCATGGTCATGCAGACCCGCCGCGCGGTGTTCACGGCCAAGGGCATGAACAACAAGCCGCTGGGCGAGATCGTGGCCGGCGTGGAGCGCGAGATGCGGCACGGCGTGTACCTGGAGCGCATCGAGCGCTACGACCACACGCTGCCAATCCTGCCGGACCTGAAGCTCCAGCACGGCGACATCATCACCTTCTACGGCACCCCGGCGGACACCAAGCGCGCCGCCGAGCGCGCCGGCTACGAGCTGGTGCCGAGCGAGAAAACCGATTTCGTCTACTTCGGCGCCGGCGTGCTGGTGGGGCTGCTGATCGGCCTGCTGGTGGTGCGGATCGGCGATATCCCGCTCACGCTGGGCTCGGGCGGCGGCGCGCTGCTGTCCGGCCTGGTGTTCGGCTGGGCGCGGTCCAAACATCCGATGTACGGCGCCATGCCGACTGCCGCGTGCCAGCTGCTGAAGGACTTCGGCCTGGCCGCCTTCGTGGCCATCGTCGGCATCAACTCGGGCCTCCAGGCGGTGCACACATTGCGCGACAGCGGGCTGACCATCTTCCTGCTCGGCGCCGTGGTTACCCTGCTGCCGCTGTTCCTGACCATGCTGTTCGGCCGCTATGTGCTGCGCTACGACAACGCCGCGCTGCTGGCTGGCGCGCTGTCCGGCTCGCGCAGCGCCAACCCGGCCTTCGGCGGCATTCTGGACAAGGCGGAAAGCCCGGTGCCCACCGTGCCGTTCGCCATCACCTACGCGCTGGCCAACGTGCTGCTGACCCTGCTGGGTCCGCTCGTGGTCGGACTGGTCTGATTTCCTGAAGGAGCGATTGATGAGCAAACCGGATCTTGCAAAACTCTCCAGCCTCTCGCCGTTCGAACTCAAGGACGAACTGATCCAGCTGGCCAGCGGCGACGCCAACCGCCTGATGCTCAACGCAGGGCGCGGCAATCCGAACTTCCTGGCCACCGTGCCGCGCCATGGCTTCTGGCAGCTTGGGCTGTTTGCCATGCGCGAGTCGGAGCGGTCGTTCTCGTACATGCCCGAGGGCGTGGGCGGCTTTCCGCGGCGGGCCGGCATCGAGGAACGCTTCGACCTGTTCGCGCGCGAATTCGAGGATGTGCCCGGGGTGAAGTTCCTGGCCGGCGCGGTGTCCTACGTGCGCGACCAGCTCGGCCTCAATGCCGGGGATTTCCTGTACGAGATGTGCGAAGGCATCCTGGCCTGCAACTACCCCGTGCCGGACCGCATGCTGAAGCTGTCCGAGGTCGTCGTCGGCCAGTACATCCGCAAGGAGATGATCGGCAGCCATCCGTTCATCGGCGAGTTCGACCTGTTCGCGGTGGAAGGCGGCACGGCCGCCATGACCTACCTGTTCAACTCGTTCCGCGAGAACCACTTGATCAAGGCCGGCGACACCATCGCGCTGGGCATGCCGATCTTCACGCCGTACATCGAGATCCCCGAGCTGAACGACTACCAGCTGGTGGAGTTGATGGTCGATGCCGACCCGAAAGCGGGCTGGCAGTACTCCAAGCAGGAGTTGGACAAGCTGCGCGACCCCAAGGTCAAGGCGTTCTTCCTGGTCAACCCGAGCAACCCGCCGTCCGTGCGGATGAGCGACGAAAGCCTGGAGTACCTGGCCTCCATCGTCGAGTCCCGCCCGGACCTGATCATCCTCACCGATGACGTGTACGGCACCTTTGCCGATAACTTCGTCTCGCTGTTCGCGCTCTGCCCGCGCAACACCATCCTGGTGTACTCGTTCTCGAAGTATTTCGGCGCCACAGGCTGGCGGCTGGGCGTGATTGCCACGCACCGCGAGAACATCTTCGACGAGCAGCTGGCCAAGCTGCCGGAGGCGCAGCGCAAGGCACTGCACAAGCGCTACAACTCCATCACCACCACACCGGACCAGCTCAAGTTCATCGACCGCATCGTGGCGGACAGCCGCACCGTGGCGCTGAACCACACGGCGGGGCTCTCCACGCCGCAGCAGGTGCAGATGGTGCTGTTCTCGCTGTTCTCGCTGATGGACACGCCGGACGCCTACAAGCAGGCCATGAAGCGGCTGATCCGCAACCGCAAGGCCGCCCTGTTCCGCGAGATCGGCATCGCGCCGGAGAACGCCGACGATCCGAATGCGGTGGATTACTACACGCTGCTCGACATCGAACAGCTCGGCGGCAAGGCCATCGGGCCCGAGTTCGTGAAGTGGGTGCTGGACTCGGCCGAGCCCGTGGAACTGCTGTTCCGCCTGGCGGAGGAAGCTGGCGTGGTGCTGCTGCCGGGCCGGGGCTTCGGCACGCGCCACCCGTCTGGCCGGGTGTCGCTGGCGAACCTGAACGAATCGGACTACGTGAAGATCGGCCGCTCGATCCGGAAACTGTTCGAGGAATACGTCAAACGGTACAACGAGGCGACCGGCAACAAGGCCGATGCGAAGGTGACGAAGAAGTAGAGGGAATGGGCGGGGGATTGCCCCGCCCATTCCCTCCGGCGAAGCGCCCTACTCGCTCTTCGCTTTGCAGCATCGATTCGGGCACCCCGGCCCAAATTCTATGGCTACCGACGAATCGGTGGCACCGCTGTAGTCCCGCCCTGTCGGATTCAGGCGCACCGTCGCCCCGCCGTAGACGATGGTCTTCGGCTCCTCGCCCATGCTGACAAGGAAATCCTTTATCCAGTCGGCGCGCCGCTCCGCAATGGCCTCGGATGCTCCCCGTTCCTTTACATAGCTCACCAGGATGAACAGATCGCGTTTTGGGTAGCTGCGCTGCATCTCCGCAACCCAGGCACCTAGCCTGCCAGCCTCCGCACCGGCTAACTGATCGGCCTCGGTGAAAAACCTCGCGTTGAACTGCTCGCCCGGCTTGCATGCCAATGCGATGGCGCTACCGCATACCAACGCCAAAGCTATCAGGGATCGGGCCATGCACGACAACATACCCCGCCACGTTGTCTGCGTTCGTGATGCATGCGGGATGCCTGGCGCGCGCAAGCGCGAGGGAGCTTCATTGGTCATGTTCGGGCCGATCAGCGTGACATGATCTGCCGACGCCGTCGCGGTGTCCCTATGGTCGGCCTTGTGCTGGCCTTGTGCTGGCCTTGTGCTGGCTTGACGTCGACCGATGTCAAGGTGAGGGCGTTACCAGGACGCCCGTGATACGTCTCGTCGATGGCTTCGCAGGAGGCCCGGACGAAGTCCGGTTGACAGTGCTGCGGGCAGTACGTGACGAACACGTAGAGAGGTGGATCCGTATGCAGGATGTGCCTGCATGGCCTTGCATTCGGCGCGTCGTTTTGCTTCACCTTACGTCTCCCTTTCTGGCAGAAGCCAAAAGGCTGACGTAATGCGATCACCAACGTCTATAGCAATTCTCTTGAATGCGACCGAACCAATGGAATCGCTCGGGGCGACTTCCTCATTGCAATGGGAATGCAAACCTCCCCGAGCGATAGTGGCTTAACGCGCCTCCACAAACCCCAGCACGGTCTCCAGCATCTGCCGGATGGCTGGCTGGATGGCGCCCGCCTTGGACGGGTCGTAGGCAAACGGGTAGACCTCTTCCATGTACGACGACTGCGTCAGCTCAAGCTGGATCGCGTGCACGCCGTTGGCCGGGTCGCCGTACTGGCGCGTGATGTAGCCACCCTTGAAGCGGCCATTGAGCACGGCGGTGTGCGCCGGCACCGCGCTGGCAATCGCCAGCACATCGGCCGCCAGGCCCTTGTCGCAGCTGGCGCCGTCCGCCGAACCGAGGTTGAAGTCGGTCAGCTTGCCTTCGAAGAAGCGCGGCAGCACCGAGCGGATCGAGTGGGCGTCCCACAGGGCGATGGTGCCGTGCTCGGTCTTCAGGCGCTTCAGTTCGTCCTGCAGGGCAGCGTGGTACGGATGCCAGATCGCGTCGCGGCGCTGGGCGATCTCGGCGTCGTCGGGGCCGTTCGAGCCATCGGCGTAGACCGGCGTCTTGTCGAAGGTGTCGACCGGGCACAGGCCCGTGGTGTCCTGGCCCGGGTACAGGTTGGCGTTATCGGGCGGGCGGTTCAGGTCCACCACGTAGCGCGAATGGGTGGCCATCAGCACGGAAGCGCCCAGCTCGCGCGCGAATGCGTAGAGCCGGTCCATGTGCCAGTCGGTATCGGGCACGGTGCGCGCCTCGGCCGTGAGGCGGGCGGCCAGCGGCGCGGGCAGGTACGTGCCGACGTGCGGCATCGACACCAGCAGCGGGCGCGTGCCGCGATGCAGGGTGAAGGCGGGGGTATCGGTGGAGAAAGACATCGTGATCCAGGGGGGCTGCTTCAGGGAATCAGTCGGCCAGCAGGCCGGCGCGCGTGGCGGCGAACAACCGGGCTGCCTCCGCCTGTTGCGGATGCGACCCATGCTGCACCCGGCGGATGCCGGCGGTGCGGACCTCCGCTAGTGTCTCATGCCCGTGACTGGCGAACACGTGGGTCGCCAGCGCGCGTGGGCCGTCCAGCCCCGCCAGCGTGGCGTGGGCACCGTCCAGCACAAGGAAATCGGCCTGCTGGCCCACTGCCAGCCCGGCCACGGCGCGCGCCGCCGCGCGGGCGCCGCCTGCCACGGCTTCGAGCCAGAGCCGGTCCGCCACCTGGGCATGCTGCGCGGAAGCCAGCACATTGCGCCGTTGCAGCCCCAACCGCTGGCCGTATTCGAAGGTTCGTAGTTCTTCCGCCACGCTTACGCTCGCGTGGCTGTCCGAGCCGATGCCCCACGCGCCCTGCTGGGCGAGGTAAGGCGCGGCGTCGAACACGCCATCGCCCAGATTGGCCTCGGTAGTCGGGCAGATGCCGGCCACCGCGCCGCTGTGGGCCAGCCGCCGGCGCTCGTCCCAATCCATATGCGTGGCGTGGATCAGGCACCAGCGCGCATCGACCGGCGCGTGGTCGAGCAGCCACTCCACCGGCCGCACGCCGCACCAGGCCAGGCAGTCATCCACCTCCTTCTGCTGTTCGGCGATGTGGATATGCACCGGCGCGGTGGCGTCCATCGCGTGCAGCCCGGCCACGGCGCGGGCCAGGCTCTCCGGCGGCACCGCGCGCAGCGAATGCGGCGCCAGCCCGAGCCGCGCGCCGTGCTCGGCGCAGGCCGGGGCAAGGTCGCCAAGCAGCGCCAGCATGGCATCCGTCCCGTGCAGGAAGCGCCGCTGGTCCGCCTGCGCCGGCTTGCCGCCGAAGCCGGCGGTCTGGTACAGCACCGGCAGCAGCGTCATGCCGATGCCGGCCCGGCGCGCCGCGCGCAGCAGCCGCAGCGACATCTCGGCGGGCGTGGCGTACGGCTGGCCCGCCGGGTCATGATGGACGTAATGAAATTCGCAGACGCTGGTATAGCCGGCGCGCAGCATCTCTATATAGAGCTGGGTGGCGATGGCCTCCAGCGCGTCCGGCGAAAGCCGCAGCGCGAAGCGGTACATCAGCGCGCGCCAGCTCCAGAACGAGTCCCCGCCGGCCGGGTCTTCGTCTGCCGCGATGCTGCGGTACTCGGTCAGCCCGGCAAAGCCGCGCTGGAACGCGTGCGAGTGAAGGTTGGGCATGCCCGGCAGCACCGGGCCGGCCGCGTGCTCGTCTCCCGGGGCGGCGGCAGCGTCGGGCGTGACCTCGGTCAGCCGGCCCTGCGCATCCCAGCCCAGGCGGACGTTAAGCGCCCAGCCTTCGGGCAGGAGGGCCGATGGCGCGAAGAGGTGACCGGCGCTCATGCCTTAGCTCCCGCGCCGGTTTCGGTCGGATAAATCCGCCCCTGCCGCACCACTGCCGCGCAGGGATTGCGGCCGAACCAGTACGCCAGCTCGGCCGGCGTGGCCACCTGCCACAGCACGAAGTCCGCCACGCGCCCGGCGGCGAGCGTGCCGTGCCGGTCCGCCGCGCCCAGCGCGTGCGCCGCGTGGGTGGTCACCCCGGCCAGCACCTCGGGCACGGTCATGCGGAACAGCGTGCAGGCCATGTTCATCATCAGCAGCAGCGAGGTGGTTGGCGAGGTGCCCGGGTTATGGTCGGTCGCCAGCGCAATCCGCACGCCGTGCTCGCGCAGCAGCGCCAGCGGCGGCAGGTGGGTATCGCGCAGGAAGTAATAGGCGCCCGGCAGCAGCACGGCCACGGTGCCGGCGGCGGCCATGGCGCGCACGCCGGCCTCGTCCAGATGTTCGAGATGGTCGGCGGACAACGCGTGGTGGCTCGCCGCCAGCGCCGCGCCGCCGAGGTTGCTCAACTGTTCGGCATGGAGCTTCACGGGCAGGCCATGGCGCGCGGCGGCCTCGAACACGCGCCTGGTCTGCGCGGGCGAGAAGCCGATGCCCTCGCAGAACGCATCCACGGCATCGACCAGCCCTTCCCCGGCCAGCGCCGGCAGCATGGTGTCGCAGACCAGATCGATATAGTCGTCCGCCTGGCCCAAGTACTCGGGTGGCAGCGCGTGCGCGCCCAGGAAGGTGGTGTGGACGGTGACGCCGAAGGCCGTGCCAAGCCGGCGCGCCACGCGCAACTGCTTGCGCTCGGCGTCCAGCGAGAGCCCGTAGCCGGATTTGATCTCGATGGCGGTCACGCCTTCGGCCAAAAGCGGCCGCAGCCGCCCGGCGGCCTGGGCGAACAGCGTGTCCTCGTCGGCCTCGCGCGTGGCGCGTACCGTGGAGACGATGCCGCCGCCGGCCCGGGCGATCTCCTCGTAGCTGGCGCCGGCCAGCCGCATGGCGAACTCGTCGGCACGCTGGCCGCCATAGACCAGATGGGTATGGCAATCGACCAGGCCGGGGGTGATCCACGCCCCGCCGGCGTCGTGGCGCGGCAGGTGGCGATAGGTGTCCGGCAGCGCCGCGTGGGTGCCGAGCCAGACGATGCGGCCATCGGCCACGACGATGGCGCCATCGCGCAGCGCCGTGTCCTGCCCGGGCTCGGGCAGCAGGTGGCAGTGGTGCCAGACGCCATCGGCGGATGGCGCGTGGGAAATCGTCATTGAGCAGGCTCCATTTGCAGCAATACGCGCAGGCACAGCGCGGAGATTTCAGCGGGCGCCAGCGCCAGCCGGCCCGACGCGCCGCCAGCCCCGGCGGACACCAGCAGGCCCTCGCCGTCCCGCAGCGACAGGCCATCGGCACTGCGCCATTCG
The DNA here is from genome assembly GCF_046535395.1 of Cupriavidus sp. SIMBA_020. Taxonomy (NCBI): domain Bacteria; kingdom Pseudomonadati; phylum Pseudomonadota; class Betaproteobacteria; order Burkholderiales; family Burkholderiaceae; genus Cupriavidus; species Cupriavidus sp. SIMBA_020. The sequence continues at coordinate 259,426 of NZ_JAWRWU010000002.1, read as the reverse complement.
CCCCGGATCACGAACACCATCACGGCATCGTTGCCGGTTTCCACCTCGAACGGCTGGCGCTGCAGGGCCACGTCGGCGTGGCACACCCCGCGCCGCGCCATCACGTTGAAATCGCGCGTGGGGCCCTCCACCAGCGTGGCGTGCACGGCCGTATCGCCGGCAAACCCGAATGGCTCGCCGATGGCCGTGAGCTTGTGGCAGAACGAATCGTCGTGGGCCTGCAGATGCACGCCGGCGCCTTCCAGCAGCGCGATCTGGCGGTCGATGCCGGGAAAGGCCGAGAACGGCCCATCGGCAACGATGTCCGCCACGCTCACGCGCCACGCGAAGGCGTCCATGCCCGCGCCCGGCGGCCACACGGCAATTTCGCGCGTGGTGCCGCCGCCGTTCTTCCACGGCGTGGGGGCGATGGCGTCGAGGGCAAACCGCGTCACACCCGGTGCCACTCCCGGCTCCAGTTCCTTCATGCTCGCTTCAACCTTTCAAGCGTTCAACCCTTCAACCTTTTACCATCGGCAGGTCCAGGCCCTTCTCCCGGGCGCAGGCGATGGCGCTCTCGTAACCGGCATCGGCATGACGCATGACACCCGTGGCCGGATCATTCCAGAGTACACGTTCGATGCGCTTCGCGGCGGCGTCCGTGCCATCGCAGACGATCACCACGCCGGCATGCTGCGAGAAGCCCATGCCCACCCCGCCGCCATGGTGCAGGCTGACCCAGGTGGCGCCGCCGGCAGTGTTCAGCAGCGCGTTGAGCAGCGGCCAGTCTGACACGGCGTCGGAACCGTCGCGCATGGCCTCAGTCTCGCGGTTCGGCGAGGCCACCGAGCCGCAGTCGAGGTGATCGCGCCCAATCACGATGGGCGCCTTGAGTTCGCCCGACTTCACCATCTCGTTGAACGCCAGCCCGGCGCGATGGCGCTCGTCCAAACCCACCCAGCAGATCCGCGCCGGCAGGCCCTGGAAGGCGATGCGGTCACGCGCCATGTCCAGCCAGCGGTGCAGGTGCTTGTCCTCGGGGAACAGCTCCTTCATCTTGGCGTCGGTCTTGTAGATGTCTTCCGGGTCGCCCGACAGCGCCACCCAGCGGAACGGCCCCTTGCCACGGCAGAACAGCGGGCGGATATAGGCCGGCACGAAGCCCGGGAAATCGAACGCGTTCTTCACGCCCTCGTCGAAAGCCACCTGGCGGATGTTGTTGCCGTAGTCCAGCGTCGGCACGCCCATCTCCTTGAAGGCCAGCATCGCCTTCACATGCTTGACGATGGACGCGCGCGCGGCGGCTTCCACCGCCTTCGGGTCGCGCTGGCGCAGGTCTTCCCACTGCGCCACGGTCCAGCCTTCGGGCAGGTAGCCGTTGACGAGGTCATGCGCCGAAGTCTGGTCGGTGACGATGTCCGGGCGCATGCCGCCGGCCTGGGCGCGGCGCGCCAGCTCCGGCACGATCTCTGCCGCGTTGCCGAGCAGGCCCACCGAGATGGCCTCCTTCTTCGCGGTGGCGTCGGCGATCATGGCCAGCGCCTCGTCCAGCGTGGTGGCCTTCTTGTCCACATAGCGCGTGCGCAGGCGGAAGTCGATGCGCGACTCCTGGCACTCGATGGCCAGCACGCAGGCCCCGGCCAGCACGCCAGCCAGCGGCTGCGCGCCGCCCATGCCACCCAGCCCGGCCGTCAGGATCCACTTGCCGGCGAGGTCGCCACCGAAGTGCTGGTTGCCGGCCTCGACGAAGGTCTCGAAGGTGCCCTGCACGATGCCCTGCGTGCCGATATAGATCCACGAGCCGGCGGTCATCTGGCCGTACATCATCAGTCCGGCGCGGTCCAGCTCATTGAACTTGTCCCAGTTGGCCCAGTGCGGCACGAGGTTGGAGTTGGCGATCAGCACGCGCGGCGCGTCAGCGTGCGTGCGGAAAATGCCCACCGGCTTGCCTGACTGCACCAGCAGCGATTCGTCCTCGCCCAGGCGGCGCAGGCTGTCCAGGATGGCGTCGAAGCATTCCCAGTTGCGCGCGGCCTTGCCGATGCCGCCGTAGACCACCAGGTCCTGCGGGCGCTCGGCCACGTCGGGGTCGAGGTTGTTCTGGATCATCCGGTAGGCGGCCTCGATCAGCCAGTTCTTGCAATGCAGCTGGCTGCCGTGCGGTGCGCGGATTTCGCGCTGGCCGCGCTGGGGAGTGTCGAATTGGCGTTCGTTAGCGTTCATGGTCGGGGGCTCCGTGCTGGGAGATTCGAATTTGTCAGATAGGGATCGACGGCTGGTATCAGCTGGCATTGGTCGGCAGGATCGCGCGCACGGCCTCGGGCCAGCCGGCCCCGGCATCGCCCTGCACAACCCATTGCTTCATGGCCTCGATGTCGGGCGCGAGGTAGCGGTCGCCCTCGACAAAGTCCACGCGGGCGCGGATGCGCGCCAGTTCCTGCTCCACCAGCGGCGACGACTTCAGCGGCCGGTGGAACTCGATGCCCTGCGCGGCGGCCATCGCCTCGATGCCGACGATCACCGCCGTGTTGGCCGCCATCTCGCCAAGCCGGCGCGCGCCGTAGGTGGCCATCGACACATGGTCTTCCTGGTTGGCGGAGGTGGGCAGGCTGTCCACGCTGGACGGATGCGAGAGCGACTTGTTCTCTGAAGCGAGTGCCGCCGCCGTCACCTGCGCGATCATGAAACCGGAGTGCAGGCCGCCATCGCGCACCAGGAACGGCGGCAGGCCGGACAGCCCGGTATCGAGCAGCAGCGCCAGCCGGCGTTCGGAAATCGCGCCAATCTCGGCGATAGCCAGCGCGAGGATGTCGGCGGCGAAGGCCACCGGCTCGGCGTGGAAGTTGCCGCCCGAGACCACGTCGCCCTGCTCGGGGAAGACCAGCGGGTTGTCCGACGCCGCGTTGGCCTCGATGCGCAGGATGCGCGCGGCATGGGTCAGGTTGTCCAGGCAGGCGCCCATCACCTGCGGCTGGCAGCGGATCGAGTACGGGTCCTGCACGCGGCCGCAGCCCTTGTGGGAATCGACGATCTCGCTGCCGTCGAGCATCGCCCGCACCGCGCCGGCCACCTCGATCTGGCCGACCTGGCCGCGCGCGGCGTGGATGCGCGCATCGAATGGCTTGACCGACCCCTTGATGGCCTCGAGCGAAAGCGCTCCGGCCACCAGCCCGGCCGCGAAGGCGTCTTCGGCGGCGAACAGGCCGGCCAGCGCCAGCGCCGTGGACACCTGCGTGCCGTTCAGCAGCGCCAGCCCTTCCTTGGGACCGAGCGCGAAGGTCTCCAGCCCGGCGTGGGCCAGCCCCTGCGCGGCCGGCACGCGGCGGCTATCTATATAGACATCGCCCACGCCGATCAGCGTGCACGACATATGCGCCAGCGGGGCGAGGTCGCCGCTGGCGCCCACCGAGCCCTTGGCCGGGATGCACGGCGTGACGCCGTGGTTGGCCAGCGCCAGCAGCGCCTCGATCACGGCCGGGCGCACGCCCGAATGACCGCGCGCGAGGCTGATGGCCTTCATCGCCAGGATCAGGCGCACGGTGTCCGCCGCGAGGTCCGGGCCGGTGCCCACGCTGTGGGAGAGCACGAGGTTGCGTTGCAGCTCGGCCAGCTTGTCATGCGGAATGCGCGACTGGGCCAGCTTGCCGAAGCCGGTGTTGATGCCGTAGACCACGGCGTCGGCGTCGATGATGTCCTGCACGGTGGCCTGCGCCGCGCGCACGCCGGCCCAGGCCGCGTCCGCCATCGCCAGGCGCACTTCGCCCCGATAGATGCGGCGCAGGTCGGCCAGGGAGACGTGGCCGGGGTCCAGCGTCAGTACGGGGCGGGAATCGAGGCGGGAATCAGAAATGGCTGTCATGTGCTGCATCGTCCTGTTGGATCTTTTGAGAATCGGCTCAACCGCGTTCTAAAATCAGTTGTATGAACCTGTCTATACAGGTTAGTCGAAAATGGGGGCCGAAGGCCAGTACTAACTAGCCCCAGCTACTCAGTTTTAGCCGAAGGCCGGATTGCCGTCGGCGCGGAAGCGGCTGCCGAGGCGATAGCGGTTGCCCGGATGCAGGCAGCGCACGAACGTGACCGGCACGCCACTCGTCCACGTGCGCCGCGTGAGCAGCAGGCACGGCTGGGTCGGCGGCATTTCCAGTTGCGCGGCCTGCTCGGGGGTGGCGGCAATCGCATCGACCACGTGTTCCACCTGGTCGTAAGGCACGTTGCGCAGCAGGTATTCACCGGGCTGCGTATCGCGGAAGTCCTGTGTGATGAAGTCCGGCGCCACGCGCGGATTGACGTAGCGGTCTTCCAGCTGCACCGGCACGCCGTCCTCGCGATGCACGCAGACCGAGTGATAGACCGACTCGCCGGTGCGCAGCTCGAGCGCCGCCGCCACCTCGATCGACGCCGAGACGCGCTCCACCAGGATCACATCGCACGCATAGTCGTGGCCGCGCATGCGGATCTCGTCCTGCAGGTTGACCACCGACAGCAGGGTCGATTGCGGCTTGTGCTCGGCCACGAAGGTGCCGACGCCGGCCACGCGCACCACCCTGCCCTGCTCCGACAGCTCGCGCAGCGCCCGGTTGACGGTCATGCGCGAGACCGAGAAGCGGGTCACCAGTTCCTGCTCCGACGGCACGCGGTCTCCCGGCTGCCACGCGCCGCTCTGGATCTGGCGGGCGATGTACTCCTTCACCTGCTGGTAGAGCGCGGAAGGGGCCGAAGGCGTGGAGGGGTTGGCGGGGGTGGAGCCGGCAGCGGGGTGATTCATGGCGGTCAGTGCTCGGCCGCGGCCATGGCCTCGGCACGAATTTCCTCGGTCAGCCGCGCCTTCAGCGCGGAGAACTCGGGCGAAGTCTTGATCGTGTAATGGCGCGGATGGGGGAAATCCACCGCGATCTCGCTCTTGATCCGACCCGGCCTGGCGGAAAACACCGCCACGCGGTTGGCCATGAAGATGGCCTCGTCGATATCGTGCGTGACGAATAATACCGTTTTGCGCGCCGACTCCCAGATGCCCAGCAGCAGCTCCTGCATCAGCACGCGGGTCTGGTTGTCCAGCGCGCCGAACGGCTCATCGAGCAGCAGGATCTTGGGGTCGTTGGCCAGCGCCCGCGCAATCGCCGTGCGCTGCTGCATGCCGCCCGAGAGCTGCTTCGGATAGTGATGCTCGAAGCCGCGCAGCCCCACGCGGGCCATGAAATAGTCGCTGCGTTCCTTCTGGTCCGCCGCGCTCATGCCGCGCTCGCGCAGGCCAAAGCGCACGTTCTGCTCGATGGTCAGCCACGGAAAGAGCGTGTACGACTGGAACACCATGCCGCGATCGGCGCCCGGGCCGGCCACCGGCTGGCCGTCGAGCAGCACGCGCCCGCCCGAAGGCGTGTCCAGCCCCGCCACGATGCGCAGCAGCGTGGACTTGCCGCAGCCCGAGGGGCCGAGGATGGTCACGAAGTCGTTGTCGCGCACGTCGAAGTCCACCGGCAGCAGCGCCTGCGTGACGCCACCGCGCGGATTCGAAAACGTACGAGAAACCTGCTGGATCGACAGCGCGCTCATTTGATCGAACTCCACGGAAACAGGCGCTGGTTGGCCAGCTTGAAGACGAGGTCGGACACCAGCCCGATGCAGCCGATGACGATGATCCCGAAGATGATCTGCCCGGTGTTGAGCAGCGCCTGGCTGTCCGTGATCATGTGGCCGATGCCGGACGACGAGCCGATCAGCTCGGCCACGATCACATAGGTCCAGGCCCAGCCCAGCACCAGCCGCAGGATCTCGGCGATCTCCGGCGCCGCGCCCGGAATCAGCACGCGCCGCACGATGCCGCGCGGCGTGGCGCCGAGCGTGTAGGCCGCCTCCACCAGATCCTTGCGGGCCCCGCCCACCGTCACCGCCACCATCAGCACAATCTGAAAGAACGAGCCGATGAAGATGACCAGCAGCTTCTGCGTCTCGCCGATGCCGGCCCAGAGGATCAGCAGCGGGATAAAGGCCGAGGCCGGCAGGTAGCGGCAAAACGAGACGAAGGGCTCGAAGAACGCCTCCGCCGCCTTGTACGCGCCCATGAAGATGCCGAGCGGCACGGCCAGCACGGCGGCCAGCACGAAGCCGCCCACCACGCGCCACACCGTCATGCCGATGTCGCCGAGGAAGTTGTATTGCGTGAACAGGGTCACGCCTTCGCGCGCCATGGTCAGCGGATCGGCCAGGAAGGTACGCGGCACGAAGCCGCCCAGCGTGACCGCCGCCCACAGCGCGAAGAAGACGGCGAAGAACGACAGGCCGAGCAGCCAGCGCGCGTGGCCGCCCACCGGCACCAGCGGCGACAGCCACGGATGGCGGCGGCGCGGGGCGCTGTCGTCGCCGGCGCCGCTTGCACTGGCGGCCGGCGCGGGCATGCGGCCGGCGGGCGTGGAAACCTGCGTCACCTGGGTCATGGCGGCCTCCGGCTTACTTGAGGAATCGGGCGTCATAGAGCGTGGTCACGTCCGGCGTCTGCCGGATCACGCCAATATCGAGCAGCACGGCCGCGGCCTCCTTGCTGAAGCTGGCCAGCTCGCCCGCGAAGAAGGTGCGATTGGCCGCCTTGTCCTGCCAGCGCAGGTAGGCCGACGACTTGGCGAACTGCTCGCCGGTCTGCTTGACCGCGGCGCCCATGATCTCGTTCGACTTGGCCGGGTCCTTGCGAATCATCTCAAGGGCCTCGAAGTAGCTGTCCACCAGCGCCTGGGCAGCCTTCGGGTTGTCCTTGAGCCATTTCGGCGCGCAGCCGAGGGTGTCGGTCACCATCGGGTAGTCGAGCGTGGTGGCGAGGATCTTGCCCTTGTCCGGATTGGCACGCACCGTCGACAGATACGGCTCGTAGGTCATCGCACCATCGTTCTGGCCGGCCACGAAGGCCTGCGCGGCGGCCTGCGGGGACAGCGTGGTCAGCTTCACGTCCTTGAGCGTCATGCCGTTCTTTTTGAGCATCCACGCCAGCCCGAAATACGGCGCGGTGCCCGGCGCATCCACGCCGATGGTCTTGCCCTTGAGGTCCGCGAACGACTTCACATCCCCGCGCACCGCCAGGCCGTCCGCGCCATAGGATTTGTCCAATTGCACGATCTGCGTGATCGGCACGCCGTTGGCGTTCCACGCCACGTGGGTCTCCACCGTGGTGGCCGCGCACTGGATCGCGCCCGAGGCCAGCGCCAGGTGGCGGTCCTTCTGCGGAATCATCTTGATATCCACGTCCACGCCGTTCTTCTTGAAGATGCCGGCCTTGTCAGCGAGCGTGAGCGGGGCGAAGCCGGTCCAGCCGCTCATGCCGAGCGTCACGGGCGTGTTCTGCGCGTGGGCCGGGGCGGCGAGCGTGGTGACGAGGGATGCGAGGGCGATGGCGGCGAGCGTTGCGCGGCGGTGCAGGGTCATGCTGTCGGCTCCTTTGTGGTCGGGCAAATGGTGCTATGCCTGTCTATACAAGTCAACGCGGGGTTTGCACTAGGCGAGGCCCCGAAAAAGCGCCGGATACGCCTTGTTTCGCACCGATATGGGGTGCTTGTGCACAATCCTGTATAGACAGCAGCACCGCGGCGACATGGATCGCAAGCGGTGTGCCAGGGGAGCCTCAAACCCAGTCAGGCCGGGTCAGGCGTCAAAGAAGTCCGTGACGGTGGGATAGCGAAGCCGCAGCCGCAGTTCGCGCTTGAGGCGGCCGTTGTCGAGCCGGCGCGATTCGCTCATGAAGCTCAGCAGTGCCGGTTCGATCACCTCATGCGCCTGCTGGCGGGTGATGCGCGGCGGCCGGGGCAGGCCCCGGCGGTCCGCCACGAGGTCGAAGTAATCGGCCATGCGCAGCTCGGTGTCGTCGCTGGCGTGCACCACGCGCTGGGGCCGGCCGCGCCAGAGCGCCGCGATCATGGTGCGAGCGAGGTCGTCGGCATGGATATGGCTGGTGTAGACGTCGTCCTGCGGCGCCAGCGCCGGCGTGCCCTTGTGCAGCCGGGCCACGGGCAGGCGGTCCGCCGCGTAGATGCCGGGAATGCGGACGATGCTGGCGCGCCAGCCCGCATCGCGCCCGAAATGGCGCACGGCGGACTCGGCCGCCACGCGCCGGCGCGCCCGGGGCGTCTGCGGACGCACGGTGTCGAATTCCTGAACGCGGGCGCCGCCCCGGTCGCCGTAGACGCCGGTCGTGCTGGCATAGACGAAAACGCCGGCAGACTGGTGCCGGGCCGCCGCCTCAAACGCGCGGTGCCAGCCCCGCTCGGGTAGAATGGCGGCCTCGCTGGCGGCGTGGGCAGCCATGCGCCCGGACCGGGCGCGGCGCCATGCCGTGCGGCGCAACGCAGCCAGCAAGGCACGTGTGCGCGGATCGCCGCTCCCCTGTGCGGGCGGCGGGGCCAGGTCGATGACCCGGTCCGCCAGTCCGCGCAGCCGTGCCAGCGTGGCCGGCCGGTCCAGATCGGCCACCAGCGGCACCGCGCCCGCGGCGCGCAACTCGGCCCGCCGGGCCGGCTGCGACGTCACGGCGAACACGCGCATGCGTGCCGCCAGCAGGCGCAGCACACGCGAACCGACATCACCGCAGCCCACGATCAGCAGGCGCGGACGGCCCAGGCGGCGACCCGCCCGGGAGTAAGACAATGCCGCATGCGGCGACAGAATTTGGCTCATAGACCTGATTATGGCTTATCAAGTAACCGTCATGCCCAGCGGCCACAAGTTCGAGGTGGCTGCCGATGAAACCATCCTCGGCGCGGCCCTGCGCCACAGCATCGGCCTGCCCTACGGCTGCAAGAACGGCGCCTGCGGCTCCTGCAAGGGCCGTGTGGTCGAAGGCAGCTTCGTCCAGGGCGACCATGCCGCCTCGGCGCTGACGGCGCAGGAAAAGACCGAAGGCCGCGCGCTGTTCTGCTGCGCCAACGCCACCTCGGACATCACCATCGAGTGCCGGGAAGTGCACGGCGCCGGCGACATCCCCATCAGGAAGATTCCCTGCCGCGTGAGCACGCTGGAGCGCCTGGCGGACGACGTCATCGCCATCCGCCTGCAACTGCCCGCCACCGAGCGCATGCAGTACCTGGCCGGCCAGTACGTGGAATTCCTGCTGCGTGACGGCAAGCGCCGCAGCTACTCCATCGCCACGCCGCCCCACGAGGAAGGCCCGATCGAGCTGCACATCCGCCATATGCCCGGCGGCGCATTCACCGACTACGTGTTCGGCGCCAAGGAAGGCGCCCCGGCCATGAAGGAGCGCGACATCCTGCGCTTCGAAGGCCCGCTGGGCAGCTTCTTCCTGCGCGAGGACTCCGACAAGCCGATCATCCTGCTGGCCTCCGGCACCGGCTTCGCGCCGATCAAGGCCATCGTCGAGCATGCCGCCTATACCGGCATCGACCGCAAGATGACGCTGTACTGGGGCGGCCGCCGCCCGGCCGACCTGTACATGCACGCGCTGTGCGAGCAGTGGGCGCGCGACCTGCCGAACTTCCAGTACGTGCCGGTGATCTCCAACGCCCAGGCCGAGGACAACTGGGCCGGCCGTACCGGCTTCGTGCACCAGGCCGTGATCGACGATCATCCGGACCTGTCCGGCCACGAGGTCTACGCCTGCGGCGCCCCGGTGATGGTCAACGCGGCCCGCACGGACTTCGCCGCCCAGTGCCAGCTGCACGAGGACGCGTTCTTCGCCGATTCGTTCACGTCCGAGGCCGACATGCACCCGGCCGGGGCCGCCTGACCACCCCCCGCCGTTCCGTCGACACAACAATGCCACCCGGGTCTGCCAGACTTTCCGCAATTGGTTTTGACACCCGGGTGCATGCGCCTTATATTGGCCGACATGAACACGATCATGCTCCGACGCCGCGCACGTACGTCGCTCCCTCCCAGGGTGCCTCGCGGCTGACCGTCCATCGCATCTGTTCAGGTCGACAAGCCACGGGCAACCCCCGTGGCTTTTTGTTTTTGCCGGTCTGATCCTCTCACCCCTTACTCGCCGAACCCAGGAGTCCGCCATGGCATTTGCCGATTTTCCCGTCCAATCCCTGATGTACATCACCAACCGCCCCGAGCTGGTCTTCACCGAAGGCAAGGGTTCCTGGCTGACGGACCATAACGGCAAGCGATACCTGGATTTCGTGCAGGGCTGGGCAGTGAACAGCCTGGGCCATTCGAACGAAGGCATGATCGAGGCGCTGGAGAAGCAGGCCCGCAAGCTGCTGAACCCGAGCCCCGCCTTCTACAACGAGCCGATGCTGGTGCTATCCAAGCAGCTCACCGACAACAGCTGCTTCGACAAGGTCTTCTTCGCCAACAGCGGCGCCGAGGCCAACGAAGGCGCCATCAAGCTGGCCCGCAAATGGGGGCGCAAGCACAAGAACGGCGCGTACGAGATCATCACCATGGACCACAGCTTCCATGGCCGCACGCTGGCCACCATGAGCGCGTCGGGCAAGGCCGGCTGGGACACCATCTTCGCGCCGCAGGTGCCGGGCTTCCCGAAGGCGGAGCTGAACAACCTGGCCTCGGTGGAGGCCCTGATCACCGACAAGACCGTCGGCATCATGCTGGAGCCGGTGCAGGGCGAAGGCGGCGTGATTCCCGCCACGCGCGAGTTCATGCAGGGCCTGCGCGCGCTGGCGGACAAGCACAAGCTGCTGTTCATCGTCGATGAAGTGCAGACCGGCTGCGGCCGCTGCGGCACGCTGTTCGCCTACGAGCTGTCGGGCGTGGAGCCGGACATCATGACGCTGGGCAAGGGCATCGGCGGCGGCGTGCCGCTCTCCGCCCTGCTCTGCAAGGCCGAGGTGGCCAGCTTCGAGGCCGGCGACCAGGGCGGCACCTACAACGGCAACCCCCTGATGACGGCCGTGGGCAGCAGCGTGATTGCCCAGCTGACCGCGCCGGGCTTCCTGGACGACGTGAAGGCGAAGGGACAGTACCTGCGCGAGCAGCTGCTGGCCCTGTCGGACGAGTTCGGCCTGGGCGGCGAGCGTGGCGAGGGCCTGCTGCGCGCCCTGGTGCTGAACAAGGAGATCGGTGCGCAGATCGTGGAAGAAGCGCGCGAAATGGCGCCGGAAGGGCTGCTGCTGAACGCCCCGCGTCCGGGCCTGCTGCGCTTCATGCCGGCGCTGAACGTGACGCGCGCCGAGATCGACCAGATGATCGGCATGCTGCGCACGCTGTTGAAGAAACTGGCCTGATTTGAAGTTTCTACGATGAAAAAAAGCCTCGCGATGCGAATCGCGAGGCTTTTTTTACTTGCCGGGAACCTGTCGGGCGCTTACTCGCCCAGGTAGGCCGCCCGCACCTTGGGGTCGTCCAGCATCTGCTTGGCGTCGCCGCTCATGGTGATCAGGCCGGACTCCATCACGTAGCCGCGGTGGGCAGCCTGCAGCGCCAGGCGCGCGTTCTGCTCCACCAGCAGCACGGTCACGCCCTGCGCGGACACCGTGCGCACCACCTCGAAGATCTTTTCGACCATGATCGGCGAGAGACCCATCGACGGCTCGTCCAGCAGCAGCAGCTTGGGCTGGCTCATCAGCGCGCGCGCCATGGCCAGCATCTGCTGCTCGCCGCCGGACATCGTGCCGGCCAGCTGGTCCGCCCGCTCCTTCAGGCGCGGGAAGGTCTCGAACATGCGGTCGATGTCGCGCTTGATACCCGCGTCATCGTTGCGCGTGTACGCGCCCATCTGCAGGTTCTCGGTGATGGTCATGCGCGCGAACACGCCGCGGCCTTCCGGCACCATCGCCAGACCCTGCTTCAGCAGCGTGTAGCTGGGCACGCCCTTGATGGACTTGCCCATGTACTCCACGTCGCCGCCGGCCCAGCCCTGCAGGCCGGTGATGGCCTTCATGGTGGTGGTCTTGCCCGCGCCGTTGGCGCCGATCAGGGTTACCAGCTCGCCGTCGTGGATGTCCAGATCCACGCCCTTGACGGCCTGGATGCCGCCATAGGCCACCTTCAGGCCGGAAATCTTCAGTACTGTCTGTTTCATTGCGCGTCTCTCCCGCCTTAGTGTGCCGATGCGCCGAGGTAAGCCTCGATCACCGCGGGATTGTTCTGCACGTCTTGCGGCAGGCCCTGGGCGATGACCTTGCCGTAGTCCAGCACGGTCATCTGGTTGCACAGGCCCATCACCAGCTTCACATCGTGCTCGATCAGCAGGATGGTGCGGCCGTCGTTGCGGATCTTGTCGAGCAGGCCGCGCAACTCCACCTTCTCGGTGGCGTTCATGCCGGCCGCGGGCTCGTCCAGCGCCAGCAGCTTGGGCTCGGTGGCCAGCGCGCGGGCAATCTCCAGGCGGCGCTGGTGGCCGTAGGAGAGGTTACGCGCGGTGAAGTTGGCGTACTTGCCGATGCCGACGTAGTCCAGCAGGTCGTGGGCCATGTCCTCGATGCCCTCTTCCTCGCGCCGCACCGAAGGCGGACGGAAGATCGCACCGAACACGCCAGCCTTGGTCCGCACGTGGCGGCCTACCATCACGTTCTCCAGCGCGGTCATCTCGCCGAACAGGCGGATGTTCTGGAACGTGCGGGCGATGCCAGTCCTGGCCACCTCATGCACGGCAGTGGGCTGGTAGGCGCTGCCGCCGAGCATGAACTCGCCCGAATCGGGCGTGTACAGGCCGGTGATGACGTTGAAGAACGTGGTCTTGCCGGCGCCGTTGGGGCCGATCAGGCCGTAGATCTCGCCCTTGCGGATCTGCAGGCCCACGTCGGACAGGGCCTGCAGGCCGCCGAAGCGCTTGTTGACCCCCTGTACGGACAGGAGGATTTCGTTGTTGCTCATGATGTCCTCCTGGTCAGAAACGGCCAACGCTGCCCGCCCGGCGCACCACCGGACGGTCTTCCTTGCGCGGCGACGGCCACAGGCCGGCCGGGCGATACAGCATCACCCCCACCAGTGCCAGACCGAACATCAGCTGGCGCAGCACCTCGGCATCGACGATGACATGGCCGAACAGGCCGGTCTGCATCGGCTCCGCCACCACGCGCAGCAGTTCCTGGAAGCCCACCAGCAGGATGCCGCCCAGGATCACGCCCGGGATATGGCCCATGCCGCCCAGCACCACGATGGCCAGGATGTAGATCGATTCCCACAGCGTGAACGACTCGGGCGAGACAAAGCCCTGAAATGCGCCGAATACGGCACCCGACACACCGCCAAACGAGGCGCCCATGGCAAAGGCCAGCAGCTTCACGTTGCGGGTGTTGATGCCCATCGCCTTGGCGGCGATCTCGTCTTCACGAATCGCCACCCATGCGCGACCGATACGCGAGTTCTGCAGGCGCAGGCAGACGAACACGATCACGATGACCAGGAACACCAGCAGGTAGTAGTACATGAACACCGGCGTGAACTTCAGCCCGAAGATCTCGTGGGATTTCGAGAAATCGAAGCCAAAGATGTGTACCGGGTCTACCGCCGTGATGCCCTTGGGGCCGTTGGTGATGTTGATCGGACGGTCCAGGTTGTTCATGAAGATACGAACGATCTCGCCGAAGCCCAGCGTCACGATGGCCAGGTAGTCGCCGCGTAGCTTGAGGGTTGGCGCGCCCAGCATGACGCCGAACAGCGCCGCCACCCCAAGTGCAATAGGCAGCACAAACCACATCGACAAATGCAGCCCGTTCGGGAACAGCTGCTGGATCCATTCGAACTGGTTGGCCAGGTGCGGCGAACCGAGCAGCGCCATCAGGTAGGCGCCCACCGCGTAGAACGCGATGTAGCCCAGGTCCAGCAGGCCGGCAAAGCCGACCACGATGTTCAGGCCCAGCGCCAGCATGATGTAGAGCAGCGCGAAGTCGAGCACGCGCACCCAGTAGTTGCCGCCGAAGGTCTGGACGAAGAATGGCGCGCACAGCGCCACGACGAGGAAGCCCAGCAGGGCCGCCAGCGTCTTGGCCGGCACGCGGGACGGTGCCGCGACGGCCGTGGATGGAATCGGGGTATTCATGGATTCGCTCTCCTCAGGCGCGGTCGGCCACGCGTTCGCCCATGATGCCGGACGGACGGAACACAAGTACGGTAATCAGCACGATGAACGCGAACACGTCCTGGTAATTCGAGCCGAACACCCCGTTGGTCAGGTCGCCGATGTAGCCGGCGCCCAGTGCCTCGATCAGGCCCAGCAGCATGCCGCCGACCATTGCGCCGGCCAGGTTGCCGATGCCGCCCAGCACTGCGGCGGTGAACGCCTTCAGCCCGGGGATGAAGCCCATGTAGAAGTGCGCGTTGCCGTAGTTGGTGGCCATCATCACGCCCGCCAGCGCCGCCAGGGCGGCGCCGATCATGAACGTGGCCGAAATCACGAAGTTGGGGTTCACGCCCATCAGGCCCGCCACCTTCTGGTTCTCGGCGGTGGCGCGCATGGCGCGGCCGAGCTTGGTGCGGTTGACCAGGGCCAGCAGGCCAGCCATCACCATCACGGCCATGCCGATGATGACGATTTCCTTGCCAGTGATGGTGGCGCCCGTGGAACCGATGTCGATCGGGCTCGAGGGCAGTAGCTGCGGGAAGGTCAGCGGGTTGCGCGACCAGATCAGCATGCCCATCGTCTGGAGGATGATGGAGACGCCGATGGCGGTGATCAGCGGGGCCAGGCGCGGCGCGTTGCGCAATGGCCGGTAGGCAATCCGCTCGATCGAAAAGGACAGTACTGCACAGACCGGCATGGCGATCAGCGTGGCGATCACCAGCGTCAGCCACTCGGGCAGGCCGGGGGCGAACTTCTGCAGCCCCATGATGGCTGACAACGCGGTCAGCGCGCCAATCATCAGCACGTCGCCGTGCGCGAAATTGATGATGCCCAGAATGCCGTAGACCATGGTGTAGCCCAGTGCGATCAGCGCATAGATGCTGCCGAGCACCAGACCGTTCACGATCTGCTGGATAAAGATATCCATGAAAACTCCTGCTTCAGCCCCGCGCCGCGCGGCATGGTGTGGATGCCGTGGGTGGGACGGTAATGTTGGATGGTTCGGGTAGAGAGGTGATGAGTTGCTGGTGTGCTGCCCGCCCTGTTCCATCCATGGTAAGGATGCTGTCAACCGTTGGCGAGACTAAAAAGAACGGCACCGCAAAATACTCACGGTGCCGTTCGGATGGGCCGGTAAGCCCGGAATTACATCTTCACGACGTCGAGGACGGACTTCTTCTTGTCCTTGTACTCGTACAGCGTGATGGTGCCTTCCTTCATGTCGCCCTTCTCGTCGAAGGCGATGTTGCCGATCACGCCCTTGTAGTTCGTCTTGGGCATTTCGGCCAGGATGGCGGCCGGCTCGGACGAGTTGGCGCGCTTCATGGCATCGACAACGACCATCACGGCGTCATACGTGAACGGTGCGTAGATCTGCACCGGGGCGTTGAAACGGGCCTGGTAGCGCTTCTGGAAGTCGTCGCCGGCTTCCATCTTGGACAGGGCCAGACCAGCTTCCGAGCAGATGATGTTGGTCACGGCATCGCCGGCCAGCTCAGCCACCTTGTCGGTACACACGCCGTCGCCGCCCACGATCTTCGAGGCGATGCCCAGTTCCTTGGCCTGCTTGGCGAACGGACCGCCGGTGGCATCCATGCCGCCGTACATGATCACGTCCGGCTTCTTGCCCTTGATCTTGGTCAGAATGGCCTTGAAGTCCGTGGCCTTGTCGTTGGTGGCTTCACGTGCCACCACGTTCACGCCCGAAGCCTTGGCAGTCTTCTCGAACTCGTCGGCCAGGCCCTTGCCGTAGGCGGTGGCATCGTCGACGATGGCCACGCTCTTGGCGCCCAGGCTCTTGGCGGCGTAGTTGGCCAGTGCCGGACCCTGCTGGGCGTCGGTGGCCACCACGCGGTACGTGGTCTTGAAGCCTTGCTTGGTGTAGTCGGGATTGGTCGACGACGGCGAGATCTGCACGATGCCCGCATCGCTGTAGATCTTCGAGGCCGGGATCGACACGCCCGAGTTCAGGTGACCCACCACGGCGACGACCTTGGCGTCCACCAGCTTCTGGGCCACGGCGGTGCCGGTCTTCGGATCGGCGGCGTCATCTTCACCCACCAGCTCCAGCTTGATCTTCTTGCCGCCGATTTCCAGACCGGTCTTGTTGACTTCTTCCACGGCCAGGCGGGCGCCGTTTTCGTTGTCCTTGCCAAGGTGGGCAATGCCGCCCGTCAGCGGAGCCGCGTGACCGATCTTGACGATGGTTTCACCGCCACCTGCAGCCTGCGCCGCCGCGGCAGGTGCCGATGCTGCCGCATCAGCCGGCTTTTCTTCTTTCTTGCCACATGCAGCGACCAGCGCCACAGCGGCCGCGATCGGCAGAATCTTGGCAAACGTGAATTGCATGAGTGATCTCCTAGGATTCACAAAAACAGGGAAATACTACGCCTCCCGGACGTATTCCCTGGACCGCCCTTTGTTTAGTTTCAATTTGAAACGCGCGCATTGTATCCCCTTTCTTCGCGGATGCAATACGCGACGCAACAACCTGAACCATTTACCCACCAATTGCGCTAGGGAATTTCCCCAATGCACAGATTGGGGCAATCTCCGCCCATTTGGCAGACCAGTCCCCCGTGCTTACAAGAATCGTGCCCGAGTCTCTCCGGAGGCGCTTGCGCCACGTCATAAGCCTGTGCCGCGCCACATATAATGGGCAGGTATTAATTAGGTATTTCATTTCAAATATCGAGCGGCCACTCTAATGTGCAGAATGTAGCGTCGCACCATAATAGGGAAAACCCCATCATCGGGGATTACCCTGATATTGTCTGGGTGTTAAGACACGTATTGCGGCATTATGGCGCGGGGCGTGGGTTTGCAAACCCTTGAATGTCTACAATAGTGCGGCAGCGCACGTCGGGACGAAAATGGCGGGCGCACAGAGACGCACCAGCGCGGTGCGATGGCAGAGCATCGAACAACGGGGAAGGAAAAAAGGCGGGGGGACGGCAGGCGCGGACACCGACCCGCTTCAGGTCGATGTCCGGCAATCAGGCGGAAACAGGCAGGATCAGGACTGCACGGACACGCTGGCGAGGCCGCGCGGCAGCGGGAAGGACATGTTCTCCTCCACGCCTTCCAGCGCACGCACATTGCGCACGCCGAACGTGCGCAGGCGCTCGACAATGGCCTGGGCCAGTGCTTCGGGCGCCGAGGCCCCCGCGGTCAGGCCGATCCGGCGCTTGCCCGCCACCCATTCCGGCTTGAGCTGGTCAGGATCGTCGACCATGTAGGCCGGCACGCCGAGGCGGTCCGCCAGTTCGCGCAGGCGGTTCGAGTTGGAGCTGTTCGGGCTGCCCACCACGATCACCACCTCCACCTGCGGCGCCATGAACTTCACGGCGTCCTGGCGGTTCTGCGTGGCATAGCAGATGTCCTGCTTCTTGGGTTCGCGGATATCCGGGAAGCGCGCCTTCAGCGCCGCCACGATCTCGGCGGTCTCGTCCACCGACAGCGTGGTCTGCGTGACGTAGGCCAGCTGCGACGGATCGGACACGGCCAGGCGGTTGACGTCCTCGACCGACTCCACCAGCAGCATGCCTCGCTCGGCCTGGCCCATCGTGCCTTCCACCTCGGGATGCCCCTTGTGGCCAATCATGATGATCTCGCAGCCTTCGGCGCGCATCTTGCCCACTTCGACGTGCACCTTGGTCACCAGCGGGCAGGTGGCGTCGAACACGGTGAGGCCACGCGCGGTGGCGTCCGCGCGCACTTCCTTCGACACGCCGTGGGCGCTGAAGATCACGGTGGAACCGGGTGGCACTTCGTCCAGTTCGTCGACGAACACCGCGCCCTTGTTGCGCAGATCGGCCACCACGTAGGCGTTGTGGACAATCTCGTGGCGCACGTAGATCGGCGCGCCGAACAGCGCCAGCGCGCGTTCGACGATCTCGATCGCGCGGTCCACGCCAGCGCAGAAGCCGCGCGGCTGCGCCATCAGGATCTCGGCGTCGATGGGGAGAGTGAGCTCGGGCATGCTGGGGTCCGTCACAACGGCTGACATCAGAGAATTCCGATCAATTGGACATCGAACAGGATGGTCTGTCCGGCCAGCGGGTGGTTGAAGTCGAACAGCGCGGCGGTCTCGCCGAATTCCTTCAGCACACCGGCGTACTTGCCGCCGTTCGGTGCATTGAATTCCACGAGGTCGCCGGGCGAATAGTCTTCCTCGAACGAGCTGTTCTCGCGCAGCGTGGCCAGCGAGACCCATTGCAGCAGTTCGGGGTTGCGCGGGCCGAAGGCATGCTCCGGCGCCAGGCGGTAAGTCATGCGCTGGCCCTCGGGCATGCCGAGCAGCGCCGCCTCGAGATTGGGCGCGAGCTGGCCCTGGCCAAGCAGCAGCGTGGCGGGTTTTTCCTCGAACGTGCTCACGACTTCGGTGCCGTTATCGAGGGAGATACTGTAGTGGAGGGTCAGGAAGGAGTCCGCCAGGACTGTCTTGCGGGCGGCCGCGCCGCCGCCTTCCGCTTCCGACGCAAAAGTTTGCAAATTCATGGGTGATCAACCGGTCAACAACCCGTATTGTATTCGACTGGCCCATCCGGCGCCGGCCTCCGTCGCAGCCGGCATGACTGACAGTGTGGCAATTTCTGGAGACGATTCGATGTCGATGATGCCAATTCCCCGCTGGCCCGCCCAGGAGCGACCCCGCGAAAAGCTGGCCCTGGGCGGCCCGGGAGCATTGTCCGACGCTGAATTACTCGCTGTTTTCCTGCGCGTGGGAAGCCCCGGCAAGAGCGCCGTGGACCTCGCCCGGGAGCTGCTGGTGCGCTTTGGCTCGCTGACGCGGCTGTTCGCCGCCGATACCGATGCCCTCGCCACCATCAAGGGCATGGGCGCCGCCAAGCAGGCCCAGCTGCGCGTGGTGCCGGAGCTGACCCGGCGCGCGCTGGCCGAGACGCTCAAGGCCCCGCGCAGCCTGGATTCCGAGCGCGCCGTCCGCGCCTACCTGCGGCTGACGCTGTCACGCCTGCCGCACGAGGTCTTCATCGCCCTCTATCTGGATAGTGCGTACCGCCTGCTCGCCAATGTGGAGCTCGGGCGCGGATCACTGGGCGGCGTCACGGTCTACCCGCGAGAAGTGGCGCGCGAAGCGCTTTCTTACAACGCCGCCTATATCATCGTCGCGCACAACCACCCACACGGCCCCCCGGAACCCAGCCTCGCTGACCTTTCCACCACACGACATCTCGCGCGGGCGCTCGCCGTGCTGGACATCGGGCTGCTGGACCATTACATTGTGGCCGGCAGCGAAATCTACTCGTTCGCCGAACATGACCGGCTGCCTGCCGTCCCGCCCACGTGAGCGCGTCCACGTGATCCCGGCAGCACGGCAAACCTGCGGCACAACACTTAGTCTTCCCCTCAGCGCGGAAGGCGTTGATTCGCCAGTCGTTTCCGGTCTATAATGTTCGTTTTGCTGAAGTCTCAATCCGCTGCAGTCCGGGCCCGCGCGCCTTTTGTTGATCTGTTGCGAACATTGTCCACGAATAAGATTTAGGAGTGCTTCATGGCACGCGTCTGTCAAGTGACCGGGAAAGCGCCGATGGTCGGCAACAACGTTTCCCACGCAAACAACAAGACCAAGCGCCGTTTTCTGCCCAACCTGCAGAACCGCCGCTTCTTCGTTGAATCGGAAAACCGCTGGGTGAGCCTGCGCGTCTCGAACGCCGGCCTGCGCCTGATCGACAAGAAAGGCATCGACTCCGTGCTCGCCGACCTGCGCGCACGCGGCGAAGTCTAAATAGGAGTACAACATGGCCAGCAAAGGCGGACGCGACAAGATCAAGCTGGAATCGACCGCAGGTACGGGTCATTTCTACACGACCACGAAGAACAAGCGCACCATGCCGGAAAAGATGGAGATCTCGAAGTTCGATCCCGTCGCCCGTAAGCACGTGCCTTACAAGGAAACCAAGATCAAGTAATTGATCCGGTCTCCGATGAAGAACCCCGCCGAGCACCTCGCTTCGCGGGGTTTTTTGTTGCCCACTTTTATGGGCCGCAAACCCTTGCGCCATAAGGGCTGCGACGTCCGCGAACCCGTATGCGGGTGTACACTTTCCCGCTTTCCCTGACGCGCATTCGCTCCGCGCGACCTGCACCATGAACTTCGACGTCGCGATCGTCGGCAGCGGGCTGGCCGGCCTCACCGTCGCGCTGGAACTGGCCGATAGCCACCGGGTTGTTATTCTCAGCAAGCGCGCCATGACCCAGGGCGCCAGCGACTGGGCCCAGGGCGGCATCGCCGCAGTGCTCGACTCCGGCGACAGCCACGACGAGCACACGCAGGACACGCTGGTTGCCGGCGCCGGCCTGTGCGATGAAGGGGCAACGCGCTTCATCGTGGAGCACGGGCGCGAAGCCATCCAGTGGCTCATCGACCGGGGCGTGCCCTTCACGCGCGACGCGCAGGCCGAACTGGGCTTCCACCTGACGCGCGAAGGCGGCCACAGCCGCCGCCGCATCATCCACGCGGCGGACGCCACGGGCCACGCCGTGGTCACCACGCTGACCGAGCAGGCGCGACAGCACCCGAACATCACGATCATCGAAGATCATTTTGCGATCGACCTGATCACGGCCGCCAAGCTCGGCCTGCCGGGCAACCGCTGCTACGGCCTCTACGTGCTCGACGACACCACGGGCGCCGTGCGCACGATCACGGCCACCCACACGGTGCTGGCCGCCGGCGGTGCGGGCAAGGTCTATCTCTATACGACCAACCCGGACACCGCGACCGGCGACGGCATTGCCATGGCGTGGCGCGCCGGCTGCCGGGTGTCGAACATGGAATTCATCCAGTTCCATCCGACCTGCCTCTACCACCCCTACGCCAAGTCGTTCCTGATTTCCGAGGCGGTGCGTGGCGAAGGCGGCCTGCTGAAGCTGCCCGACGGCACCCGCTTCATGCCCGACCATGACCCGCGCGCCGAACTGGCGCCGCGCGACGTGGTAGCACGGGCCATCGACTTCGAGATGAAGAAGCGCGGCCTCGACTGCGTCTACCTCGATATCACGCACCAGCCGGAAGCGTTCCTGAAAGAACATTTCCCGACGATCTACGCACGTTGCCTGGAGTTGGGCATCGATATCACCCGGGAGCCGATTCCCGTGGTGCCGGCCGCCCACTATACGTGCGGCGGCGTGGTGACTGACACAGCGGGCCGCACGGACCTGTCGAACCTGTACGCCGTGGGCGAGACCGCCTGCACCGGCCTGCACGGCGCGAACCGGTTGGCCTCCAATTCGCTGCTCGAATGCATGGTGATCGGGCGCGCGGCCGCCGAGGACATCGCCCGGCAGGACAAGGCCGGTGCACCGGACATCCGGCTGCCAGCCTGGGACGCCAGCCGCGTGGCCGATGCGGACGAGGAAGTGGTGGTGTCCCACAACTGGGACGAACTGCGCCGCATGATGTGGAATTACGTGGGCATCGTCCGCACGGACAAGCGCCTGGAGCGCGCCCAGCACCGGATTGGCCTGTTGCGCGAGGAAATTTCCGAGTATTACGCCAACTTCCGCGTGACGCGCGACCTGCTGGAACTGCGCAATCTGGTAGAAGTGGCCTCGCTGATCGTCGACAGCGCGTACTCGCGTCACGAAAGCCGGGGCCTCCACTTCAGCCGCGACTATCCCGATACCCTGCCCAAGGCGCTGCCGACCGTGCTCCAGCCGCTGCTGGGCCGCGCGGCGCAGCATCGACGCCACAAGGAAAAGTCGTAAAGCACACGTGAAAAAGGGGCCGATACGGCCCCTTCCCTTGCTTCCTCGCTGCACGCTTTGCCGATCTTGGCAGGCGTTATCCGACGATCCGCAGCGAATAGTCGGTCGCGCGCACATCCTTGGTCAGCGCGCCCACCGAGATCCGGTCCACGCCCGTCTCGGCGAATTCCCGGATCGACTCGGCATTGACGCCACCCGACACCTCCAGCAGGGCCCGCCCACGGTTGATTTCCACCGCTTCGCGCATCATCGGCACCGTAAAGTTGTCGATCAGCACCGATTTGGCGCCGGCAGCCAGCGCTTCTTCCAGTTCGGCGATCGATTCCACCTCGATCTGCACCGAAGCGTCCGTGCCCAGCGCCAGCGCGGCCTGCATGGCCGCCGTGATGCTGCCCGCCGCCGCGATATGGTTTTCCTTGATCAGGATGCCGTCATAGAGCGCGAGCCGCTGGTTCTCGCCGCCGCCGATGCGCACCGCGTACTTCTGCGCCAGGCGCAGGCCCGGCAGCGTCTTGCGGGTGTCGAGCACACGGGCCCGCGTGCCGGCAATCAGATCCGCATAGCGCCGGGTGGCCGTGGCCACGCCGGACAGCAGTTGCAGGAAGTTCAGCGATGGGCGCTCCGCCGTCAGCAGCGCGCGCGCCGGACCGGCGATCTCGCACACCACGTCATCGGGCGCCATCCGCGCGCCTTCCTCCTTGAGCCAACGCACCTGAAGCCGCGCGTCGACGGCCGCCATGCATGCGTCGAACCAGGGCTGGCCGCACAGCACCGCACTCTCGCGCACGATCACGCGCGCCCGCACGGGCTTGTCGGCCGGAATCAGCAGACCCGTCAGGTCGCCGGTGCCCACATCCTCGGCAATTGCCGCCTGTACGTTGGCCGCCAGCGCCGCTTGCAGCGCCGGGCCGTAACTCTCGAACACGGAATTCAGGGTCATGCCGGGCCCACTCCCTGGAACAGCGCGCCCGCCTGGGCCAGATCGCTGGCCGGGCGCACATTGGCCTTCTGCTGTGCGGCGAAGTCGAGCATCCGCTCGATGCAGG
The DNA here is from genome assembly GCF_046535395.1 of Cupriavidus sp. SIMBA_020. Classification (NCBI taxonomy): domain Bacteria; kingdom Pseudomonadati; phylum Pseudomonadota; class Betaproteobacteria; order Burkholderiales; family Burkholderiaceae; genus Cupriavidus; species Cupriavidus sp. SIMBA_020. The sequence goes on along the minus strand of NZ_JAWRWU010000002.1, from coordinate 236,704 downwards.
TAACAGCGCGCTGGCCGATGATGGGGTCCACATGGATCTCGTTGCGCCCCGTTTCCAGCACTTCGGCCAGATTCGTCAGTGCATTCATGGCCATCCACGGGCAATGCGCGCAGCTCTTGCAGGTGGCGCTGTTGCCGGCCGTGGGGGCCTCAATGAAATGCTTGCCCGGCGCGGCCATCCGCATCTTGTGCAGGATGCCGTTGTCAGTGGCCACGATGAATTCGTTGGCGTCGAGGTGCTGGGCTGCCGCAATCAGCTGGCTCGTGGAACCCACCACGTCTGCCTGCGCCACCACATTGGCCGGCGATTCGGGGTGCACCAGGATCTTGGCGTTTGGATAGTCCTTGCGCAGCAGGTCCAGTTCGATGCCCTTGAACTCGTCATGCACCAGGCAGGAGCCCTGCCACAGCAGCATGTCGGCACCGGTTTCCTTCTGGATGTAGCTGCCGAGGTGCTTGTCCGGCGCCCAGAGAATCTTTTCGCCGCGCGCGTGTAGATGTTCGACGATTTTCAGGCCGATGCTGGACGTCACCATCCAGTCCGCACGGGCCTTCACGGCCGCACTGGTATTGGCGTAGACCACCACCGTGCGATCCGGGTGGGCATCGCAGAATGCCGAGAATTCGTCCGCCGGGCAGCCGAGGTCCAGCGAGCACGTAGCGTCGAGGTCCGGCATCAGGATGGTCTTCTCGGGGCTCAGGATCTTGGCGGTCTCGCCCATGAAGCGCACGCCGGCCACGACCAGCGTCTGGGCGGCATGATCGCGGCCGAAGCGCGCCATTTCCAGCGAATCCGACACGCAGCCGCCGGTTTCCTCGGCTAGGTCCTGCAGGTCGGCATCGACGTAATAGTGCGCCACGAGCACCGCGTTGCGCTCCTTGAGCAGCTTGCGGATGCGGGCCTTGAGCCCCTGGCGCTCGTCGGGGGTCAGCGCGGGCGGCACTTTGGCCCAGGCATGAGCCACGCAACTGCCGCCGGCTGCGCTTTCGGTATCCGTCAGGTTCGGTTTCTCGAACTCGACGGCCTTGATCGTTTGTGGGGTCATCTCAGCAGTACTCCTCGGGGCACCCGTGGGCCGCCGCGCTTGGAAGCACGCGGTCTGACCTGGACATGGGGGAGTGTAGCGAAAAGAAAAGCCCCGCCAGGGGCGGGGCTTTTACCATGCGGGCGCGACGCGAATTGTATCAGGCGTACCGGCGCAGGCGCAGCGAAAACTCTTGCAGGGCCTGGATACCGCTGGCTTCGGCGCGATGGCACCACGCCTGCAGTTGCTGGAGCAGCTGTTCGCGCGTGAGGCTCGAACGGCCCCAGATCGCGGCGAGCTCGCGGCGCATTTCCACGAAGGTATGCAGCGCCTTGTTCTGCTCGACGATGCTGGCCAGTTGCTGGCGCTGCGGCGCGGCCAGCTTGCCTTCCTCGCGATGGAACCACTTGCGGGCAAGCTCGAAGTGGCTGTAGTCGGCCGCGCGGCCTTCCTTCAGCTTCTCCAGTTCCTCGTTGTACGCGCTCTTCACGGCCTTGGCGTAGCGCGCCATGACGTCGTAGCGGTTGGCGATGATCGCTTCCAGCGTGTTGTGGTCCACCGGGCGGGCATCCACCAGACGGGCCTTGGGCGGGGTCTTCTTGACCTTGGCCAGCCCCACGGCCTGCATCGCGCGGATGTACCACCAGCCCACATCGATCTCGTACCACTTGATCGAGAACTTGGCTGACGTCGGGTACGTGTGGTGGTTGTTGTGCAGCTCTTCGCCGCCAATGATGAAGCCCCACGGCGACACGTTGGTCGAAGCATCCTCGCAATCGTAGTTGCGATAGCCCCACCAGTGGCCCAGGCCGTTGATGATGCCGGCCGCGTGGATCGGGATCCAGAGCATCTGTACGGCCCAGACCGACAGGCCGATCACGCCGAACAGCGCCACGTCGATGATCAGCATCAGGCCAACGCCCTGCCAGGCGAAGCGCGAGTACACGTTACGCTCGACCCAGTCGTCAGGCGTGCCATGGCCGAACTTGGCGATGGTTTCCTTGTTCTTGGCTTCCTCGCGATACAGCTCCGCGCCTTCCAGCAGCACCTTGCGGATGCCGCGGGTCTGCGGGCTGTGCGGATCGTCCTCGGTCTCGCACTTGGCGTGGTGCTTGCGGTGGATGGCGGTCCATTCCTTGGTCACCATGCCCGTCGTCAGCCACAGCCAGAAGCGGAAGAAGTGCTGCGCAATAGGGTGCAGATCCAGCGACCGGTGCGCCATGCAGCGGTGCAGGAAAATGGTCACGCCGGCGATCGTGATGTGCGTCACCACGAGGGTGTAGATCACGATCTCCCACCAGGACCAGTTGGCAAGGCCGTTGGCGGCCCAGTCAAGAATTGAGTCGAACAAACTGTTCTCCGTCTGTGAATCGAAGGTCTTGCAGCGCGGCACGATGGTGCGGCGCGGCGAACGCGCAGAAAAAAGACTGCGAAATCAGGCGATTGCGATTATTACTGGCGCCTGGCGCAACCTGTCGAGACAGTATGGGAGCCGGGCGAAGGCACGAGCCGCTGCAATCTGGCGGCTGTCTGATGTGGGGCTGCGGCTTGCTCTGCAGGCGCGCGTCAACCCGGTATTCTACCGGATCGGCGCGACTCGAACATCCGCTTTTTCCCCGACTTTGAGTAGCCCCCGTGGCTTTCGTTCCCCTTTCATGCAAGGGGTGGCGCGGACGCCGCATCCGCCGCCAGGACACGCATTTCCCGCTGCGGATACGGAATCGAGATGCCATGCTCGCGGAAAGTGCGCCAAATGGCACGATTCATCGCCGATTGCACGCCGAGCTTGCCGTTTTGCGGGTCGGCGATATTGACCGCCACCTCGTATTCGATGCCGCTGTCCGCGAACATGACGAGAAAGGCAGCCGGGGCCGGCTCGGGCAGCACGCGCGGCAGGCCGCGCACGCAATCCTGCAGCAAGGTGATCACGGTTTCGGGGTCGGCGGCGTAGTCGGCCTGCACGCGTGTCGCCACGCGCACATTGGTGCCCGAAAACGAATGGTTCTGCACCGATTGGGCAACAAGTTGCTCATTCGGCACAAGCGTCTCGCCATCGCCATTGCGGACCACGGTGTAGCGGGTGCGGATCTGCGAGACGATTCCGGTGTACTTGTCCACCGTGATCTGGTCGCCGAGCTTGACCGAGCGGTCCAGCAGGATGATGAAGCCCGAGATGTAGTTGCTGGCGATCTTCTGCAGACCCAGGCCGAGGCCCACGCCCAGCGCGCCGCCGAAGACCGACAGCACGGTCAGGTCAATGCCGACCAGCGACAGGCTCAGCAGCAGCGACACCAGCAGCAGCAGCGCCTTGGCGATGCGCGTGAGCACCACCTTGAGGTTCGAGTCCAGGCTCGGCGCGCGCATCAGCCGCTCCTCGAGCCAGGAGCCGAACCACATCGCCGCGAGCACGGTCAGCAGAATCCAGACCACGCCCATCAGTGTGCTGGCCAGGCTGACGTCGTGCTTGCCGCCGATCGAGAAGCGCACCGCATGCATCCACGCCATCACATCGGACAGCACGCCCAGCACATACAGCGCCATGCCGAGCCAGACCACCGTGGTGAGCACCTTCTCCACCAGCACCAGCATGCCGTGCAACTGCCCGTTGCCCGACAATACGCGCCGCAGGATGTAGAAGCCGACATAAAGCGAGCTGATACCGAACAGCGGCACCAGCGCCAGCCGCAGCACGCTGATTGACAGGAAGGGCGCCAGCGCGAAGCGCGCCGTCAGGACCAGCAACCAGCCAATCAGCGGAAACATCGCCCGCTCAAGGCTGACGGCGGCCAGCCTGAGCGAGAAACTCGACGATTCGTAGCGCGCTTCCAGCCGTCCGGTCACATGGCGCGCAAGCGGCCATGCCACCAGCAGGCAGGCAGCCAGGACCCCCAGCTGCCAGAAGAAGCCCGGCCCGCCCGCATCGCGGAGCAGGTCGTCAAGCATCTTGCCAAATCCGGAATGCTCCATGGATGCCGGGGCTTATCGGGTACGTTCCAGCACCGCCGCAAAGAAGCCATCGGTCTGATGGATGTGCGGATACAGCGCCAACATGCCGCCTTCTGCCGGCAATTCCGGCACTTCGATCTTCTGCTCGGCCAGCACCTCGGCCACGGGCACCAGACGGAAATTCTCGTGGGTTGCCAGGAAATCGCGGATGATCGCCTCGTTTTCGGCTTCCAGCACGCTGCACGTGGCGTACACAACACGTCCGCCACCCTTCACCAGCCGGGCAGCCGAATCAAGGATGGCCGACTGCTTGGCGGTCAATTCGAGCACCGACTCCGGTGACTGGCGCCACTTCAGGTCGGGGTTGCGGCGCAGGGTGCCCAGGCCGCTGCAAGGCGCGTCCACCAGCACGCGGTCAATCTTGCCGGCCAGACGCTTGATCTTGGCGTCGCGTTCGGAATCGATCAGCACCGGATGCACGTTCGACAGCCCGCTGCGCGCCAGACGCGGCTTCAGGTTGGCCAGCCGCTTCTCGGACACGTCGAAGGCGTAGAGCCGGCCGGTCGAGCGCATGGCGGCGCCCAGCGAGAGCGTCTTGCCGCCGGCGCCCGCGCAGAAGTCCACGACCATCTCGCCACGCTTGGGCGCCACGAGGTGGCACAGCAACTGGCTGCCTTCGTCCTGCACCTCCACGCCGCCGTTGATAAACAGCGGCAACTGGTTCAGCGCGGGCTTGCCCTTGAGGCGGATGCCGGCGGGGGACATCGGGGCGACTTCGGCGGCGATACCAGCCGTTTCCAGCTCGGCCAGGGCCTCTTCGCGGGAGATCTTCGCCGTATTCACACGCAGGTCAAGCGGCGCGGGGCGCAGCCAGGCATCGCCGAGGGCGGTGGTGAAGGCTTCGCCATGGCGCGCGACGAGGTCGTCGTAGAGCCATTCCGGCAGGTTGGCGCGCACGCGCGGCGAGAGGCTGGAGCGCTCGATCGTCGTCAGCCGGTCCAGCCACTCGGCTTCGTCCGGGTAGAGGAACGGGCTCAGGACATCGCGGCCCAGCGTTGCGGCGAGGCCGAGCAGGCCCAGCCGGCGGGTGGCCGCACCGGTGCCGCTTTCGGCGAATTGGCCGAATTCGACGCGTCGGCGCAACACTGCGTAGATCGCCTCGGCGATGATGCCGCGATCCCGATGGCCGAGCTTCGCGTTCTCGCGGAAGTAATAGCTGACCACGGCGTCGGCCGGGCGCGCGAACAGCAGCACCTTGCCCAGCAGCCGCTCGATGTGTTGCAGGTGGAACGCCTGCAGGCCGCTCCCCGAGCGCCCATATGCGCCATCCACCCCTTGCGGGCGCGGCGTGGCGGCCTTGCGGATGGGGCTGCCCTTGCCTTTGCTGCTGCGCGAACGCTGGCGGTTGTCCTGAGGTGTTGCGGGATTACGACTCATTGAGAGATGCCTGCCGCCGGAGCGGAGAGGGCCAGCAACCACTGGGGTTCGGCCGGTTGAACTTGAACCACGCCGTCGCGTACCTGCAGACGGTCTTCCACAAACCAGCGGACGGCGCGGGGATACATCACATGCTCGCAGTCGAGCAAACGCGTGGCGAGCGACTCCGGAGTGTCGCCAGGCAGAACATCGAGTGCTGCTTGCAGCACGATCGGACCATGATCGAGCTCCGGAGTGACGAAATGGACCGTCGCCCCGTGAAACTTGACGCCGGCCTCGAGGGCCTGGCGATGGGTATGGAGTCCCGGGAAACTGGGCAGCAGCGACGGGTGGATATTCAGCATGCGGCCCGCGTAATGCTCCACGAACTCGGGCGTCAGAATGCGCATGAAGCCCGCCAGCACAACGAGATCGGGCTGGTGCGCGTCGATGGCATTGCGCATCGCCGCATCAAAACCGGCACGATCGGGGTACTGCTTGTGGTCCACCACGCCCGTGGCAATGCCGTGTTCCGCCGCAAACGCCAGACCGCTGGCGTCGGGACGGTTCGACAGCACCGCCGCCACGCGCCCCGGCCACTGCTCGGCGGCACAGGCCCGGACGATGGCTTCCATGTTGCTGCCACGCCCGGAAATCAGGATCACAATATTTTTCATCGGCGCGATTCTACCAAGCTGTCGTCCAAACGCTTGCAAAGCGAGCACATTAGGTACTTAATTCACGCGAAACCGACCTCCGGCGCGGGCGCGCGGTGCCCAGTACGATGCATATACCCCTGTGTGATGGATTGTGACGCCTTCCCCGCTCTGATAGAGTGGTCACTACGTCCACGCGCCACTGTGCAAGTAGGTGACAACAAGGACGAGACGGGAAATTAGACGGGAATACGCATGTCGAACGCTGCACCGACTTTGTTGGTGGTCGATGATCATCCTATGGCCCTCTCAGGCACCACCGCATTTCTCGCGGAGGTGATGCCCGATGTCGCCGTCCATGCGGCGGGCAGTGCCAAGGAAGCTCTCCACTCGCTGAACCAGGGATTGCGCCCCGATATCGTGCTGCTCGATATCTGGCTGAACGACGGTACCGGCTTCGATGCCATGCTGGCATTCAAGACCGTGATCCCGAGCGCGCGCTTCATCTTCATGTCCGCCGAGGCCACACCAGAGATTGTGGGCCGCGCGCGGGCGCTCTCCGCCTGCGGCTTCGTGGGCAAGCACCTCGACGCCAACGCCTTCACGGCCGCCGTGCGCAAGGTGCTGGCCGGCGATACCAGCTTCCCCACCGACGAGGCGCTCTCCGGCCGCTCCCAGTCCTTCGGCCCCGCCCATGGCATTCCCGTGACGCCGGCCGAGCTGGGCCTGACGCCGCGCCAAGGCTCGGTGCTCGCACTGGTGCTGGAAGGACTGCCGAACAAGGTCATCGCCCGCAAGCTGGGGCTCACCGAGAATACGGTCAAGGAGCACGTCTCCGCCATCCTGCAACGGCTGGGCGTGCGCACGCGGATGCAGGTCATGTCGCGCATGGAACGGTTCCGGCTTCGCCAGTAATCCATCGTAGGATCTTCAAGCCATAACGCCACCCCGAGCGGTGGCGTTATGGCTTGCAGCACGAACGATGGTCAGGCCGGATGGAGCCAGCGCCGCAGCAGCATGCGCAGATTACTCGGGTCCACCGGCTTGGGCAGCACGAAGTAGCCCGCCTCCTCGGCGGCCTGGAGCGCCGCCGACTTCAGGTCGCCAGTCAGCAGCGCGCTGCGCGCCTGGGGCTGCGTGGTCTGCCAGCGCTCGAGCAGGTCCAGGCCGTTTTCGCTGCCGGGCAGGCGCAGGTCGCAGAAGATGATGTCCGGCTTCAGCCCCTTGGCGAACAGCGCGTCGGCCTCGGCGCCATGGGCGGCGCAGGCCACGCGGATGCCCCACGCCTCCATCAGCGCGATCCACGCCTTGCGGATCTGGCTGTCGTCGTCCACCACCAGCACCGTGCCGCGCAGCCGCTCGGGCTTGGCCTCCTGCGCCTGGATGTTGGCGCGCATGGCGCGCACGGCCTCCACGGTCTCAGCCGGCACCGGCGCCAGCGCGAACCAGAACACCGAGCCCTTGCCCGGCACCGAGCGCACGCCATAGGTGCCGCGCATCAGGCGCACGCATTCCTTGAAGATCGCCAGCCCCAGCCCCAGGCCCTGCGAGGGGTCGCGCTGCGGGTTATGGACCTGGTAATACGGCGAGAAAATGTCCGGGAGGTGCTCGGGCGTGATACCGGCGCCGGTGTCCCAGACTTCGAGCCGGATATGCTTGCGCCGCTGCCGCGCCGTCACCAGCACGCCGCCGCGCTTGGTATAGCGCAGCGCGTTCTGCACCAGATTGAACAGCGCGCGGCGCAGCAGCACCGGCTCGGCCATCGCATACAGCTCGCTCGGCACGCGCGGGCTCAGGGTCAGGCCGCTGTCGCGCGCATCGGCGGCAAACTGGCTCATGACATCGTTGATCAGCGAACTCAGCTCGCACGGCTCCAGCGTCGGCAGCACCTTGCGGCCTTCGAGCTTGGAGAGGTCGAGCAAGGACCGGAACAGCAGGTCGATGGTCTGCGTGCCGGCCGCGACCTGCTCCACCAGCGGATGGAGCGAACTCGACTGGTTGCGCGCACGCAACGCTTCCACGAGCATGACCAGCGCATGCACGGGCTGGCGCAGGTCGTGGCTGGCGGCGGCCAGGAAGCGGGATTTCTCCTCGCTGGCGTGGAGCGCGCGCTCCTTTTCCTCCTGGAACTGCTTGGCCAGCCGGCGGCTTTCGCTCTCCAGCTGGATGGCGCGCACCAGCGTCTGCTGCAGGTTCAGCGCGTGGCGCGCCAGCATCAGCGCGTACAGGGCGAGCAGCACCTGCACGTAGCCGCCGTGGTTCGGGAAGGCGAAATCGGCCAGCAATACGTTCGGCACGAGGATCGGCACGCCCGCGAAGACAAGGTTCGACGGGATGGGCGATTGCGAGGTAGCGCCGCCCGCCAGCACGCCGAGCGTGAGCAGGTACAGCACGCTCGAGAACACCACGGAGCTGGAATACAGGTGCAGCAGCGCAGAGCTGCCCCAGGTCAGGCCGGTGAGGAAGGCGATGGCGCGCATGTGGTTCCACCACTTGCGCGTGTGCGCTGAACGGCTCATTTTTCCAGCGTCGCGCTGGTAGCCAAGATAGAACCAGGTGCCACTGGCGGTCAGCACGGCCATGATCGCGCACCAGGCCAGCAGGGCAATGTGGTTGGCCTCGCTCCAGAAGGCGGCGGCGGTCAGCCACGGCAGCAGGACCGACGCGGCGATGCCGGTGGGCGAGACGCGGTGCACCGTGGCAAGCAGCTTGGCCCGTGTCTCGGTATCCAGTTGTGGCCCGGGCGGGGGCAATATCTTGTTGAGCAGCGCGTTCAAAGAGGGCTCTGGCATGTCCGAGTCGCGCATATCATGCCGGCTTTTGCCTGAGGGCGCCACGCCCGGCGGGCCGGATGACGCACAAAATCAACGCTTGCGGGCAAGGCGCCGCCCTGCCCGGCCCCCGGCTGGCCCGGTCCACCCCCAAAGCGGGGCAAGCCGCCCCATTCGCCTTATAATGCCCCCTTTCCCCAAAACGCTAAGTCCGCCGTCCTCGTGAAAGTCTTCCGCGGCCTGCCCAACGCCGAAAGCCGGGCGCCCTGCGCGCTCACCATCGGCAATTTCGACGGTGTGCATCGCGGCCACCAGTCGTTGCTCGCCCGCGCCCGCGCTGCCGCGGATGCCCGTGGCCTGCCGCTCTGTGTGATGACGTTCGAGCCGCATCCGCGCGAATTCTTCACCCCCGAGCACGCGCCCACGCGCATCGCGCTGTTGCGCGACAAGCTCGACGCCCTGCGCCGCAACGGGGTGGACCGCGTGGTCGTGGAACACTTCAACGCCCATTTCGCCGCCCAGTCCCCGCAGGCATTCGTCGAGAACGTGCTCTGGCACGGACTGCACGCGCGCTGGGTGCTGGTGGGCGATGACTTCCGCTTTGGCGCCCGCCGCGCCGGCGACTTTGCCTATCTCCAGGAAGCGGGCCGCCAGTTCGGGTTCGACGTCGAGCAGATGGGCTCCGTCTCCGAAGGCGGCATCCGCATCTCCAGTTCGGCCGTGCGCCAGGCGCTGGCCGACGGCGACCTCGAGCACGCCCGGCGCCTGCTCGGCCATGGCTATGCCATCAGCGGGCACGTGATCCACGGCCGCAAGCTCGGCCGTGACCTCGGTTTCCCGACGCTGAACCTCAAGATCTCGCACAAGCGGCCCGCCGTGAACGGCATCTTCGTGGTGCAGGTGCACGGGCTGGCCGAACATCCGTTGCCCGGCGTGGCCAGCATCGGCGTCCGGCCCACCGTCGAGGATGCCGGCCGCGTGCTGCTGGAAGTGCATCTGTTCGACTTCAACGAGAACCTGTACGGCAAGCTGGTCCGCGTGGAATTCATGAAGAAGCTGCGCGACGAAGCGCGCTTCGACACGCTCGAGGCCCTGACGGCCGCCATCGCCCAGGACACCCTCGACGCCCGCGCCTTCTTCGGCCTGGCCGCCCCCGGCGGCACCGAGGCCGGCCCGGGCCGGCGCGACTTCGCCACCTCCGCCACCGACCGAATTAGCTAGCGGCCGGCCGCTGCCAGAGGTTGCAGCAGCCGGGACCCGCCCCGCCGTAGCCCATGACCAGCGCGCCGGCCATCCACCCGCCGCGCCCAACCGAATTGCCCCGAGAATCGAACATGTCCGACGAGAAACGCGCCAAGCCCGAGAAAAGCAAGTATCCGGTGAACCTGCTGGATACCCCCTTCCCCATGCGTGGCGACCTGCCCAAGCGCGAGCCGCAATGGGTGAAGCAGTGGCAGGACAAGCAGCTGTACAGGAAGATCCGCGCCGCGCGCAAGGGCGCGAAGAAGTTCGTGCTGCACGACGGCCCCCCGTATGCCAACGGCGACATCCACATCGGCCACGCCGTGAACAAGGTCCTCAAGGACATGATCATCAAGGCGCGCGGGCTGACCGGCCTGGACGCCGTGTACGTGCCGGGCTGGGACTGCCACGGCATGCCGATCGAGATCCAGATCGAGAAGAAGTTCGGCAAGGGCCTGCCGGTGCAGGAAGTGCAGGCCAAGGCACGTGCCTACGCCACCGAGCAGATCGCCCGCCAGAAGGTGGACTTCGAGCGCCTGGGCGTGCTGGGCGACTGGGACCACCCCTACCTGACCATGAACTTCAGCAACGAGGCCGATGAGCTGCGGGCGCTGGGCAAGATCATGGAGAAGGGGTACGTGTTCCGCGGCCTGAAGCCCGTGAACTGGTGTTTCGACTGCGGTTCGGCGCTGGCCGAGGCCGAGGTCGAGTACAAGGACAAGACCGACCTGTCGATCGACGTGGGCTTCCCGTTCGCGGAGCCTGAGAAGCTCGCGCACGCCTTCCAAGTGCCGGTGGCGCAGCTCGCCGGCAAGCCCGGCTGGGTGGTGATCTGGACCACCACTCCGTGGACCATCCCGAGCAACCAGGCGCTGAACATGCACCCGGAAGTGGAATACGCGCTGGTGGACACGCCGCGCGGCTTCCTGATCCTGGCCAAGGATCGCGTCGAGGAACAACTCAAGACCTATGCGCTGGAAGGTAGCGTGGTGGCCACTGCGCGCGGCGACGCGCTGTCGGAAATCCGCTTCCACCACCCGCTGGCCAAGGTCGATGCCGGCTACGCGCGCACCTCGCCGGTCTACCTCGGCGACTACGTGACCACCGACACCGGCACCGGCATCGTCCACTCGGCGCCGGCCTATGGCGTGGAAGATTTCCAGTCCTGCAAGGCGCACGGCATGCCCGACGCGGACATCATCAGCCCGGTGATGGGCGATGGCGTCTACGCCAGCACGCTGCCGCTGTTCGGCGGGCTCTCGATCTGGGCCGCGAATCCCAAGATCGTGGAGGTGCTGCGCGAGTCCGGCAACCTGTTCAATTCGCATAAGTACGAGCACAGCTACATGCACTGCTGGCGTCACAAGACGCCGATCATCTACCGCGCCACCTCGCAGTGGTTCGCGGGGATGGACGTGGACCCGGTCGACAACGGCCCCACGCTGCGCGCGACCGCGCTGGCCGGTATCGAGGCCACCGAGTTCTACCCCGCCTGGGGCAAGCAGCGGCTGCACAACATGATCGCCAACCGCCCGGACTGGACGCTCTCGCGCCAGCGCCAATGGGGCGTGCCGATGGCGTTCTTCGTCCACAAGGAAACGGGCGCCCTGCATCCGCGCACGCCGGAGCTGCTGGAGCAGATTGCCCAGCGCGTGGAGGCGCACGGCATCGAGGCCTGGCAGGCGCTCGATCCGAAGGAATTGCTAGGCGATGAGGCCGCCGTCTACGAGAAGAACCGCGACACGCTCGACGTCTGGTTCGACTCCGGCACCACGCACTGGACCGTGATCCGGGGCTCGCACCGCGATGACCTCTACGATCCGGCTGCCGATACCCCTGATGGCCGCCTGGCGGACCTCTACCTCGAAGGCTCGGACCAGCATCGCGGCTGGTTCCACTCGTCGCTGCTGACCGCCTCGATGCTGTACGGCAAGCCACCGTACAAGGCGCTGCTGACCCACGGCTTCACCGTGGACGGCGAAGGTCGCAAGATGTCCAAATCGGTCGGCAACACCGTGTCGCCGCAGGACATCTCCAACAAGATGGGCGCCGAGATCATCCGCCTCTGGGTGGCTTCCACGGACTACTCCGGCGAACTGTCGATCTCGGACGAAATCCTGAAGCGCGTGGTGGAAGGCTATCGCCGGATTCGTAATACGCTGCGATTCCTGCTGTCGAACCTGACCGACTACGACCACGCCAAGCATGCGCTGCCGGCCTCCGAATGGCTCGAGATCGACCGCTACGCCGTAGCGCTGACAGACCGCCTGCAGAAGGAAGTGCTGTCGCACTACCAGGCGTACGAGTTCCACCCGGTGGTGGCCAAGCTCCAGACCTTCTGCTCGGAAGACCTGGGCGGCTTTTACCTCGACGTGCTCAAGGACCGCCTGTACACCACGGCGCCCGATTCGCAGGCCCGCCGCGCCGCCCAGAACGCGCTGTATCACATCACCCAGGCCATGCTGCACTGGATGGCGCCGTTCCTGTCGTTCACGGCCGAGGAAGCGTGGCAGGTCTTCGCCCACGGCACCGAGCACACGGACACCATCTTCACGAGCACGTACTACGCGGTGCCCGCCGTCGACAACGCCGACGATCTCCTGCAAAAATGGCACGAAATCCGCGCCGTGCGCGCGGAGGTGACCAAGCAGCTGGAGTCGGTGCGTGTGGAAGGCGAGATCGGTTCGTCGCTGCAGGCCGAAGTCACGATCGCGGCCGGCGGCCCGGTGCTGGAGGCCCTGCAGAGCCTGCACGACGACCTGCGCTTCGTGCTGCTGACCTCTGCGGCCAAGGTCACGGCCGCGCCGGAAGGCGGCGACCTGCTCGTCACGGTCACGCCGTCGGCGCACGCGAAGTGCGAACGTTGCTGGCATTACCGCGCCGATGTGGGCCATAACCCCGAACATCCGACTCTTTGCGGCCGCTGCGACAGCAACCTGTTCGGCGCCGGTGAACACAGGAGCCACGCCTGATGGCATCGTCCTCCACCCGATCGACGCGCGCCACGCCGGCTCGTAAAACTTCCAAGAGCCGTGGCAGTGCCAATGTCACGCCCTGGCTCTGGATGGCCTTCGCGCTGCTGGTGGTCCTGATCGACCAGTTCTTCAAGATCCTGATCACGCGTTCGTTCCAGTACGGCGAGTCGCGCCCGGTCACGCGCTTCTTCAACCTCGTGCTGGTCTATAACAAGGGCGCGGCGTTCAGCTTCCTGGCCGACGCCGGCGGCTGGCAGCGTTGGTTCTTCACGCTGCTGGGCGTGGTGGTAGGCGGCTTCATCGTCTGGCTGCTGTACCGCCATACGGGACAGAAGCTGTTCTGCCTGGCGGTGTCCCTGATCCTGGGCGGCGCCATCGGCAACGTCGTGGATCGCGTGCTGTACGGCCATGTGATCGACTTCCTCGACTTCCACTGGCGCAACATGCATTTCCCGGCGTTCAACGTGGCCGATTGCGCCATCACGGTCGGCGCGGTGCTGCTGATTCTGGACGAACTGCGACGCGTTCGTCGTCACTGACTGGAACCCTGAGAGCCTACCCATGGATCTGCGAGGCAAGCACATCGTCCTTGGCCTGACCGGCGGCATCGCCTGCTACAAGTCGGCCGAGCTGGTCCGGCTGCTGACCAAGGCCGGGGCCACCGTGCAGGTGGCGATGACCGAGGCGGCAACGCATTTCATCACGCCCGTGACCATGCAGGCGCTGTCGGGGCGGCCCGTGTTCCTGTCGCAGTGGGACGCGCGCATCGACAACAACATGGCCCACATCGACCTCTCGCGCGAGGCCGATGCCATCCTGATCGCCCCGGCCTCCACCGATTTCCTGGCCAAGCTGGCCAACGGCCTGTGCGACGATCTGCTGACAACGCTCTGCATCGCGCGCGAATGCCCGCTGCTTGTGGCGCCAGCGATGAACCGCCAGATGTGGGCAGCCGCGCCCACCCAGCGCAACGCCGCGCAACTGCGCGCGGACGGCGTGGCGATTCTCGGCCCGGGCACCGGCGACCAGGCCTGCGGCGAGATCGGCGATGGCCGGATGCTGGAACCGGCGGAGATCGTCGAGGATCTCGTCGCCTTCTTCCAGCCCAAGCCGCTCGCCGGCAAGCGCGTGCTGATCACGGCCGGGCCGACCTTCGAGGCGATCGACCCCGTGCGCGGCATCACCAACCTGTCGTCGGGCAAGATGGGCTTCTCGATTGCCCGCGCCGCGCGCGAGGCCGGCGCCGACGTGCTGCTGGTGGCCGGCCCCACCGCGCTGCCCACGCCGCGCGGGGTGGTGCGCACCGACGTACGCAGCGCCCAGCAGATGCACGACACGGTGATGGCGCAACTGCGCGATGTCGACGTCTTCGTCGCCGTGGCGGCCGTGGCCGATTGGCGCCCTGCCGAGGTGTCCCGGCAGAAGCTCAAGAAGGCCAACGACACCGACACGCCTACGCTGCAGTTCGTCCAGAATCCGGACATCCTGGCCGCCGTGGCGGCGCGCGCCGATGCGCCCTATTGCGTGGGGTTCGCCGCCGAAAGCGAGAACCTGGAGCAGTACGGCGAGCAGAAGCGCCAGCGCAAGGGCGTGCCGCTGCTGGTGGGCAATATCGGCCACCACACCTTCGGCATGGACGACAACGAGATCGTGCTGTTCGATGCAGGCGGCATGACGCGGCTGCCGCGCGCCGACAAACTCTCGCTCGCACGCGACCTCGTGGCCGCTATCGGCCAGCGCCTGCCGCGCAAACCCGTCTGAGCCTCCGACCGCATGACTGCTGAGAATCGTCCCAAATTGCGCCTGTCGGTGCTCGACCAGAGCCCGGTGATTGCCGGCCACACCGCGCGCGACGCGCTGGCCGCCACCATCGAACTGGCCCAACTGGCCGACGACCTGGGCTACACGCGCTATTGGTGCGCCGAGCACCATGGCCTGCAGGGCGTGTGCAACCCGGCGCCCGAGGTCATGCTGGCGCGGCTCGGCAGTGTGACAAACCGTATCAGGCTCGGCTCGGGCGGCGTGATGCTGCCCTACTACAGCCCCTTCAAGGTGGCCGAGCAGTTCCGCATGCTCGAGGGCCTGTTTCCCAACCGGATCGATCTTGGCGTGGGCCGCGCGCCCGGCGGCGACATGCGCACGGCACAGGCCGTGGCGATGGGCCAGTACAACCGGGGCGACCAGTTTCCGCAGCAGGTGCAGGACCTGGTTTGGCTGTTGCGCGGCGAGGTGCCGCCCGGCCACGTGGCCGAAGGCGTGCTGCTGCAACCCGCCATCGACACCCGGCCGGAACTCTGGGTGCTCGGCTCGAGCGATTTCGGCGGCGCGCTGGCCGCGAAACTGGGCCTCCGCTTTGCGTTCGCCCACTTCATCAATGCCCATGGCGGACACGCCGTGGCCCAGCAGTACCGGGCCGGATTCGAGCCCGGCTACGAGGATGCCCCCTACAGCGCGGCCGCCGTCTTCGTGATCTGCGCCGATACCGAGGCGGAAGCGGCCGAACTGGAACGCGCCGTGGACATCCGTCGCCTGCAGATGGCGTATGGCGTCAACGCGCCGATTCCTTCGCTGGCCCAGGCGGCCGATTTCACGCCGAACGAGCGCGATCGCATGATTATCGAGCGCGAACGTCCGCGAACCATCTGCGGCACGCCCGAGGTGGTGGCCGAGCGCATGCTGGCGCTGCGCGAGCGCTTCGCGGCCGACGAACTGGTGGTGCTGAGCGTGACGGCGTCGTACGCGGCGCGGCTGCGCACCTACCAGCTGCTCGCCGAGGCGTTCGACCTCTCCGGCGAAGCGGCCGGCTGAGTCCCGCGCGCAGTTATCATCCCACCCTGCCTTCTTCAGATTTTTCCTGGCCCTTTGCAGGCCATTTACCCGGATTCGCACATGACCGCACCCCTGAACCCCGCCGTCGAAATCAAGGTCCTGGACGCCCGCCTCAATGACTGGGGCCTGCCGGCGTACCAGAGCGACATGGCCGCCGCCATCGACCTGCACGCCTGCGTGGACGGCCCGGTCAGCATCGCCCCCGGCACCGCCGCGCAACTGGTGCCGGCCGGCATCGCCGTGCACATGGGCAACCCCTACATGGCCGCCACCATCGTGCCGCGCTCGGGCCTGGGCCATAAGAAAGGTCTCGTACTCGGCAATTCGATCGGGGTGATCGACGCCGATTACCAGGGCCAAATCATGGTGAGTGTGTGGAATCGCAACGCGCCCGGTACCGAGCCGATCGTGATCCAGCCCGGCGAGCGCATCGCCCAGATGATGTTCGTACCGGTGCTGCGACCCGTGTTCACGACCGTGACCGAGTTTTCGGCGGACACCGCCCGCGGCGCGGGCGGCTTCGGCTCGACCGGCGTGCATCACGCCAAGGCCGGCTGAGCGACGTTTTAAGGCTCGATCAGGCCTGCGCGAAGACCAGCGCCACGCCGTTGGCGCTGGCCGCCGGGACCAGCGTGGCCTGCTGGCCAAGGTCCACCGTGGCAACCGACTGCGTGCCCCAGTGAGTGCGCGCTTTTGCCAGATCCGACGTGCTAAGCCGAATTGCGGCGTATCCCGTCGTCTTCGCGGTGATGTGTAGCGTACCCGTCACCTCAGCCAGCGCATCGGCCGTCGAGATGACCAGTTCGGCGCCATCCACCGCGATGCGCGCGACGCGATCATCGGCAGCAATCGGCGTGCCGGCGGTCATCTCCGCATAGGCGGCTGCCGCCGCCCTCACCTGCCCCGCTTCCACGACCAGATAGGCCACTTCGATGGCGGTGGCGCCGTTCGCGTGCGTCATCCATTCCGGACGCCACAGCAATTCCGGCGTGCGGTGCTCGCAGACGAAGTAACGCGCGCCGGGGGCCTCGTCGAGGGCCGTCACGCGGAAGGTAGCCGGGTGCTCCGAGCCGTCGTCCAGGCGCACTGGCCGGGAGAACTCGATCGGATCGGATGTCTGGTAGCCCGCCGCGCGCAGCCGTGCCGCCGTGGCGAAGGCATCGCGGCTCTTGCAGGACATCGCCGCGCAACCGTCGCCGCGCTGCTGGGCGTCCCAGTAGTACTGGCGGCTCGGGCTCGGCGCGGTCACGTGGAGCAGCTCGAGATAATCGCGCGCCAGCATGATGCAGTGGTTCTGCGAACCGAGCGTGTGATAGCCGCGCGGCGTCAATGTGAAGCCAAGGGCACGCCAATTGGCGGCGGCAGTATCGAGATCGCCGCAGACCACCACGGCGTGGTCAAACGGTTCGGAGACAGCCGTCATCGCTTATTCGAACTGGATATTGGCCTTGCGGGCCACGGCTTGCCACTTGTCGTGCTCGTGCCGCACCAGGTTGCCGAGGTCCGTCGGCGTACCCACGGCGATCTCGAAACCCTGGGCCGACAACGCCTCGACCACCTTGGGCTGGCGGATCGATTCCGCCAGCGCGTCATGCAGCCGCGTCACCGTGGCGGACTGCATGCCGGCCGGGCCGAACACGCCGATCCACGAATACGCCTCGAAGCCCTTGAAGCCCTGCTCGGCCACGGTCGGCACCTGCGGCAACTGGCGGATGCGGCTCGTGCCGGTCACGCCAAGCACCTTGATGGTCTTGGCCGCCACGTGCGCCTGCACCGCCGCGAAGCTGCTGAAGAACACGTCCACCTCGCCCGCCAGCACGGCCTGCACAGCCGGGCCGCCGCCCTTGTAGGGCACGTGGAGGAACTGCACGCCGGCCTCGGTGGCCAGTGCCTCGGCGGCCAGCTGGTTCAGGCTGCCAATGCCCGACGAGGCATAGCGAATGCCGCCCGGCTTGCCCTTGGCCAGTTCGATCAATTCCTTGACGTTCGATGCGCCGAGTGCCGGATTTGCGGCAATGACCAGCGGAAAGCGCACCAGCTGGGTAATCGGCGTGAAGTCGTTGAAGGTGTCGTACGGCAGGTTCTTGTACGCAAATGGGTTGATCGCGTGCGTATCGAACGCCATCAGCAGCGTCGTGCCGTCCGGCTTGGCGCGCGCCACGGTGCTGCTGGCGATCAGGCCGCCTGCGCCGGGCTTGTTGTCGACCACCACGGTCTGGCCGAGGCCAGTCTTCAGCCCCGGTTGCAACTGGCGCGCCACGATGTCCACGCTGCCACCCGGCGGGAACGGCAACACCATCGCAATCGGCCGGTTCCCGGCACCGGTTTCGGCATGGGTCACGGCGGCGAAGGACGCCAGGGACGTGGGCAGGGCCCCCATCGGCAGCGTCTTGAGCAGCAGGCGGCGAAGCCGCGCGCGTTCGGGAGAAGACATCGATAACTCAGGCTGGGCGGTCAACCGACCGCGTACAAAAAAAGAAAGGGCGGCACGCCGCCGCCCACTATTTTGCCCGATGATCGCCCACGTTGCTGGCGCGGGCGTCGTTGATCGCCCAGAAATGGAACAATCCACGAACAAACGGGCCGGCACTGAGGCCGGCCCGCCAAGCCCGGTGAGAGATTCAGGCCTCGGCGCGCTGTTCGCTTTCCGGTGCTTCCGGCGGTTCCGGATCAGCCTCGGAGAACGTCAGCTTGATCTGATCGCCCTCGTCCAGGTCCACGACCACCTTGCCGCCGGTCACAAGCTTGCCGAACAGCAGCTCGTCGGCAAGTGCCTTGCGGATCATGTCCTGGATCAGGCGCTGCATCGGCCGCGCACCCATCAGCGGATCGAAGCCCTTCTTGGCCAGGAACTTGCGCAGCTTCTCGGTGAAGCTCGCTTCCACCTTCTTCTCATGCAGCTGCTCTTCCAGCTGCATCAGGAACTTGTCCACCACGCGCAGGATGATCTCCTCATCCAGCGAGCGGAAGCTGATGGTCGCGTCCAGGCGGTTGCGGAACTCCGGCGTGAACATGCGCTTGATGTCAGCCATCTCGTCGCCCTGCTCGCGCGCACTCGTGAAGCCGATCGTGGCGCGGTTCATGGTTTCCGCCCCCGCGTTCGTGGTCATGATGATGATCACGTTGCGGAAGTCAGCGCGCCGGCCGTTGTTGTCGGTCAGCGCACCATGGTCCATCACCTGCAGCAGGATATTGAAGATATCCGGATGTGCCTTTTCGATCTCATCGAGCAGCAGCACGCAGTGCGGCTTCTTCGTCACAGCTTCAGTCAGCAAACCACCCTGATCAAAGCCGACATAGCCCGGAGGCGCGCCAATCAGCCGGCTGACCGCGTGGCGTTCCATGTATTCGGACATGTCGAAGCGCAGCAGCTCGATGCCCATGATGAACGCGAGTTGCTTGGCGACTTCGGTCTTGCCGACGCCGGTCGGGCCGGAGAACAGGAACGAGCCGATCGGCTTGTCCGTCTTGCCCAGGCCAGCCCGCGACATCTTGATGGCCGACGACAGCGCCTCGATGGCCGGATCCTGCCCGAACACCACCGACTTCAGGTCACGATCCAGCGTCTGCAGCTTGCTGCGGTCGTCCTGGTTCACGCTCTGCGGCGGGATGCGCGCGATGCGCGAGACGATGTCCTCGATCTCGCCCTTGCCAATGGTCTTCTTCTGCTTCGACTTCGGCAGGATACGCTGCGCAGCGCCTGCCTCATCGATCACATCGATGGCCTTGTCCGGCAGATGACGGTCGGTGATGAAGCGCGCCGACAACTCGGCGGCCGCAGTCAGCGCCGCCGCCGCGTACTTGACGCCGTGGTGCTCCTCGAAGCGCGACTTCAGGCCGCGCAGAATCTGCACGGTCTGGTCCACGGAGGGCTCGACCACGTCAATCTTCTGGAAACGACGCGACAACGCCGCATCTTTCTCGAAAATGCCGCGATATTCGGTGAACGTGGTCGCACCAACGCACTTGAGCGCCCCCGACGACAGCGCCGGCTTGAGCAGGTTGCTGGCGTCCAGCGTGCCGCCCGATGCGGCACCCGCGCCAATCAGCGTATGGATTTCGTCGATGAACAGGATCGCGTTCGGATTGTCCTTGAGCGACTTCAGCACACCCTTCAGGCGTTGCTCGAAATCGCCCCGGTACTTGGTGCCGGCCAGCAGCGCGCCCATGTCGAGCGAGTACACGACTGCCTTTTCCAGGATGTCGGGTACTTCGTTCTTGGTGATGCGCCACGCCAGGCCCTCGGCGATGGCGGTCTTGCCCACGCCAGCCTCGCCCACCAGCAGCGGGTTGTTCTTGCGTCGGCGGCACAGCACCTGCACCACGCGCTCCACCTCGGAATCCCGGCCGATCAGCGGATCGATCTTGCCGGCCTTGGCCAGGGCGTTCAGGTTCTGGGTGTATTGCTCGAGCGGGCTTTCCTTGCCGTCACCGCCCTCGCCCTCGGCATTGCCCTCGCCGTGCTTGGCCGGCTCGGACTGGTCCTTGCGGATGCCGTGGCTGATGAAATTGACGACATCGAGGCGCGTTACCCCCTGCTGTTGCAGGTAGTAGACCGCATGTGAGTCCTTTTCGCCGAAGATAGCCACCAGAACATTCGCGCCGGTGACTTCCTTCTTGCCGTTGGACGTGGACTGCACGTGCATGATGGCGCGCTGGATCACACGCTGGAAGCCCAGCGTGGGTTGCGTGTCCACCTCGTCCGACCCCGGTACGACCGGGGTGTTATCGGCAATGAAGTTCTTCAGGCTGGTGCGCAAGTCCTCGATGTTGGCTGCGCACGCGCGCAGCACTTCGGCTGCCGTCGGGTTGTCGAGCAACGCCAGCAGCAGGTGTTCCACGGTAATGAACTCGTGGCGCGCCTGGCGGGCTTCGACAAAAGCCATGTGCAGGCTTACTTCCAATTCTTGCGCAATCATGCTTCCTCCATCACGCACTGCAACGGGTGGCCCGCCTGCCGCGCATGGGTTGATACAAGCTCGACCTTGGTCGCTGCGATATCCCGCGTGTAGATACCGCAAACGCCCTTGCCTTCCCGGTGGACGGTGAGCATGATCTGCGTCGCCGTTTCCCGGTCCCTGCTGAAATACTGCTGCAGGATCATCACGACGAACTCCATCGGTGTGTAGTCGTCGTTGAGCAGGACCACCTTGTACATCGCCGGGGGTTTGAGCTGTTGCTCCTTCCGTTCGATGACGGTGCCTGTCTCGCGTTGTGGGGTATTCGCCAGCCGTGTCGCCATGGCTTTATTCTAACCCTTACTCACAAGTCTGCAATTTGGGGAAATGGCCACGTATTCAAGGGCCACACCTTCGGAAAGTTCCAACGTGTCCGAACGCACGGAAATGCCGCAAACGACTTACGCCGCACGTCCGTGGTGCACGGCGCGCCCGGCCTTCGGGCGGGCTGCACGCCTCCTCAAAGGTACCATTCCGGGCCGTTTCAATCCCGCCACACCCTACGCCGAGTGGGGAATCTGCCAGCTTGACAGTATGGTGGTTTGCCAGAAAAATCGGTCGCACATCCAGGCCCGGCCGGCGAGCCAAACGTACAAGGCCGGCCCGGATGATTCCGTGAGCAGGGAGGCCCACGACCGGCGTCGGCATGACGTGTTCCACCTGATTATCAGGCGGATCGCAATGTCTTGCCACGCGCTCCACAAGACCTGGCGATTCCCACCGGCCGCATCCGACAAGGACCGGCCCGGCGGGCGTGCCGGCGTCATGCGGCTGGCCACAGGTTTCCCCGCTTGAAAATCTGTTTTTTCGTTGGGGGAGTTTATGGCTAGCGGTATCGTCAAATGGTTCAATGACGCCAAGGGTTTCGGTTTTATCAAGCCGGACGATGGCGAGGAAGAACTGTTTGCGCACTTTTCGGCGATCCAGATGGCGGGTTTCAAGACGCTGAAGGAAGGCCAGCGCGTGGTGTTCGAGGTGGTGCAGGGCCCTAAGGGCAAGCAGGCCACGAATATCCAGGACGCACAGTAAAAGTCGCGCCGCGACCGCACGGGCCCCAGAGCCGCGGCGGTCAAACGGATGCGGGGGGACGCGCTCCCCCGGAACGGGATCCTGTGCCACGCTGGCCCGCCAGCGCGGCACGCTGCAGTAGCGGTTCACAAGCGATACGCCACGCATCCAACAAGACGCCCGGTGAGAGCCGGGCGTCTTGCTTTGTACGGTCGGCGTGGCTTGCGTCAGCCGGTCCACCCCTCTATGTTCAGCCCGCTGGCCAGCTCGGCCGCCTCGCGGCTGACCTTGCGCACCGACTGCCCGAAACTCCAGACATGCCCTTCCGGGTCGCGCGCCGAATAGACGCGGTCGCCGTAGAACTGGTCTTCCGGCTCCCGTACGATCACCGCACCGGCGGCACGCGCCCGCTCGCAATGCTCGTCAAGCCCATCCGGCATGTGCACATGCACCGCCTGCGTGTTCTTGCCGCCGACCGACGCCGGGCTGGCCGTGTAGTCGGCCCACTCGCTGCCCACCATCAGGTAGCTGTCGCGATAGCGCATTTCCGAATGCACGAGATGGCCTTCCTTGTCGGTAATCACCATCACGCGCTCGAAGCCAAACGCGCGTTCGAGCCAGTCGAGCGCGGTCAGCGGATCCTTGTAGAACAGCGCGGCACCAAGCGCCGTGCGGCGAAACGGGTCATCCATGACGATCTCCTCGTAAAACACCGAATTCTGATGTTGTAGCGGATGGCGAGGTCAACCGCCAGAAGGGGCCATGCCGTCTACACCGGCAGCCTGACCACGCCACCATACAGCGAGGGCGTGCTGTGGCACTCCCCCAAGCCAACAAAAAACCCCGGTCGCCTGTCAGCCACCGGGGTTCTTTGCTTGGAATCGGCCGATGAGGCCCGAAACATCCTTACATATTGTCAATCATCACCTGCCCGAACCCCGAGCAGGATACCTGCGTGGCGCCTTCCAGCAGCCGTGCGAAGTCGTAGGTCACCTTTTTCGACTGGATCGATTTTTCCATCGACGCGATGATCAGGTCGGCTGCTTCGGTCCAGCCCATGTGGCGCAGCATCATTTCCGCCGAGAGGATCTCCGAGCCCGGATTCACATAGTCCTTGCCGGCATATTTCGGCGCGGTGCCGTGGGTAGCCTCGAACATGGCCACCGTGTCGGACATATTCGCGCCCGGCGCAATGCCGATGCCGCCCACCTGGGCCGCCAGCGCGTCGGAGACATAATCGCCATTCAGGTTGAGCGTGGCGATGACCGAGTACTCGGCCGGACGCAGCAGGATCTGCTGCAGGAAGGCATCGGCAATGGCGTCCTTGATGACGATGTCCCGGCCCGTCTTCGGGTTCTTCAGCTTGCACCACGGACCGCCATCGACCAGTTCCGCGCCGAATTCCTGCAGCGCCAGTTCGTAGCCCCAGTCACGGAAGCCACCCTCGGTGAACTTCATGATGTTGCCCTTGTGCACCAGCGTGACCGACGGCTTGTCGTTGTCGATGGCATACTGGATTGCCTTGCGCACCAGCCGCTGGGTGCCCTCGCGCGACACAGGCTTCACGCCGATGCCCGATGTCTCCGGGAATCGGATTTTCTTGACGCCCATCTCGTCCTGCAGGAACTTGATCAGCTTCTTCGCGCCTTCGCTGCCCGCTTCCCATTCGATACCGGCATAGATATCTTCCGAATTCTCTCGGAAGATCACCATGTCGATCTTCTCCGGCTCGCGCACCGGCGAGGGCACACCCTTGAAGTAGCGCACCGGGCGCAGGCAGACGTAGAGGTCGAGTTGCTGGCGCAGCGCCACGTTCAGGGAGCGGATGCCACCACCCACCGGGGTGGTCAGCGGGCCCTTGATCGACACCACGTAGTCCTTCACCACCTGCAGGGTCTCGTCCGGCAGCCACACGTCCGGGCCATAGAGGCGCGTGGACTTCTCGCCGGCGTAGATCTCCATCCAGGCCAGCTTGCGCTTGCCGCCGTAGGCCTTTGCCACGGCGGCGTCCACCACCTTGAGCATCACCGGGGTGATATCCACACCCGTGCCGTCGCCCTCGATGTACGGAATGATGGGATTGTCCGGCACGTTGAGCGAGGAATCGGCGTTGACCGTGATCTTCTCGCCTGCCGGGACCTTGATGTGCTGGTACATGAACGTCTCCACTTGCGGGTTGTGTCGCTGCCCGGCCAGTGCCCGGCAGTGCCAATGCGTGACTGATGCGAAGCATTGTAGAGGGGAACCCCGCCGCGCCGCTCGGTCAGCATGGATATTGTCAAATGAGTCTTATATAAGACATAAGACTAGTCTCATTATTATGCAACATGGATTTGGGATTCGCCAAATCGGGCCGCTGCCGCTGCAGGCCGGCGGCTGGCATACTTCGCGCCCATGACCCTGATTGCCCTGAACAAGCCGTTCAACACGATGAGCCAGTTCTCCGCGCATCCTACGCGGCCAACGCTGGCGGACTGCGTGCGCGTGCCCGGCGTCTATCCGGCCGGCCGGCTGGACGCCGACAGCGAGGGCCTGCTGCTGCTGACCGATGATGGCGCGCTCCAGGCCCGCATCGCGGACCCGCACCACAAGCTGGCCAAGACCTATCTGGCCCAGGTCGAGGGGGTGCCCGATGCCACCGCGCTGGCCGCGCTGCGCGCCGGCGTCGATCTAGGCGATTTCCGTACGCTGCCGGCTTCGGCGCGCATCATCGACGAACCCCACTGGCTCTGGACGCGCGATCCGCCGATCCGCTTCCGTGCGGCCATTCCCGCCACCTGGGTGGAATTGCAGATCCGCGAAGGCAAGAACCGCCAGGTCAGGCGGATGACCGCCGCCGTGGGGTTTCCCACGCTGCGGCTGGTGCGCGTGGGCATCGGCGCGCTGGCCTTGCCCGAGCTGGGACTGGCGCCGGGCGCCTGGTGCGAGATCGATCCGGCCATGCTCGGGCTGCCGCAGCCGTCGCCGAAGCCGTCCCCTCGCCTGCAAACACGCCCGCAAGCCCGGCCACCGGTAAGGCGCCGTTACAAATAGTGACAAGCACAACGTCAACGGCACGATTGCGCACGCCGTTTCAGTGGGCAGACGGGCCAGGCACCGCCCCGTCGAATCCCTTACGCAGAACCCACTTTGAGGTACTCGCAATGAAAAAACTGATCGCTGCCCTGGTTGTCGGACTGTTCGCCACTGGCGCGTTTGCCCAGGCTCCGGCCGCTCCCGCCACGGACACCGCACCGGCCGCCAAGGAAGCCGCCAAGCCCGCGAAGACCAGCAAGAAGAAGCACGCGAAGCACGCCTCCACCAAGAAGGCACCTTCGGCAACTACCACCCAATAAGGGCGGTGCTGCGGCGGCCCGGCGCAAGCCCGGCGTGCCGCCCATCGGAAAGGCAGGCGCGCATCGGCGGCCTGCCTTTTTTCATGCGCCGGTGCGTCCGCGCAAGCGCGGGGGCGCCGGGCTGCGCTATGCTCTCGGCGGTCGAACTTCCAAATCCCCTCCCAAGCCATGCAACTCGTGCCCAAGATTCTGCTGGCCGCCGGCGCCGCCGCGCTGACGTCCCTCGCCAGCCTCGCCCAGGCCCAGGCCGCGCTGCCCGTGATTTCGCTGACGGCCGGCATGTATGCCATCCAGGCCGAGGTGGCCGCCTCGCCCGAGGCGCGCGAGCGCGGCCTGATGTATCGCAAGACCATGCCCGCCAACGCCGGCATGCTATTCGTTTTCGATGAAAAAGCCGGTCACTGCTTCTGGATGAAGAACACGAACCTGCCGCTCTCGATTGCCTTCCTGGCCGACGACGGCAGCATCGTGAACATCGAGGACATGGCCCCGCAGAGCGAGGACAACCACTGCCCGCGCGCGGCGGTGCGCTATGCGCTCGAGATGAACAAGGGGTGGTTCGCGCAGAAGGGCATCAAGCCGGGCGCGAAGATCGGCGGTCTGCCGCAGGCGCGGCAGACGCAATAAGATGGCGCAATAAGCCGGCGCAATCACACGTTCCCGGGCGCGGCGCAGACGCCGCGCCGGCGGGCGCTTAGTCGCGGAAGTTGTTGAAGTCCAGCGGCGCGTCCGAAACATCCTTGCGCAGCAGCGCGATCACCGACTGCAGGTCGTCGCGCTTGGTGCCGGAGACGCGCACGGCGTCGCCCTGGATGCTGGCCTGCACCTTGATCTTGCTGTCCTTGATCATGCGGACGATCTTCTTGGCCAGATCGCCAGTCACGCCCTTCTTGATCGTGATGACCTGCTTGAGCTTGTCGCCGCTCATCTTCTCGGTCTTGCCGTAGTCGAGGAAGCGCACGTCCACGTTGCGCTTGGCCATCTTGTTGATGAGCACGTCCTTGACCTGGCCGAGCTTGAAGTCATCATCGGCAAACGCGGTCAACTCGCCTTCTTTCTGTTCCACACGGGCGTCGGAGCCCTTGAAGTCGAAGCGCGTGGAAATTTCCTTGTTGGACTGCTCCACGGCGTTCTTCACTTCCACCATATTGGCTTCACACACTACGTCGAACGACGGCATTTTCGATTCTCCTACGTATAATCGGGCCTACCCCGCAGTCCGGGTCGCCCGCCGCGGCGGCCGCAAACCCTTCCCTTGATGGCAGATTTCCACGAATTCTATCCCCTGCGCCGGCACAATACATTCGGTTTCGATGTCCGGGCGCGCCTCGCGGCCCACATTCGCACCGAAGCCGACCTGCTGGCCGCGCTGGCCGACCCGCGCGCGCAGGGCTTGCCGCTGGTGGTGCTGGGCGGCGGCAGCAATGTGGTGCTGACCGGCGACCTCGACGCGCTGGTGCTGCTGATGGAAATCCCCGGCTACGCGGTGGTGGATGACGGCGACGGCTGGCTGGTCACCGCCGGTGCCGGCGAGAACTGGCACGGGCTGGTAGGCCGCACCATCGCGGACGGCCTGCCCGGGCTGGAAAACCTCGCCCTGATCCCCGGCACGGCCGGCGCGGCGCCGATCCAGAACATCGGCGCCTATGGCGTGGAGCTGCGCGAGCGCTTCGCCAGCCTGCGCGCCCATGATCGCCAGACTGGCGCCTTCGTCACTCTGGACCGCGAACAATGCGCCTTCGGCTACCGGGACAGCCTTTTCAAGCGCAACGGGCGCGACCGCTACCTGATCACGGCCGTCACCCTGCGCCTGCCGAAGGCGTGGGCGCCGGTGCTCAACTATGGCGAACTGGCGCGGGAACTGGAGTCGGTGGCCACGCCCGATGCGGCCCAGGTCCGCGACGCCGTGGTGGCCATCCGCTCGCGCAAACTGCCGGACCCCGCCCAGATCGGCAATGCTGGTAGTTTCTTCAAGAATCCCGTGGTCGATGCCGCGCTGCGCAACGCGCTGCTGGCCGCGCACCCGTCGCTGGTCAGTTATCCACAGCCCGACGGCGGGTACAAGCTCGCGGCGGGCTGGCTGATCGATCAATGCGGGTTCAAGGGGTTCGATGACGGCCCGGTGGGCGTCTACGGCAAGCAGGCGCTGGTGCTGGTGCACCACGGCGGCGGCACGGGTGCCGCGCTGCTCAAGCTGGCGGACCGCATCGCCGATACGGTCCAGGCGCGTTTCGGCGTGCGGATCGAGCCGGAGCCGGTGATCCTCTGAGGCCGCCGCGCGGCCCCCTCACCCCGGCAAATCAGCCAAAGTGGCAGACGTAGTCCAGCGTCTCGGTCACTTCGATATCGAAATTGCTGTTGCCCGGCACGTCGAACTGCTGGCCCGCGCCATAGGTCTTCCATTCTTCCGAGCCAGCCAGACGCACGCGGCAGCTGCCGCCGTTGATCTCCATGATCTCCGGCGCGCCCGTGTTGAAGTTCAGCGTGGCCGGGAAGATCACGCCCAGCGTCTTGCGCGTGCCATCGGGAAACACCACCGTGTGGCTCACGCACTTGCCGTCAAAGTACAGGTTGGCCTTCTTGACCACGGAAACATTGTCGAACTGACTCATTTGTTCACTCTCCTCAGGGATTTGGACGGATATCGATTGACTTGACCGGAATTTGGCCGAATGACGGCGGACGTAAAAACGGGGCCCTTGCAGGCCCCATTTCGTCGGGTGTGGCGCGGTGTTCAGTAACGGCCGCAGAGCAGGAATTCCATCAGCGCCTTCTGCACGTGGAGGCGGTTCTCGGCTTCCTCCCAGACCACGCTGCGCGGGCCGTCGATGACCGCCGCTTCCACTTCCTCGCCACGGTGGGCGGGCAGGCAGTGCATGAACAGCGCGTCATCGGTGGCGCGGTCCATCATCGCCGTGGTCACCATCCAGTCCTGGAACGCGCGCTTGCGCACGTCGTTCTCGGCCTCGAAGCCCATGCTGGTCCAGACATCGGTGGTCACCAGGTGCGCGCCCTGGCAGGCATCGAGCGGATTATCGAACACCTTGACCAGGTGCGCGGCCGTGGCCGGCACCATGGCCGGCTCGAGCTGATACCCCGGCGGGGCCGAGAAATGGAACGTGAAACCCAGACGCTCGGCGGCCTGGATCCAGGTGTACGCCATGTTATTGGCATCGCCGATCCACGCCACGGTCTTGCCCGCAATGCTGCCGCGCTGCTCGATGTAGGTGAAGATATCGGCCAGCACCTGGCACGGATGGTATTCGTTGGTAAGCCCGTTGATGACCGGCACGCGCGAATGCGCGGCAAAGCGCTCCAGGATCTCCTGGCCGAACGTGCGGATCATGATGATGTCCACCATGCGCGAGATCACCTGGGCGGCGTCCTCGATCGGCTCGCCACGGCCCAGCTGGGAGTCACGCGTGTTCAGGAACACCGCATGGCCGCCAAGCTGGTGGATGCCGGCTTCGAACGACAGGCGCGTGCGCGTGGAATTCTTCTCGAAGATCATGGCCAGCGTGCGGTCGTGCAGCGGGTGCCATGTCTCGTAGTTCTTGAACTTGGCCTTGAGGATCCGCGCGCGGTCCAGCAGGTATTCGTACTCTTCGGGTCCGAAATCGCTGAACTGGAGGTAATGCTTGATCGGGGTTGGGCTCATAAAACAAAGAAGGCGGCTCGATCAGGACACGCAACCCGGAAGCCGGAACTGGCTGTCCCTGAGGGTCGGAGCGTGTCGCGGAGCCGCCTTTCGCGTCGCTTACGCAATGTAATTGCAAGAATCATAAGGGATTATTTCAGCTTTGGCGAGCCCGGGCAGACCCGCCCGCATGCGCCCGCTGACAGCTTCCCGACAGGATTCGCCCCTATGCGCAGGTCTTATATAAGATATAATACTGGCTGATTCACGCGGGGCCCCGGCATACCCATGCCACCGCCCGCCGTCGGCATCAAAAGTGCCCCCGCAGACAAAGCGCCCCGCTCTCCCATCCGGATGCGTGCGAACCAATCGCCAGCCGGACACGTCAAACGGGCGCCCGTCCAGCGGGTTTACCGTCGAGTCACCGTCTTATCCCCGCAGTCCCATGACCACCCCCAACGTTCGCGAATACTTCATCCAAGGCGTCACCAAGGAAGGCAAGACCTTTCGACCGAGCGATTGGGCGGAGCGGCTATGCGGCGTGATGGCGCAATTTCGCCCAGAGGGCGACACCGGCGACCCCCGCCTGACCTACTCGCCCTATGTGCGGCCCGTGATCGTCGCCGGCGTGAAAAACGTCGTGGTCGATACCCGCCTGCGCGACATCGAACCGAAGGCGCTCGACTTCGTCCTCAACTTCGCCCGTGACAACAACCTCCAGGTGGTGGAAGCCTGCTTCCTGAACGACTGAAGGTCCCTGGCCGGCCCGGACACCCGGGCCAGGCTGGCGCCAGAACGCAAAAAAGCTCGTCGCGATGACGAGCTTTTTTCATACCGGACCGATGCCGATCCGGCGCACTGCGTACTCCTTGGACTGCAACAGGACCGCCGGAGCGGCCCATGCGGCAATCAGGCAGCCATCGACTTGATAGCAGCCGACAGGCGCGACTTGTGACGTGCAGCCTTGTTCTTGTGCACGATCTTCTTGTCGGCGATGCTGTCGATCACGGTCTGCGACTGCTTGAAGATCTCGGCAGCGGCGGCCTTGTCACCAGCGTCGATTGCCTTGCGAACGGCCTTGACGGCGGTGCGCAGGCGCGAACGCAGGCTGGAGTTGTGAGCGTTCTGGGTGACGGCCTGGCGCGCGCGCTTGCGGGCTTGTGCGGAATTTGCCATGTAATTTCTTCCTGAATTCAGAATGCGCGCCCGGGGCGACGCAATGATTTGGGACGCAACAATTAAGTCACATCGTGCGACCCGGGATGCTCTGACACACGAATCCGGAACGCGACTGTCCTTTGCGAATCGGCGATTATACACACATGCCGGCGCGGTGGGCAAGACCGATACGCACCTGCCGCATCCTGGCCTTGCCGCGCGGCCCGATCCGTATAATAGCCGCCACATTCCCAGCCGGCCCCCGCCTCATACGTGGCGCCGCAGCAACTTTCACGGCCCATCTTGAACCTGCTCAAAGCGCTCGCCACCATCAGCAGCCTGACCATGCTCTCCCGCGTCACAGGGCTGGTGCGCGAAATCCTGATTGCCCGGGCCTTCGGTGCCTCGGACATGACCGACGCCTTCAATGTGGCGTTCCGTATACCCAACCTGCTGCGCCGGGTCTTTGCCGAGGGCGCATTCTCGCAGGCTTTCGTGCCGATCCTGAATGAATACCACGGCAAGCGCGGGCCGGACGAGACCCGCCACCTGATCGACGCGGTGGCCACGGTGATGTCCTGGGTACTCGTAGCGGTGTCCGTGCTGGGCGTGATCGGCGCCCCGGTCGTGATGACGGTGGTAGCAACCGGCTTCCGGGGCGATTCCGAGACCTACAACGCGGCCGTGTTCATGACGCGCGTCATGTTTCCCTACATCGGCCTGATCTCGATGGTGGCGCTGGCGTCGGGCATCCTCAATACCTGGCGCAACTTCGCCGTGCCGGCCTTCACGCCGGTGCTGCTGAACCTGTGCCTGATCGTGGCGGCGCTGTTCGTCGGCCCGCACATGAGCCAGCCGATCTATGCCCAGGCCTGGGGCGTGCTGGCGGGCGGCGTGCTCCAGCTGGTCATCCAGGTACCGGCGTTGCGCCGGCTTGGCGTGATGCCGCGGCTCTCGTTCAACCTGCGCGCGGCCTGGTCGGATGCCGGCGTGCGGCGTGTGATCCGCCAGATGCTGCCGGCGCTGCTGGCCGTGTCGGTGGCGCAGATCAGCCTGATCATCAACACGAATATCGCCTCGCACCTGGCCGCCGGCAGCGTCTCGTACCTGACCTATGCGGACCGCCTGATGGAATTCCCGACCGCGCTGCTGGGCGTGGCGCTGGGCACCATCCTGCTGCCGAGCCTCTCGCGCGCCAGCGCCACGGACGACCGCGAGGAGTACTCGGGCCTGCTCGACTGGGGCCTGCGCCTGACCTTCCTGCTGGCCGTGCCCGCCGCCGTGGGCCTGTTTGTGTTCGGCACGCCGCTGACGGCCGTGCTGTTCCACTATGGCAAGTTCGACGCCCACGCGGTGGAAATGACGCGCCAGGCGCTGGTGTCGTACGGCGCCGGCCTGGTGGCGCTGATCCTGATCAAGATCCTGACGCCGGGCTTCTACGCGCGGCAGGACATCCGCACGCCGGTCAAGATCGCGCTGCTGGTGCTGGTCATCACGCAGGCTTCGAACTATGTCTTCGTGCCGCTGCTGGGCCACGCCGGGCTGGCGCTGTCGATCAGCTTCGGCGCCACGGTCAACGCCCTGCTGCTGTTCTTCGGCCTGCGCCGGCGCGGTTTCTACCGGCCGGCCCCGGGCTGGGGCCTGTTCCTCGCCCGGCTGCTCGCGGCGGTGCTGATCCTGGCGGGCATGCTGCTGTGGTTTGCCCGGAACTTCGACTGGGTGGCCATGGGCGCCACGCCGCTTGCGCGCATCGCGCTGATGGCATCGTGCCTGGTACTTGCGGCGGTGGTCTACTTCGGTACACTGTGGATCATGGGGCTGCGTTACGCCGCCTTCCGGCGCCGCGCCGGCTAGTCAGGAACCCGCAATGACATCCACGAAAGTCCTGGATTACTTCGCCAGCCTCGTGGCCGACGAAAACGGCATCCCGCTGACGGAAACCGCGCTCTCCATCGCCCAGGACGCGTACCCGGACCTCGACCTCCAAGCCGAACTGGCCTCGCTCGACGTACTGGCGCTGCGGCTCAAGCGGCGGATCGCCGAGGGCACGCCCGCCATCCAGCGCCTGCGCCTGCTCAATCATTTCTTCTACCGCGATCTCGGTTTCGGCGCCAACGCCAACGACTACTACGATCCGGACAATTCCTACCTGAACGTGGTGCTGCGCCAGCGGCGCGGCATTCCGATCACGCTGGCCGTGCTCTATATGGAGCTGGGGCAGCAGATCGGGCTGCCGCTCAAGGGCGTGTCGTTCCCGAATCATTTCCTCGTGCGCATGACCATCCCCGCCGGCGAGGTGGTGCTGGACCCGCTCACCGGGGAGACGCTGTCGAAGGAGCAACTGCAGGAGATGCTGGACCCCTACCTCGAACGGGAGGGGATTTCGGACCCGAACCAGGTGCCGCTGGGGCTGTTCCTGCAGGTGGCGAGCCACCGCGAGATCGTCGCCCGCCTGCTGCGCAACCTGAAGGCGATCTACCTGCAGGAGTCGCGCTGGCAACGGCTGCTGGCGGTGCAGAACCGCCTGGTGATCCTGTTGCCGAATTCGATCGAGGAAGTGCGCGACCGGGGGCTGGCCTATGCCAACCTGGAGTGCTTCCGGCCGGCGCTGGAGGACCTGGAAGCCTACGTCCAGGCCCGCCCCGATGCGGCCGACACCACTCAGATCCGCGACCGCATGCCGGCGCTGCGGATGATGAGCCGCAGCCTCAGTTAAATTCCGGGATCAGTCCTTGAGATCCGCGCGGGCGCGCGGCTTGCCGCGCACCAGCTTCCACAGCCCGCCCAGCACCAGCGGCACCACCGCCGCGCCAATGCCCGCCAGCACGATCAGGTTCAGGTACTGCTTGATAAAGGGCAGATTGCCGAAGAAGTAGCCGGCGAACACCAGCCCGCAGACCCAGGCCACCGCGCCAAGCACGTTGAACATCTGGAAGCGCGCGAACGTCATCTGCGACACCCCCGCCACGAACGGCGCGAAGGTCCGTACGATCGGGATGAAGCGCGCCATCACCAGGGTCTTGCCGCCGTGCCGCTCATAGAAGTCATGCGTCTTGCGCAGCGCCTTCTGGTCCAGGAAGCGCCATTGGTGGTCGAACACCTTCGGCCCGATCCAGCTCCCCACGAAGTAGTTGACCGTATTGCCCGTGATCGCGGCCACCAGCAGCAGCCCGCAGAGCACCCACTCGTTCATCGCGCCGGTGGCGCACATCGCGCCGGCAATGAACAGCAGCGAGTCGCCGGGCAGGAACGGCAGCACCACCAGGCCGGTCTCGGCAAAGACGATGGCGAACAGGATGCCGTACACCCAGACGCCATAGTCCTGAACGAACTGGCCGAGGAATTTGTCGATGTGCAGGACCATGTCCAGCAGTTGCAATACGGTGTCCAAACTGATCCCCTAGAAGAAGGTCCCCATGATACAAGAGCCGCCGGGCGAGTCCGTCACCCGGCGGGCCGAAGTGTGCCGAAAAGGTGTCCGGCCGCACGTATAATCGCCGCATGCCTGCCGACGCCCTCCGCACCACCCAGCCCAGCCGCCCCATCCGCGCCCTGCCGGACCAGTTGATCAGCCAGATCGCCGCCGGCGAAGTGGTGGAACGGCCCGCCTCGGTGGTCAAGGAACTGCTCGAAAATGCACTCGATGCCGGCGCCACGCAGCTGGCCATCCGGCTCGAGGAGGGCGGCGTGCGGCGCATGGTCATCACGGACAACGGCTGCGGCATTCCGGCCAACGAACTGCCCGTGGCCCTCACGCGCCACGCCACCAGCAAGATCGCCTCGCTCGACGAACTGGAATCCGTGCTCACGCTCGGCTTCCGGGGCGAGGCGCTCGCGTCCATCGCGTCGGTCTCGCACCTCGTGCTGACCAGCCGCACCGCCGATGCCGCCCATGCCACCCAGGTCAGCGCCGACACCGGCCACCTCCAGCCCGCCTCGGGCGGGGTCGGCACGATGGTCGATGTGCAGCACCTGTACTTCAACACGCCAGCGCGCCGAAAGTTCCTCAAAACGGAACAAACCGAGCTGGGACACTGCCTGGAGATGATCCGGCGGGCGGCGCTGGCGCGGCCCGATGTCACGATTTCGGTCCATCACAACGGCAAGCCGCTCGAGCACTGGAACGGCGGCGACGTGGCCACGCGCACCGCGCAGGTGCTGGGCACCGACTTCGCACGCGCCCGGCTGGCGCTGGACGAGGAAGCCGGCACGCTGCACCTGTATGGCTTCGCGGGGCTGCCCACGGCGTCCCGGGGGCGGCCGGACCAGCAGTATTTCTTCGTCAACGGCCGGTTTGTGCGCGACAAGCTGCTCAACCACGCCGTGCGCAGCGCCTATCAGGACGTCCTGCATGGCGACCGTTTCCCGTCGTACGTGCTGTGCCTGGACCTGCCGCCGGAAATGGTCGATGTGAACGTGCATCCGTCGAAGATCGAGGTGCGCTTCCGCGAATCCCGCGCGGTGCACCAGTTCGTCTACCACGCCGTGCAGCGCTGCCTGGCGCGGCAGGCCGGCGAACAGGGCGACAGCCTGCATACCGACGCGGTGGACAGCGCCGCGATGCCGACCGCCCGCCCGATGGGCAGCGGCGGCGTGCCCGGCGCCGCACCGCAGTGGGTCAATTACTCCGCAGGCCGCCAGACCGAACTCGGCATTGCCCAGCCGCGCCAGGCCTACCTCGGCATGGTGCGCGAGGCCACCGGCGATGGCGCCGGCCGCGCCTGGCAGCCATCCACGCAGCCGCCCGCCTGGCTGGCCGATGCCCAGGCTGCCCGCGCCGACGAACCGCCCAGCCTGCTAGACCGCCTGCCGATGGGCGCTACATCGCCCTTCGTCCAGCACGACGCGGACGGCGCCGAAGCCGACGAGGCCAATCATCCGCTCGGCTACGCGGTGGCCCAGCTCCACGGCATCTACGTGCTGGCGCAGAATGCGCGCGGGCTGGTGCTGGTGGACATGCATGCCGCGCACGAGCGCATCCTGTACGAGCAGATCAAGACCGCGCTCGAAGCGCGCGAACTGGCCGTGCAGCCGCTGCTGATCCCGGTCACGCTGCCGGCCAACCCGGTCGAGATTGGCGCAGCCGAGGAACATCAGGAGACGCTGACCCTGCTCGGCTTCGACATCGCCCCGGTCTCCCCGACCACGCTGGCCGTGCGGGCCATTCCCGCGCTGCTCAAGCAGGCCGATGCCGAGGCGCTCGCGCGCGATGTACTGCGCGACCTGCAGTCCTACGGCGGCTCGCGCGTGCTGGCCGAGCGCCAGAACGAGCTGCTCGCCACGCTGGCCTGCCACAGCGCCGTGCGCGCCAATCGCAAGCTCACGCTGGAAGAGATGAACGCGCTGCTGCGCCAGATGGAGCAGACCGAGCGCGCCGACCAATGCAACCACGGCCGCCCCACCTGGGTGCAGCTCACCGTGGCCGAGCTGGACCGGCTGTTCCTGCGTGGCCAGTAACGGTTCGTCGATGTCTGCCTTGCCTTCTGGCCATCCGCCCGTCGTCTGCCTGCTCGGCCCCACCGCTTCCGGCAAGACCGCCGCCGCGCTGGCACTGGCTGCGCGCACGCCGGTGGAGATCATCAGCCTCGATTCCGCGCTGGTCTATCGCGAGATGGACATCGGCACCGCCAAGCCCACGCGCGACGAACTGGCCAGCGTGCCGCACCACCTGATCGACATCATCGATCCGGCCGATAGCTACTCCGCTGCGCAGTTCGTCACCGATGCCGAGCGGCTGATCGGCGAAATCCGCGCGCGCGGCCGGGCGCCGCTGATCGTGGGCGGGACCATGCTCTATTACAAGGCGCTGACGCAGGGACTCAATGACCTGCCGCAGGCCGACGCCACGCTCCGGGCCGAACTCGACGCGCTGGCGGCCGAACGCGGCTGGCCGGCGCTGCACGCGATGCTGGCCGAGGTGGACCCGGTCACCGCCGCCCGGCTGGCGCCCAACGATGCGCAGCGCATCCAGCGCGCGCTGGAGATTTTCCGATTGAGCGGGCAGCCGATGTCCGCGCTGCTGGCCCGGCAGGCCGACGCCCGCACCTTCACCGGCGCGGCCGATGCGCGCTACCGTGTGATCGCGCTGGAACCGTCGGATCGCGCGGTGCTGCACGCACGGATCTCGGAAAGATTCGATGCGATGCTGGCCGGCGGCCTGATCGACGAGGTGCAGCGGCTACGCGCGCGCGGCGACCTGCATCTCGGCCTGCCGTCGATGCGCTGTGTGGGCTACCGGCAGGTGTGGGAGTACCTCGACGGCGCCTGCGACGCCGCCGCCATGCGCGAGCGCGGCATCGCCGCCACGCGCCAGCTCTGCAAGCGCCAGCTCACCTGGCTGCGCAGCACGCCAGAGCGTGTGAGCGTGGACTGCCTCGCCCCGGACTACGTGGCCCAGGTGGCCCGGCTGGCGGGGATGTTGGGGTAGGATTGCCGCTTTCCTTCGCACCATTGCTGCCCACTACCGCTCCCATGACTGCCTTCGCCATCCGCCCTGCCGCGCCCGCGGACAGCGCCACACTGTTCCGCCTGATCGCCGCGCTGGCCGAGTACGAAAAGCTGACCCATCTGGTCGAAGCCACGCCGGAAAAAATCCAGAACGCGCTGTTCGGCGACCGCCCGCACGCCGAGGCAGTGCTGGTGGAGGTGGAGACGGCGGCTGGCCGGCAGGCGGTCGGCTTCGCGCTGTTCTTTCACAATTTCTCCACCTTCCTGGCCAAGCCGGGCCTGTACCTCGAAGACCTGTTCGTGGAGCCGGCATGGCGCGGCCACGGGCTGGGCAAGGCGCTGCTGCGCCATCTGGCCGGCATTGCCCTGGCGCGCGGCTGCGGCCGCTTCGAATGGTCGGTGCTGGACTGGAACCAGCCATCGATCGATTTCTATCAGGCGATGGGGGCCGACGTGATGCCGGACTGGCGCATCTGCCGCGTGACCGGGGATGCGCTAACCAAGCTCGGCGGCCAGCCCTGAGGCGCTGCGCCCCTGCATCGAGCAAGGCCCAAAAACAAAAACGCCCGATGTTGCCATCGGGCGTTTTGCCATCCTGCGAAGGATCGGACCGCGCTCAGACCACCACGGTCTGGGCCTGGCCTTCCTCGCGTTCGCGGATTTCGCCGATCTGCCACACGGCTTCGCCAGCCGCCTGGAGGTGACGGATGGCGCGTTCGGCGTCTTCCTTCGCCACGATCACGACCATGCCGATGCCGCAGTTGAACACGCGGTGCATTTCCGCATCGGCCACGCGGCCCTGCTCCTGGAGCCACTGGAACAGCGGCGGCAGGGTCCAGGCATCCTTCTGGATCACGGCGGTGACGTTGTCGGCCAGCACGCGCGGCACGTTCTCGGTCAGGCCGCCACCGGTGATGTGGGCCATGCCCTTGACCGGCAGCGTCTCGATCAGCGAGAGCAGCGGCTTCACGTAGATGCGCGTCGGCGCCATGATGGCGTCCTGCAGGCGCTGGCCGTGGAAGTCGGCGTTCAGGTCCGGCTTCGCCACGTCGATGATCTTGCGCACCAGCGAGTAACCGTTCGAATGCGCGCCCGACGAGGCCAGGCCCAGCACCACGTCGCCCGGGATGATCGTGCTGCCGTCGATGATCTTGCGCTTTTCCACGGCGCCCACCGCGAAGCCGGCCAGGTCGTACTCGCCGTCCGGGTACATGCTCGGCATCTCGGCGGTCTCGCCGCCGATCAGCGCGCAGCCGGCCAGTTCGCAGCCGTGGGCGATACCCTGGATCACAGTGGCAGCCGTGTCCACGTCCAGCTTGCCGCAGGCGAAGTAGTCGAGGAAGAACAGCGGCTCGGCGCCCTGCACCAGGATGTCGTTGACGCTCATCGCCACCAGATCCTGGCCCACGGTGTCGTGGCGGTTCAGCTGGAATGCCAGCTTGAGCTTGGTGCCCACGCCGTCCGTGCCGGATACCAGCACCGGCTCCTGGAACTTCTTCGAGAGTTCGAACAGCGCGCCGAATCCGCCGATACCGGCCATCACGCCTTCACGCATGGTGCGCTTGGCGAACGGCTTGATGCGGTCTACCAGCGCGTCGCCGGCGTCGATGTCAACACCGGCATCGCGGTAGGAAAGGCCTGCCTGGCCGGCGTTCTGGGATGCGCTCATGAGATCCTGCTTGTCTTTGACGAGGTAAAGTGTGGATTACGGCGCCCGGCGCCACGGAGGGCGGGCGCGAGTCCGTTAGAATCGCGATTTTAACGGATACAGGCTCCCGGCTACCAGTTTCGCGGCGACACCCGGTCACCAGACCGGCCAAAGTTGCCCGCCCGGCGGTTTCCGGACCCTTTCGATGAACGCTCCCCTGCTCTCGCCAGACTCCAAACGTATCCTGATCTGGGTGGTCGTGGCCGCCGGCCTGTTCGCCGCCATCGTGGCGCTGGCGCCGGTGCTCACGCCCTTCCTGTTCGCGTTCATTTTTGCGTACATTCTCACGCCGGGCGTGGACTGGCTCCAGCGCCGCCGCGTGCCGCGCTTTATCGGCGTGACGCTGATGATCGGCCTGCTGACGATCATCGTGGTGCTGCTGGTGCTGTTGCTGATTGCCGTGCTCCAGCGCGAGATCCCGCAGATCCGCGAGCAGGTGCCGATGCTGTTGCAAAAGCTCAACAATGTGGTGGCACCCCGCCTGGCAGAACTGGGGGTGCGCGTGCGCTTTGACTTCCCCGGCCTGCGCAATATGCTGCAGGACCGCTTCGCGGCCAGCCCGGAAGACCTGTTCCAGGTGCTGCTGAATTATGCGAAGGTGTCCGGCTCGGCCCTGATCAGCGTGGCTGGCATGCTGTTCATCATCCCCATCGTCATGTATTACCTGATGATGGACTGGCATATGGTCATGCGGCGGATCGAGCGGCTGGTGCCGCGCCGCTGGGTGCCGAAGGTGCGCGAGCTGTCGAATGAGACTGATGCGCTACTTTCCCAGTACCTGCGCGGGCAGATTATCGTTATGGTGATCCTTGCTGCACTTTATTCGATCGGGCTGACCATCGCCGGATTCGAGGTGGGCGTGCCGGTGGGCGTGTTCACCGGGCTGGCGGTGTTCATCCCGTACATTGGTTTCGGGCTGGGGCTGGCGCTGGCGATCGTGGCGGCGCTGCTGCAATTCGGCAACTGGTACGGGCTGGGCGCCGTGGCCGTGGTATACGGCATCGGGCAGTTCGTGGAAAGCTTTTACCTGACGCCGCGGCTGGTGGGCGAGCGCATCGGGCTGCACCCGCTGGTGGTGATCTTCGCGCTGCTGGCATTTGGCCAGTTGTTTGGCTTCTTCGGCGTGCTGCTGGCCCTGCCGACCTGTGCGGTGCTGCTGGTCGGCGCGCGGCAGATCCGGCGCGTTTATATGGCTAGCGAGCTGTACCGCAACTGATCGAAGCCCACAGAAACTGATGGAACCGAGGTAGGAAGTTACGAAAACGTCATGTCTTCGCGTCATAAGCAGCTTTCGCTCGAGCTCGGCAGCCCCCCGCCGTCCACGTTCGAGAACTTTTTCGTGGCTTCGAACCGCGAGCCGGTGCAGCGCCTGCGCGAGCTGCCGGCCGCTATCGCCCAGGAACACGCCAACGACCGGCTGATCTACCTGTGGGGCGAGGTCGGCTCGGGGCGCACCCACCTGCTGCACGCGGTGTGCGACGCGGCGCTCCATACCGGCCTGAACTGCCGCTACCTGAGCCCGCACCACGCGCTGGCCGACTTCAATTTCGACCCGTCCTGCCGGCTCTACACCGTCGATGACGTGGAATTGCTCGACGAAGCGCGACAGATCGCCGTGTTTTCGCTGTATAACGAGGTGCGCGCCCACGTGCGCACCGCGCTGGTGGTGGCGGGCGGCCTGGCGCCGCGTGCCATGCCGGTACGTGAAGACCTGCGCACCCGGCTTGGCTGGGGGCTGGTCTACCAGGTGGCGTCGCTGTCCGATGACGACAAGATGGCCGCCCTGCTGCAGGCCGCGCGCGAGCGTGGGTTGCAGTTGTCGCCGGAAATCCCCCACTGGCTGGTGACGCGGCATTACCGCGACATGCCCAGCCTGATGGCCCTGCTGGACGCGCTGGACACCTATTCGCTCGAGCGCAAGCGCGCGGTCACCCTGCCGCTGCTGCGCGAGATGTTTGCGGAATTCCGCGAATAAACCGCGAATCCGCGCCGAAGCTGGCACGAAATCCGCTCCAAATTGGTCCTGGCGCGCCACGGCGCGCCGACCGCCATGCGTACCTTAATGTAAAATCGCCGCCCATGAATCTGGCACTGTTTGACCTCGACCACACCCTGATCCCCACCGACAGCGACCACGAATGGGGCCGCTTCCTGGTCCGCATGGGCGTTGTCGACGAGGAATCCTATCGTCGCAAGAACGACGAGTTCTATGGGCAATACAAGGCGGGCACCCTGGATATCCAGGCGTTCCTGCGCTTCGCGCTGGCCCCGCTGGCCGCCAATCCGCGCGACCGGCTGGACGCCTGGCGCCAGCGCTTCATGCGCGAGGTGATCGACCCCGTCATCACCCCGCAGGCCAAGGCGCTGGTCTACAAGCACCTGGAGGCGGGCGACCTGTGCGCGGTGGTGACGGCTACCAACAGCTTCGTGACCGCGCCGATCGCCCAGGCCTTCGGCATCAAGCATCTGATCGCGACCGAGCCGGCCACGTCCGACGGCAAGCCGGACAGCGCGTTCACCGGCGAGGTCTTCGGCGTGCCGAGTTTCCGCGAGGGCAAGATCGCCCGCGTGGAGCAGTGGCTCAAGGGCCTCGGCACCCAGTGGGAAGACTTCGGCACCACGACGTTCTACAGCGATTCCGCCAACGACCTGCCCCTGCTGGAAAAGGTCAGCGAGCCGATCGCCGCCAATCCCGACGACCGCCTGCGCCACCATGCGGCCGCGGCCGGCTGGCGCATCATGGACCTGTTCTGACGTGATCAAGAAGCTCATCAACCGGCTGCTCGGCAAGCCTGGCCCCAAGCTGCGCCGCACCGGGCGCGCCCATACGCAGCGCATCGTCAATGTGGACGAACACCAGATCGATCCCACGCTGATTTCGCGCAACGCCGTCAAGGTCACCACCACCCTCCAGCAGGCCGGTTTCCAGGCCTTCATCGTGGGCGGCGCCGTGCGTGACGTGCTGCTCGGCATCAAGCCGAAGGACTTCGATGTGGCCACCAACGCCACGCCCGACGAGGTGCAGGCGCTGTTCCGCCGCTCGCGCATCATCGGCCGGCGCTTCCAGATCGTGCACGTGACGTTCTACGGCGGCCGCGAGCAGGAGATCATCGAGGTCTCGACCTTCCGCGCGCTGGTGGACGCGATTGCCAGCGAGACGCTGCCCGAAGGCCGCCGCCTGAAGCGCGCCGAGCTGGACAGCAAGACGCACGCGATCGACGCCAGCGGCCGCGTACTGCGCGACAACGTCTGGGGCTCCCAGGCCGAGGACGCCGAGCGCCGCGACTTCACGATCAACGCGATGTACTACGACCCGGCCGCCCAGACCGTGCATGACTACCATCACGGCATGGAAGACATCCGCGCGCGCACGCTGCGGATGATCGGCGACCCGGTCACGCGCTACCGCGAAGACCCGGTGCGCATGCTGCGCGTGGTGCGCTTCGCGGCCAAGACCGGTTTTTCGATCGACGAGGCCACGCGCGAGCCGATCGCCGAACTGGCCCCGCTGATCCACAACGTGCCGAGCGCGCGCCTGTTCGACGAAATGCTGAAGCTGCTGATGTCCGGGCACGCCTGGGCCTCGCTGCAGGAGCTGCGCGAGGCCGGCCTGCACAAGGGCCTGCTGCCGCTGCTGGACGTGGCGCTGGAGCAGCCGATGGGCCAGCGCTTCGTGCAGCTGGCGCTCGACAACACCGACCGCCGCGTGCAGGCCGGCAAGCCGGTGTCGCCCGGCTTTCTGTTCGCCGCGCTGCTGTGGCACCACGTGCTGCAACGCTGGAACAAGCTGCGCGACGAGGGCGAGCACGCGATTGCTGCGCTCAACACGGCCATGGACATGGTGCTGGAGAAGCAGACCGGCCAACTGGCCATCCAGCGCCGCTTTGTCACCGACATGCGCGACATCTGGGGCATGCAGCCGCGCTTCGAGAAGCGCGTGGGCCGCATGCCGTTCCGCCTGCTGGAATCGCCGCGCTTCCGCGCCGGCTATGACTTCCTGCAACTGCGCTGCGAATCGGGCGAACAGCCGGCCGAAATCGGCCAGTGGTGGACCGACTTCCAGAACGCGCCGCCCGATGCCCGCGAGGACATGATCGAGGCCGCCCGCCCGAAGCGTGGCAAGGGTAGCGCGGGCGCCGCCGGTGGCGGCAGCCAGGGTCCCGACGACAGCGAGGGCTTCGCGGGGGTCGATGGCGAGGGCCCGGTGCGCAAGAAGCGTCGTCGGCGCGGTCCGCGGAAATCGGATAAAGTTTCTTCGCGGGGCGACACGGACGCGGCGGAGGGGGGTCAGGCCGCATCAGAGTCCGGCCGCGCCCAGCCGGAGGAATAACATGACACTTGCCTTTATCGGCATCGGCGCCAATCTCGGCGATGCCCGCCAGGCATTGAAGGACGCGATCGTGTGCCTGGCCCAGCAGGTCGGCATCACGGTATTGGCCAAGTCCTCGTTCTACCGCACCGCACCCGTCGACGCCAGCGGCGACGACTACTTCAACGCCGTGGTGAAGGTGGAGACGTCCTTCACCGCGCCGCAGCTGTTGCGCATCTGCCACCACATCGAGGACCAGTTCGGCCGCGAGCGCCCGTTTCACAACGCGCCGCGCACGCTGGACCTCGACCTGCTGCTGTTCGGCGCCGACCGGATCGACTCCGAGGCGCTGAC
This sequence comes from Cupriavidus sp. SIMBA_020, assembly GCF_046535395.1. Classification (NCBI taxonomy): domain Bacteria; kingdom Pseudomonadati; phylum Pseudomonadota; class Betaproteobacteria; order Burkholderiales; family Burkholderiaceae; genus Cupriavidus; species Cupriavidus sp. SIMBA_020. The sequence goes on along the minus strand of NZ_JAWRWU010000002.1, from coordinate 193,931 downwards.
CGTGCCGCATCCGCGTATCACCGAGCGCGCCTTCGTGCTGGTGCCGCTGGTGGAGCTGGATGGCGAGGTCGTCATCCCGGGCCGGGGCCGCGCGGCGGACTTCCTGCCCGGCGTACGCGACCAGCGCATCGAGAAGTTTTCCTCATGCAAATGCCCCCGCCTGCAGGAAGGCGGCACGCAGGCGTGATCCACGCCTGATCCATCGGCACCCCACGAGCCATGCTCGACCATCTGCGCCGCATCGTCGTCGAAGGGCCCGTCGGCTCCGGCAAGACCTCGCTGGCGCAGCGCCTGGCCCGCACGCTCCAGGCCGGCGAACTGCCTGACGGCGCCCGCCAGAACCCCTTCCTCGAACGCTTCTACCGCGAGCCGCAGCGCTATGCCCTGCCGATGCAGCTGCACTGCCTGGACCAGCGCGCCACCCAGAGCCAGCAATGGCAGGCCGCGCTGCTCGCCGGCCAGCGCATGATCGGCAATTTCCTCTATGCACGTGACCGCCTCTATGCGGCCCTGACGCTCGAAGCCGACGAACTCGCGCTCTACGACGCGCTGGCCGCCCGGCTCCAGGTGCCGGCCCAGCGCGTGGACCTGGTCATCGTGCTCCAGGCCACGCCGTCGCTGCTGCGCGAGCGGATTGCGCGGCGCGGGCTGCCGGGCGAGTCCGGCATCGACGAAACCTACCTCCAGCGGCTGACCGACGCCTATGGCGAGCTGTTCCACCGCTACGACGAGGCGCCGGTCCTGATCGTGGACACCGCGCGCTTCAATCCGGTGGACAACGACGGCGATTTCCGTACACTACTGTCGCGCATCGAGAACATGCGGGGCCGCAAGGCCTTCCTGAATCTCGCGGCCCCCTGACCGCCCTGCCCGCCTCAGGCCCAGGCAGCCACACACCCCCACGGGCACTGCCATGAGTTACCTCCTCGACCCCTCCCGCAAGACCGTCACCATTCCCAAGCTCCAGGCCATGCGCGCCGCAGATGACAAGATCGTCATGCTGACCGCCTACGACTCGAGCTTCGCCGCGCTGCTCGATTTCTGCGGCGTGGAAGTGATCCTCGTCGGCGATTCGCTCGGCAACGTGATGCAGGGCCAGCAGACCACGCTGCCCGTCACGCTGCCGCACATGGTCTATCACACGGAATGCGTGGCGCGCGGCAACCAGACCGCGCTGCTGGTCTCGGACCTGCCGTTCGGCACCTACGGCACGCCCACGCAGGCCTTCGAGAGCGCCGCCGCGCTGATGCGCGCAGGCGCGCAGATGGTGAAGCTGGAAGGCGGCGACTGGCTCGCCCCCACCGTGAAATTCCTGGTCGAGCGCAGCATTCCGGTGTGCGCCCACATCGGCCTGACCCCGCAGTCGGTGCACGCGCTGGGCGGCTTCAAGGTGCAGGGCAAGACCGATGCCGGCGCCGCGCAGCTCAAGCGTGACGCGCTGGCGCTGCAGGCCGCCGGTGCGCAGCTGATCGTCATGGAAGCCGTGCCGGCCGCGCTGGCTGGCGAGGTCACGGCACAGCTGACGATTCCGACCATCGGCATCGGCGCCGGCGTGGACTGTTCCGGCCAGGTGCTGGTGCTGCAGGACATGCTCAATATCTATCCGGGCCGCAAGGCCAAGTTCGTGCGCAACTTCATGGACGGCCAGACCTCGATCGAGGCCGCCGTGCGCGCTTTCGTCGCCGCCGTGAAGGATGGCAGCTTCCCGGCCGTCGAGCACACGTTCTCCGCCTGAGCGCGCCCACGTGGAGATCGGCACGGCCACGCTGGACGCTTTCCGCCTGCTGGGCAGCGGGGACGGCGCGCTATGGTTCATCGTCTGGACCTCGCTGATGGTGGCGGTGCTCGGCCTGGCGCTGGCCACCGTGCCGGCCATCGGCGCCGCCTACCTGATCGCCACCCATGCCTTTCCCGGCCGGCGCGTGGTGGTGGTGCTGGCGCAGGCCTTCCTGTCCTTCCCGACGGTGCTGGTCGGCCTGGTGCTCTATCTGCTGTTCACGCGGCAGGGGCCGCTGGGTAGCTTCTCCCTGCTGTTCACCCCGTCCGGCATGGTTTTCGGGCAGGCCGTGATCGGCTTTCCCGTGGTGCTGGCGTTCTCGCTCGCGGCCATGCAGGCGGCGGACCCACGCCTGCGCGAGACCGCCTGGGTGCTCGGCGCCGGCCGTTGGCGCACCTTCTTCACCGTGCTGCGCGAACTCCGCTTCGGCCTGATGGCGGCCGTGGTGGCCGGCTTCGGGCGCGTGATTGCCGAAGTGGGCTCGGCGCTGATGATCGGCGGCAATATCGAAGGCTCCACGCGCACCATCACCACGGCCATCGCGCTGGAGACCAGCAAGGGCGAGTTCGCGCAGGGCATCGCGCTCGGCATCGTGCTGGTGGCGCTGGCGCTGGCTGTCAACGTCATGCTCGCCTGGCTGCAAGGCGCGGGAGGGTTCCGGCGATGACCACCCCTGCCTTGTCGCCACTGCTGACGGTGCGGGGCCTGGTGCGCCGCGTCGGGTCTCGCCAGCTGTTCGCCATCCCCGAACTGGTGTTCCCGCGCGCCACCGCCGTAGCGCTGACCGGCGTCAACGGCGCGGGCAAGTCCACCCTGCTGCGGATGGTGGCCGGGCTGGAGCCGGCGCCGGGCGCCACCGTGGCGTGGGAGGACGAAGGCGGCACGCGCCGCGAGGCGCCGCTGACGCCGCTGCCGCCCGCGCTGCGCCAGCGCGTGGCCTACATGCACCAGCATCCCTACCTGTTCCGCACCTCGGTGCGCGACAACATCGCCTATGGCCTGCGCGCCCGGGGCGTGGCGCACGACGAGATCGAGCGGCGCGTGGGCGCGGCGCTGGGCTGGGCCGGCATCGTCCATGTGCAGGACACCGCGCCGGAGAAGCTGTCCGGCGGCGAAGTCCAGCGCGTGGCGCTGGCGCGGGCCAAGGTGCTGGAGCCGGAACTGCTGCTGCTCGACGAACCCACCTCCAATCTCGACGGCCACGCGCGCGAGCAGGTGATTGCGCTGATCGGGGAACTGGCGGCGGAGGGCCGCTCCGTGGTGATGGTCTGCCACGACCGGGAACTGATCAACCTGCCCGGGGTGGTCAGGTGGAAGCTGGGAGACGGGCAGTTGGATACCAGGCATCGATAGCGGGTGAAATGCCTGCCCTCTAGAAACCCCAGCCGCTCAGCGCAGCCGCGCCCGCATCGTCCCGCGCAGCGCGTTGGCGATGACGATGGCCTCGGCGCGCCGCACCATGTCATGCGTGACCACGGCCTGTTCGATCGGGCCGTCGATCAGCGCATCGCCCCCTTCGAGTACCACCGCCCGCATCACGCCCGGCAGGATGTCCGCCGACAGCGGCGGCGTCAGCCAGCGCCCGCCCACCTTCACGAACACCGAACTGCGCCCGCCTTCGAGCAACTCGTCACGCGTGTTGAAGAACAGCGCGTCGAAGCCGCCCTCGCGCTCGGCCGCCTGCCAGCCGGCATCGAACGCGGCGCGGGCACTGGACTTGTAGCGGCGCATCGGGTCGGCTACCGGCAGGCGCGTGGGCGACAGGTCGAGCAGCGCCACCGGCTCGGCGCGCGGCGCCAGCGGACCGCTCGCGAAGACCAGCGCGCCAGCCTTGTCGACGGCCATGCGCAGCCGCCAGTCGCCGTCGCCCAGCCGTCCCGCCTCGGCCTGCATGGCCGCCCGCGCCGCCGGTTGGTCGAATGCGAAGCCAAACACTGCCGTGGATTGCGCCAACCGCGCCAGATGGCGCTCGCGGTGCAGCACCACGCCATCGCGCGCGTGCATGGTCTCGAACAGCGTGAAGCCGGGATCGTGCGCGGTCAGGAAGCGCGCCTTCCAGCCGCATTCCGCGAACTCGTCGGCGGCCACGCTGTCATGGACGATGCCGCCGCCCACCCCCATCTCCCCCCGGCGCAGGCCGTCGTCGCCCTGCGGCCCCAGCACCAGCGTGCGGATCGCCACGGACATGCCGAAAGCGCCGCAGGGTTGGTCGTCTGCCGGCGCATCGAGCCAGCCGATGGCGCCCGTGTAGAGGCCGCGCGGCGTGGTTTCCAGTTCGGCGATGATCTGCATGGTCCGCCGCTTGGGCGCGCCCGTGATCGAGCCGCACGGGAACAGCGCCGCCATCAACGCGCCGAAGGCGGTGCCGGGCCGCGCCGTGGCGGTCACGGTGGAAGTCATCTGGAGCACCCGCCCGAACGGCTGCACCACGAAGCGGTCGGGCACGGCCACGCTGCCGGGCTGGGCGATGCGGCCCAGGTCGTTGCGCAGCAGGTCGACGATCATCACGTTCTCGGCCCGGTTCTTGGCGTCGGCGGCCAGCCGGCGCGCGGCGCGGGCGTCCTGCCCGGCGTCCCCGCTGCGCGGCGCGGTGCCCTTCATCGGCCGGGTCACCAGATGCCCGGCGCCGTCATGCTCGACAAACAGCTCGGGCGACAGCGACAGCACCCAGCCGTCGCCGGGCAGCCAGGCCAGCACGCCGAACGGCACCGGCTGCGCGGCCCGCAGCGCGGCGTAGAACGTTACCGGGTCGCCGAAGGCGGAGAAACGGAGCCGCTGCGTGAAATTCACCTGATAGGTATCGCCGGCCTCGATATAGGCGTGGATGCGTGCGATGGCGTCTGCGTAGGCGGCGTGCGGCGGCTCGGCGCGCACGTCCATCGCGCCGGCCGGGGCGGATTCTGCTCGGGCGGCCAGCCATGCTCCTACGGCGTCGCCGTCGAGCCGGGCCATGTCCCGGAACCAGAGCAGGTGCAGCGCGCCGTCATGGAACGGCAGCGCATTGCCGCAATGGACCGGCGCCCCGACAAGCGCCCCGCCGAACTCGTACGGTGCGAACAGCGTGGCCTGCAGCCCGTGGCGCCAGCCGGCGGCCAGCAGCGCGTCCAGCGTGGCGGGATCGGTGCCGGCGGGCAGCACATCGGCCCGGACAAACCCCGTATAGAGGCGCGACGCCGCCACGCCGGGTGCGGCGGCGGCATCGTCAAGCAGGACGAAGGGGTCGAAACTGGCGCTGGAGGGGGCGGGGGACGGCGGAACCACGGCAACTCGGCAGGGTGCATCAATGCCGCATTATCGCCGCGCCGGGCATGAAAAAACCGGCCACGCTGGTCACGTGGCCGGTTTCATCGTCCTGCCTGCCGGGCAATCCGGCGATTTAGCTGAAGAAGCTCTTCACCTTGTCCAGCCAGGACTGCTCCTGCGGGCTGTGGCGCGAGCCGCCCTCGTGCACCGAGCGGTCGAACTCGCGCAACATGTCCTTCTGGGCCTCGGTCAGCTTGACCGGCGTTTCCACGTTCACATGGACGTAGAGGTCGCCGGGATAGCCCGAGCGCACGCCCTTGATGCCCTTGCCGCGCAGCCGGAACGTCTTGCCGCCCTGCGTGCCCTCGGGCACCGGGAAGCTGGCGCGGCCGCCCAGCGTCGGCACTTCCAGTTCGCCGCCCAGCGCCGCCGTGGCGAAGGAGATCGGCATCTGGCAGTGCAGGTCATCGCCGTCACGCTCGAATACCTCGTGTGCCTTGATGTGCACTTCCACATATAGGTCGCCCGGGGGGCCGCCGTTGATGCCCGGCTCGCCATTGCCCGACGAGCGGATGCGCATGCCTTCGTCGATACCGGCCGGAATCTTCACTTCCAGCGTCTTCTGCGACTTCAGCTTGCCTTGGCCATGGCACTTCACGCACGGCTTGGGGATGAACTTGCCGCTGCCGTGGCACTTCGGGCAGGTCTGCTGCATGGTGAAGAAGCCTTGCGACACACGCACCTGGCCCACGCCGTTACAGGTCGGGCAGGTTTCCACCGACGATCCCGGCTCGGCGCCGTTGCCGTGGCAGTGCTCGCAGTCTTCCCAGTGGGGCACGCGGATCTGCGCCTCGTGGCCATGGGCCGCCTGCTCCAGCGAGATTTCCATGCTGTAGCGCAGGTCGGCGCCCCGGTAGGCTTGCGGGCCGTTGCCGCGCCGCTGTCCGCCCTGCTGGCCGAAGATGTCGCCGAAGATGTCGCCGAAGGCCTCGGCAAACCCGCCGTAGCCCTGGCCGCCGCCGAAGCCGCCGGCCATATTGGGGTCCACGCCGGCGTGGCCATACTGGTCGTAGGCGGCCTTCTTCTCGGGGTCGGAAAGCATCTCGTACGCTTCCTTGCCCTCCTTGAACTTATCTTCCGCTTCCTTGCTGTCCGGATTGCGGTCCGGGTGGTACTTCATCGCGAGCTTGCGATAAGCCTTCTTGATCTCGTCGTCGCTCGCGTTCTTGCCTACCCCGAGCACTTCGTAATAGTCACGTTTTGCCATGGTGGCTCTTACCTGATTGGCCTGTCCGGCATGAAATCACCGGCTGGGCGAATAGCAAAAAAGCCGAGCGAGGTGTTCGACCATGGTTTCTCACCCTGTGTCTGAACACCAACGCCCGGCGTCGGGGCGGGAGTGGCGCCAACTGCACCTGCGCCACTCCCGCTGGTCCCGCTTACTTCTTGTCGTTCACTTCCTTGAACTCGGCGTCCACGACGTTATCGTCCTGCGGCTGCGCCTGGGACTGCTGCTGGCCGCCTGCGGCACCGGCCGCACCGCCGGCGCCGGCTTCACCGGCCTTGGCCTGCATGTCGGCGTAGACCTTCTCGCCCAGCTTCTGGCTCGCTTCGGACAGCGCGTTGATCTTGGACTCGATCTCGGCCTTGTCGCCGCCGCGTGCGGCGTCTTCCAGTTCCTTGACCGCGACTTCGATCTTTTCCTTCTCGCCGGCTTCCAGCTTGTCGCCATGCTCGGCCACGGCCTTGCGCGTCGAGTGGATCAGCGCATCAGCCTGGTTGCGGGCATCGGCCAGCTCACGGGCGCGCTTGTCTTCCTCGGCGTTGGCCTCGGCGTCCTTCACCATGCGCTGGATCTCGTCTTCCGACAGACCCGAGTTCGCCTTGATGGTGATGCGGTTTTCCTTGCCGGTGGCCTTGTCCTTGGCGCCCACGTGCAGGATGCCGTTGGCGTCGATGTCGAACGAGACCTCGATCTGCGGCGTGCCACGCGGCGACGGCGGAATGCCTTCCAGGTTGAACTCGCCCAGCAGCTTGTTGCCGCTGGCCATCTCGCGCTCGCCCTGGAACACCTTGATCGTCACCGCCGGCTGGTTGTCGTCAGCCGTCGAGAAGACCTGTGCGTGCTTGGTCGGGATGGTCGTGTTCTTGCTGATCATCTTGGTCATCACGCCGCCCAGCGTCTCGATGCCCAGCGACAGCGGCGTCACGTCCAGCAGCAGCACGTCGGTACGGTCGCCCGACAGCACCGAGCCCTGGATCGCGGCACCCACGGCCACGGCTTCGTCCGGGTTCACGTCCTTGCGGGCTTCCTTGCCGAAGAACTCGCGCACCTGCTCCTGCACCTTGGGCATGCGGGTCATGCCGCCGACCAGGATCACGTCGTCGATGTCGCCCACCTTGACGCCCGCATCCTTGATGGCGGTGCGGCACGGGTCGATCGTGCGCTTGATCAGGTCTTCCACCAGCGCTTCCAGCTTGGCGCGCGTGATCTTCAGGTTCAAGTGCTTCGGGCCCGAGGCATCCGCCGTGATGTACGGCAGGTTGATCTCGGTCTGCTGCGAGCTGGACAGCTCGATCTTGGCCTTTTCAGCGGCTTCCTTCAGGCGTTGCAGCGCCAGCACGTCCTTGGACAGGTCGACGCCCTGGTCCTTCTTGAACTCGCCGATGATGTAGTCGATGATGCGCTGGTCGAAGTCCTCGCCACCGAGGAAGGTGTCGCCGTTGGTCGACAGCACTTCGAACTGCTTCTCGCCGTCCACGTCCGCGATCTCGATGATCGAGATGTCGAACGTGCCGCCGCCGAGGTCATACACGGCGATCTTGCGGTCGCCCTTCTCGTTCTTGTCCATGCCGAACGCCAGCGCGGCGGCGGTCGGCTCGTTGATGATGCGCTTGACGTCCAGGCCCGCGATGCGGCCGGCGTCCTTGGTCGCCTGGCGCTGCGAGTCGTTGAAGTAAGCCGGCACGGTGATCACGGCTTCGGTCACCGGCTCGCCCAGGTAGTCCTCGGCGGTCTTCTTCATCTTGCGCAGCACTTCGGCGGACACCTGCGGCGGGGCCAGCTTCTGGTCGCGCGCGCCCACCCATGCGTCGCCGTTGTCGGCCTTGACGATGGCGTAGGGCATCAGGCCGATGTCCTTCTGCACTTCCTTTTCTTCGAACTTGCGGCCGATCAGGCGCTTCACGGCGTACAGCGTGTTGCGCGGGTTCGTGACAGCCTGGCGCTTGGCCGGCGCGCCGACCAGGATCTCGCCATCTTCCATGTAGGCGATGATCGACGGGGTGGTACGCGTGCCTTCGGCGTTCTCGATGACCTTCGGCGTGTTGCCTTCCAGGATCGCTACGCAGCTATTGGTGGTACCCAAGTCGATACCAATGATCTTACCCATTTGTGTTCTCTCCTATTGAGCCCTGCTTTGGCGCAGCGGCTGCAATTCAACCTGAGTGCGAAATGTGGCCGTCCGGGGGCATTTCAAGGGCAGAACTGGCAATTCCGAGTAATTTTCTCGGTTTTGCCGGTGCGTGCCGTGCCAGCCTCGGGAGCGGCCTTAAAGTGCATTATTGTTATCTTTTTGAGGATTTCAGGACTGGCGCTCGCGCTGCCAGAGCACGTCGGTGCCGCCCCCGGCCCGGTTCAGCACCCGGGCGAGCACGAACAGCAGGTCCGAGAGCCGGTTCAGGTACTGGCGCGGCGCCTCGTTGAGGGCCTCGGTGGCGCCCAGCGCCACCAGCGCCCGCTCCGCCCGGCGGCAGACCGTGCGGCAGACGTGGGCCTGGGCGGCGGCGCGGCTGCCGCCTGGCAGAATGAACTCCGCCAGCCGGGGCAGGCTGGCGTTGTAGTGCGCCAGCCAGTCGTCCAGCTGGATCACCTGCGCTTCCTTTAGCAGCGTGTAGCCCGGAATCGACAGTTCGCCGCCCAGGTCGAACAGGTCGTGCTGGATATGGAGCAGCGCGCCTCGCACATCATCCGGCAGGTCCGGCTCGGTCAGCAGCAGGCCGATGTGGGAATTCAGTTCGTCCACGTCGCCAATGGCGGCGATGCGCTCGCTGTTCTTGCCGGTGCGGCTGCCGTCGCCCAGCCCGGTGGTGCCGGCGTCACCGGTGCGGGTGGCGATCTTGGACAGGCGGTTACCCATGCCGGTCTCCCTCGTCTTGGTTTGAAGTGGCGCAATTATGGCCCCGAACCCGGGCTTCGGGGCGGGTTCCGGGGCAGGTTCCGGGCACTGCGATGCGGTCCGCCGCGTGACGCGGACGGCGTAGAATGGCGGGATTCGCCGGAGACAAAAGCATGAACCACCCCACGCCCGCCGCCGCCCTGGCGCGCCGTCCCCTTCCCGTTGCCCTGGCCGAGACACTGGCCGCCCGCTTCGGCGAACGGTTTTCCACCTCGGCAGGCGTCTGCGCCCACCATGGCCGCGACGAATCCCCGTTCCCGCCCGCCGCCCCGGACGCCGTGGTCTTCGCCCACACCACCGAGGAAATCGCCGAACTGGCCAGCCTCTGCAACCAGCATGGCGTGCCGCTGATTCCCTACGGCGCCGGTTCGTCGCTCGAAGGCCACCTGCTGGCCGTGGCCGGGGGCATCAGCCTGGACCTCTCCCAGATGAACCGCGTGCTGGCGGTGCATCCCGAGGACCTTTCCGTGACGGTGGAGCCGGGCGTGACCCGCAAGCAGCTGAACCAGGAGATCAAGGATACCGGGCTGTTCTTCCCGATCGATCCGGGCGCCGATGCCTCGCTGGGCGGGATGTGCGCGACGCGCGCCTCCGGCACCAACGCGGTCCGCTACGGCACGATGCGCGAGAACGTGCTCGCCCTGACCGTGGTCACGGCGGACGGCCGGGTGATCCGCACCGGCACCCAGGCGCGCAAGTCGTCGGCCGGTTATGACCTGACCCGGCTGTTTGTCGGCAGCGAAGGCACGCTCGGCATCATCACCGAGGTCACCGTGCGGCTCTACCCGCAGCCGGAGGCGATCTCGGCCGCCGTGTGCGCGTTCCCGAGCATGGGCGATGCCGTGCGCGCCACGATCCAGACCATCCAGCTTGGCGTGCCGGTGGCCCGCGTGGAGTTCGTCGATGCGCTGGCCATCCGCGCGATCAACCGCCACGACAACCTGACGCTGCCGGAAACCCCGCACCTGTTCTTCGAATTCCACGGCACCGAGGCCGGCGTGCGCGAGCAGGCCGAAACCGTGCAGCAGATTGCCGACGAGCACGGCGGCCAGGGCTTCGAATGGGCCACGCGCCCCGAGGACCGCAGCCGGCTCTGGAATGCGCGCCATACGGCCTACTTCGCCATGCTGCAGCTCAAGCCCGGCTGCAAGTCCGTGACGACCGACGTCTGCGTGCCGATTTCCCGCCTGGCCGACTGCGTGACCGAGACCGAGCGCGACCTGAACGCCTCGCAGCTGCCCTGCCCCATCGTCGGCCATGTCGGCGACGGCAACTTCCACGTGGCGATCCTGGTCGACCCGGACAAGCCCGAGGAAATGGCCGAGGCGGAGGACATCAACCGCCGCATCGTCGAACGAGCGCTGGCCATGGGCGGCACCTGCACCGGCGAGCACGGCGTGGGGCTGCACAAGATGGGGTTCCTCGTGCAGGAGCACGGCGAGGACGCACTGGACCTGATGCGGGCGATCAAGGCGGCGCTCGATCCCAATCAGATTCTGAATCCGGGCAAGATCTTCAGCGCGGCGCGCTGACCGGGGGCCCGTCGCCATGGCATCGGTGTTCCACCGCGTCCCGCCCCTGCACCTGCTGATCGCGTTCGAGGCCGCCGCGCGGCTTGGCAGCTTCGCGCGCGCGGCGGAAGAACTGTCGGTCACGCCCAGCGCGGTCTCGCACCGCATCAAGAATCTGGAGGAATTGTGGGGCGACGACCTGTTCGTGCGCTCCAACGCCGCGCTGCGGCTCACCGCCGCCGGCACGCGCTACCAGCGCAATGTGCAGGACGCGCTGAAGTCCCTCAACGAGCTCGCCCGCCCCGAGTACAACAAGCTGCGTACGCGGCTGCGGGTAGCCATTCCGCCCACGTTCGGCCGGCAGCACCTGGTGCCGCGCCTGCCCGAGTTCGGGGCGCTCTACCCCCATATCGACCTGGAACTGCACCTGTCCGTGCCCTTCCTCGATGTGAAAGCCGAGGACACCGACGTCGAGATCCGCTATGGCACGGGGCGCTATCCGGACCTGAAAACCACGAAACTGCTAGTCGAACCGGTGTTTCCGGCGTGCGGGCGGGAGTACTACGAGCGGGTCAACGGGCGCGCCATCGCTCGCCCGGACGACCTGCACAATCTGGTACTGCTGCGCAGCCCGCTAGAGCCGTGGCGGCCGTGGTTCGAGACCGCCGGGCTGGACTGGCCGGAGCCCCTGACCGGCCCGCAATTCAACGATATCGGCCTGATGCTGGAAGCCATCGTCTCGAACCAGGGCGTGGGACTGGTGCGCCAGCGCATGGCACGCCAGTGGCTGGCCGCCGGGCAGATGGTCAAGCTGCTCGATGTGGAATCGGTCTCGCCGCACGGCTACTACATCGTCGAGCGCGAGCAGGCGCCGCTCCAGCCGGAGGCGCGCTACTTCGTGGACTGGCTGCTCGGGCTGGACTGGTAGCGTCCGGGCCACTAGGCTGGATATATATAAAGCGCGCCAGCCGGGCCGGGGCGCATGGCATGAGCAGTTTTGATCGGCCTGCCATGCCGAATTCACGTGGGCGAAGGCTCCCGTGGCAGGGGGCCTGCGCTATAGTCTGCCGTCCCGGCCGGGTGCGTGAAGTGATGCGCGGCGGCCGGCTCGTCAAGGAGTTGCCATGAACGCCCCGCAAGACGCCCACACCCTGGCCGGCGCCCCCACGCAGGCCGACGGCCCCCGCGCCGCACTGCTGGCCGGCCTGGCCCGTATCCTGCCGCCCGCCGCCGTGCTCTGGAAGGCCGAGGACACCGTGCCGTACGAGTGCGACGGCCTGGCCGCCTACCGCCAGGTGCCCGAGGCCGTAGTGCTGCCCGACACCGAGGAGCAAGTCTGCGCCATCCTGCGCCTGTGCCACGAACTCGGGGTGCCGGTGGTGCCGCGCGGCTCCGGCACGAGCCTCTCGGGCGGGGCGATGCCCATCGCCGGCGGGCTGGTGCTGTCGCTGGCCAAGTTCAAGCGCATCCTCTCGGTCGATGCCTATTCGCGCACCGCCGTGGTCCAGCCCGGCGTGCGCAACCTGGCCATCTCCGAGGCCGCCGCGCCGCACAATCTCTATTACGCACCCGACCCGTCCTCGCAGATCGCCTGCTCCATCGGCGGCAACGTGGCCGAGAACTCGGGCGGCGTGCACTGCCTCAAGTACGGCCTCACCGTGCACAACGTGCTGCGCGTGCGCGCCGTGACGATGGAGGGCGATGTGGTGGTCTTCGGCTCCGAGGCACCCGACGCCCCGGGCCTGGACCTGCTGGCCACGCTGATCGGCTCCGAGGGCATGCTGGCCGTCGCCACCGAGATCACCGTCCGGCTGATTCCCAAGCCGCAGCTCGCGCAGGTCATCATGGCCAGCTTCGACGATGTGGAAAAAGGCGGCAACGCCGTGGCCGACGTGATTGCCGCCGGCATCATCCCGGCCGGCCTGGAAATGATGGACAAGCCCGCCACGGCCGCCGTGGAGGAGTTCGTCAAGGCTGGCTACGACCTCGACGCCGCCGCCATCCTGCTGTGCGAATCGGACGGCACGCCCGAGGAAGTGGCCGAGGAGATCGAGCGGATGAGCGAGGTGCTGCGCCGCTCGGGCGCCACGCGGATCACGGTGTCCCAGAGCGAGGCCGAACGGCTGCGCTTCTGGAGCGGGCGCAAGAACGCCTTCCCGGCCGCCGGGCGGATCTCGCCCGACTATTACTGCATGGACGGCACGATTCCGCGCAAGCACATCGGCACGCTGCTCAAGCGGATCGAGGCGATGGAACAGAAGTACGCCTTGCGCTGCATCAACGTCTTCCATGCCGGCGATGGCAACATGCACCCGCTGATCCTGTTCAACGGCGAGGACCTCGACGAATGGCATCGCGCCGAGCTGTTCGGCGCCGACATCCTGGAGTCCTGCGTGGAACTGGGCGGCACCGTCACCGGCGAGCACGGCGTGGGCGTGGAGAAGCTGAATTCGATGTGCGTGCAGTTCTCGCCGGCCGAGCGCGATGCGTTCTTCGGCGTGAAGGCCGCCTTCGACCCGGCCCGGCTGCTGAACCCGGACAAGGCCATCCCGACGCTGGCGCGCTGCGCCGAGTACGGCAAGATGCACGTCAGGCGCGGCCTGCTGCCGCATCCGGACCTGCCGCGCTTCTGAGCGCGGGCGGGTACCGGGCGGGCCACGCGCCCCACCGACACCCGCTCACCATCGCCACCCCCATGCCCAACCCGAACACCCGCCAACAGCACGCCCAGGACGCCCGCCAGGAGCGCTTCCTCAACGCGCGCCTCCGGCAGCGCCTGGGCCAGCCCGAAGCCGGCTGGCGCCAGCGCTGGTACACGATCATCTTCGAGGCCGACACGCGCCAGGGGCGCCTGTTCGACATCGTGCTGCTGATCGCCATCGTGACCAGCGTGGCCATCGTGATGCTGGACAGCGTGCCGTCGATCAACGCGCGCGCGGGCCGGACGTTCACGCTGCTGGAGTGGATGTTCACGCTGCTGTTCACGGCCGAGTACGTGATGCGGCTGCTGGTGGTGCGGCGGCCGCTGCGCTACGCGTTCAGCTTCTTCGGCATCATCGACTTCATCTCGATCATCCCGACCTGGGCCGCGTTCTTCGTGCCGGAACTGGCCTTCCTGATCGACGTGCGGCTGCTGCGGCTGCTGCGCGTGTTCCGGATCCTCAAGCTCACGGTCTATTTCGAGGAAGCCCAGATCCTGGCCATGGCGCTGTCCAACAGCCGCCGCAAGATCTTCGTGTTCCTGGGTACCGTGTTCATCATCACGATCATCCTCGGCACCATCATGTACGTGGTGGAAGGCCCGCAGCACGGCTTCACCAGCATCCCGGTGAGCATGTACTGGGCCATCGTCACGCTGACCACGACGGGCTTCGGGGACATCGTGCCGCGCACGCCCATCGGGCAGTTCATCACCTCGCTGACCATCCTGCTCGGCTACGGGATCATCGCCTTCCCGACCGGCATCGTCGGCGCGGAACTGGCGGCCAGCCTCATCCGGCGGCCGCTGACCACGCGCACGTGCGAGCACTGCCTGACCGAGGGGCACGAGCCCGACGCGGGCTTCTGCAAGCATTGCGGCACTGTCCTGCCGGCGTACCAGGTCGAGGACCGTGCCGGGCTGGACGAGCCCGGCGGCCCCGGCCGGGCGCCGCCAAACCGGCCCTGAGCCGCCCTCCAACAAAAAACGCCAAGGGTCCCCAAATGGAAGCCACACTCGACGCCTTTCGCGATGCCATCCGCCAGGCCGGCGACAGCCGCGCCCCGCTGCGCCTGCGCGGCGGCGGCAGCAAGGACTTCTACGGCCAGGCGCTGGTCGGCACCGTGCTCGACACGCGCCGGCACGCCGGCATCGTCGACTATGACCCGGCGGAGCTGGTGGTCACGGCGCGCTGCGGCACGCCGCTGGCCGAAATCGAGGCGGCGCTGGCCGAACGACGCCAGATGCTGGCCTTCGAGCCGCCGCATTTCGCCCCGTCCGGCACGGCCACGCTTGGCGGCGCCGTGGCGGCCGGGTTGTCCGGTCCGCGCCGGCAATCGGTGGGCGCGCTGCGTGATTTCGTGCTCGGTGTGCAGCTGATGGACGGGCGCGGCGAGGTGCTGCACTTCGGCGGGCAGGTCATGAAGAACGTGGCCGGCTATGACGTCTCGCGGCTGCTGACCGGCTCGCTCGGCACGCTCGGCCTGATCCTGGAGGTCTCGCTGAAGGTGCTGCCGATGCCGTTCGACGACGCCACGCTGCGTTTTGCGCTGCCGCAGGCCGAAGCCATCGAGCGCCTGAACCGCTGGGGCGGTCAGCCGCTGCCGATCGCGGCGTCGGCGTGGCAGGACGGCGTGCTCGACGTACGGCTCTCGGGCGCCACGGCGGCCGTGCGCGCCGCGTGCGAGAAGCTGGGCGGCGATCGCGTCGAGCCCGGCGAGGCACGCGCGCTCTGGGCCGCGCTGCGCGAACAGTCGCACCCCTTCTTCGCCCCGGCCCACGCCAAAGACCATGGCCGCGCGCTGTGGCGCATTGCCGTGCCGACCATCGCCCCGCCGCTGGACCTGCCCGGCGCGCAGCTTGTGGAATGGGGCGGCGGCCAGCGGTGGTGGCTGGCGCCAGAAGGCGACCCGGCCTCGGTCTCGGCCGAATCGGTGCGCGCCATTGCCCAGGCCGCCGGCGGCCACGCCACGCTGTTCCGCAATGGCGACAAGGCGGTCGGCGTGTTCACGCCGCTGTCGGCCCCGCTGGCCGCCATCCACAAGCGGCTCAAGACCACCTTCGACCCCGCCGGCATCTTCAATCCGCAGCGCCTGTACACCGGCCTCTGAGCCGTCTACCGTCTACGCCCCCGAACCATGCAAACCACACTGGCCGAATTCCTGCGCAACACGCCCGAAGGCGAAGAAGCCAAGTCCATCGTCGGCAAGTGCGTGCACTGCGGTTTCTGCACCGCCACCTGCCCCACTTACCAGTTGCTCGGCGATGAGCTGGACGGCCCGCGCGGCCGCATCTATCTGATGAAGCAGATGCTTGAAGGCCAGCCCGTGACGGAAAGCACGCGGCTGCACCTGGACCGCTGCCTGACCTGCCGCAACTGCGAATCCACCTGCCCGTCCGGCGTGAAGTACGGGCGGCTGGTCGATATCGGACGGAAGGTGGTGGATGAGCGGCTCGAGGCCGCGGGTATCCACCGCCCCGCGAAGGAGCGGATGGCGCGCTGGCTGCTGCGCGAGGGGCTGACCCGGCCCAAGCTGTTCGGCCCGGCGCTGAAGCTCGGCCAGATGGTGCGCCCGATGCTGCCGGTGGCGCTGCGCAACAAGGTACCGGCCATCACCCCGCCCACCGGGCCGTGGCCGCGCACCACCCACACCCGCAAGATGCTGCTGCTGGACGGCTGCGTGCAG
Source organism: Cupriavidus sp. SIMBA_020 (assembly GCF_046535395.1). Taxonomy (NCBI): domain Bacteria; kingdom Pseudomonadati; phylum Pseudomonadota; class Betaproteobacteria; order Burkholderiales; family Burkholderiaceae; genus Cupriavidus; species Cupriavidus sp. SIMBA_020. Next base: position 177,837 of record NZ_JAWRWU010000002.1, on the reverse strand, counting down.
CCGGCGATGTCGCCCAATATCAACGTGGCCACCGCGCGCGTGCTGGACAAGCTCGGCGTGCAGCTGGTGGTGGCGAGCGAGGCCGGCTGCTGCGGCGCGATCCGCTTCCATACCGGCGACCACGACGGCGGGCTGGACAATATGCGCGCCAACATCGACGCCTGGTGGCCGTATATCGAATCCGGCGCGGAGGCCATCGTCATGACGGCCTCCGGCTGCGGCGTGATGGTGAAGGACTACGGCCACCTGCTGCGCCACGACCGCGCCTACGCGGAGCGGGCGGCACGGGTGTCGGCGATGACGCGCGACCTCTCCGAGATCCTGCCCGACTTCGCCGACGACCTGCACCGGCTGGCCGGCGCCGTGCCGCGCGACGGCCGGCGCGTGGCCTGGCATCCGCCCTGTACGCTGCAGCACGGGCAGCAGATCCGGGGCAAGGTGGAGGCGCTGCTGACCGGACTGGGCATCGAGGTGCGGCTCTGCGCCGACAGCCACCTGTGCTGCGGCTCGGCGGGCACGTACTCGGTGTTGCAGCCGGAGCTGTCCTATCCGCTGCGCGACGACAAGCTCGCCAAGCTCCAGGCCACGGAGCCCGATGCCATCGTCTCGGCCAATATCGGCTGTATCACGCACCTGCAAAGCGGCACCGAGACGCCGGTGATGCACTGGGTGGAGCTGGTGGAGCGCATGGTCTGCGCCTGAACTGCGCGGGAGGGCGGCTCGGAGTACCATGTCGGCACATTTCGACCCTGATGCGCCCCCATGCTCCAGACGTTTGCCATCCTGCTGGTCTTCCAGACCGTGGGCGAGGTGATCAGCTACGCGCTGCGCCTGCCCGTGCCCGGTCCTGTGATCGGCATGCTCCTGCTGTTCGGCTGGCTGGTCTTCGACAACCGCCTGCTCCCTATCATCCAGAACACCACCAGCGAGCTGCTCAAGCACCTGTCGCTGCTGTTCGTGCCGGCCGGCGTTGGCATCATGGTCCACGCCAACCGGATTGGCGGTGAGTGGATGCCGATTGTCGTCGCGCTGGTCATCTCCACCTGGCTGGCGATCGTCGTGACCGCGCTGGTCACCCGGGCGCTGATGCGCAAGCCGGCACCGCCCCAGGCCGAAGCTGCCGAAGCGGCAGATAGCGGAGCGCAGCCATGATGTCGCCGCGTCTGAACGAGATCTGGGTCTACCTGGCGGCCAGCCCGCTGATCGGGCTCACCGCCACGCTGATCGCCTACGTCTTCGCCTTCCGGATCTACGAGCGCGCGCGGTACTCGCCGCTGGCCAACCCGGTGATGATCTCGGTGGCCATCCTCGTCACCGTGCTGACGGTGACCGGCACGCCGTACAAGACCTACTTCGACGGGGCGCAGTTCGTCCACTTCCTGCTCGGGCCGGCCACGGTGGCGCTGGCGGTGCCGCTCTACACCCAGTTGCCGAAGCTCCGCGCGCACGCCTTCCCGCTGCTTTGCGGGCTGGTGGCGGGGTCGCTGGTGGCGGTGGTGTCGGCGGTGGGCATCGGCTACGCGCTGGGGGCATCGCCCGAGGTGGTGCGCTCGCTGGCGCCCAAGTCGGTCACGATCCCGATCGCCATGGGGGTGTCCGAGAAGATCGGCGGCCTGCCCTCGCTGACCGCCGTGCTGGTGATGGCCACCGGCATCATCGGCGCGGTCAGCGCCACCGGCCTGCTCAATATGCTGCGCGTGCGGGACTACGTGATTCGTGGCTTCGCCACCGGCGTGGCGGCCCACGGCATCGGCACGGCGCGCGCGTTCCAGGTCAACCAGGAGGCGGGCGCCTTCGCCGCACTGGGCATGGGCCTGAACGGCGTGCTGACCGCCATCGTGGTGCCCGTGCTGGCGGCATGGATGCCCCACTGACCGGGGCACGTTCCCATGCCAGCCCTGCCACCCCTGACACCCCTGACACCCTCCTGACAGTACGCTGTCAGGAGCCGGCGGGCATGATGCGCCCATCCGGCACCCCCGCCCCTCCATCCTTCCCCTCCCGCCCCTGCCAATGAGCCGCCCATGAGCCGCCGTGCCGACCGCCTCTTCCAGATCGTGCAGGTCCTGCGCGGCCGCCGGCTGACCACGGCGGCGTTGCTGGCGCAGCGGCTGGGCGTGTCCGAGCGCACGGTCTACCGTGACATCCAGGCGCTGTCTCTGTCGGGGGTGCCGGTGGAGGGCGAGGCCGGCATCGGCTACCGGCTGCGGCCGGACTACGACGTGCCGCCGCTGATGTTCACCGCGATGGAAGTGGAGGCGATGGTCGCCGGCCTGCGCCTGCTCAAGGCCTGGGGCGGCGGCGCGCTGGCCGCGGCGGCGGACCCGGCGCTCGAGAAGCTGATGGCCGCCCTGCCGCCCCCGCGCCGCGTGGCAGCGCAGCAGAGCCGGATCTTCGCGCCCGAGTACCTCAACCACCCGGCCGTGCGCGAGGCCTTCGACACCGTGCATGGCGCCATCGGCGCGCAACGGCTGCTGCGGCTCGACTATATCGATGCCCAGCAGCGCGTCACCGAGCGCGTGGTGCAGCCGCTGGGGCTGTTCTTCTGGGGTAATGTCTGGCTGCTGGCGGCATGGTGCACGGCGCGGTCCGACTATCGCAGCTTCCGGCTGGACCGCTGCCGCACCATCGAGATCCTCGACGAGCAATTCCACGAGACGCCGGACCGCTCGCTCAACGGCTTCCTGCGCGCGGTGCAGCCCGATATGCCGGGCTGACGTCGCTCAGGCCCCTCGGGCCCCTCAAACCCCTCAGGCCGCCGGGTCGCTCAGGAGCGTCTCGATGTCCGCGCGGATGTCCTCGGGCTTGGTCGTCGGCGCGTAGCGCTTGAAGACCGTGCCGTCGCGGCGCAGCAGGAACTTGGTGAAGTTCCACTTGATGCCCTGGGTGCCGAGCACGCCGGGCTTTTCCGAGGTCAGCCACTTGTAGAGCGGATGCGCGCCGGCGCCGTTGACCTCGATCTTCTCGAACATCGGAAACTTGACCTGGAAGCGCGTCTCGCAAAACTGGCCGATCTGCGCGGCGTCACCCGGCTCCTGCTTGCCGAACTGGTTGCAGGGGAAGCCGAGCACCGCCAGGCCGCGCGGCTCGTAGGCCTCGTGCAGCGCCTCCAGCCCGGCGTACTGGGGCGTGAACCCGCACTCGCTGGCCGTGTTGACGATCAGCAGCACCTTGCCGCGGAAATCGGCCAGCGGCACCGGCTGGCCGGACAGGGACTTCGCTTCGAACTGGTAGACGTTGCTCATGGCGGCTCCGGAGAATGCATTGCAGACAACCGCGAGCATACCGCGCCCGCCCGTCGTCCGATCAAATGACGTTCAGGTGCTCGGTGCCGGCGCCCAGGTCGGCGTCGCGGTGGCGGGCGCTGTGGAGCTTGATCATCAGGCGCAGGTCGTTCAGCGAGTCGGCGTTCTTGAGCGCGTCCTCGTAGGCGATCTTCTCTTCCTCGTACAGCTCGAACAGCGCCTGGTCGAAGGAGATCATGCCCTGCTCGCGGGACTTCTTGATGACTTCCTTGAGCTCGTGGATCTCGCCCTTGAAGATCAGGTCGGCCACCAGCGGCGTACCCACCATAATCTCCACGGCCGGCACACGGCCCTTGCGGCCGGCGCGCGGCAGCAGCCGCTGCGAGATCATCGCCTTGAGGTTCAGCGACAGGTCGATCAGCAGTTGCTGGCGCTTCTCCTCGGGGAAGAAGTTGATGATCCGGTCGATGGCCTGGTTGGCGTTGTTGGCGTGCAGCGTGGCCAGGCACAGGTGGCCCGTCTCGGCGTACTGCATCGCGTATTCCATGGTGTCGCGGTCGCGGATTTCGCCGATCAGGATCACGTCCGGCGCCTGGCGCAGCGTGTTCTTCAGCGCCACGTGCCACGACTCGGTGTCGATGCCGACCTCGCGCTGCGTGACGATGCAGTTCTGGTGCGCGTGCACGTACTCGATCGGGTCCTCGATCGTGATGATGTGGCCGTACGAGTGCGCGTTGCGGTGGTCGAGCATGGCCGCCAGCGAGGTGGACTTGCCCGAGCCCGTGGCGCCGGTCACGATCACCAGCCCGCGCTTGGCCATGACGATCTCATGCAGCGACGTGGGCAGGTCCAGGTCTTCCACCGACGGGATGCGCGTGTTGATCGTCCGCACCACCATGCCGGCCTTGCCCTGCTGGATGAAGGCCGAGACGCGGAAGCGCCCGGCGTTCGGCGCGGTGATGGCGAAGTTGCACTCGCGGCTTTCGTCGAATTCCTTGACCTGGCGCTCGTTCATGATCGAGCGGACCAGGCCCAGCGCCTGCGCCGGGTTGAGCGGCTGCTGCGAGACGGGCGTGATCTTGCCGTCCACCTTGATGGCCGGCGGGAATTCGGACGTGATGAACAGGTCCGAGCCGCGGTTGTTGACCATCAGCTCCAGCAGGTCGTTGATGTACTTCGCGGCGGATTCGCGGTCGAGCATGGCGTCGGCCTCCCCTTAGCCCATGAAGGCGTCGGGATTCTTGGCAATCGCCCGCGCGTCGTTGTAGTTGATCATGCCGCGCTTGATCAGATCGCTCAGGCACTGGTCAAGCGTCTGCATGCCCATGCCGCTCGAGGTCTGCATCATCGAATACATCTGCGCGATCTTGTTCTCGCGGATCAGGTGGCGGATGGCGGGCGTGGCGATCATGATCTCGTGCGCCGCGGTCCGGCCGTTGCCGTCGCGCGTCTTGAGCAGCGTCTGGGAGATCACGGCCTCGAGCGATTCCGACAGCATGGTCCGCACCATGTCCTTTTCCTCGGGGGGGAACACGTCCACCACCCGGTCGATGGTCTTGGCGGCGGAACTCGTGTGCAGCGTGGCGAAGACCAGGTGGCCGGTTTCGGCGGCGGTCAACGCCAGCCGGATGGTTTCCAGGTCACGCAATTCGCCCACCAGGATCACGTCCGGATCCTCACGCAGCGCCGAGCGCAGCGCGTTCGCGAACGAATGCGTGTGCGGGCCCAGTTCGCGCTGGTTGATCAGGCTTTTCTTGGAGTTGTGGACGAATTCGATCGGGTCTTCCACCGTGAGGATGTGACCCATGTCCTCGTCGTTGCGGTGATCGACCATGGCCGCCAGCGTGGTCGACTTGCCCGAGCCGGTCGGGCCGGTCACGAGCACGAGGCCGCGTGGCTTCATGCAGAGGTCCGCGAACACGGCCGGTGCATGGAGGTCATCGAGCGTCAGGACTTTCGACGGAATGGTCCGGAACACAGCGGCAGAACCGCGCTGCGTGGTGTAGGCATTGACCCGGAACCGTGACAGGCCGGCAATCTCGAACGAGAAGTCGACCTCGAGGCGTTCTTCGTAGCTCTTGCGCTGAACGTCGCTCATGATGTCGTACACCATGGCGTGGACGTCCTTGTGGCCCATGGCCGCCACGTTGATCCGACGCATATCCCCGTGAATACGCACCATCGGCGGCATGTCTGCCGAGAGGTGGAGATCGGATGCCTTGTTCTTGACCGCAAAAGCCAATAGCTGCGCGATGTCCATCTATAATGACCCCACCCTAATATACGACTTGTTGTTGTGTACTTCTTTGGTATGTCCGCTGGATTATGTCTGTAATCGCCGCCAACTTGCAAGCCGTGCTAAATGACATCGCGGCGGCTGCACAACAAGCCGGCAGGGACCCGTCCGGGGTCACCCTGCTGGCCGTCTCCAAGACCGTCGCGCCGGCCATTGTGCGGGCGGCTTTCCAGGCCGGGCAGGCCGCTTTCGGGGAAAACTACGTCCAGGAGGGCCTCGACAAGATCGCCGCCCTGGCCGACCTGCGCGACCGGATTACCTGGCATTTCATCGGTCCGCTGCAAAGTAACAAGACCCGGCCGGTGGCCGAGCATTTCGACTGGGTCCACGCCATCGACCGGCTGAAGATCGCCGAGCGGCTGTCGGCCCAGCGGCCGGCGGGCATGGCGCCGCTCCAGGTCTGCATCCAGGTCAATATCAGCGACGAGGCCAGCAAGAGCGGCGTGGCGCCGGCGGAGGTGCTGCCGCTGGCGCAGGCCATCGCCGCCCTGCCGAACCTGCGGCTGCGCGGGCTGATGGCAATTCCGGCGCCGGCGGACGACCCCGACGCGCAGCGCCGGCCGTTCGCGGCGCTGCGCGGGTTGCTTGATCAACTGCGGCAATCCGGGCTACACGTAGACACGCTCTCGATGGGCATGTCCGCGGACATGGGCGCGGCCATCGCCGAGGGTGCCACACTGGTGCGCATCGGCACCGCGATTTTCGGCGCGCGCGCCTGACGGCGCCCGCCACCCCCACCCACAAGAACGCCGGGCGACACGCATCGACCCGGCAACATCGGAAAAGACAAGGAAAGACATGCTCGATACGCTCACCTTCGGCTTCCTCGGCGGCGGCAACATGGCGTCCGCCCTGATCGGCGGCCTGGTGGCCCGCGGCGTGCCCGCGCGCGCCATTTGCGTCATCGATCCGTCGGACGATGCGCGCCAGCGGCTGGAACGGACGCTCGGCGTACGGACCCAGGCCGCGCCGGACGCCCGGTTCGGCGCCAGCCACGTCATCGTGCTGGCCGTCAAGCCGCAGCAGTTCCGCGACGCCGTGGCACCGCTCGTGCCCCATCTGGCGGCGGGCCAGGGCAACCTGATCATCAGCGTGGCGGCCGGCATCCGGCTCCAGGACATGGGCCGCTGGCTGAACACGTCGCGCCTGGTGCGGGCGATGCCGAACACGCCGGCGCTGGCTGGCATGGGCATGACCGGCCTGGCCGCCGCGCCGGGCCTGAGCGGAGCGGACCGCGCCATCGCCACGGCCGTGGCGCAAGCCGTGGGCCAGTGCGTCTGGGTCGATGACGACAACCAGATCGACGCCGTGACGGCCCTCTCGGGCAGCGGCCCGGCCTACGTGTTCTATTTCATCGAAGCCATGGAGCGCGCGGCGAAGGAAATGGGCCTGACCGCCGAACAGGGCCGCCAGCTGGGCGTGGAGACCTTCCGGGGCGCGGCCGCGCTGGCCGCCGGGTCGCCGGAGCCGGTGTCCCTGCTACGCGAGCGCGTGACGTCCAAGGGCGGCACGACCTACGCGGCGCTGACGTCGATGGACGCGGACAAGATGCAGGACGCCTTCGTCCGCGCCATGCACGCGGCGGCGGCCCGGGGCCGCGAGATGGGCGCCGAATTCGGCAAGGACTAAGCGGAAAGGACTGAGCGGCAAGGACTGAGAAACGTCCGGGCGGGCCTTGGGACGGCCGCCTACTTCAGCCAGTAGGCGATTGCCGTGCCCGCGAACACTACCCCGCCCAGCCAGTTGTTGTGCCGGAACGCCGCGAAGCACTTCATGCGGTCGCGGTCGCGGATCAGCGTGTAGTGGTAGCCGGCCAGCCCGGCCGCCCCCACCAGCCCGGCGTAGTACGGCCAGCCCAGTCCCAGCAGCGCGCCAGCCCAGGCCATCAGGCCCAGGAAGCCGGCGTAGCAGAGCATGATCGCCGCCACGTCGAAGCGGCCGAAGGTAATCGCCGAGGTCTTGATGCCGATCAGCAGGTCGTCGTCACGGTCGACCATCGCATAGGCGGTGTCGTAGGCCACGGACCAGAAGACGTTGGCCAGCAGCATCAGCCACGCCACGGGGGGAACCTGCCCCTGCACCGCCGCGAACGCCATCGGAATCCCAAACCCGAAGGCAATGCCGAGGTAGGCCTGCGGAATCGCGAAGAACCGCTTGAAGAACGGATAGGTACCGGCCACCACGGCCGCCACCACGGCCAGCGCCTTGGTCAGCCCGTTCAGCGGCAGGATCAGCGCGAACGCCGCCAGCGCCAGCACGGCGGCCACCACCAATGCCTCCCAGCCGGCGATGTAGCCGGCGGTCAGCGGCCGCTCCCTGGTGCGCTTCACGTGCTTGTCGAAGTCGCGGTCGGCCCAGTCGTTCATGGCGCAGCCCGAGGAGCGCATCAGGAACGTGCCGACGAAGAAAATCCAGAAAATGCCCCAGGCGGGCGGGCCCTCGGCGGCCATCCACAGCGCCCACAGCGTGGGCCACAGCAGCAGCAAGGTGCCGATGGGCTTGTCGATCCGCACCAGCCGCGCGTAGAGCGCGAGGCGGCCGGGACGGCGGGGGTGCGGCGGGGCGGCGGAATGTTCGGACATGGGGACTGCGTTCACTTCTGGCGAGACAAAACAAAAAACGCGTCGCGGCGTGGAAAGCCGTGACGCGTTGTGCGCGGGTCAGACAGACTCAGGCCAGCATCGCGCGCAGCATCCACGCGGTCTTTTCGTGCGTCTGCATGCGCTGGGTCAGCAGGTCAGCCGAGGGCTCGTCGCCCGCCGCATCGATGGCCGGGAACAGCGAGCGCGCAGTGCGCACCACGGCTTCCTGGCCTTCCACCAGCTTGCGGATCATCTCGGTCGCGTCGGGCACGCCTTCTTCCTCGGCGATCGACGACAGCTTCGCGTACTCCTTGTACGTGCCCGGTGCCGGGTAGCCCAGCGCGCGGATCCGCTCGGCGATGGCGTCCACGGCCAGTGCCAGCTCGGTGTACTGCGTCTCGAACATCGTATGCAGCGTGTTGAACATCGGCCCCGTCACATTCCAGTGGAAGTTGTGGGTCTTGAGGTAGAGGGTGTAGGTGTCCGCCAGCAACTTGGACAGGCCTTCCGCGATCTTCTTGCGGTCCTTGTCGGACATGCCGATGTTCACGCTCATCTCATTTTTCTTTGCCATGGTCGTTCAGCTCCGTTTGTCGCCACGAGGAATCCAAGCCCACACCATTTGCACGGTTGGGGGCAGTCGGCGGTCATTATCGCATCAGGTTTATGTGCCGAGGAAGGCAAAACCCTGTGCCGCGTGGAAGAACATCGCCATCGCGCCCAGCGCCACGATGGCCATGCCGATCTCCTTGCGCACCAGCTTGCGGCGCAGGCGGCTGCCTTCCTCGTTGCGCGGACCCTCGTCGGCAGCCGCGCGCAGTTGCCGGAATTCGGTCACGAACAGGTCGAGCATCGTCATGGTGGTTCTCCGCTTCAGTCGGTGGATACCCCGCAGGCGGGGTGTCGATGGCTGAAGTATAGGAAAATCTATCGAACTTCACATTCGATAATTTCAACCTATGAAATAGCGAACGGCTATGTGGATGCGGCGCGAACAAAAACGGCAGGGATCGCCCCTGCCGTTTTTTGTCGATATCGATGTCGATGTCGTGAGAATCCGCTCAGGCGGCGACTGCTTCCACGGACGCCGCGTCGCCAATCCGGCTCACGCCGGCCAAGTCGCACGCCGCCACGGCATTGGCCAGCGCCTCCATGGCGGGCAGGCGCGTGAAGCTCTTGCGCCACGCCAGCACCACGCGGCGATCCGGCACCGGATCGGCGAACGGCACGTAGGCCAGCATGTCGTTGCGCGGCTTCAGGTCCGGCACCGAGGTGCGCGGCAGCACGGTAATGCCCACGCCGCTGGCCACCATATGGCGAATCGTCTCAAGCGACGACCCTTCGAAGGTCTTCTGGATGCCGTCGGCCGCCTGCGAGAAGCGCGACAGCTCCGGGCACACACCCAGCACGTGGTCGCGGAAGCAGTGCCCGCTGCCCAGCAGCAGCATGGTCTGCTGCTTGAGTTCGTCCGGATCGACGCTGCGCTGCTCGGCCAGCTGATGACCGCGCGGCACGGCCACCACGAAGGGCTCGTCGTACAGCGGACGCACGGTCAGGCCCGAATCCGGGAACGGCTCGGCCATGATCGCGCAGTCGATCTCGCCCTGCTTGAGCAGCTCGATCAGCTTGTTCGTATAGTTTTCCTGCAGCATCAGCGGCATCTGCGGCACCGTGCCGATCATCTGCTTGACCAGCATCGGCAACAGGTACGGCCCGATCGTATAGATCACGCCCACGCGCAGCGGCCCGGCCAGCGGGTCCTTGCCCTGCTTGGCGATCTCGCGGATGGCCATGGTCTGCTCCAGCACGCGCTGGGCCTGGGCCACGATCTGCTCGCCAATGGCCGTCACCGACACCTCGGAGGTGCCGCGCTCGAAGATTTGCACGGTCAGCTCGTCTTCCAGCTTCTTGATGGCCACCGACAGCGTCGGCTGCGAAACGAAGCACGCCTCGGCCGCCCGGCCGAAATGGCGCTCGCGCGCCACGGCGACGATGTACTTGAGTTCGGTGAGCGTCATGACTTATCAGGTTCGGTTAGGCGATAGATTTTAACTTCGATTGCGCCGTCTGTCAGATCGGCAAAGCAATGTATCGTCTTAGGCACATATAAGACCTGTCTCACGCGCCGTCACGCCTTCAAAAAGTGCTCCCGGCCACCCAGCCAGCGCAAAAGATGCGCCTCCACGGCTTCGGGAAAGCGCGCCAGCATCAGTTCGGCGGCTTCCTGGGCATAGTCCACCAGCCAGGCATCGGTGTTGAGGTCGGCAAAGCGCAGCATGGCTTCGCCGGACTGGCGCGCGCCCAGGAATTCGCCGGGACCGCGGATCTGGAGGTCGCGCCGGGCGATTTCGAAGCCATCGGTGGTCTCGCGCATCGTGGCCAGCCGCTCGCGCGCCGTGGGCGAGAGCGGCGCCTGGTACATCAGCAGGCACACCGATTCCGCGCTGCCCCGCCCCACGCGCCCGCGCAACTGGTGCAGCTGGGCCAGGCCGAAGCGCTCGGCATGCTCGATCACCATCAGCGAGGCGTTCGGCACGTCCACCCCTACCTCGATCACCGTGGTGGCCACCAGCACCTGGAGCCGGTTGGCGCTGAAATCGCCCATGACCGCGGCCTTCTCGGCGGGCGGCAGGCGGCCGTGGACCAGCCCCACGCGCAGGTCCGGCAGCGCGGCGACCAGCGTTTCATAGGTCTCGACCGCGGTCTGGAGCTGGAGCGCCTCCGATTCCTCGATCAGCGGGCAAACCCAGTAGGCCTGGCGGCCTTCGGCGGCGGCGTGGTGCACGCGCTCGATCACCTCGTCGCGCCGCGCGTCGTTGACGAGCCGGGTCACGATCGGCGTGCGGCCCGGCGGCAGTTCGTCGATCACGGACACGTCGAGGTCGGCGTAGTAGGTCATGGCCAGCGTGCGCGGGATCGGCGTGGCCGACATCATCAGTTGATGCGGAACCTTGTCCGGCGCGGCTTTCGTCTCCGCCTCCCCGGCCTTGCCGCGCAGCGCCAGCCGCTGCGCCACGCCGAAGCGGTGCTGTTCATCGACCACGGACAGCCCGAGCCGCGCAAAGCGCACGGTGTCCTGGATCAGCGCATGGGTGCCGATGACCAGCTGCGCCTCGCCCGATTCCACACGGGCGGCGGCCTCGCGCTTCTCCTTCGCCTTGAGGCTGCCGGCCAACCAGACCACGGGCACGCCCAGCGGCTCCAGCCACGCGGAAAGCTTGCGGAAGTGTTGCTCGGCGAGGATTTCGGTGGGTGCCATCAGCGCGGCCTGGTAGCCGGCGTCGATGGCCTGGCAGGCCGCCAGCGCGGCCACGATGGTCTTGCCGCTGCCGACGTCGCCCTGGAGCAGCCGGTGCATCGGGTGGGGGCGCGTCATGTCGGCGGCGATCTCCTCCACCACGCGCTGCTGCGCCCCGGTCAGCCGGAACGGCAGCGCTGCCAGGAATCTGGTGAGCAGGCCGTCCGCGCGACGCGGCATCGACGGCGCGTTCTTCTCGCGCCGCGCGGCCTGCGAGCGCCGCAGCGAAATCTGCTGGGCCAGCAATTCGTCGAACTTGATCCGCTGCCAGGCCGGGTGCGAACGGTCCGCCAGCGCGGCCTCGCTTTCCTGTGGCGGCGGGTTGTGCAGCAGGCGCAGGCAATCGGCCAGCGGCGCCAGCTTCAGTTGGGCGAGCGGGCCCTGGAGCACGGCCTGCGGCAGGGTCTCCGGCATCGGCGTGCGGGACATCGCCCCGCCAATCGCCTTGCGCAGATAGGCTTGCGAGATGCCGGCCGTGGCCGGGTAGACCGGCGTCAGGCGGTCTGGGAGCGCCTCGCCGGGCACCACGGGGCGCACCTGCGGGTGGACCATCTCGGCGCCGAAGAAGCCCCCTCGGACCTCGCCGCGCACGCGCAGACGCACGCCTTCGGCCATCTGCTTGGTCTGGCTGCCATAGAAATTGAGAAAACGGAGCGTCAGCTCGCCGGTGTCGTCGGCGATCTTGACCACCAGCTGGCGGCGCGGCCGGAAGGTAACCTCGTTCGAGATGACCTCGCCCTCCACCTGCGCGGCCAGGCCCATGCCGGCGCGGCGGATGGCCTCGCCGATGGTTTCCAGCGCGGTCTCGTCCTCGTAGCGCATGGGCAGGTGCAGCACGAGGTCCACCGGACGGCGCAGACCCAGCTTGGCCAGGCGGGCCACGGCGGACGACGGCTTGGCCGGCGCGGCCGGCTTGCCCTTGGGGGCGCGCCCGAGAGACGTGTCGTTGGAGCCGCTGGGTTCGCTGGGTTCGCTATCGTCGCGACGGTCGAGGGAGTCGGTGGCGGTGCCTGGCATCAGCGCGGGAATATGGGCGGTAAACGGGGGACTGGCCGATGCGCGGACGTCCCAAGCCTTACAATGTCGGATTCGCCGATTGTACCCATGCCTGTGACGACGCCCTAACCCGGTGCCGCCACCCGCTTGCCGTGCCCGCTATTCTGAAGCAATGTTGACGCTATCCGACTTCGATTTTCCCCTGCCGCCCGAGCTGATCGCGCAGTCCGCCCTGCCCGACCGCAGCGCCAGCCGCCTGCTCGTGGTGGAGCGGACCGCGCCGGAAGACCGTGCCGACGCCGTGCGCTTGGTCGACCGCGCGTTCTGCGACATCCTGGACTACCTAGGCCCCAATGACCTGCTGGTCTTCAACGACACCCGCGTGATCAAGGCGCGCTTCTTCGGCCAGAAGCCGAGCGGCGGCCGGGTGGAGGTGCTGGTGGAGCGCGTGGTCGATAGCCACACGGTGCTGGCGCAGGTGCGCGCCTCGAAGACGCCCGCCGAGGGCAGTCAACTGCACTTGGCCGACAATGCCTTCGCCGTAACGGTGGGGCCGCGCGTCGACCAGTTCTTCACGCTGCGCTTTCCCGAGCCGGCGCTGGACCTGATCGAGCAATATGGCCGGCTGCCGTTGCCGCCCTACATCACGCACGATCCCGACGCCTACGACGAGACCCGCTACCAGACCGTGTATGCCCGCAACCCGGGCGCCGTGGCCGCGCCAACGGCCGGGCTCCATTTCGACGACGCGCTGTTCGCGCGGCTCGATGCAAAGGGCGTGCGCCGCGCGTTCCTGACGCTGCACGTGGGCGCCGGCACGTTCCAGCCGGTGCGGACGGAGAACCTCGCCGAGCACAAGATGCACGCGGAGTGGTATGCCATCTCGCCCGAACTGGCCGATGCCGTGCGCGAGACCCGCGCGCGCGGCGGCCGGGTGATTGCGGTGGGCACCACTTCGCTGCGCGCGCTCGAATCCGCCGCGGCGGCGGACGGCACGCTGGCCGCCCACAGCGGCGACACCGACATCTTCATCACGCCGGGGTATCGCTTCCGGCTGGTGGATGCCCTGATCACCAACTTCCACCTGCCCAAGTCCACGCTGCTGATGCTGGTCTCGGCGCTGGCCGGCGTGGAGGCCATCCGCGCCACCTACCGCCACGCCGTGGAGCAACGCTATCGCTTCTTCAGCTACGGCGACGCCATGCTGCTAACCCGCCTGGACTGACCTGAGACCCGCCAAATGCTCGATTTCGAACTGCTGACCACCGATGGCAACGCCCGCCGCGGCCGCGTCACCCTGAACCATGGCGTCGTGGAGACGCCCATCTTCATGCCCGTGGGCACCTATGGCTCGGTCAAGGCCATGTCGCCGCTCGAACTGAACGAGATCGGCGCGCAGATCATCCTCGGCAACACCTTCCACCTGTGGCTGCGCCCCGGGCTGGACGTGGTGGAGGCGCACGAGGGCCTGCACCGCTTTGTCGGCTGGGACAAGCCGATCCTGACCGATTCGGGCGGCTTTCAGGTCTTTTCGCTCGGAGAACTGCGCAAGATCACCGAAGATGGCGTCACGTTCGCGTCGCCGGTGAATGGCGACAAGCTGTTCCTGTCGCCCGAGATCTCGATGCAGATCCAACGCACGCTGAACTCGGACATCGTCATGCAGTTCGACGAGTGCACGCCTTATGAGATCGATGGCCGCCCCGCCACGCACGACGAGGCCGCCCGCTCGATGCGCATGAGCCTGCGCTGGGCCAAGCGCTCGCGCGACGAATTCGAGCGCCTGACCAACCCGAACGCGCTGTTCGGCATCGTCCAGGGCGGCATGTTCGAAGACCTGCGCGACGAGTCGCTGGCCGGGCTGTCCGAACTGGACTTCCACGGCTACGCCATCGGCGGGCTGTCCGTGGGCGAGCCCAAGGAAGACATGATGCGCGTGCTGGAGCACGTGGGCCCGCGCCTGCCGGCCAACAAGCCGCACTACCTGATGGGCGTGGGCACGCCGGAAGACCTGGTGGCCGGCGTGGCCTCGGGCGTGGACATGTTCGATTGCGTGATGCCGACCCGCAACGCCCGCAACGGCTGGCTGTTCACGCGCTTTGGCGATGTGAAGATCCGCAACGCGGCCCACCGCAACGATCCCCGCCCGCTGGACGAGACCTGCGGCTGCTACACCTGCCGCAACTTCTCGCGCGCCTATCTGCACCACCTGCACCGCGTGGGCGAAATCCTCGGTGCGCGCCTGAACACCATCCACAACCTCTATTACTACCTGGAACTGATGCGCGAGATGCGCACGGCCATCGAGGAGCATCGCTTCGAGCCGTTCCGGCGCCAGTTCGCCGAGCACCGCGCGCGCGGAACCAAGTAGGCACCGCTTGAGAATGTTCTGAAAACCAGACAACCGAATGAACTTCGGGCGATGGAATGGTCGAATGCTGGCGGGTGTCTGCAACGTCTGAAAAAGGACCTGCAAATCACCCCGAACAAACCCGCAATTCGAACCTAGAATGCTCTGGCGGGACAAACACGGGTGATAGAATGCCCGATTCCCTGATAGACCTTTGTGACGGAGAAGTAACGTGCTGATTTCGAACGCTTTTGCCCAGACTGCCAGCGCCGGTGGCGCGGCGAGTGGCCTGATGAGCTTCCTGCCCATCATCCTGATGTTTGCGGTACTGTGGTTCATCATGATCCGCCCGCAAATGAAGCGCCAGAAGGAAGCGAAGGCGATGATGGAAGCGCTGGCCAAGAATGACGAAGTCGTCACCGCCGGCGGCATCCTGGGCCGCGTAGTCAAGGTCAACGAGCAATACGTGGTGCTGGAAATCTCCGAAGGCACCGAAGTCACCGTGCAGAAGAATGCAGTGACCACGGTGCTGCCGAAGGGCTCGCTGAAGTCGCTCTGACCGGGCCCGCCGGGCGCCACGCATGCGGCGCCTGAACCCGCCTGATTTTCCCGGCATGTTCGTCAGTACGGCTGTTCATCTTGCCGTGCGCATGCCCCAGCAGCCGCCTGCACCAGCCCGCGGGTCCGCACCGGACCCGGCCAGGGCTGCCAGGCGGCTGTTTGCCAACCGGTCCGGCCGGATCGGCGCGCCCCCAGCGCGCCCGTCGGCCACGCCAACCGCAATGACTGGCCAGAGATGAATCGTTATCCGCTTTGGAAGTACATCGTGATCCTGGTGGCCCTGGCCATCGGCATCATCTACACCCTGCCGAACTTCTTCGGCGAGGCCCCGGCCGTGCAGGTCTCGTCCGCCAAGGCCACCGTCAAGGTCGACCTGTCCATGCAGAAGCGCGTGGAAGAGGTGCTGGCGCAGAGCCAGCTCCAGCCTGACGGCGTGTTCTTCGACGTGTCCGGCCAGTCCGGCTCGGTCAAGGCGCGCTTCCGCACCACCGACGACCAGCTCAAGGCCAAGGATGCGCTGAGCCGGGCGCTGAACCCGGACGCAGCCGACCCCACCTACGTGGTGGCGCTGAATCTGCTGTCCGGTTCGCCGCGCTGGCTGACCGCGATGCATGCGCTGCCGATGTACCTGGGCCTGGATTTGCGCGGTGGCGTGCACTTCCTGCTCCAGGTAGACATGAAGGGCGCGGTGGACAAGAAGCTGGACAGCCTGTCCGGCGACGCCCGCACCCTGCTCCGTGACAAGAACATCCGCCATGGCGGCATCGACCGCGACGGCGACCGCCTGATCGTGCGCTTGGGCAGTGCCGCCGACGGCGACCGCGCGCGCAGCGTGCTGGTCGAAAGCCTGCGCGAACTGTCGTTCACGATGGACGGTAACAACGTGGTCGGCACGTTCACGGACGCGGCCCGCAAGGCCGTGCAGGACGCCGCCGTCAAGCAGAACATCACCACGCTGCACAACCGCGTGAACGAACTCGGCGTGGCCGAGCCGGTGATCCAGCAACAGGGCGCGGACCGCATCGTGGTGCAGTTGCCCGGCGTGCAGGACACCGCCAAGGCCAAGGACATCATCGGCCGCACGGCCACGCTGGAGGCCCGCCTGGCCGACAACGACGCGCCGCGCAACCCGCGTGCGGGCGACCCGGTGCCGTTCGGCAGCGAGCTGTTCACCCAGGGCAACGGCGCGCCGGTGATTCTCAAGAAGCAGGTGATCTTCACCGGCGACCGCATCGAGTCCGCCTCGGCCGGCTTCGACCAGAACCAGCGCCCGTCCGTCAACATCAAGCTCGACGCCCAGGGCGGCCGCGTGCTGCGCGACGTGTCGCGCGAGAACATCGGCAAGCCGATGGGCATCGTGCTGTTCGAGAAGGGCAAGGGTGAAGTACTGACCGTGGCGACGATCCAGTCGGAACTGGGTTCGAGCTTCCAGATCACCGGCTCGTACTCGACCGAGGCAGCCAATGACCTGGCGCTGCTGCTACGCGCCGGCTCGCTGGCGGCTCCGATGGAAATCATCGAGGAACGCACGATCGGCCCGTCGCTGGGCGCGGACAACATCCAGAAGGGCTTCGACTCGGTGGCCTACGGCTTCGGCGCCATCGCCGTGTTCATGGTGCTGTACTACATGCTGTTCGGCGTGTTCTCGGTGGCCGCACTGGGCGTGAACCTGCTGCTGCTGATTGCCGTGCTGTCGATGCTGCAGGCCACGCTGACGCTGCCGGGCATCGCGGCTATCGCACTGGTGCTGGGCATGGCCATCGACGCCAACGTGCTGATCAACGAGCGTATCCGCGAGGAACTGCGCTCGGGGGCCTCGCCGCAAATGGCCATCGCGGTCGGTTTCGACCGCGCGTGGGCCACCATCCTGGACTCCAACGTGACCACCCTGATCGCCGGCCTCGCGCTGCTGGCCTTCGGTTCGGGCCCGGTGCGCGGCTTTGCGGTGGTGCACTGCCTGGGCATCCTGACCTCGATGTTCTCGGCGGTGTTCTTCAACCGCGGCCTGGTCAACCTCTGGTACGGCCGCAAGAAGAAGCTCCAGAGCGTGGCCATCGGCCAGATCTGGAAGCCGGACACCGAAACGCCGGTCGCCAAGTAAGCACGGACACATCAGGACAACATCATGGAATTTTTCCGCATCAAGCGCGACATTCCGTTCATGAAGCACGCGTTGGTCTTCAACGTGATTTCCTTCCTGACGTTTGCCGCAGCTGTCTTCTTCCTCTGGCAGAAGGGCCTGCACCTGTCGATCGAGTTCACCGGCGGCACGGTGATGGAGGTGACCTACTCGCAGGCGGCCGACCTTGAGAAGATTCGCGGCCAGGTCGGCAAGCTTGGCTACACCGACGTGCAGGTGCAGAACTTCGGCACCTCGCGCGACATCATGATCCGCCTGCCGCTGCAGAAGGGTCCGGATGGCAAGACGGTGACCTCGGCCCAGCAGAGCGAGCAGGTAATGGGCGCGCTGCAGGCTGCCACGCCGGACGTGAAGCTCCAGCGCGTGGAGTTCGTCGGTCCGCAGGTGGGCAAGGAACTGGCAACGGACGGCCTGCTGGCGCTGCTGTGCGTGGTGGCCGGCATCGTGATCTACCTGTCGTTCCGCTTCGAGTGGAAGTTCGCGGTGGCGGGCATCATCGCCAACCTGCACGACATCGTGATCATCCTGGGCTTCTTCGCGTTCTTCCAGTGGGAATTCTCGCTGTCGGTGCTCGCGGCGGTGCTGGCGGTGCTCGGCTACTCGGTCAACGAGTCGGTCGTGATCTTCGACCGGATTCGCGAGAATTTCCGCAAATACCGCAAGATGAGCACGCACGAGGTCATCGACAACGCGATTACCAGCACGATGTCGCGGACCATCATCACGCACGGCTCGACCGAAATGATGGTGCTGTCGATGTTCTTCTTCGGCGGCCCGACGCTCCATTACTTCGCGCTGGCCCTGACGGTGGGTATCCTGTTCGGTATCTATTCGTCGGTATTCGTGGCTGCGGCGCTGGCGATGTGGCTGGGCGTGAAGCGCGAGGACCTGATCAAGGGCGAGAAGAAGCCCGGCGATACCAACGACCGCAACGACCCGAACTTCGGCGCGCAGGCCTGACGGCTGGCACGCTGGAAACGAAAAAGGCGCCCTCGGGCGCCTTTTTCTTTGCCATGGCGGGACTCAGTCCGACAGCTGCTCGATCCACACCGCGAGGCGGTCCGAGGCGAAGGTCTCGGTCCGCACGCCGGCACGTGCCGAGATGGCATCGCCCTCGCGTTGCAGCCGCAGCGCGCCACCCGCCTCCTCGATCCATAGCAGAACGGCCAGCCAGTCGGCGTGCCCGGCCGAAACCGCCTCGCCCACCGGGTTGCCGACGAACTCGCCGAGCGCCGCCGGGGCGAGCCAGGTCACGGTATCGCCGTCGCGTCGCACGGCGCCGTCGCCCAGCGTTTCGGCGAGGACGGCCACTGCGTCGGCGGCGCCCTTCCCGGTCAGTCGGCCTCGCAATTCGGCGAGCCGCGTGCCCACAGCGTGGCCGAACGTGCCGCTGCGCTGGCTTTCCGCGCCAACCAGGTCGGCGTAGTCCAGCCGCTGCCAGTCAGGCTCCGCGTTGCGCGCGCCAGCCAGCGAGGTGCCGGCCAGGTAGGTTTCCACCGGCTGGAAGCGGCCGGGGCCAATCAGGCTCGCGCACAGCGCCTGCACCATGCCGACGCGCGTGGCCACGGTCTGCTTTTGCAGCACTGACAGCTTCTCGCGCAGCAACTGGTCACGCTCCTTGCGCAGCCCGGCCAGCTCCAGCGCCTGCTTCAGTTCCATGCGCAGCGCGGTGATATCCCACGGCTTCTTGATATAGCGGTGGATCTGGCCCTGGTTCACCGCTTCCACGGTCTGGTCCAGCTCCGAATAGGCCGTGGTCAGGATGCGCACGATATGCGGGTAGCGCTCGCGCGCGTAGCGCAGCAGTTCATTGCCATACTCGCCCGGCATGCGCTGGTCCGAGACCAGCACGGCGAGGCTGCCGGCATGGGCGTCGAGCAGGGCCTTGCCCTCCTCCACCGAGCCGCCGGTCACCACCGGGGCCAGCTGGCCAATGGCGCGCTGGAAGTACTTGACGGCCGTGGCCTCGTCATCGACGAACAGAATCGCCGGGGGTGCCTGCGTAGTATTCAGTTCGCTCATCGATCACTCCTGTGCATACGATTCTTGAAATTTGGGAAGTCGAGGGTAACGGTGGTGCCGGCCCCGGTTGCCGACGCAATGCGGATGCCGCCGCCGAATGACTGCATCACGCGGTTGCAGAAGATCATGCCCATGCCGCTGCCGCCGGCCGCCGCGTGCGTCGTGACCGGGTCCACGAGCAGCCGGTCCATCACTTCCGGGGGAATGCCCGGGCCATTGTCGGCAATACGGATCTCGGGGCGCTCGCCGGCCACCACCACGAAGCGCAGCGCCGGCGTGGGCACGTCGCCCAGCGCCCGCAGCGCGTTGCTCATGACAGACGACAGCACCAGCGCCACGCAATTTGGCAGCGTTGGCACCGGGAAATCGCCATGCAGCTCAACTTGCACCCAGTCACGTTGGTTATCGGCAAAAGGATAGGTATCCAGTAGCGACGCCACCAGCGCGCCCGCGCTGACCTCCTGCCCGACACCGGGCTTGGGCGCCACCGTGCCCGCGCTACTGCGCACGGACTGCAGGAACGACGACAGCACCGCCAGGCAATACTGGGCGTTGTCATGCATCGCGCCGGCCGCATGGCCGATCTCGGCGTTGCGCTGCGGGCTGTACTCGCCTGCCACGCGCGAGCCAATGCCACGCGCGAAGTTGGCGATGGCCGCCAGCGGGGTGTTTAGTTCGTGGGCCAGGAACGCCAGCGTCTCGTCGATGGCCATCAGGCGCTGCTGACGGACCGCACGCTCCCGGTGCCGCTCGCCAGCCAGCCGCAGCACGTCGCGAATCTCGGCCACAGCCAGCGGCTTTTCCAGGATGCGGAAGACCTCGCCGCTGTTCACGGTCTTCAGCAGCATGTCCTTGTCGGCGTAGGCCGTCACGAGCAGGCGCACGATATGCGGGTATTCCTGCGACACTTGGCGCAGCAAATCGCCGCCATCGCGCCCCGGCATGCGGAAATCGGTCACCAGAATCGAAATCTGTGCATGATGCGCGTGCAGCACCGCCATGGCGCCATCGGCGCTCGTGGCCGACAGCACCTCGTATTCGTTGCCGACCGCCCGCGCGAAGTACTTGCACGCCATCTCCTCGTCATCGACGTAGAGGACGGTCGGGCGCGGCTGGCTGGTATCGCTCATCGCCCCCTCACTCCGCACGCGGCAGGTCGAAGCTGAACGCGGCCCACTGGCCCAGTTCGCTCTCGGCAAACAGCACGCCGCCGTGGCGCTCGATGACCGCGTAGCTGATCGACAGCCCGAGGCCCAAACCCTGGCCCACCTCGCGCGTGGTGAAGAATGGCTCGAACACCCGCGCAAGGTGCTCCGGCGCAATGCCAGGCCCGTTGTCGCGCACATTCACGTGCAGGCGGCCGTCGGCCCACTTCACCGTGGTGTGGATGGCCGGCTGCTGCGTGCCGGCCTTGCGCATGGCCAGCGCGGCGTTCGAGAACAGGTTGATCAGCACGCCGATAATGGCCGCTTCGTCGCCCATCACGAGCGTATCGTCGGGCAATTCGCGCGTTACCTTCACGCCGCGCAGCTCGTGCGCGGTCAGCCGGACCGATGAGTCCAGTGCCTTCTCGAACAGGAACGGGGTGCCCTCTACCTCGGCCCCCGGCTTGCGGTAAGCGAATGTCTTCAGGTCGGAGACGATATGCTGGATGCGCTGCATGCCCTGCTTGGCATCGACCAGGCACTCCTGGAGCCCCGGCTCGTTCTTGGTGACCGGTTCCTCCATGGCCACCTCGATTGCCATCAGGCAGAAGTTCACAGGATTGTTGACTTCGTGCAGCAAGCCCGCCGCCAGCGTACCGATGGCGGCCATCTTCTCCTGCTGGAGCATCTGGCCCTTGATATCGACCAGCTTGCGGTTGATGACCTCGAGTTCGGTGTTCTTGTCCGCCACTTCGGCCTTCAGGCGGAACAGCATGAAGCGCGCCCGTTCATTAAAGAACGTGTACACGCCACTGGCCGCCGCGGCAAACAGCAGGAACAGCGAATTGACGATGAAGGTGCCCATCGGCTCGACACCGCCCGAGTGCAGCAGGCAGGCTGCCGCATAGAGCAGGTACGAGAGCACGCCGAAGACAAGGTTCTGCCAGAGCCCGAACGGCAGCGCGATACCGGACGCGAAGATCGCCAGGTTCAGGCCCACGTAGTACGGCGACTCCACGCCCTCGGTCTGCGAGATCATCCACGCAATCATGATCT
Organism: Cupriavidus sp. SIMBA_020; assembly: GCF_046535395.1. Taxonomy (NCBI): domain Bacteria; kingdom Pseudomonadati; phylum Pseudomonadota; class Betaproteobacteria; order Burkholderiales; family Burkholderiaceae; genus Cupriavidus; species Cupriavidus sp. SIMBA_020. The sequence goes on along the minus strand of NZ_JAWRWU010000002.1, from coordinate 156,146 downwards.
GCGGCAGCAGCAGCCACGACATCGTCAGCCACGGCGCGAAGCGGCGGCCGGCGTTGCTGTAGAGCGCCACGATCACCCCGGCGATCAGCAGCGACACCACGATCCGCGCCACGGCGAACGGCAGTTGCTTGTCCGGATACTGGCCGTAATCGAGCCCTACGCCCAGCAGCACCAGCACGATGGCCGTGTAGGCGCCGCCCCGGCTGAACGCCAGGCGAAAGTCGGCCAACTCGGACTGGTAGCCGGCGTACAGCTCGTTGCCACGCGCCGCCGGGGCAGACGGCGCCACCTCGGCGTCACTGGATAGCGGCTTCGGCGAAGACATTGACGCCGGTTTCATCGACATAGAGTCGGTGGGCATTCGAGTTCTCCGGCAGCAGCGAGGCCATGCCGGCCTCGTCGCGATAGATCAGGTACCACTCCAGCAGGTGCTCCATCCCGAACTTCTCGGGGTTGTCGGAGTGGACGTTGGTAACCAGCAGATGGCCGCCCGGGCGCGTGCGCGAGGCGAAATAGGTCAGCAGCCGCGAGCAGACCTTGTCCGACAGGTAGTCGAACAGCCCGGCGCAGTACACGGCGTCGAATGTGCGCGTGGTGGGGTCGTCGGGCGAGATCCGGCGCTTGAGCAGGTCATGCACCGACTGGTGGACCATTTCGACGGACACCTTGTGCCCGGCCGAAGCCGCCGAGCGCTCGATGGAATTGCGCGTGTACGCGAGTGTTTCCTCGCTGAAATCCACGAGCTGGAACGACAGCAATTCCGGATTCGGGTACTCGCGCACGAAGCGCTGGATCTCGAACGCCGGCCCGCAGCCCACGTTCAGCACGCGGAACGGCCGGCCTTCGGCACGCGCGCGCTCGGCCTGGCGAGTCAGGTAATCGACCAGCAGGTCGATCCGGTTGCGGTGCGCGGTGGCCACCGCCGCCTTCAGGAACGCCGTGTTGACGATCTGGAAGTACGTGGTCGGCCCCTGCTGCGGGTCGCTCAGGATCTGGTTGACCATCTCGTAGTCGCCGGCATAGCCAAGCGGCTTCGTAAACGTCCGATAGACGAACGGCGCACGCAGCAGCAGCGGGTGCAGGGCCGCCTGGGCATAGGTACGGTGCACGGGGGCGATCTCGGGGTCCACCTGCTGGGCCTCGCCCTCGAGCCAGTCCAGGTACACCTTGACCTTGCCCATCAGCGGCGAGGCCAGTTCGTAGAACACGTCCTCGCGCAGCCGCCCCTCGGTCTTGGGCAGCGACTCGGTCAGGTCCACCTGCTCGACCCAGCGCGACACCTCCGAGAGGTACGCGCGCATCTCGTTGACCACGATCTGGTAGTCGCGGCGGATATTGAAACGGGTGTCCCAGTCCTGCACGAACAGCTCGGCCTCCCGCGCGACCGATTTCGGTGCGTCGTTGACGTCGGTCAGCTCGCGCCATTCGTCGATCAATGTCAGGGAGACCACGGCGGTCAGGCCGGTATTCACCAGGCTCATGACCACGGCCTTGCCGAGGTAGGCGTTCTTCGCCCCCATCCGCACGCTCAGCTCACTGAGCACCTCGCTGACCTGAACGATCGAATAGGGATTGTAGATTTCCATCACCAGCGACTTGCGCTGGAGATTGATGATCGTGCCCCGCACCTGCTCGCCCTGCGAGTTGCGGAAGCTAACTACCGGATCGATTTGCGTTTTGGAGTACACGGTATCGCGCCAGGGAAATCCAGGGAACGCTGTGGGCCGGGGCGCCCAAAGGGGCCGGCCGGGTACAGCTCAGGCAAGAAGCTTGCGGCGGGGGTACCGGAATCAGGGAATGCAGCCAATACTCATAACGATGCGCGTGACCGGTTATGGGGCAGACGCACGCCGGGAGTGGCAGGCGCGGCGCCCCCGAGGGTGGGACTGCGGCGAGCCATTGTACTGTGGCTGCCGGAAACCATACAACAATGCTTCCGCGCCATGAAGAGGGGTATCGGCAGGAACGAAAAAAGGGCCGGCGTGTTGCCGGCCCTTCCCGTTTTGTAACAAACGCCTGACTTAGTCGGCCTTGACGGCTTCCACCTGGATCGCCAGCTTGACGTCCTGCTTGAAACCGTACTTCGCGCCGTAGTCGATGCCGAAGTCCGCGCGATTGAACTGGCCCACGGCATCGGCACCGCATGCCTCGCGCTTGAGCATCGGGTGCTCCATGCACTTGAACTGGCGAATTTCCAGCTTTACCGGCTTCGACACGCCGCGCAGCGTCAGCACGCCATCCACCTCGGTCGGCACGTCGCCCTTGAACTTCGAGAACTTGCCCTTGTAGGTGGCTTCCGGGAAGGCCTGCACGTCGAACATGTCCGGGCCCTTGGCGTGCTCGTTCAGCTTGGCGTTGCCGAAGTCGATCGACGACGGGTCGATCTTGATCTCGACCGTGCCGGCCTTGGCCGCGCGGTCCAGCGTGACCACGCCGGTCGACTTGTCGAACTTGCCGCGCCAGTTGGACAGGCCGCCCATGTGGTCGGCCTCGAAGCTCGGGTAGGTGTGGGTCGGGTCCACGTTGTAGGTCACGGCGTTGGCCATGGCGGCGCCGGCGGCCAACGTGGCGGAGGCAGCGGCAACGGCCGCGAACAGGGTGCGCATCTTCATGTCTGGGTCTCCCGTCAAAAGGTTGGAGAGGAAAGTCGAAATTCAGCGAAAAATCGGTGGGCGGGCACGCGGCCTGCTTCAGCCCTTCTTCGCCGGGGTCACGATATGGAACTTGATCTGCACGTCGTCGGCCACCACGGAAGTGTCCTTCCATTCGCCGTCGCCGATATTGAACACGGTGCGCTTGATCGGCAGCACACCGTCGAACACCTGCCCTGCCGCGTCCTGCTTGTAGGTGGCAGGCACCACCACGTCCAGGGTCTTGCCCTTGATGGTCAGCTTGCCGGCCACATCGTACTTCCCGGCTGCACCGGCCTTGATGGCGGTGGACTGGAACACGGCCTTGGGAAATTTTGCGGCGTCGAACCAATCCTTGCCCTTGACCTCCTTGGTGGTCTCGGCATCGCCGATCTCGAAGCTCGACACGTCGATTTCCACCTTGGCGGACGACGTGGCCAGCTTGGCCGGGTCGAAATCGACCGTGGCGTCGAACTTCTTGAACTTGCCTTCCATCGGCACGCCGATCTGCCGCGCCGTGGCGGTGACGGTGCTCTTGGCCGTGTCGATCTGCGCCCAGGCCAGGTTGGCGGCCAGGCCGGCCGTGGCCAGCGCGGCGGCTACGACGATGGCGCCGGGACGGGTCATGCGTTTCATCGGTGCACTCCTCTCAGGAAAATACGATGTCATTCAGCGCAGGAACGGAATCATCCGGGCAAGCGTGCCGTCGCGGTCGATCACCTGGTGCTTGATGGCGGCGGCTGCGTGCAGCAGCACGATGCCCGCCATCAGGTAGTTGAGCCAGGCGTGGACGGCCTGCAGGATCGGCTTGAGCGTGGTATTGGCCTCGATCAGCACCGGCATCTTCCAGAGGCCCAGGTAGACCACGGGCACGCCGGCAGAGAGGCTGTAGAAATAGCCGGTCAGCGGCACCACGAGGATCAGCAGGTAGAGCAGATGGTGCGCCGCGGCGGCGGCGCGGGCCTGCCAGGCCGGCGTGCCGGCTGCCACAGGCGGCGCGGCGTGGGTGGCGCGCCACAGCACGCGCAGCACGGCCACGGCAAAGATCGTCACGCCGAGCCATTTGTGCCACGAGAAAAGCTTGAGCTTGGTTGGCGTCAGGCCAGGAATGCCGGTCATGTACAGGCCCAGCCCGAACGCCGCGAAAATGCCGAACGCGATCAGCCAGTGCAGGCCGATGGCGGTCGCCGTGTAGCCATTGGCACCCTTGCCGCCGCGACTGTGCGCGACGCTGTGCACCCCGTATGAAGTCATGTTTGTGAATCCCTTCGATTTTTCTTTTTGCGATCGTCCGGGCCGGGCGATTCGCCAGCGGGGGCTTGTGTCGCCCTATCCTGCTGGCAGGAATTCTCGCATTATTGGCATTCGTCCAGGTGCTGTGAGATGCGGAACTTCATGAAGTCGTTCAAATGATTTGATGTGACGCATTGTCGCAGGGGCAAAAAAAGGGCCGGCGCAATGCCAGCCCTTCTTCCACATCGCTCCAGACCCTTACGGGTCCCCGGCGTCGTCAGATCTTGTTCGCCAGTTCCACGGCCTTGCCGATGTAGCTGGCCGGCGTCATGTCCAGCAGCAATTGCTTGGCATCGTCCGGAATCGCCAGGCCCGACACGAAGGTCTGCAGCGCCTCGCGCGAGATGCCCTTGCCGCGCGTCAGCTCCTTGAGCTGCTCGTACGGGTTCGGCACGCCAAAGCGGCGCATCACGGTCTGCACCGGCTCGGCCAGCACTTCCCAGCAGTTGTCGAGGTCTTCGTTCAGGCGTTCCGGATTGGTTTCCAGCTTGCCCAGGCCGCGCAGGCAGGCCTCGTAGGCCAGCAGGCTGTAGCCGAAGGCCACGCCCATGTTGCGCAGCACGGTGGAGTCCGTCAGGTCACGCTGCCAGCGCGAAACCGGCAGTTTTTCCGAGAGGTGGCGCAGCACCGCGTTGGCCAGGCCGAGGTTGCCTTCCGAGTTCTCGAAGTCGATCGGGTTGACCTTGTGCGGCATCGTCGACGAGCCGATCTCGCCAGCCTTGGTCCGCTGCTTGAAGTAGCCCAGCGAGATATAGCCCCACACGTCGCGGTTCAGGTCCAGCAGGATCGTGTTGGCGCGCGCGATAGCGTCGAACAGCTCGGCCATGTAGTCGTGCGGCTCGATCTGGATGGTATACGGGTTGAAACTCAGGCCCAGGCGCGACTCGATCACCTGCTTCGAGAACGCTTCCCAGTCGAACGTCGGGTAGGCCGACAGGTGGGCGTTGTAGTTACCCACCGCGCCATTCATCTTGCCGAGCAGTTCCACGCGCTGGATGCGCTCGATGGCGCGCGCCAGGCGGGCGGCCACGTTGGCCATTTCCTTGCCCAGCGTGGTCGGGCTGGCCGGCTGGCCGTGCGTGCGCGACAGCATCGGCTGGGTGGCATTGGCGCGTGCCAGTTCCACCAGGCGGGCCTGCACGCGCTGGAGCGTGGGCACCAGCACGCCGTCACGGGCGCCCTTGAGCATCATGCCGTGCGAGGTGTTGTTGATGTCTTCCGAGGTGCAGGCGAAATGGATGAACTCGCTCGCGGCCTCCAGCTCGGCGTTGCCCTTGACCTGCTCCTTGAGCCAGTACTCCACGGCCTTGACGTCGTGGTTGGTCACAGCCTCGATGTCCTTGATGCGGGCGGCGTCGGCTTCGGTGAAGTTCTCCACCAGCGCCTGCAGCTTCGCCTCGGAATCGGCCGAGAACTTCGGCACGTCGGGCAGGCCGGCCTGGGCCAGGGCGATCAGCCAGTTGACCTCGACCTTCACGCGGTTGCGCATGAAGGCCGCCTCGGAGAGCCACTCGCGCAGCGCGTCGGCCTTGGCGGCATAACGGCCATCGATGGGAGACAGTGCGGTGAGCGGCGAAAGGGATGGGGTGGACATGCTGGCAACCGGGAGAAAGAGGGGAAGACGGGGTTCCGCGGGGGCGCGGTAACCATGCGAAGACTGGCGAGGCGGGCGGCTTCAAGCGACCGATGCGCCGCACGGGGCGAGCCGCCGGGCGCGCCATCGGACCTGCCGCCGGCACGCCACAAAGGGCTGGCCGGCATCGCGCAACGCGGGATTTTACCATCGCCCACCGCACCTGTGCGGTGCGCCATGGGTCAGGCGACACGGAGCGTGCGAAGCGCCGCATTGACACGGCATGCGCGGGCCGGCGCGGGTATACTCGCGCTCGCCATTCCAGTAGCCTGTTATGAAGTCCATCGACATGCCGCCCGCCAGGGCGCCATGGCAGCCACAGAGCGCCGATGCACTTCATAACAAGCTCAAGGGGAGAACATGAAGCTGTATGCGTCCCACACCAGCCCGTACGCGCGCAAGGTGCGCGTGGTGCTGGCGGAAAAGAAGGTCGACTACCAGATGATCGAGGAGAACGTCTGGTCGCCCGAAACCACCATCGGCCAGTTCAACCCGCTCGGCAAGGTGCCCTGCCTGGTCATGGAGGACGGTGGCGCGGTCTTCGATTCGCGCGTGATCGCCGAATACGCCGATACGCTGTCGCCGGTTGGCCGCCTGATTCCGCAGGGCAGCCGCGAGCGGCTCGAGGTGCGCTGCTGGGAAGCCCTGGCCGATGGCCTGCTCGACGCCGCGCTGCTGGTACGCCTGGAAACCACCCAGCGCGAGGCAGGCCAGCGCAGCGAGTCATGGGTCCAGCGCCAGCGGACCAAGATCGACGCCGCACTGGCCGCGATGGCCTCGGGCCTGGGCGAGCGCCCGTGGTGCACCGGCATCCATTTCACCCTGGCCGACGTGGCCGTGGGCTGCGCCCTGGCCTACCTGGACTTCCGTTTCCCGAACATCGGCTGGCGCGAGCAATACCCGAACCTCGTCGCGTTCCAGGAAAAGATCGAGAAGCGCCAGTCGTTCATCGACACCGCCCTGCCCTCGGCAGGTTGAGCGCAGGCTCAGCGGGCTGGCGCCAGAGCGCCAGCCGTCGGTTTCACTGGATGATGCCGCCGCCCAGGCAGACGTCGCCGTCGTAGAGCACGGCGGACTGGCCCGGCGTCACCGCCCATTGCGCCTCGGCGAAGGCCAGCTTCAGCACGTCGCCATTGGCCGCTTCTACCCGGCATGCCGCATCGCTCTGGCGATAGCGCGTCTTGGCCGCCATCTCGGCGCCGGCTGCAGGTGGCTCACCCGCCACCCAGGACAGGTCAGCCGCTTCCAGCACCGGCGTCAGCAGCCACGGATGGTCGTGCCCCTGCACCACGTACAGCGTGTTGCTGGCCATGTCCTTGCGCGCCACGTACCAGGCATCGCCGCTGCCTTCGCGGCTGCCGCCCAGGCCAATGCCCTTGCGCTGGCCCAGCGTATAGAACGCCAGTCCGATGTGCTCCCCCACCACTTTGCCCTCGGGCGTCTTCATCGGCCCCGGCTTGGTCGGCAGGTAGCGATTGAGGAAGTCGCGGAACGGCCGCTCGCCGATAAAGCAGATCCCGGTCGAATCCTTCTTCTTCGCGTTCGGCAGGCCGATCTCGGCGGCGATCTCGCGCACGCGCGTCTTCGGCATCTCGCCCAGCGGGAACAGCGTGCGCGACAGCTGCGCCTGGTTCAGCCGATGCAGGAAGTAGCTCTGGTCCTTGGTGTGGTCGAACGCCTTGAGCAGCTCGAAGCGCCCGTTGTCCGCCTGCCGCACGCGCGCATAGTGGCCCGTGGCGATGGTGTCGGCGCCCAGCGACATCGCGTGGTCCAGAAACGCCTTGAACTTGATCTCGGCATTGCAGAGCACGTCCGGGTTGGGCGTGCGGCCGGCCGAGTACTCGCGCAGGAAATCGGCGAACACGCGGTCCTTGTATTCGGCGGCGAAGTTCACCGCCTCCACGTCCACGCCGATCAGGTCGGCCACGGACACCACGTCGAGCCAGTCCTCGCGCGTGGAGCAGTATTCGCTGTCGTCATCGTCCTCCCAGTTCTTCATGAACAGGCCGATGACCTCGTACCCCTGCTGCTTGAGCAGCCACGCGGTGACCGACGAATCGACCCCGCCCGACATGCCCACGACCACCCGCTTGCCGCTCACGATGCGTCTCCCGTGGTGGTCGCCACGCTCGTGGGATGCGTATAAAGCACATCCAGCGCGAAGCGCTTGCCGGCGAGGTAGTCGTCCACACAGGCCATCAGCAGCGGGGTGCGATGGCGCTCAGGGCAGGCGCGCAGTTCCTCGGCCGTCATCCACAGCGTGCGGATGATGCCGGTATCGAGCTGGCGGCCCTCATCGAGCGTGCCGAGGTCGCCGGTGAAGGCGAAGCGGATATAGGTGGTGTCGCCCTGGTCGCGCGACGACAGGCCCCGGCTCATATAGCAGCCGAGCAGCGCGCGCGGCTCGAAGGTGTGGGCGGTTTCCTCGAGGGTCTCGCGCACGACGGCGCGGATCAGGCTTTCGCCCGCTTCCAGGTGGCCGGCCGGCTGGTTCAGCCGCAGGCCGTCGCGCGTTTCCTCTTCAACCAGCAGGAAGCGGCCGCCGCGTTCGATGACAGCGGCAACCGTGACGCTGGCGTTCCATTCACGTGACATGATGCACATTTTTTAAGCAATCCGGCATTTTACCGGTTGCTGTCGGAATGTGCATGGGTGAAGGCGGAAAGGTCGGGAGGGCAGCGGGCGGCAGCAGCGCCATGGTGGCTTCCAGCCGCGCCGTCAGCGCGCGCGTGGCCGGCGTGAGCGGCTGGCGCACCTCGGCGCGGGCCAGGCCTGCCAGCGCCAGCGCGGCCTTGACCGGCGCGGGGTTCGGCTCGGCGAACATCAGGTCGATCAGCGGCGAGAGCTGGCGGAACAGCGCGCGCGCCGCTTCGTCGCGGCCGGTGCGGGCCAGTTGCAGCAGCCGGACGAACAGGTCCGGGCGGATATGGGCGGCGGCCGGCACCACGCCCGCACCGCCGGCCAGCAGGTGGTCGAGCATGGCGGCATCCTCGCCGCAGAACACGCGCAGGGCATCCTGCCCGACCAGCGCGCGCAGCCCGGCGCGGTCGCATTCCTTGATCGCCACGACCTGCGGATGGTCGGCCAGCCGCAGCGCCAGCGCGGGCGAGATTGTGGAGCCGGTGCGCTTCGGCACGTTGTAGAGCATCAGCGGGCGCGCCGTCTGGCTGGCCACGCGGCGCACGTGCCAGGCGATGCCCTCGTCCGACACGCGCAGGTAGTACGGCGGAGGAACCAGGTAGCCGGCCAGGTCGAAACGATCGAGCGTGCGCACCTGCTCGCAGACCGAGCGCGTATCCACGCCGCCCACGCCTGCCATCACAGGTATGCTGCCCTGCGCCACCTCGAGCACGGCCGCGGTGACCATCAGCCGTTCCGCTTCGGTCAGCAGGCCGCCCTCGCCCGTGGTGCCGAGCACGATCAGGCCGTCCACGCCGGCGCCGGCATAGTGCGCGGCCAGCTGCTGGGCGGCGCGCAGGTCGGGCGCGCCGTGGCGCAACGGCGTGACCAGCGGCAGCCACAGGCCATCGCCAATGACCGGGTCAGTGTGCGGCATGATCGCTCCCCAGCATCGTCGTGACGCCGAACTCGGCCGCCGGCAGCGCGCTCATGATGGCGTGCATGGCGGCATCGCGGCCGGCGCGTTCCACTTCCACATGGAGCGTGGTTTCCCCGTGCCGATGGTCCACCTCCACCACATACACACGGGCGAGCTTGCCGATGGCCCGGTGCAGCGTCTGGCGCAGCATGAAGACCTGCGCCGAGGCCACCGCCAGGCGCAGGCGAATCCAGTGGCCATCGCTGGCGGCGGAGGCTGGCAGGGCGTCACGCCCGGCGCGGCGCCGCGGGACGGTGGCAAAGGCAACGGCGAGGCTCGAGGACTGTCGCGACTGTCGCATTACGCTTGAATCCGCGCGGGGCGGATCGTCTGTGGAACATGGCTCCATGCTAGGGAGCGGCGTCTCAAATTGATGCAGCAATCGCGGCGCCCGGTATCAACAACGCATCAACGCCGCGTCGTCGAGCCGGTCAGAACGTCTTCGTGATGGACGCGAGCGCCGTCGCCTTGCCCATGTAGCGGCCGTGCGAATTCGTATAAATGCCACGCTTGGCGTTGGTGTCGAGGTAGGCCACGGCCACGCTCAGGCCCTTGCCAAAGTCCTTGGTCACGCCGATTTTCCAGTCGGTATACGAGGCATCGCTGAGGTTCTTCACGCCCTGGTAGCCCACGTGCGCGTTGACCGTCAGGTCCCATACGTTGAGCGGCACGTTGGCCGTGAGGTCGATGTAGTAGCTGTTCTTGCTGTCGGCAAACCCGAACAGGTTGGTCAGCGCGTGCGAGTATTTGAGGAACACGGGACCGTAGCCGATGCCGGCGTAGACCTCGGTGGTGTAGGGACGCGTGAAGCCACTCGGATAATCGCCAGGGTAGTAGTACTCGAGCACGCCGAGGTCATAGTTGAATTCGGCGTCGGCCAGCTTGAACGTGTTGCGGAAGCCGCCGTAGAAATCCATCTCCACCGGGGCGGAGACTTCCGCGTTGCTGTCAGAAAGCCAGCTGATGTTCGAGTTCCAGTTGCCGAGGTAGAGGCCGCTCGCGTGGGTGTAGTCGAATCCGCCCTGGATGGCCGGGCGACGGTTGGTCTGCATCAGGCCCCGGTAGCGGTATTCGCTGGCCAGCGTGACATTGGCGGTGAAGGTGTGCGGCGAGGCGTCCGCCTCCTGGGCGAGCGCGGTGGCGCACGGGGCGGCAAGGAGGACGAGAGCGGTAAGGCGGGTAGCGATCATGGATGCTGGATGCGTAACGGGTGTTTGGAGGCGCCCTTCCCAAAAAGGGGGAAAGCGGCGTACCCGTCACGATACGGAGCGGCGCATCAAATCGGCATCAAGATTGGGCACCGTGGCAACATGTTCGAATCAAGAGGGAATCCGGCCTGCATAAAACGAGTCGTTTCATGCGCCGCAAAAATGAGTCGTGGCGACCGCACAAATCGCCGACCATGCGGTCACCACCGAACGTAAGTTTCGGGTAAGCTGCGCAAAAATTGGTGCGCCGCGCCGCGGTGGACCAACGGGCCAGGACGTCTGCCCGCCCAATCAGATACGACGCCAGCTAAAGGAGAAATTGACGATGCATATCGGCATCCCGCAGGAAACGCGGGCAGGCGAGGCACGCGTCGCCGCCACCCCGGAGACCGTCAAGAAGTACGTTGCCCAAGGGCATCAGGTCACGGTGCAGGCTGGCGCAGGCGTACGCGCCAGCATTCCCGACGCGGCGTTCGAAGCCGCTGGCGCGCGCATCGGCACAGCTGCCGATGCCTTCGGCGCCGAGCTGGTGCTGAAGGTGCGTGCACCGGACGACGCCGAGCGCGCCCAGATCAAGCCGGGCGCCGTGCTGGTAGGCATGCTCAATCCCTTCGATATCGAGAACAACGCGCGCATGGCCAGTGCGGCCATCACCGCGTTCGCGCTCGAAGCCGCACCGCGCACCACGCGCGCGCAGAGCATGGACGTGCTGTCTTCGCAGGCCAACATCGCCGGCTACAAGGCCGTGCTGGTGGCCGCGCACCACTACCAGCGCTTTATGCCGATGCTGATGACGGCCGCCGGCACGGTGAAGGCCGCGCGCGTGCTGATCCTCGGCGCTGGCGTGGCCGGTCTCCAGGCGATTGCCACCGCCAAGCGGCTGGGCGCCGTGATCGAGGCCTCGGATGTGCGCCCCGCCGTTAAAGAGCAGATCGAGTCACTTGGCGCCAAATTCCTCGACGTGCCGTTCGAGACCGACGAGGAGCGCGAGATCGCCCAGGGCGTGGGCGGCTACGCCCGTCCCATGCCGGCAGACTGGATGCGCCGTCAGGCCGAACTGGTGCACCAGCGCGCCACGCAGGCCGACATCGTCATCACCACTGCGCTGATTCCGGGCCGCAAGGCCCCCGTGCTGCTGCAGGAAGACACCGTCAAGCAGATGAAGCCCGGCTCGGTGGTGGTCGACCTGGCCGCCGCCCAGGGCGGCAACTGCCCGCTTACCGTGGCCGACGAGGTCGTGGAACGCCACGGCGTGGTCCTGATCGGCTACACCAACCTGGCCGGCATGGTTGCCGCGGACGCCTCCGCGCTCTACGCGCGCAATGTGCTCGACTTCCTCAAGCTGATCGTCGACAAGGACGCGCGCTACACGCTCAACCTCGAAGACGACATCGTCGCCGCCTGCCTGATGTGCAAGGACGGCCAGCTCGTCAGGCAGGCCGCCTAGATTCCCAACCGGTGCCGCCACGCCAGGACACACCGGCGGGCGGCCCACCCAGCCTCAACCAAGGACGTATCACCCATGCAACGCAACATGCTCCGCGCCAAGCTCCACCGTGTCACCGTGACGCAGGCGGACCTCCACTACGAGGGATCGTGCGGCATCGACGAGAATCTTCTCGAAGCTGCCGACATGAAGGAGTTCGAAAAGATCGAGCTGTACAACGTACAGAACGGCGAGCGCTTCTCCACGTACATCATCAAGGGTGCACGCGGCAGCGGCGAGATCTCGCTGAACGGCGCCGCCGCGCGCCGCGCGCACCTGGGCGACCAACTGATCATCTGCACCTACGCACCGATGAGCGACGAGGAAGTGAAGACCTACAAGCCGAAGGTCATCCTCGTGGACGAGAAGAACCGCATCAAGGAAATCAAGAAGATCGACTGATCTTTCTGGATGTTTTCCGATAGCCGCGTCCGGGGCGAGCCGCCCGGCGCGGCGGCGGTGCCGGCCCTGCAGTCCCACATCGATGCGAAGCACGAAGAATTCGAAAGCAACGAGGAGAAGTCGATGGAGATGGTGAACCACACGGTGATCAACCTGATCATCTTTGTGCTGGCAATCTACGTGGGATACCACGTGGTCTGGACAGTGACGCCGGCCCTGCACACCCCGCTGATGGCCGTGACCAATGCAATCTCGGCCATCATCATCGTCGGCGCCATGCTGGCGGCCGGCCTCACGGAAGGCGGCGTGGGCCGCATCATGGGCACGCTGGCGGTGGCGCTGGCGGCGGTCAACGTGTTCGGCGGCTTCCTCGTGACCCAGCGCATGCTGGAGATGTTCAAGAAGAAGGAACCGAAGAAGCTGGCTGGCAAGGAGGGGGCACAATGACCGGACTCGTCAGCATGAACCTCGTCACGCTGCTGTACCTCGTGGCGTCGGTCTGCTTCATCCAGGCACTCAAGGGCCTGTCGCACCCCGCTTCGGCGCGCAAGGGCAACACCTTCGGCATGATCGGCATGGCCATTGCCGTGGTGACCACGCTGGCGCTGATCGTCAAGCTCAAGGAGGAGTTCCTGGCGGCGGGTACGGCCCAGTCGTCGGTCGGCACGGGCCTGGCACTGATCTTCGGTGCGCTGGTCGTGGGCGGCGGCATCGGCGCCTACGTGGCGCGCAAGGTCGAGATGACCAAGATGCCGGAACTGGTGGCGGCGATGCACTCGCTGATCGGTCTCGCGGCGGTGTTCATCGCCGTGGCCGCGGTGGCGGAGCCGGCTGCGTTCGGCATCGCGCCGGCCGGCTCGCACCTGATTCCCACCGGCAACCGGATCGAACTGTTCATCGGCTGCTTCGTGGGCGCCATCACGTTCTCGGGCTCGGTGATCGCCTTCGGCAAGCTGGCGGGGCGCTACAAGTTCCGGCTGTTCCAGGGCGCCCCGGTGGTGTTCCCGGGCCAGCACTGGCTGAACCTGCTGCTGGCCGTGGCGATGTTCGGCTTCGGCATCATCTTCTTCCTGTCGCAGGCGTGGCTGCCGTTCCTGATCATGCTGGCGCTGGCCTTCGTGCTGGGCGTGCTGATCATCATCCCGATCGGCGGCGCGGACATGCCGGTGGTGGTGTCGATGCTGAACTCGTACTCGGGCTGGGCGGCGGCGGGCATCGGCTTCTCGCTGAACAACCCGATGCTGATCATTGCCGGCTCGCTGGTCGGCTCGTCCGGTGCCATCCTCTCGTACATCATGTGCAAGGCGATGAACCGCTCGTTCTTCAACGTGATCCTGGGCGGCTTCGGTGGCGACGCGGCGGCAGCCGGCGCGGCCGGCGCGCAGGCCCAGCGCAACGTGAAGTCCGGCTCGGCGGACGACGCCGCGTTCCTGATGGGCAACGCCGAAACCGTGATCATCGTGCCCGGCTACGGCCTGGCCGTGGCCCGTGCGCAGCATGCGCTTAAAGAATTGACCGAAAAGCTGCACGACAAGGGCGTGATCGTAAAGTATGCGATCCACCCCGTGGCGGGCCGCATGCCGGGCCATATGAACGTGCTGCTGGCCGAGGCCGAGGTGCCGTACGACCAGGTCTTCGAGATGGAGGACATCAACAGCGAGTTCGGGCAGGCCGACGTGGTGCTGGTGCTGGGCGCCAACGACGTGGTCAACCCGGCCGCCAAGACCGATCCGAAGTCGCCCATCGCCGGCATGCCGATCCTGGAGGCGTACAAGGCCAAGACCATCATCGTGAACAAGCGCTCGATGGCCGCCGGCTACGCGGGCCTGGACAACGAACTGTTCTATATGGACAAGACCATGATGGTGTTTGGCGATGCCAAGAAGGTGGTCGAGGACATGTTCAAGGCTGTGGAATGACGCCGGGCGCCGCGGAACGCCAATCTGAATGGGAATCGGAATCCGACTGACAATCAGGCCGGAACCTCTGGTGATTAAAGCGGCGTGAAGACCTGAAATCAACGAAATCGAAGACATGCGGCCGGCAACCAACGCCGGCCGCTTGCTTTTGGCCTCCTTTGGTGCGGCAACATTGCGTGGGCCCATCCGCGCGCTATACTGGCTTGCCACGGCCCCCAACCCTCGCTCTTCATTCGCTGCCGGCCGCAGCCCAGATCGCACCATGACATTCAGCCCGCATGACAGGAACCTGTCGGTCTTCCATCACCCCGTCCTGACGGTGCTGGTGGACGACAGCAAATCGTTTATCGACAGCCTGGCATTCCAGATGGACGCGTCGCGCGCCGTGGTGAGCTTCACCGACCCGCGCGAGGCCCTGACATGGATCCGCGAAGCCTATGCCACCCGGCATCCGGCCTTCCTGCCCGTGCGCGTGACCCATGACGACCTGACCTTCCTGAGCGAGCGGCGCACCGTGCAGCTCGACGTGGACCGCATTCATCGCCAGATCCACGACATCCATCGTTTCATGCAGCCCGGGGTGATCGTGGTGGACTACTCGATGCCGCAGATGGATGGCCTCGAGTTCTGCCAGGCGCTGCAGGACCTGCCGTGCAAGACCATCCTGCTGACTGGCACCGCCGACGAGAGCATCGCGGTGCAGGGCTTCAACCATGGGCTGATCGACCGCTATGTGAAGAAGCACGATCCGAACATGGTGGCGCGGCTCGACCAGGAAATCGACGCCCTCCAGCAGCAATATTTCGCCTCGATCTCGCGCACGCTGCGCGACCTGCTCACGCGGCACTCGTACGCGTTCCTGTCCGATCCGGTGATGGCCGACCGCGTGCGCCAGACCGCCGCGCGCTATGGCTTCGTCGAGTACTACCTGTATCCGAATCCGGTGGGCATCCTGCTGCTGACGGCGCAGGGACATGCCACGCTGATGGTGATCGAGACGCGCGCCGGGCTGATGAGCCAGGTGGAGTCGGCCGAAGCCTACGAGGCGCCGGCCACGCTGATCGAAGGGCTGCGCGAAGGCCGCATCGTGCCATTCTTCTGGCCCGGCAACGGCATGTACACGCCGGCCTGTGCCGATTGGGAGCAATACTGCCTGCCAGCCGAGCGGTGCGAAGGGCGCGAGGAGTATTTCTACGCGCTGTTCGACCTGCCGCGCCACCTGCTCCAGGAGCCGGTGGTGAGCCTGCAGGGCTTCCTGAGCGATTTCGCCCGCAACCCCGAAGCGCTGACGGGGCGGGACAAGCAGGCATAAGCCTGCCCGAGCCGCATCCCGCTTATTCCTTCGGCGCTTCCCCGCCTTCCTTGCGGTTGCCGCCGCGCACCATGTCGAAGCGGAACAGCCGGCATTCGATATTGCCGTTGTAGAGCGGCGTGCGGCGCGATTCCTTGAGCCGCAGGCGCTTCGGGATGCTCAGGTCGCCCGTGAACACCCACGCCTGCCAGCCCGCGAAGTGCTGCTTCAAGGTGGTGGCGAAGGCGCTGGCGAACTGGTTCGCGGCGGCCTCCTCGGCCTCGTCGCGCGGGGCCTCGGGCAGTGCGCCCCGGCGCTGCTCGCCGCGCACGGCGATCCGCTCGCCATAGGGCGGATTCATCAACATCACGCCCGGCGTGGCGAACGGCGGCTGCACGAAGCGCGCATCCACCTGCTTCAGGCGCACCTCGCCCGGCAGCCCGGCGCGCTGCCAGTTGGCGTCGGCCATGGCCAGCATGTCCGTCGAAATATCCGATCCGGCGATCTCCAGCGCCGCCACGCCCTTGGCTGCCGCCTCCTTGGCGCGCTGCGCATCGGCGCGCAGGGCCTGCCAGGCCTTGTTGTCCATGCCCTTGAGCCATTCGAACGCAAACGTCCGCGCCCCGCCCGGCGGGAGGCCCAGCGCCACCTGCGCCGCCTCCACCAGGAACGTGCCGCTGCCGCACATCGGATCGAAGAACGGCCGGTCCGTCTGGCCCTGTACCCATCCCGCCAGCCGCAGGATGCCGGCGGCGAGGTTTTCCTTGAGCGGCGCCTCGCCCTTTTCCATACGCCAGCCGCGCTTGAACAGCGGTTCGCCGGTGGTGTCGAGGTACAGCGTGCAATCGAACTCGGTTAAATGCGCATAAATCCGCACATCCGGGCTGACTGTATCGACGCTGGGCCGGGCGCCGAGCGCCTCGCGCATGGCATCGCAAACACCGTCTTTTACGCGCAGCGCCGTGAAGTTCAGGCTGTGCAGCGGCGACTTGTGCGCGGTGATGTCCACCCGCAGCGACTCGTCGGGCGAGAACCACTGGTCCCAGCGCTGCTGGCGGGCCAGCGCGTAGACGTCGTCCTCATGGCGGTAACCGCGCTGCGCCACGCGCAGCAGCACGCGGCTGGCGATGCGCGAGTGCAGGTTGACGGCATAGGCGGCCGCCATCTCGCCCGAGAACGGCACGCCGCCCGGCACCTCGCGATGCACCTGGAACGGCGCGGCGGCCACCACGGCCGGGTACTGGGCGATTTCCCGCAGTTCCTCGGCAAGGGCAGATTCCAGGCCACGCGGGCAGGGAGCAAAGAAGGCTTGGGTCATGGGAAGAACATCCTGCAAACGAAAACGTCCGCCGTGGCGGACGGGAATGAGACTAGCGTAGCGGACCGCGCGGCGGACCGCTAGTCGGCCGCCAGCGCGCGGTCCAGGAACTCGAGGCGGTCCTGGCCCCAGTACGGCTGGCCGTCCAGCACGAACCATGGCGCGCCGTACACGTTGGCCGAGAGCGCGTCCTGCGTATTCTGCGCGTAGGCGGCCTGCACCGCCTGGCCCTCGCTGGCCTTGAGCAGATTGGCGCCGTCCAGGCCGGCTTCGTCGGCGATCAGCGCCAGCGTGGCCGCATCGGCGATATTGCGCTGGTCGGCCCACACACCGCGGCAGATGGCGCCGGTCAGCTCCAGCGCGCGCGCCGTGCCGTGCGCCAGTTGCGCGGCGATGATCAACCGGGCGGCGGCATCGCCAGACACCGGGAAGAACGTCGGATGCAGGTGCATCGGCAGGCCAAGGAACTTGCTCCAGCGCTCGAGTTCCACCAATCGGTATGCCTGGCGCTGCGGCGGCCGCTGCGCCAGCGGCACGCCGCCCGATACCGCAAACACCTTGCCAAGGTCCATCGGCTTCAGCAGCACCTGGGCGTTATGGCGGTTGGCGATGTCGACGAAGCGGGCGTGTCCGAGATAGGTAAACGGGGACTGCGGCGCCAGGAAGTACTCGACCTGCTTGCTCATCATGACCTCATGTAAGGCTTGGGGGGAGAACGCTGAATCGTACAACGCTTAAAACGGCTTCACGACCACGAGGATCACGATCGCCAGCAGCACCAGCACCGGCAGTTCGTTGAACCATCGATAGAACGTGTGCGAGCGCGCATTGGCGCCCCGCTCGAACTTGCGCAACAACACGCCGCAGCCGTGGTGGTAGCCGATCAGCACCACCACCAGCGCCAGCTTGGCGTGCATCCAGCCCTGCCCCGTGCCGCGCCCGATGCCATAGCCAAGGTACAGCCACAGCCCGAACACCACCGCCGGCACGGCCAGCATGGTCATGAACCGGAACAGCTTGCGCGCCATCAGCAGCAGCCGCTGCACGCCAGCCGGATCGGTCTCCATCGCCAGATTGACGAAGATGCGCGGCAGGTAGAACAGCCCCGCGAACCACGACACGACGAAGACGATATGGAGCGACTTGATCCAGAGCATTGGCGGAGGACGTTGTTTTTGAGTGTTGACGAAGCGTGGACGGGAACCCTCAGGTGCGGATTTCCCCGTGCCCGAACACGACGTATTTCAACGAGGTCAGCCCCTCCAGCCCGACCGGGCCGCGCGCGTGGAGCTTGTCGTTGGAAATGCCGATCTCCGCGCCAAGGCCATACTCGAAGCCATCGGCGAAGCGCGTCGAGGCGTTGATCATTACGCTGGCCGAATCCACCTCGCGCAGGAAACGCATGCCGGCGGTGTAGTTTTCGGTGATGATCGAATCGGTGTGGGCCGAACCATAGGTATTGATATGGTCGATGGCCGCGTCGAGCCCGTCCACGGTGCGGATGGCGAGCACCGGCGCCAGGTATTCGAGGCGCCAGTCCTCCTCGGTGGCATCGACCAGCTTGCCGAAGCCTGCCGCTTCCAGGGTGGCGCGCGTGGCCGCGCAGACGCGCAGTTCTACGCCCTTTTCCTGGTAGATGCGGGCCAGCGGCGGCAGCACGGCGGCGGCGATGTCGCGCGACACCAGCAGCGTTTCCATCGTGTTGCACGGCGCGTAGCGCTGGGTCTTGGCGTTGTCGGCCACGCGGATTGCCTTGTCCAGGTCCGCATCGGTGTCGATGTAGACGTGGCAGATACCGTCCAGGTGCTTGATCATCGGCACGCGGGCCTCTTCCATCAGGCGCGCGATCAGGCTCTTGCCACCGCGCGGCACGATCACGTCGACATATTCCGTCATCGTGATCAGCCGGCCCACGGCGGCGCGGTCGGTGGTCTCGATGACCTGCACGGCCTCCGCCGGCAGTCCGGCCGACGACAGCCCTTCCGCCACCAGCGCGGCCAGTGCCGTGTTCGACTCGATGGCCTCGGAGCCCCCGCGCAGGATCGTGGCGTTGCCGGACTTCAGGCACAGCGCCGCGGCGTCGATGGTCACGTTCGGGCGCGACTCGTAGATGATGCCGATCACGCCCAGCGGCACGCGCATCTGACCGACCTGAATGCCGGTCGGGCGGAACTTCATATTGGTGATCTCGCCGATCGGGTCTGCCAGCGCGGCAATCTGCTCCAGCCCTGCCGCCATCGTGACGATGGCCTTGTCGGACAGCGTCAGGCGGTCCACGAACGCGGCGTCCTGGCCGTTGGCGCGGGCACGCTCCACATCGCGCGCGTTCACAGCCTTGAGCTTGTCGGCATCCCGGCGGATGGCGGCGGCGATGGTCAGCAGCGCGCGGTTCTTGTCAGCCGTGGAGGCCCGCGCCATCGCGCGTGACGCCGCGCGGGCCTGCTGGCCAACGCGGTCCATGTAAGCGTTGAGATCGAACTCGGTCATGATGGTGTCCAGGCGCTCCTGGCTCGACTGCGTAGTAGTGTCTCGGGGGCCCCGGGGGCCGGTGTCGGTGCGGTATGTCAGGCGACCGGTCGATCGGAAACTCAGGCCGGGCGCGCGATCATCAGCGCCAGTTGCAGCAGGCCATCCCATGGCTCGGCCGGGAGGCTGCCGCCCGGGCCGCCTGCGCCTGGCAGGTCGGACAGGCCCTTGACCTGCCGGTCCAGCCGGGCGGCCATGGCCAGCGCGGCTTCCAGCTGTGGCAGCGACAACCGCTGCGCGGCCTGCGGCACCAACCGTTCGCGCGGGCCCCAGACGCGCAATTCGCGCATCAGCACGCCCGCAGGCTTGCCGGCCGCCAGCCCTTGCCGGACTTTGGATAATACGCGAATTTCCTCGGTCAGCGCCCACAGCACCAGCACCGTGGCCTCGCCCTCGCCGCGCAGCCCTTCGAGCATGCGCGCGAGGCGGGGCACATCGCCGCCGAGCATCGCCTCGGACAGCTTGAAGACGTCGTAGCGGGCCACGTTGAGCACCGCATCGTGCACCTGGTCGAAGGTAAGCACGCCGGGCGGGTACAGCAGGCCGAGCTTCTGGATTTCCTGGTGCGCAGCGAGCAGGTTGCCTTCCACCTTGTCGGCGATGAACTGGAGCGCGCGGCGCCCGGCCTCGCCCGGTTCCACGCGCTGCTGCTGCAAGCCCAGCCGCTCGCCAACCCAGGCCGGCAGCCGCGTACGATCCACCGCATCGACCTTGATCGACACGCCGGCGGACTCCAGCGCCTGGAACCACGCCGACTTGGACGTCGCGAAATCAAGCCGGGGCAGCGTGACGAGCATCACCACATCTGGCGACGGCTGGGCCGCCACGGCGCGCAGCGCCTCGCCGCCATCCTTGCCGGGCTTGCCGGTCGGGATGCGCAATTCCACGATTTTCCGGTCGCCGAACAGCGACATCGACTGCTGGGCCTCCACCAGCTGGCTCCAGTGGAAGCCGCGCTCGGCCACAAGCACGTCCCGCTCGGAAAAGCCGGCCTCGCGCGCGGTGCGGCGCAGCCGGTCCACTGCCTCGAGCACCAGCAGGTGTTCGTCGCCATGCACGACGTACAGCGGCGCCATGCCCTTGGCCTGGGCCTGCTTCAGGTGCGCATCGAGTCCGTCGAGCTTCAGTTGCATCGCGGTGCGGGGCGGGGTCGAGCCGCCCTCAGATAGCCTTGACCGAGGCCAGGCGGCGCATCAGCTGCTGGACGATATCGCGCTGCATGTCGCGATAGAGCTGCTGCTCCTCGTAGTCCTTGGCCAGCGTGTTGGCTTCGTTGTAGGTCAGGTCGCGGGTCAGGACCAGTTGCGACGGCGGAATCAGTTCCTTGCCGGCCTGGTCGCGCAGGCGGAAGCTGAACCGCTGCGTCAGGCGGTATTCACGCACCACGCCCTCGGTCGTGATCGACAGGATCGACTTGGCGCGGGTGTCACCCAGCACATCGAGAATCGCGTCGGCTTCCTTCATATCGCCGACGATCTGCGTGTCCGAGCCATTGCGGATGTTGCGGCGCAGGTCCGACCCCATCAGCGAATTGGCCGGAAGCCCGATATAGAGCCGCTTGAACGCGAAGTCGGCGTTGCCGCGCATGCGAAAGCCGCAGCCGGCCAGCAAGCCGGCTGCCGCCATCGCGGCCAGCACCCTGCGACGTCCTGTGTTGATTCCGTCCATGCTTCGCAATTCCCTTGTTTCCGGGCGCCTCAGAGCACCACGTTGACGAGTCGGCCCGGCACGACCACGATCTTCTTCGGCGCGGCGCCGGCGGCGAACTTCGCCACGATCTCGCTCGCGGCGGCCGTGGCCTCGATGGCGGCGCGGTCGGCATCGGCCGGCACCGTCAGGCTGCCACGGACCTTGCCGTTCACCTGGAGCACCAGTTCGATCTCGCTACGCACCAGCGCGGCCTCATCCACCTGCGGCCAGGCAGCGTCCAGCAGGTCACCGCCCTGCTCGGCATAACCCAGTTCCTGCCACAGCGCGTGCGTGACGTGCGGCACCACCGGGTACAGCACACGCAGCAGGATGCCGAAGCCCTCGCGGCGCGCGGCCGGCGAGGCGCCCTTGGCGTCTTCCAGCGCGTTCAGCATCTTCATCGTGGCCGAGACCACGGTGTTGTACTGGATGCGCTGGTAATCGTAATTCGCTTGCTTCAGCACGCCGTGGAGGTCGCGGCGCAGCGCGGCGTCATCGGCCGTGAACGCCGTGCCGGCACCGTCGCGAATCGCCTGGGCGTTGGCATGGGCGAAGTTCCACACGCGGCGTAGGAAGCGCGACGCGCCCTCCACGCCCGAACCGCTCCACTCGAGCTGCTGCTCGGGCGGCGCGGCGAACATCACGAACAGGCGTGCCGTATCGGCGCCGTACTGGTCGATCAGCGCCTGCGGATCGATGCCGTTGTTCTTCGACTTCGACATCTTCTCCACGCCGCCGATCACCACCGGCTGGCCGTCCGCCTTCAGCGTGGCGCCCAGCGGGCGGCCGCGCTCGTCGGTCTGCACGTCCACCTCGGCCGGGTTGTACCAGTGCTTCTTGCCCGAGGCGTCCTCGCGGTAATAGGTCTCGTTGAGCACCATGCCCTGCGTGAGCAGGTTCGTGAACGGCTCGCTGAACTTGACCAGGCCCATGTCGCGCATGACCTTGGTCCAGAAGCGGGCGTACAGCAAATGCAGGATCGCGTGCTCGATGCCGCCGATGTACTGGTCCATCGGCATCCAGTAGTCGTTGCGGGCGTCGACCATCGTCGGGGCGTCCGGGCACGTGTAGCGCATGTAGTACCAGCACGAGTCGATGAACGTATCCATCGTGTCGGTCTCGCGGCGCGCGGGCTTGCCGCACGAGGGGCACGTGCAGTTCAGGAAGCGCGGATCCTTGTTCAGCGGGTTGCCGGTGCCGTCCGGCACGAGGTCTTCCGGCAGCACCACGGGCAGGTCCTGCTCGGGCACGGGCACCACGCCGCAGGCGTCGCAATGGATCAGCGGGATCGGCGTGCCCCAGTAGCGCTGGCGCGAGATACCCCAGTCGCGCAGGCGCCAGGTCACCTTCTTCTCGCCCAGGCCCTTGGCGGCGAGGTCGGCCGCGATGGCGTCCACGGCAGCCTGATAGCCCAGGCCATCGTACTTGCCGCTGTGAACCAGCGTGCCGGCTTCCTTGTCGCCGTACCATTCCTGCCACGCTTCGCTGGAGAACGGCTGGCCCTTTACATCCACCACCTGCCGGATCGGCAGCTGGTACTTGTTCGCGAACGCGAAATCGCGCTCGTCGTGCGCCGGCACGCCCATCACGGCGCCGTCGCCGTAGCTCATCAGCACGTAGTTGCCGACCCAGACGTCCACCGGCTCGCCGGTCAGCGGGTGCTCGACCTGCAGTCCGGTCGGCATGCCCTTCTTCTCCATGGTCGCCATGTCGGCTTCCATGACCGAACCGTGCTTGCATTCGTCGATGAACGCGGCCAGCGCCGGGTTGTTCGCCGCCGCCAGCGTGGCCAGCGGGTGCTCGGCGGCCACGGCGCAGAACGTCACGCCCATGATCGTGTCGGCGCGGGTCGTGAACACGTACAGCTTGCCGTCGTTGACGAGCATGCCGTCCGCGCCCGCGATCTTGTGCGGGAATGCAAAACGTACGCCGGTGCTCTTGCCGATCCAGTTCTGCTGCATGACCTTGACGCGCTCGGGCCAGCCCAGCGCATCCAGGTCACCGAGCAACTCGTCCGCATAATCGGTGATCCGCAGGTAATACATCGGAATTTCGCGCTTTTCCACCACCGCGCCCGAGCGCCAGCCGCGCCCGTCGATGACCTGCTCGTTGGCCAGCACGGTCTGGTCCACGGGGTCCCAGTTGACCGTACCGGTCTTGCGGTAGGCGATGCCCTTTTCCAGCATCTTCAGGAACAGCCACTGGTTCCAGCGGTAGTAATCCGGGCTGCACGTTGCCACCTCGCGCGACCAGTCGATCGCCAGGCCCATCGACTGCATCTGCTTCTTCATGTAAGCGATGTTGTCGTAGGTCCAGGCAGCAGGTGCCACGTGGTTGTTCAGTGCGGCGTTCTCGGCCGGCATGCCGAACGCGTCCCAGCCCATCGGCATCAGCACGTTGTGGCCGTTCATGCGCAGGTAGCGCGCCATCACGTCGTTGATCGTGTAGTTCCGCACGTGACCCATGTGCAGCTTGCCCGAGGGGTACGGCAGCATCGAGCAGGCGTAGAACTTCGACTTCTCCTTCCCGTCGGGGCCCACAGCGTGCTCGGTCACCTTGTAGGCTTCGGTGGCCTGCCAGTGCTGCCGGGCGGCTTGTTCAACGGCGGAAGGAAGATATTTGTCTTGCATGTTTGGTGCGACGGATCAGGGCGTCGGATCGGGGACGGCGTTCCGCGCGCGCACCTGGGGTGCCGGGCGGACCGATTTGCGAAAGAGCCGATTATAACCGTGGCGGACACCCGCCACGGACGGCGAAAAATCTGAAAATGGCCACGCGGCGGGCCATTTTCGGCAATGACTGGCGCGTGCCGGCTTACTTCAGGCCCAGCACGTCCTGCATGTCGAACAGGCCGGCCGACTTGTCGGCCAGGAAGCGCGCCGCGCGCACTGCGCCATCGGCGTACGACTGGCGGCTCGACGACTTGTGGCTGATCTCGATGCGCTCGCCAATACCAGCGAACATCACGGTGTGATCGCCGACGATGTCGCCGCCGCGCACGGTGGCAAAGCCGATGCTGTTGGCGTCGCGCGGGCCGGTATGGCCTTCGCGGGCGTAGACGGCGCAATCGTCCAGGCTGCGGCCCAGCGCGCCGGCAACCACCTCGCCCATGGCCAGCGCCGTGCCCGATGGAGCGTCCACCTTGTGGCGATGGTGGGCTTCGATGATCTCGATGTCATAGCCGGTCGAAAGTAGCTTTGCCGCCACTTCCAGCAGTTTGAAGGTGGCGTTCACCCCCACGCTCATGTTGGCGGCGAAGACGATGGCGATCGACTTGGCGGCATCGGCCAGCGCCTGCTTGCCGGCGGCGTCGAAACCCGTGGTGCCGATCACCATCTTCTTGCCGAGCCGTCGCGCCGCCGCCACGTGGGCCAGTGTGCCTTCGGGGCGCGTGAAGTCGATCAGGCAGTCGGCGGCGCCGAGCACGGCGTCCAGGTCGGACGAAATCGTCACACCGGTGGTACGGCCCAGGAACAGCCCGGCGTCCTGGCCCAGCGCGGCGGCGCCTGGCACGTCGAGCGCGCCGGTCAGCGTCACGCCATCGGTATTCAGCACGTGTTCAATGAGCATGCGGCCCATGCGGCCGGAAGCGCCTGCGATTGCGATATTCATGGTGATTGTGCGATGTCGGGGAAGAGGCGCCGCCTGGCCGGGGCGGCAAGGCGGCATGGCATCCAGGCGCGGCCCGCAACGGGCCCCGTGCCGGTCAGCTTGCCGGTTTGGCGGACGTGTCGGGCGCGGGCGTGGCGGGCGGGGTGCCCGGAGCCGGGGCGGCTTCGGGGGCCGGCGCGGCAGTCGGCGGCACGGGCGCGGCGCCATCGGCAGCGCCTGCCGGTGCGGCCGGTGCCGGCGTGGCCGGGGCGTCAGCCGGCGCGCTGCTCGAACTCGTCACAATCTTGCCCGGCGTCTGGTTGCGCTGCGCAGCCTTCATCCCGTCAATTTCGGCGATCAGTTCATATTCGGACGGCAATTCGTCGCCGCCAAACTTCACCAGCTTGTCGCCATCGAAGAACACGGTGTAACGGCGCTGCTGCACGACCGGCGTGCTGCCGCGGCGGAACGAGAACACGTAGTCCCAGCGATTGGCGTGGAAAACATCGGTCAGCAGCGGCGTACCGAGCAGGAAGCGGACCTGATCGCGCGTCATGCCTTCGCGCAATTGCGACGCTGCCTCGCGCGAGACGAAATTGCCCTGTACGATATTGATACGATACGGCGTGATGGCGTCGGCCACCTTGCGCGACGTGCTGTCATAGGCCGAGCAGGCGCCGGCCAGCACGGCGGCCGCCAGCAGGGAAGACACCAGCGGCAGGCGCATGGCGGTCGTACGGAATGAACGCATGGATCTCGCTTTCAGACGGGAAAGGATAGTGCCGGGTCCGGTACAGGCCGTGGCACCGGGGCGACTTTTGTCGCCAAAACCCTTATGATTCAACTATCCAGACATTGTACTCTAGGGAGTCACGCCTATGCCGAGTCCGGCGGACCTCAAAAACATCGGCCTGAAGGCGACCGTCCCCCGCCTCAAGATCCTCGAGATCTTCCAGACCAGTGAACAGCGCCACCTGAGCGCCGAAGACGTGTACCGCATCCTGCTCAACGAGCACATGGATATCGGTCTCGCCACGGTATATCGCGTCCTGACCCAATTCGAGCAGGCCGGTCTGCTGTCGCGCAACAACTTCGAATCGGGCAAGGCGATTTTCGAACTCAACGAAGGCAAGCACCACGATCACCTGGTGTGCCTCGATTGCGGCCGGGTCGAGGAATTCTTCGACTCCGACATCGAGCAACGCCAGCAAAGCATTGCGCGCGAGCGCGGCTTCGCACTGCAGGAACACGCATTGTCGCTGTACGGCAACTGCACCAAGAACGACTGTCCCCACAGACCCAAACGATAAGCCGCCGCGGGCCACGGCCCAGCGAGCAGGCAACGAAAACCGGCGCCGAGGTGCCGGTTTTTTTCATCGCTCACACGCCTTCATCATCGTACATACCGGCAAATGGGTCGTGCCATCCGTTGCTCGGGTAGAAGACGATCGTGCGTCCTTTTATACTCCACACAACCTCCGCCAGCCCGCTGGAGCTTACAGACCAAGCGGCGCTATTACCATCAGAGAACTCCACAGTGCCTGTTGCATAACAGGGCGAATAGAATTTTTTCGGTCGCCAATAATGGTCGACAGGGTACGCGCGGGAAAAATACCTGCGCAATTGCGCCATGGTTGGCCTGAAGCTCTCGCACACATGGCTCGTGTTATTGATTTCACTAAGACCTGTAGCGTCGATGACGATTTTTTTCACCGATCTGGCGTGTACGGGTAGTGCCATAAGACACGCTGCGAGACACACGACGATGGACGCCGCAGGTCTTACCATTTTGCAGACTCCGCTTCCGATTCCATTTTTCGCGCGACTACTGGATGCCGGTAGATCCCTCGTACATGCCTCGAAATGGATCGCGCCATCCATTTTTGGCGCGGTAAAGGACGACTTGTCCATTTAAGTTCCACGTCAATTCTGCGACACCGCTGGACGTCAGAATCCATTGCCCCGCATTCCCGTCGAAAAACTCCACTACGCCTTTCGCATGACACGGAGAATAGAACTTGTTGGTCGACCAAAAGCCATCAACAGGATAGGCGTATGTGAAGTATTCTCTAATCTGCAACGTAGTTGGCTTGAACGCTTTGCAAGCCTCCTTTGCGGTCCCTTCTATATCGCTCAGACCCACGCTTTCCACGACAACGGTCTTTACACCCCGGGTGTGAGCGTGCCCTGATTACGCACACAAGATGCATAGGACCACTGCCGCGCCTGTCAATCTTTCCATTTCGCCGACCTCGCTTCCGATGGCATATTAGTCGCCCTCGCTGCGCCCATGCCAGCGCCAGTTCTTTTGGTTAAATCGAATCATCGTACCCGTCCCTGAATGGGTCGGCCCAGCCGTTCGTCTTGTGGTAAAGGATCACGTCACCGGAATGACTCCATTGAAGGTATGCCACGCCACCGGAATTCAGGCGCCATTTACCACGATTTCCATCCGAGAATTCAACAGTTCCCTCCGCCCAGCAGGGAGACCAGATTTTCTTGGAATAATAAATAGCGTCGACGGGATAGGCTCGTGAGAAAAAGCGTTTGATTTGCGCTGCCGAGGGCCGGAATTTCCGGCACGGCTCGGCCATCTCTTCCAATCGACTCAAACCGACGGCTTCTATCGCGACGGCTTTTACCTCACGCGCATCTACCGTCGGCGAGCCCAGAACCAGCAACAAGGACGCGAGCGCAGAGCGCCAAGTCTTTACCATTTTGCCGTACTCGCTTCCGAGTCAGTTTTTCTAGAAAGCTCCGGGTGCCGGTACACCCGCCCATGGAGACGTTCACCGCGATGCCGCTGAGGTTCAAGAAAATGTCCTGCGCCATGCATTGCTCCCTGCCTTGGTTGCGGATTGCCACGCTCTCGTTGACCCCTCGCCTCCCTCCGAAACCGCGTTAGTCTTCTGGCCCTTCGTACATGCCTCGAAACGGATCGCTCCATCCATTTCTGGCGCGGTAAAGCACCACCCGCCCGTTTAGGTTCCATGTCAACTCGGCGATGCCACTGGACGTCAGGATCCACTGCCCCGCATTTCCGTCGGAAAACTCCACAGAGCCTTTGGCATGGCAGGGAGAATAGAATTTATTGGTCGACCAGAATCCGTCAACTGGGTAAGCTCTTGAGAAATACGTCCGGATCTGAGAAGCGGTTGGCTTAAATACTTTGCACGCCTCCTCGGCAACCCCCTTTATATCGCTCAGGGCCACGCTCTCCACGACAACCTTCTTAACATCTCTAGCGTAAGAATGCATTGCTGGCGCACTCAAAATACATAGTGCTAGCGCGGCGTTTCTCAGTCCTGCCATTTCGCCGACCTCGCTTCCGACGGTTTTTTGTAGGATATTTCGGGGTGTCTGTGAACTTCGCGCATCGACACCCCTAAGGTTTCGACCAGCTCCCTGACTAGCCAGCGTAACGATCCATTCTGTGCTTCATTGACTGTTTCATACCCTTCGACTTTACCGATTTCCCGGCCGACTATTTCAATCCCGATTGAATCGTTGTTGCCGGGATATCGCACCAGTGGCTCTTTCTTGTACTCATGTGCGGAAAGCTTCTTGATCCCCTTGATTTTCTGCGCATCCCGAAATTCGGCGGGCGCACACTTCCTGGTTTCCAGGCAGCGCGATTTAAGCCAACCAACATGGTTGGTGCGCTTATACACGGAAGCCGTCTGGTATATCGTCCCATCCTTGTCGATCAGGAAATGCGCCCCATGCGCTCCCGCGCTCTGATAATGCGCGAATGTACTGCCCGATGTGGAGGAGTTCGTTTGATGAACCACTATCCCGTTGACTTTGAGCATTGGGGTTCGCTCCAATCCAGGAAAGATCTTCACCTTGATCCGCTCAGCATCAACGATACCGGCCTTCGATACAAGCAACATGATTTATCCTCAAATCACCGCATTGGCCTTGACGTCATACCCCACCGCTACCGTGCCCGCACTGCCGCCACTCGCGTTCTGCACGACATACTCCTGCCGGAATCGCGAAAACGACAGCGCCACGCGCTCCCTCGGCACGCGCATGGTGTCGTAGTAGACGGGAGTCACTTGCGTGACCAGCACGTCCTCCATCGTCATCTTCAGATATTCGAGTGGTGATCCGCCCGCCTTTCTCATGACGAGGGTGGCGCTGGCGATGTGTTTGCCGGTGAGGCAATACTGGATGAGATTGGGCGAGGCCCGATCGGTATAGTGGTCAAACGTCAGATCCTCGACGGTGCACTTGCCGGCGCCGCCTCCGCTACCAGCGTGCAGGTTTGCCGGCTGCCTGACCGACCATGCCCATTCGAGGACTTCGATGTCACCGGAGTGCACCGCGTCGATGGACTCGCCCGCGATGCCGCTGAGGTTCAAGAAAATGTCCTGCGCCATTCTTTGCTCCCTGCGTTGGTTGCGAATGGCGACGCTAGCAGCGCTTCACCTGGCCGGATATGAGACGTGTCCGAAATTGACCGCGCTTTGCGATGGGACAATGAAAAACGACTCGGACGCACAGGGCGCCCGAGTCGTTTCAACTGCTTGCTGCAGCGTTCGATTACGGCTGCGGAATATCCTGATCCTGCTCTTCCACCACGCGCAGGCCGCGCGGGGTGACGGCCGGGAGGCCGACGAACTCGGCCACCACTTGCCGGAACAGGCCGCGCGCCCACACCAGCATCGGGTGGGTGTTGCGGCTGCGGTGCCAGAACATGTTCAGGCCCAGCATCGTGTTGAGTTCGGCCGGCAGCGGGAAGGCATTGAGGCCGTAGGTCTCGCAGGCCATGTCCTTGGTCAGCGCGTTGACCGTGAAGATCATGTCAGTCTGGGCTGCCAGTTCGGCCTGGGCGCGCCAGGAATGTACCGTCAGCGTGGCATTGCGCTTGAGGCCGCGCTGCTGCAGGGCGTAGTCGAGCGGAATCAGCGACGGAGCCGGACGGCCGGCGCCGCCCGAGTGCGCCATGAAGATATGGCTGCAATCGAGGTATTGCTCGAGCGTCAAATCGTTCTTGAGCAGCGGATGGTCCTTGCGCGCGCAAACCCAGAGGTTCAGCGACGTCACCATCTCCTCGACGATCTCCGGATGCCGGGTCGGGAATGGCGAAAATGCGAGGTCCAGCTCGTTGGCACGCATCGAAGCGACGTCCGATTCCCATGAATGGGATTCGACCAGCCGGATATGCAACTCCGGCGCCATCTGCTTGATGCGGAGGATAAAGCGATTGAAAACCGTGTCGCCCAGTTCGGCGGCAAAGCCGATATTCAGCGTGCCGGTGGCGATGGCCGGGTCGAAGTCGTCGACTTCGCCCTCATTGATGGACGACCAGAGATCCAGCATGTCGCGGATCTTGGGGCCCAGCTCCAGCGCGCGCGGCGTTGGCGTGAGGCCGTGCGGCACGCGGATGAAAAGAGGATCGTCGAAGATCTCGCGCAGACGACCCAGCGAATGCGAGACCGCAGGTGCGGTCATATGCATCTTTTCCGCCACGTAAGTGGCATTTCGCTTGCTCAGCAGCTCGGTGAAAATCACCAGCAGCTTGGTATCCACGTTCACCATGATCAGGCCCGGTTGTTATGCGCACGCTTAGATGGCCCCACCACTTTCACTGGCTGCACATCAGAGTTCAACGGATTCTTCCGAGTGTAAGAGAAAAAAACTACCGGGAAAAGCAAATTCATCATTTCTCGCACTACGAGGGCTCGGATTGCGCGGGATTTGACGGGATAGCGACAGATAATGTCAAAAGACGCCCCGGAAGCCTTTGCGCGGACGGCGTATAGTGAACGGACGCCCGCATCTTTCACTCAGAATCGTCCGATTTCGCCCCATGACGTCCCATCGCCTTCCCGTCGAACTCGCCAAAGCCTACCGGCTCCTCAACCACGGCCCGACTGTACTGGTGAGCGCCGCGCACGGCGGCCAGCGCAACATCATGGCGGCGGCCTGGGCCATGCCGCTGGACTTCGCGCCGCCGAAGGTGGCCGTAGTGCTCGACAAGGCCACGTGGACGCGGCAACTGCTGGAAGCCAGCGGTGAGTTTGCGCTGCACGTGCCCACGGTGAGCCAGGTGGACGTGACGCAGGCGCTCGGCTCAAGCTCCGGCCTGGCCATTTCCGAGCAGCAGGGCATCGACAAGTTCGCAGCCTACGGGCTGCAGACCTTCCAGGGCGATGTCGTTGGCGCGCCGTTGCTCGAGGGCTGTGCCGCGTGGCTGGAATGCCGGCTGCTGCCGGAACCGGCCATCCAGGCCGGCTATGACCTGTTCCTCGGCGAAGTGGTGGCCGCCCATGCCGATAGCCGTGTGTTCAGCGAGGGCCGCTGGCACTTTGCCGGCCACGATGCGCTGCGCACCATTCACCATGTGGCCGGCGGCCATTTCATTGTCGATGGCGACGGGGTCGACGCCCGGCCGCTGCCGCCACTCGCCTCGCAGCCATAAAAAAACGCGCCCGAAGGCGCGTTTTATCGTAATACGTCCAGTCTGCGACGATTACTTGGCCACCACACGTGCCATTTCCAGGCACTTGTTCGAATAGCCCCACTCGTTGTCGTACCAGCTCACGACCTTGATGAAGGTGCCGTCCAGCGCGATGCCGGCTTCGGCGTCGAAGATCGAGGTGCGCGCGTCGCCACGGAAGTCCGTCGCCACGACCTTGTCTTCGGTGTAGCCCAGCACGCCCTTCAGCGCGCCCTGGCTCTGGGCCTTCATTTCGGCACAGATTTCATCGTAAGTTGCCGACTTTTCGAGTTCGACGGTCAGGTCGACCACGGACACATCCGAGGTCGGCACGCGGAACGACATGCCGGTCAGCTTCTTGTTCAGCTGCGGAATCACCACGCCCACGGCCTTGGCGGCGCCGGTCGACGACGGGATGATGTTTTCCAGGATGCCGCGGCCACCGCGCCAGTCCTTGTTCGACGGGCCGTCGACGGTCTTCTGCGTCGCCGTGGCGGCGTGCACCGTGGTCATCAGGCCGCGCTTGATGCCCCACTTGTCGTTCAGCACCTTGGCCACCGGGGCCAGGCAGTTGGTCGTGCAACTGGCGTTCGAGATGATCGCCTCGCCCTTGTACGAGGCGTGGTTCACGCCATACACGAACATCGGGGTGTCATCCTTGGACGGGGCCGACATGATCACCTTCTTCGCGCCCGCGTCGATGTGCTTCTGCGCGCCTTCCTTGGTCAGGAAGATGCCGGTCGATTCGATGACCACGTCCGCGCCCACCTCGCCCCACTTCAACTCGGCCGGGTCCTTCACGGCGGTCAGGCGGATCTTCTTGCCGTTCACGACCAGCGTGTTGCCGTCCACGGCCACTTCGCCGTCAAAGCGGCCATGCACCGAGTCGTACTTGAGCATGTAGGCCAGGTAGTCGGGCTCGAGCAGGTCGTTGATGGCGACCACTTCAACGTCCTTGAAGTTGGCCACGGCGGCACGGAACACCATGCGCCCGATGCGGCCGAAGCCGTTGATGCCGATCTTGATGGTCATGTCTATCTCCTAGAGTGCGATCGATGAAAGCGGGGCCGGCGCCGCAACCGGCGCGTCGCACCGGCTGCCGCGCGGGCGGGAATTACTGGGCAAGCGTGGCGCGCACGGTATCGGCGACGTTTTCCACCGTGAAGCCGAAGTGCTTGAACAGCACGCCGGCCGGGGCGGATTCGCCGAAAGTGTCGATGCCGACCACGGCCTGGACCTGGTACTTCCACCAGAAATCGCTGACGCCGGCCTCCACCGCCACGCGCGGCACGCCGGCCGGCAGCACGCTGGCCTTGTAGGCAGCGTCCTGCTTGTCGAACACGGTCGTCGCGGGCACCGAGACCACGCGCACATGCACGCCATCGGCAGCCAGCTGCTCGGCGGCGCCCACCGCCAGGCCCACTTCGGAGCCCGTGGCGAGGATCACTGCGTCCGGACGCCTGGTGCGCGGGTTGGTGCCATCGCGCAGCACGTAGCCGCCGCGCGCAATATTGGCGCGCGTGGCGTCATCGCGGCGCTGGAACGGCAGGTTCTGGCGGCTGAAGATCAGGCAGCTCGGGCCGTTCTCGCGGCGGATCGCCTCGGCCCAGGCCACGGCGGTCTCGGTGGTGTCGGCGGTGCGCCAGACATCCATGTTCGGAATCAGGCGCAGGCTGGCCACGTGCTCGATCGACTGGTGCGTCGGGCCGTCTTCGCCCAGGCCGATGGAGTCGTGCGTGAACACGAACAGCGAGCGGATTTTCATCAGCGCGGCCATGCGCAGCGCGTTGCGGCTGTAGTCCGAGAAGGTCAGGAAGGTGGCGCCGTAGGGGATGTAGCCGCCATGCAGCGTGATGCCGTTCATGATGGCGCTCATGCCGAATTCACGCACACCGTAGTTGATGTGGTTGCCCCAGGCGTCCACGCGCACGGCCTGGCTGCCCGACCAGTTGGTCAGGTTCGAGCCGGTCAGGTCGGCCGAGCCGCCCAGGAACTCGGGCAACACCGGGCCGAAGGCCTCGATGGTGTTCTGGCTGGCCTTGCGCGTGGCGATCGTCTCGGCCTTTTCCTCGCACTTGGCGATGAAGGCGTCCACGGCGGCGTCGAACGCGCCCGGCAGCTCGCCGCGCATGCGGCGCGTGAATTCGCCGGCTTCATACGGATGCACTTCGGCGTACGACGCGAACAGCGCGTTCCAGGCGCGCTCCAGCGCGTTGCCGTTGGTCTTGGCGTCCCAGGCGGTGTAGGCGTCCTGCGGGAGTTCGAACGGGGCGTGGGTCCAGCCCAGCGCCTCGCGCGTGGCCAGCACTTCGGCGCCGCCCAGCGGGGCGCCGTGCACATCGTGGCCGCCTTGCTTGTTCGGGGCGCCCTTGCCGATGATCGTGCGGCAGCAGATCAGGGTCGGCTTGTCGCTGGCCTTGGCCTGCGCGATGGCGTTGTCCACAGCCACCACGTCATGGCCGTCCACGCCGCGGATCACGTTCCAGCCGTAGGCTTCGAAACGCTTCGGGGTGTCGTCGGCGAACCAGTGCACCACGTCGCCGTCGATCGAGATGCCGTTGTCATCCCACAGCGCGATCAGCTTGTTCAGCTTGAGCGTGCCGGCCAGCGAGCAGGCTTCGTGGCTGATGCCTTCCATCAGGCAGCCATCGCCCAGGAACACATAGGTGTGATGGTTGACGATGTCGTAGCCGGGGCGGTTGAATTCCTCGCCCAGCAGGCGCTCGGCCAGCGCCATGCCCACCGCGTTGGTGATGCCCTGGCCCAGCGGGCCGGTGGTGGTTTCCACGCCCGGCGTGATGCCGTACTCGGGGTGGCCGGCGGTCTTGCTGTGCAGCTGGCGGAAGTTGCGCAGTTCCTCGATCGGCAGGTCGTAGCCGGTCAGGTGCAGCAGCGCGTAGATCAGCATCGAACCGTGGCCGTTGGACAGCACGAAGCGGTCGCGGTCGGGCCAGTGCGGGTTCGTGGGGTTATGCTTCAGGTGCCGGCCCCAGAGCGCCACGGCGATATCCGCCATGCCCATCGGTGCACCGGGGTGACCGGAATTGGCTTGCTGGACGGCGTCCATGGCAAGCACGCGGATGGCGTCAGCCATCAATTTGGCGGGCTGCGAGGCGAAAGGGCTGGTGGCGGGATGGGCGAGGGCAGACATGCGGCGAGAACCTGAGCGCGGGAAAACCGCAATTTTAGCAGAAGCAGAGGGTATTTCCGGACGCCTGGGCACGGCCCGAAGGGGTCGTCAAAGCTGGACCGAATGGCTGGCACCCTGCGTGGGCACCACATTGGGCGATGTCCATGTGATCGCAGCGTCATGTTCGGCATATCAACAGATCGAAATTGGCGAAAGCGCCCAATTTGGCCGCATCTTCCGGCTCGATGGCCGCGTGATGAGCACCGAAGCGGACGCCTGGATCCAGCACGAACTGATGGTCCACCCGATGGCGGCGGCGCACGGCAGCCCGCGCAGCGCGCTGGTGGTGGGCGGCGGCGACGGCGGCTCGGCCTTCGAACTGCTGCGCATTCCCACGATCCGTGA
Source organism: Cupriavidus sp. SIMBA_020 (assembly GCF_046535395.1). Classification (NCBI taxonomy): domain Bacteria; kingdom Pseudomonadati; phylum Pseudomonadota; class Betaproteobacteria; order Burkholderiales; family Burkholderiaceae; genus Cupriavidus; species Cupriavidus sp. SIMBA_020. Next base: position 121,579 of record NZ_JAWRWU010000002.1, on the reverse strand, counting down.
GGTGGTGGTGGCCGAACTGGACGCCGAGGTCGTCCGCCTGGCGCGCGAATGGCTGCCGGGCATCCACCAGGGCGCCTTGAGCGCGCCCGGCAAACCCGACGACCCGCGCCTGCACATCGCCATCGGCGACGCGCTCGGGCTGATGGAAGCCTTCGGCCGTGCCGGCCGGCGCTTCGACCTGATCGTCTTCGACCTGACCGAAGCCGACGATGGCAGCCCTGCCACTGCCCTCTTCTCCCTCCACGGCCTGCAGGCCGCACGTCGCTGCCTGGCGCCGGGCGGGGCGATGTCGATCCACCTCGGCCCGCCGCTGCACCGGCCCGACACGACCCGGCTGCTGCTGGCGCGCCTGCGCGAACTGTTCGCCCATGTGGCACCGCTCGCCACGTTCATCCCGGCCTACGGCGCGCTGTGGGGGATTGCGCTGGCCAGCGACGCGCTGGACATCGCCGCCTGCCCCGCGAGCCAGATCGCCACGCGCCTGCGCCAGTGGCAGCTGACTTCCGCGCTGCGCTGCTATCACGCCGATCTTCATCCGGCGCTGTTCACGCACCCGCGCCATCTGCAGGCGATCTTCGACAGCGCCGGCGGCTCCAAGTAACATGCACAGGAAACGCCTGCCCATCCGGAGACCATCATGCCCAGACCGTCCAACACGCCCTGGCTGACCCCGTACCTCACGGTGGCCAGTGGTCGCGCCGCGCTCGACTTCTACAGCCGCGCCTTCGGCTTCACCGCCGGCCATGTGCTCGACGAAAACGGCGTGCCCACCCACGCGGAGATGCACTACCAGGGCGAACTCGTGGTCATGTTCGCGCCGGAAGGCGCCTGGGGCAGCACGGCGCGCACGCCGCGCTCGCTCGGCGTGGAGGCCCCGCAGACCTTCTACGTCTACTGCGGCGACGTGGACGCCATCTACGCCCAGGCCATCGCCGCCGGCGCCATCAGCGTCATGCCGCCCGCCGACCAGTTCTGGGGCGACCGCTACTGCATGGTCGAAGACCCGGATGGCTACCGCTGGGGCTTCGCCACCCGCCTCGACCCGGCCAAGGCGCCCGCCAACTCCTGACTGACTGATGCCCCCTCGCTTTTTCATTGACTCGGCATTGACTGCCGATGCCGTGCTCGACTTGCCCGACGCCGTGGTGCGTCACATCCAGGTGCTGCGCCTCGCCCCGGGCGACGCCATCACGCTGTTCGACGGCCGCGGCGGCAGCCACGCGGCCACGCTGGCGGACCTCGGCAAGCGGCACGCCACCGCGCAGGTGGCCGGGCACGATCCGGCCGAAGCCGAACTGCCCTACCGCGTGACGCTGGCGCAGGGGTTGGCCGGCGGCGACAAGATGGACTGGCTGATCGAGAAAGCCGTCGAACTCGGCGTGACCGAGATCCAGCCGTTGCAGGCCGCGCGCTCGGTCGTGCGGCTGTCCGGCGACCGCGCCGCGCGCCGCCAGGCGCACTGGCAGGCCCTTGTGCAGGCCGCGTGCGAGCAATGCGGACGGAACCGCTTGCCGGACGTGGCGCCGCTGGCTACCTTGGAAGCATGGCTGGCGGCATCGGCCCCATCGGCCCCATCGGCCCAGAAAGCCGGGTCCGCACCCCGGCTGCTGCTCTCGCCACGCGCGGCGGCGTCGCTGCCCGAATTGGCCGCCACGCACCGCGATGCCTGGCGCGAACAGGGTGTAACGCTGCTGATCGGCCCCGAGGGCGGGCTATCTCCCGAGGAAGAAGCGGCGGCGATCCGCGCCGGATTCACGGGCGTGTCGCTGGGGCCGCGCATCCTTCGTACCGAAACCGCCGGGCTTACCTGCCTGGCGGCCCTGAACGCCGTACTTGGCGGATTCTGACCTTCCAAACTCCAAAGGAGTCGATGATGGGACTACTCGATAGCGTGCTGGGCGGCGTGCTCGGCCAACTGGGCGGGCAGCGCGAGGATGGCCAACCCGGCGGGGGCGGCATGAATCCGAAGCTGATGATCGCGCTCGGCCTGCTGGCCATGATGGCGATGCGCAACAAGACACAGGGCGCCGATGGCAGCATGGCACCGGCTGAAGCGGGTGATCCGGGCGCGGCGGATGGCTTGGGTGGGCTGGGCGGGTTGGGTGGACTCGGGGGCCTGGGCGGAATGCTAGGGGGGATGCTCGGCGGCGGCAGCGCGCCGGCGCCCGGCGGCATGGACCTCGGCTCGTTGCTCGGCGGCCTGCTGGGCGGCCAGGGCGAAGCCACCGGCAGCGCGCAGGCGATGGGTGCCGCCACGGGCGGCATCGGCGCGCTGCGCGACATGCTCTCTCAGGCCGGTCTTGGCCAGCAGGTGGATTCGTGGATCGGCGCCGGCGCCAACGAGCCGGTCAGCCCGGCGGACCTGAGTGGCGCGCTGGGCGGCAGCGGCGCGCTGCAATCGCTGGCGGAAACCACAGGGATGTCGCCCGACGACGTGGCGGCCAGCCTCAGCGAAGGCCTGCCCGAACTGATCGACCGGCTCACGCCGAACGGCCAGTTGCCGCCATCGGCCTGACCCGCAAAACAAAATGCCCGCTGCAACAGCGGGCATTTCTTATTCAGCAGGCAGATTCAGGCGAACGAGTAGAACACCCGGAACTGGACCTTGCGCTCGGCCCAGAATTCGGCCGCGTCGCGGAAGACGTCGAGCAGCACCTCGCGCCCTTCCTTGTCGAATTTCTGCGCAATCGGCAGCCCTTCCAGCACGATCACGAAGCCCGGCTGCGGGCCGGCCTTGTAGATCATGTCAGTCAGGCAATCAGACAGCGCATCGAAATTCTTGCCGAAATGCTTCGGGAAAGTGAATTCCGTGGCTATCGTCTCGAGGATTTCCGCCTTGCTCGCGCAATGGGCGCAATTGGCGTACAGGAAATGCTGGTTCAGCGCGGCGGCCGCGTGGGCCAGCTCAGGCACGCGGAACGCGCGAATCGACTGGACGATGTTCGGACGCACCGTCTTGAACAGGTTCATGGCTCCCTCGCTGGTGCCGTCGTCGGCCCAGGTCACCATGGCGGGCGCGCATGCGGGCGGAAGTCTGTGCGTGAGCTCCTGGCGGGGCATCATGAGCACGTTGTCATAAAGGTTCTGGGCCTGATGGTGGGCCCGTTGCCAGCCATCTCCGGCGCCGCGCTCCTCGCGGGCGGCAAGGGCGTCGCCCAATCCGAAAATGTCAGTCATCATTTGGTTATCCGTTTGAAACTGTTGTAGTGGTCTTCCGTGTAATAGCAGTCGTTGGCGGCGCGCTGATCCCCACCACAAACGATCCGCCTGGCTCCCCGATTCCGGCTTTTGCTGTTGCTGTTCTTGACGGTGTATTCGCGGTAATACCCGCGCGGCTGCTGCGGCAGGATGCGTTCGTAATTGCCGAACCGCGAACCATCCTTGTCGAACGGGAACGGCCCGCCGGACTCGATGCGCTCCAACGTCTGGCGCGCATCGTTGGGCAACTGCTGCGTGGCGATGGTTCCCGCCATGCCGTCGATGCTGGCGCCCAGATCCTGCGTCGCCTGCCGTGCCACCGCAACCTGCGCACCGGTGGCGATGGCCACCGACAGCACCGCGCCCGCCAACACATGGCCCAGGCGTCGTGCCAGGCTCAGGGACTGCCAAAGTGACTGCCGCTGCGTCTGGTTCGGGGAAATCCTGGATCCCACGTTATCGAAATATTGGTTGGACGGTCATTCCGGCGCGCGAAACCTGCTCGCGGGCACCGGCGCGCCCGGGACGAGCGCCTGCATTCAAAGGCGTAAGGTTACGCGCATGTCCACCAATAATCAATCCCTGCGCGCCGTCGCGCCGGAAATCCTCAATTGTTTCAATATGTTATTTGGATGTGTGCGCATACTAACCTTGCATGCGACGCCCCGAACGGGCGCATGAAAAAAGCCGGGCGAGCCCGGCTTTCCGCATACCACGTGGCAAATACCCGACTTCAGCGCTTGGCCGCCGCGTCCACCACGACCAGCGAGGTCATGTTGACGATACGTCGCACCGTGGCCGACGGCGTCAGGATGTGCACCGGCGCCTTCACGCCCAGCAGGATCGGGCCGATGGCCACATTGTTGCCCGCCGCCACCTTGAGCAGGTTGTACGAGATGTTGGCCGCGTCGATGTTCGGACACACCAGCAGGTTGGCCTCGCCCACCAGTGCGCCATCCGGCACCAGCGAATCACGCAGCTTCTGGTCGAGCGCGCTGTCGCCGTGCATCTCGCCATCCACCTCGAGCTCCGGCGCGCGTTCGCGCAGGATGGCGAGCGTCTCGCGCATCTTGCGGGCCGAAGGCGCCTCGGACGTACCGAAGTTCGAATGCGACAGCAGGCCCACCTTCGGCTCGATGCCGAAGCGCTTGAGCTCCTCAGCCGCCATCATCGTGATCTCGGCCAGCTCGTCGGCGGTCGGGTCGATGTTGACGTGGGTGTCCACCAGGAAGATCTGGCGGCCCGGCAGGACCAGCCCGTTCATGGCCGCGTAGACCTTGTTCGTGCCACCCAGCACCTGGTCGATGTAGCGCAGGTGCGCGGCCGTGGTGCTGACCGTGCCGCAGATCATGCCATCGGCCTCGCCCTTCTTGACCAGCATGGCGCCGATCAGCGTCGTACGGCGGCGCATCTCCAGCTTGGCGTACTGCTGGGTGATGCCCTCGCGCGCCATCATCTTGTAATAGCTTTCCGAATAATCCCGGAAACGCTCGTCGTGCTCGGGGTTGACCACGGTGAAGTCCACGCCCATGCGCAGGCGCAGGCCGAAACGCTCGATGCGGTGCGTCAGCACAGCCGGACGGCCGATCAGGATCGGGTTGGCCAGCTTTTCGTCGACGATGACCTGCACCGCGCGCAGCACGCGCTCTTCCTCGCCCTCGGCGAAGACGATGCGCTTCTTCTCCATCTCCACCTTGCGCGCCGCCGCGTAGATCGGCTTCATCAGCGTGCCCGAGTGGTAGACGAACTGCTGGAGCTGGAGGCGGTAGGCGTCCATGTCCTCGATCGGGCGCGCGGCCACGCCGGACTTGGCGGCGGCCTCGGCCACGGCCGGGGCGATCTTGACGATCAGGCGCGGATCGAACGGCTTCGGGATCAGGTATTCCGGACCGAAGGACAGGTCCTGGATGCCGTAGGCCGTTGCCACGATGTCGCTCTGCTCCTGGCGTGCCAGTTCGGCCACGGCGTGGGCGGCGGCCACTTCCATTTCACGCGTGATCGTCGTGGCGCCGCAATCGAGCGCGCCACGGAAGATGAACGGGAAGCAGAGGACGTTGTTGACCTGGTTCGGATAGTCGGTACGGCCCGTGGCGATCACGGCGTCCGGACGCACTTCCTTGACCAGTTCCGGCATGATTTCCGGGTTCGGATTGGCGAGTGCCAGCACCAGCGGCTTGTCGGCCATGCGCTGGACCATGTCCTGCTTCAGCACGCCGGCGGCGGACAGGCCCAGGAAGATGTCGGCGCCATCGATGACCTCCGCCAGCTTGCGCTTGTCGGTCTTCTGCGAGAAACGCGCCTTCTCCGGGTCCATCAGCTCGGTACGGCCTTCATAGACCACGCCGACCAGATCGGTCACCCAGATGTTCTCGATGGGCAGGCCCAGGTCCACCAACAGGTCCAGGCAGGCCAGCGCGGCCGCGCCGGCGCCCGAGGCGACCAGCTTGACCTCGGAGATGTCCTTGCCTACCACCTTCAGGCCATTGATGACCGCCGCGCCCACCACGATGGCGGTGCCGTGCTGGTCATCGTGGAAGACGGGAATCTTCATCCGCTCGCGCAGCGTGCGCTCCACGTAGAAGCATTCCGGCGCCTTGATGTCCTCGAGGTTGATGCCGCCGAAGGTCGGCTCGAGCGAGGCGATGATGTCGACCAGCTTCTGGGGGTCTTTTTCGTCGATTTCGATGTCAAACACATCGATCCCGGCGAATTTCTTGAACAGGCCGGCCTTGCCTTCCATGACCGGCTTCGAGGCTGCGGCGCCGATGTCGCCCAGGCCCAGCACGGCCGTGCCGTTGGTAATCACGGCAACGAGGTTGCCACGCGCGGTGTAGCGGAAGGAATTGGCCGGATCGGCAACGATCTCCTCGCAAGCGGCGGCAACGCCCGGCGAATAGGCCAGGGCCAGGTCGCGCTGGTTCGAGAGCGGCTTGGTCGGGGTGACGGAAATCTTGCCCGGGGTCGGAAACTCGTGATATTCGAGCGCGGCCTTGCGCAGCGCCTCACGCTGCTGTTGTTTCAGATCGTCTTGGGACGGGGACTGCTGAGGACTGGTCATCTGCGCATCTTCCGATCGGTGGAGCCGCACTGAAATTCGCGGAAAACCGAGCGGGCCGGCTCCACGTACCCGCTGTCTCTGCTTTTTGAACTGCGCATTTTATATTGTGAAATATTATTTCACAATAAGCGTTTTGCGCGGGGCAGCTTTGCGTTTCGGTACAATATGCCGCATGCCGAAGGGCTTGACCACCGGTAATCTCCTCGGCTTTTTCGCCAAACGCCCATCCCCCATGCCGGACCCCGCCAGCGCCCCGCTTTCCGAATTCGACCTGATTCGCCAGTTCTTCACCCGGCCAGTGCACAAGGCCGCGTTGGGCGTGGGCGACGATTGCGCGCTGATCGACGGCCGTCCGGGCCATCAGCTGGCCATCAGCACCGACATGCTGGTCAGCGGTCGCCATTTCTTCCCCGATGTGCCTCCGCGTGCGCTCGGCCATAAGGCATTGGCGGTCAATCTCTCCGATCTCGCCGCGATGGGCGCCGAACCACGCGCCTTCACGCTCGCGCTGGCCTTGCCCGAGGCGGACCCCGCCTGGCTGGCCGAACTGGCCGCCGGCATGCTGGTGCTGGCCGATGCCCACGGCTGCGAACTGATCGGCGGCGATACGACCAAGGGGCCGCTCACGCTGTCCATCACCGTGTTCGGCGATGTGCCCGGCCGTCAGGCGCTGCGCCGCGACGCCGCGCGGCCCGGCGACGATATCTGGATCTCCGGCACCCTCGGCGATGCCCGCCTTGCGCTGGGCGACTGCCGCGGTGAATGGCTGCTGCCCGAGCCGGATTTCACAATCATCCGGCCGCGCATGGACACCCCCACTCCGCGCGTGGCGCTGGGCATGGCGCTGCGTGGCATCGCCCATGCCGCGCTCGATATTTCGGACGGGCTGATCGGCGACCTCGGCCATATCCTCACGCGCTCGGCAGTGGGCGCGATCATCGACGTGGACGCGTTGCCGCGCTCCGAAGTGCTCGGCGCCCAGCCGCTGGCGCGCCAGCGCGAATGCGTGCTGGCCGGCGGCGATGACTACGAGCTGTGCTTCACGGCGCCCGCCGGCGCGCGCGAAGCCATCGCCGGCATCTCCCGGCAACTCGGCCTGCCGCTTACGCGTGCCGGCAACATCACTCCGGAGCCAGGCCTGCGCCTGGTGGACCGCGACGGCAACCCCTACACCTTCGGCGGCGCCGCGTTCGACCACTTCGCTTCCTGACACTTCGCCCGTGACCCATGTCATGATGCCGCCATGCGCACGGCGGGAGCCACCGCCGCGCGCCACATTACAAAAGCAAGACAGACGAGCCAACTCCTGATGTCCGCCTATCCTCCCGGGGCCGCGCCGCGCGACCCTGTTCCCCCCGTCACGCTGGAAGCGGGACAAACCGCGCGCGTCACGCGCCCCACCGCCCGCTTCATGCTCGGCCATCCCGCGCGCGCCATCGCGCTCGGCTTCGGCTCGGGGCTGTCGCCGGTCAGCCCGGGCACGGTCGGCACGTTGTACGGCTGGCTGTCGTTCGTCGTGATTTCGATGTGGATCGAACCGTCCACGTGGCTCTGGATCATCGCCGGCGGTTTCCTCGTCGGCATCTGGGCGTGCATGCGCACCGCGCGCGACATGGGCGTGTACGACCATGGCAGCATGGTCTGGGACGAAATCGTGGCGTTCTGGCTGGTGCTGCTGTTCGTCACCCCCACCGGCTTCTGGGGCCAGTTCGCGGCGTTCCTGTGGTTCCGCCTGTTCGACATCGCCAAACCGGCGCCCATCGCCTACTACGACCGCACGCTCAAGGGCCCCGGCCTGCTCGGCGCGTTTGGCGTGATGTTCGACGACATCTTCGCGGCCTTCTACACCCTGCTCGTATTCGCGCTCTGGCGCTCGCTCTGAGCGGGCATCGCATCGTCTAATAAGGATTCGCCGATATGTCCGTCAGTCGCCTGCTTGACCAGCTCGCCATCCAGGCCGGTTCCGTCCTTGCGGAACATTCGCTGATGCTTGCCACGGCGGAATCGTGCACCGGCGGCCTCGTCGCGGCCGCGATCACCGATGTGGCCGGGTCGTCCGGCTGGTTCGAGCGCGGCTTCGTCACGTATTCCAACGAAGCCAAGTCCACCATGCTGGGGGTGCCGGCGAAGCTGATCCGCGATCACGGCGCGGTCAGCGAGGAAGTGGCCCACGCCATGGCCGAGGGCGCGCTGCTGAACAGCCGCGCGCAGGTGTCGCTGGCGATTACCGGCGTGGCCGGCCCGGGCGGCGGCACTGCCGACAAGCCCGTCGGCATGGTCTGCTTTGGCTGGAGCAACCGCGTCACCACGCTGACCGGGACGCAGCGGTTCAAGGGCGATCGCGCCCAGATCCGCCGCCAGGCTGCCGAGCACGCCATGCGCGGCCTGCTCGAACTGATCCGAAACGAGCAGTAAGCCGCCCGTTTCGGCCGCTGTCACGGTTTATCCGTGACGATAGCGGTTGATGGTCTCGCGCGTCTGCAACGCCACATTCCGGGCGGCCTTGGCGAAATCCTTGTCACGGCTCGCGTACAGGATGGCGCGCGAGGAATTGATCATCATGCCGGTGCCGTCGGCGGTACGGCCGGCCTTCACGGTCGCCTCGATGTCTCCGCCCTGCGCGCCAATGCCCGGGATCAGCAGCGGCATGTCCCCCACGATCTGGCGCACCTTGGCGATCTCATTGGGGAACGTCGCCCCCACCACCAGCCCCATCTGCCCGTTGGTGTTCCAGCGTTCGCGCGCGGCCTCGGCCACCACCTGGTAGAGCGGCTTGCCGTCCACCTGCAGGAACTGCACGTCCGAGCCGCCCGGGTTCGAGGTCCGGCACAGCACGATCACCCCACGGCCCGGATAGGCCAGGTAGGGCGACATCGAATCGAACCCCATGTACGGGCTGACCGTGACCGCATCGGCGCGGTAGCGCTCGAACGCCTCCAGGGCATAGTGCTCGGCCGTGGAGCCGATGTCGCCGCGCTTGGCGTCCAGGATCACCGGAATCCCCGGGTGGGCGTCGTGGATGTACTCGATCAGTTGCTCGAGCTGGTCCTCGGCGCGCTGCGAATGGAAATAGGCGATCTGCGGCTTGAAGGCGCAGACCAGGTCGGCCGTGGCGTCGACGATCTCGCGGCAGAACGAGAAGATCGCGCCGCCCGTGCTGGTCAGGGACAGCGGCAGCTTGGCCGGGTCCGGATCGAGTCCGACGCACAGCAGGGAATCGTTACGCTGCCATGCGGCGGACAGCTGCTCGGTGAAAGTCATGGGATGCTCGATATGGGTAAGGCCCCGGGGGCCGGACGTTATCCAAGGATAACGCGGCGGCGCGCCGGCTGGTTGTCGCGGGGCGCCGCCAGCGCGGTCCGGCGCACGATATATGGCGTTGGCGCAATTTTACCCGTTGCGTGCTATCGTTTTCGGGTTTTGCGCTTCCGCTTAATAAGAGCGACCCCGCCACGTCGCCAAATCCCGTCTCGCCTCCCATGTCCCTTGATCGCCGCGGTCTCGTCCTGCTCATCATCCTCACACTCGCCTGGGGCATCAACTGGCCCATCATGAAAGTGGGCGTGGCCCATTTCCCGGCCATGGGCTTCCGGCTGCTCTGCATGGCCGGCGGGCTGGTGGCGCTGGGGCTGGCGCTGAAGCTGCGCGGGGAGTCCCTCCACGTGCCGCGCGCCAGCTGGCCGATGGTGATCAAGCTGGCCATCCCGAACATGGTGATCTGGCACCTGTTCGCGATCTGCGCGGTCAAGATGCTGTCCTCGGGCCGCGCGGCCATCCTCGGCTACACCATGCCGATCTGGGCCGTGGTCTGGGGGCTGGTGCTGTTCCGGGACCGCATCGCCCTGTCCGCCTGGGTCGGCATTGCCTGCGCGCTGGCCGGCACGGTGCTGCTGCTCTCGGGCGAGATCGCTGCGCTGACCGGCAGCCCGGCCGGCACCCTGCTGATGCTGGTGGCGGCAGCCGGCTGGGGGCTGGGCACCCAGCTGATGAAGCGGACCCAGGTGGATATTCCCATCGGCGCGCTCACCTTCTGGATGCTGGCCATCACCCTGCCCTTCCTTGGCCTTGGCACGCTGCTGCTGGAGTCGGGCTGGCGCATGCCCACCGCCGTGGAATGGGGCGCCATCGCCTACAACGCGGTGGTGGTCTTTGCCTACTGCCACCTGGTCTGGTTCGCGCTGGCGCGCAGCCTGCCGCCGGTGGTGTCCAGCCTGTCGATCATGTTCATCCCCGTGGTGGGGGTCTTCTCGGGCATGTGGCTGCTCGGCGAGACGCCGCACTGGCAGGACTACGCGGCCATCTTGCTGATGTTCGCGGCGCTGTCTTCGGTGATGCTGGCCCCGCTGCTGCGCCGCCGCCTTTGAGCCGGCCTATTAGCCGGCCCATAAGCTGGCCCATAAGCCGGACCCATAAGCCAGCCTGTAAGCCAAACGTAGGCCGGCGTTCGCGGCGCGCAACGGGCGCCGCGCGGGATGAGATTTCGCTTAACAAGCCCCCCTGCGTTGGATTACACTCGCGGCCATCAGAATCCCGGAGAAAGTACGTGGGCAGTAGCATCGGGTGTTCGAGTTGCCGCGGTCGTGCCGCGACATCGTCGGATGCCATGTCACTGCGGGCTGCGTAACGACGATCCGCGGGGCCCTGCCCTTGCTTATCGCCGTCCTTGCCCGCAGACACCTGCGGGTGAGTGTCTTTCCGTTTCCCCCTGCGGCGGTCGCCCTGACTGCCGTGTCGCGCTTCGGAGCTTCCCTCTCCCGGCCAGCCAGCCAAACCCAGGCAAACGCCATCGCCTTGCCCGCGCGCCGCTTTGTTGCGGCCGCCCGCAGCGCGATCACGCTTGCCCGTGGCCGCGCCATGGTCACCCGGCTGGCTTGCCTTGCCTGCGCCTGTCTTCGATGCATCGACAACCGCGCCATCAGTAACAAGGAACCCAGGGATGATCAACCTGTTCGTCCTGCAGAAAGGCCGGCTTGCCCAGGAGCAGGTCGACGAGCGCAATGAGCTGCTGCAGCACAAGCCCATCTGGATCGACGTCGTCAGCCCCGACGACGAGGAGCTGGCATGGATCAAGGAAGCCTATAACGTCGTCCTGCCGGAACTCGAGGACCTCGGTGACCTGGAGGCGTCAGCCCGGTATTTCGAGGGCGAGGACGAGAACATCCACATCCGCACCGACTTCCTGCTGGCCGAGGACGAGGCGTCGCGCAACGTGCGCGTGGCCTTCGTGCTCACGCGCGACGTGCTGTTCTCCATCCACGACGAGGATCTGCCGGTGTTCCGGCTGGTGCGCCTGCGCGCGCGCATGCGGCCGGGTTCGGTGCGCAACGCCAAGGACGTGCTGATGGACCTGTACGCCACCGACGCCGAGTACTCCGCCGACTCCATCGAAGAGATCTACGAGCGGCTGGAGGAAGCCAGCCGCCGGGTGCTGGCCGAGAACGTGACCGATGCCGCCGCCGCCGACGTGCTGGAAACCATCGCCCGCGAGGAAGACTTGAACGGCCGCATCCGCCGCAACGTCATGGATACGCGCCGCGCGGTATCGTTCCTGATGCGCAGCCAGTTGCTGTCCGCCGAGCAGCAGGACGAGGCCCGCCAGATCCTGCGCGACATCGACTCCATCGAGAACCACACCGCGTTCCTGTTCGACAAGATCAACTTCCTGATGGACGCGACGGTCGGCTTCATCAACATCAACCAGAACAAGATCATCAAGCTGTTCTCGGTGGTGTCGGTGGCGCTGATGCCACCGACGCTGATCGCGAGCATCTACGGGATGAACTTCAAGCTGATGCCGGAGCTGGACTGGGCCGCCGGCTACCCGTGGGCCATCGCGCTGATGGCTGTGTCGGCGGCGATTCCGCTGATCTACTTCCGCCGCAAGGGCTGGCTGAGCTGAGGGCGGCACCAGCGCCCATTGCCGGACACCCTAGTCCGGCAGCGTGGCCGCGCCCATGCGGCGCGCGATGATCGACGCCTTGACGCGGAAGTTGACGTGCACGTTGGCGCAATATGTCTTCTTGTCGAAGCATTTCGGCGCCGGCAGCGCCGCCGCGAGGCGCGCGGCCTGCCCGACGCCTAGCTTGGCGGCCGAGGTGTGGAAGTAGTGCTGGGCGGCGGCCTCGGCACCGAAGACGCCCTCGCCCCACTCCACCGAATTCAGGTAAATCTCAAAGATCCGCTGCTTGTCGAGCCAGAACTCGAGCATCCACGTGATGGCCAGCTCCTGGCCCTTGCGCAGGTAGTGCTGCTCGGGCGCCAGGAACAGGTTCTTGGCCAGCTGCTGGGTGATGGTCGACCCGCCGCGCACGATGCGCCCGCGCTGCTTGTTGCGCTCCCAGGCGGTCAGCATCGCGTCGAGGTCGTAGCCGGGATGATTGACGAAATCCGCGTCCTCGCTGGCGATGACCGCGCGCTTCAGGTGCCGCGAGATGTCGTCGTAGCGCACCCACTCGCGCTCGACCCCGCAACTCCAGAAATTCACGCCGCAGAGCCGCCAGCGCTCGGCGCGCAGGAAGGTCGTGGACGACGGGTTCACGACCTGCCACGCGGCAATCTGGAGGAAGAAGTACAGCTGCATGGCCAGCACGCCCGCCACCAGGCAGCCGGCCAGATAGCCGAGCCAGCGCAGCGGATTGGCCGCGCTGCCGGCGCGCGCCGGCGATCGGGAGGAGGTCCGCTGGCGCGCCAAGCCGGGTGGCCTCAGCGGGCGGCTTCGGCCTGGAGCCCGGCTCGCAATTCAGCGAGAACAGGGACGGTGTTGGGCCGCACGCCGCGCCAGTTGTAGAACGCCTCGGCGGCCTGCTCCACGAGCATGCCCAGGCCGTCGCTGGTGCGCGCGCCGCACTGGGCGGCGTAGGCCAGGAACACGGTCGGCCGGGCGCCGTACATCATGTCGTAGGCCAGCACGCCCTCGCCCAGCAGGTACTCGGGCACGGGCGGCACTTCGCCCTGGAGGCTGCTCGACGAGGCGTTGATCACTACGTCGCAGCGCTCCTCCTCGCTCAGGGCGGACAGCGCGTCGAGCCCGCCGCCCCACAGTTCCACGTTGTACTGGTCGGCGGCCTCGACGAATTCCTCGAGCATGTCGCTCGCCCGGGAAGCGGTGCGATTGGCCACCACGATCCGCGCCGGACGGCACTCGATCAGCGGCAGCATCGCCCCCATGGCCGCGCCACCGGCGCCGAGCAGCAGGATGCGCTTGTCTTCCAGCAGCACGTCCAGGTTGTCCTGGATGTCGCGGACCAGACCCACGCCGTCGGTGTTGTCGCCATGGATCAGGCCGTCCTCGATCCACATCGTGTTGACCGCGCCCGCGGCCTCGGCGCGCGGGGTCAGGCGGTCCGCCAGGTCATACGCTTCCAGCTTGAACGGGGTGGTCACGTTGAAGCCGTGGCCACCTTCGGCCAGGAAACGGCGCACCGTGTCGGCGAAGGCGCCGAGCGGCGCCTCCAGGCGGTCGTACTGCACGGCCTCGCCGGTCTGGCGTGCGAAGGCGGCGTGGATGGCCGGCGAGCGGCTGTGCGAAACAGGGTTGCCCACCACCACGTAGCGGTCTGGCTGCACGGGCGGGTTAGGCTGGGAAGTCGGGTCTGTGGTCATCAACGGGGTTGCAGGCGGACGTCGAGCCCGCTCCGCGTGAACTTGAACGTGGAAATGACTTCCAGGATGTCCTGGCGCTGTTGCATTTCCGGGGTAAAGGCGCCGAACGGCGCGGCGGCGCGCACGATGGCCACGGCCTGGCGGTCCAGCGCGGGGTCGCCCGAACTCTTGGCCACGTCGATGGACTCGACGTTGTAGCCGTCGCGGTTATAGCCGAGCTTGCCGAGCCGGTTGACGTTGATCACCAGGATCAGCTGGCCGTACAGCGGCTTGCCGTTGCGCTGGGGGAAATCGCTCGTGCCGCGCGTCTCGATCTTGCGGCGCAGGCGGTCGTAATACTGGGCGTAGTCCACGCCCTGGGCGCTGGTCGCGGTCAGCTGCATGCGCTTGGGGCGCTTGGCGTACTGCTCCAGGTTGCGGCCGATCTCGGCCTCCAGCCGCGCCATCTCGGTCACGGAGGTGCGGTCGTCCTGGCCGCGCGTGGGGGCCGGCTGCTGCTGTTCGCCCGGCTTCACGGGCTGGCTGCGCACGCTCGGCGCGGCCTCGCGCGATTGCGTCATCAGCCGGCGCTGCTCTTCTTCCAGTTGCTCGATGCGGCGCTGCGTCAGCCGCATCAGGTCGCCATCCTTGGACTCGGTCTGCGCCGGCAGCGGCGTGGTGGCGCGCTGGGCGTCATGGTCGCCGCCGCCGTCCAGGTTGGCCTGGGCCAGCACCGTCGGGTCGCGCGGCCGCTCGGCGGACTTGGAATTGACCAGCACCACGTCAAGCTGCGGATCGGACCGCTTGATCTCGAAGACCTCGGGCGCGGCAATCCGCACCATCAGGAGCAGCGCGTGAATGACCACCGACACGGCCAGCGCCTTGGCCAGCGTGCCGCTGGAATGCCACCACTGCAGGGGATGGCGGGGAGCAACAAGAACGGCGTTCACGATGGCGGCGGGCGGAGAGTCCGGGCAGGGCAGACAGTAAAGACGAAGGGCGGCCGCCCCACCGCAGGCGGGGTTGGCCGGATCAGACTTCGATTGTAAGGGAGCGGATTGCTTTTCCGAAGGGGTCAGGCCGCCGGGCCAGCCCCGGTGTCGCGTGGCGCCGACGCCTCGTCGTCCGAAGCGGGCTCGGCATCCTCCCCGGCCGGGGTTTCCTGGCCTGCCGTACCCCCCTCGGCAGCCGCTTCCGCCGCATCTTCGGCCGCCGCCTCTGCGGCTGCCTCGGCCGACACTTCCGCCGCTTCCTCGTCGGTTTCCAGTTCCTCCTCGGGAACCTCGCCCTCGCCGGCAAAGACCTCAAGCACGCGGCACGACACTTCCAGCGAAATCTCGTCCGTCGAGGCAATCTCGAGCAGCACCTGGGTGCCCCGGGCCGCCTGCGCCAGTTCCGGCACGCGCGTCACCAGCGGAATCTCGGTAAAGCGCACCGCGCCTTCCTTGAGCACCGTCGCCATCAGCTTCTCGCGGCCTTCCTGGGCCAGCCAGCGCAGGCACCAGTAGCGTTCCATGGTGGACTGGTGCTCGGCATACGCCGCATAGGTGCCTTCGAAGTCCGCCACGGCAGCCAGCAGGTCGGCATCCTTGGGCTTGAACGGCGCCACCAGCTTGGCCGTGACGCCATGCTGCGCCACCGCCAGGATCTGCCACTGGTTCACCAGATCGACGTAGCGGCGCAGCGGCGAGGTGCTCCACGCGTACTGCGCCACGCCCAGCCCCTCGTGCGGCGCCGGGTAGGTCTGCATCCGCGTGCGGTGCATGCCCCACGCCTTCTGGGTGCGATAGATGCCCGGCACGCCGTGGTCGGCCAGCAGCTTGCCCCACGTGCTGTTGGCCAGGATCATCAACTCGGCCACGATCTTGTCCAGCGGGGAGCCCCGGCGGCGCTGCTCGATGCGCACGCGCTCGGCGCCGCCTTCGAGTTGATCGATATAGAAGTTGTAGTCGGCCCGGTTGTGCGACTCCGGCCGCAGCCCGCTGGCAAGGCGCGCGCGCTGGCGCTCGTCGTGCAGATGGTTGGCCAGGTGGAACAGGTGCGTCAGCGCGGCCCGGAACGGGTAGTCGCCGGTGCCGTTGGCCAGCGCGGCCTCGGTCACCACGTCCTCGAGCAGGTTGTGGCGCAGGTTGGCGGCAATCGGCACGCGCTCGGCGCGGGTCTCGCTGGCGGTGATGGCGATGCCGTCCGGCGTGTTCGGGTCCACCGTCACATACAGCGACAGCGCCGGGCAGGTGCGCCCTTCCTGGAGCGTGTAGCGCTCCACGATGGGGTCCGGCAGCATGGTGATCTTGTCGCCCGGGAAGTACACCGTGGACAGGCGCTGGCGCGCGATGGCGTCGAGCGCATCGCCACGCTTGATGCCCAGCGCCGGCGCGGCGATGTGGATGCCCACGCGCAGCTTGCCGCCATCGAGTTCGGTGACGGACAGCGCATCGTCGATCTCGGTGGTCGTCACATCGTCGATCGAGAACGCCTGCACGTCGGCCAGCGGCAGGTCGCCGCCCGGCTCGGGCACGTCCACGTCCGGGAAGCCGGTGCCCTTCGGGAAGCATTCGGAGAGGAACTTGGCCTCGTGCAGCGCGCGCGGGCTGGACACGCCGCCCACGGCCACCATCAGCCGCATCGGCGTCATGCCGAGCGCCGTGCAGGCGGCATCCATCGCCTTGAATTCGAGGCTGTTCTTGTCCGGCTTGAACAGCAGTTGCAGCACCTTGCCCCGGAACGCGTCCGGCAGCGTCAGCGCCTTGAGCTGGTCTTCATAGCCGGCCTGCACCAGCGCCTGCTGCTTCTTGCGTTCGACGGCGGCCAGCGCGGCCTGCAGCTGGTCTTCCGGCGCGCGCAGGTAGCGGCCACGGCCCTTGCGGCGGAAGTAGACCGGATTGCCATGCAGCACCATGGCCAGCGCGGCCTGCTGCACCGGGCCGGCATCTGCGCCGTAGTATTCGGCGGCCAGCTCGGCAAAGCCGAATTCCTCGGCCGGCGCGCATTCCCAGAGGAAGTCGAGGTCGATGTCGGCGGTCAGGTCGCCGGTCTGCCGCACCATTTCGATTGCCGACGGCTGGGCAAACTGCAGCAGCACGTCGCGCGCCTTCACCTTGGTGCGCTTGCCTGCCGGCAATTCCACCTGGTAGGCCTCACCCTGCTGGGCGAGCACGGTGCCGGCGCGAATTTCGCCGCCTTCTTCAAACAGCAACTGCATGGATCGGTACTTTCAGAAATGCCGGGCGCCGTCGCAGCGTGAGCGTGGGAGCGGGTTTCCGGGCAGAGTCGACGGACCGCCCGTGATGGATGGGCGCCGTGGGCCGCCATAAGGCAATGGTTCCGGCAGATGTGGCCGGTCGGACTCGGGATGATACCGCACCGCCGCCGGCGCGGGCCGTTGCAGCAGGTCGGGCAGGAAGACCTCGGTCACCAGCATGGCACCGCCGCCGCGCCGGAACACCGAGCGCCGCGCGGGCAGCATCGGCACGTCCCGCATGGCCGGCACCACGCGGGCCAGGGCCTGCCGCAGCGGATGGTCCGGATGCAACCGCGCGAACTGGAACGGCTCGCGCCGCACGCGCGGATCGACGAACAGCGCGCCGCCCAGCGGGCGCTCCCCCAGCCCGCGCAGGAACGGCCAGTCGCGCGGGGCATGATGCGGATCGACGATGCTATGGGCGAAGATGGCTGGCATATCGTCGCAGATGAGCAGCACTTCGCGCGTGATAGCCGGCACCGGGCGGATCAGGCCGATGGCCTGCCATTCATCGGCAAACGGCCGTTGGAGCGACTGGGCCAGCCGCTTGACACGGAACTGCGCGGAAGCGGCCATCAGCCGGGCGGTGAGCGAGCCCTCGCCAATCACCCAGCGGCGCAGGTTGGAGGGGATGTCGGCGTCGAACGGCAAATGCGCCCGCCACGCGCCGGTGCGCGGCGTCCGGTACAGCGCATCGCTCATGCCAGGTCCGGCCGGGAGGCGGAGGCAGGCAGCTTGCCGCCGGGACCATAGCCGCAGAAGGCGAGCACGTCGTCCACGTAGTCTTCGAACTCGCTGATACCGTGGTCGCTGCCTTCGATGATGCGGATGTTGGCGCCGGGGCAGGCCTGGACCATCTCGCGGTAGTCGAGCACCTCGTCGCCCGTGGCAGCCAGCAGGTAATAGCGCGCCGGTTTAGTGATCTGTTCGACACGCAAGTCGAGCAATTCCTGAAGGTGGCTACGCTCCACCACCACCGACCCGCCGCCGTGATACAGCGACTGCTCGCCCAGGTACTTCTCCAGATCGGTCCACGGATGGATTGCCGGATTGAGCAGCACCGCGCGGCAGCCATGGCGCTCGGCCAGCCAGCGCGCGTAGAACCCGCCCAGCGACGAACCGATGATGGCGATGTCCGTCTCGCCCCCGGCGCGGGCGCCCCGGATGGCGGCCTCGGCCTGGGCAATGGCCTGCGCCGGCGAGACATTGAGCGTGGGGCAGGCAAAGGACTTCTCCACGCCCCAGGCGCGCATCCGCTCCTGCACAAGCCGCGACTTGAACGATTGCGGCGAGGAGCGGAAACCGTGCAGATACAGCAGCATCGTCGGACCCTTGTCGATTCTTGATCAGGCGGCGAGCGCGTCGAGCAGCTTCTGATGCACGCCGCCGAATCCGCCATTGCTCATCACGAGCACATGGTCGCCGGGGCGGGCTGCGGCCGTGACAGCCGCGACCAGTTCGCCCAGTTCCTGATAAGCGGCAGCCTTGTCGCCAAGTGGCGCCAACGCCTCACCGAGGTTCCAGCCCAGCGCGTCCTTGCCCGACGGCGCGCCGTAGCCGAACACGAGATCGGCGCCTTCCAGGCTGGCCGGCAGTTGCGCGGCCATGACGCCGAGCTTCATCGTATTGGAGCGCGGCTCCAGCACCGCCAGGATGCGGGCGTTGCCCACCCGGCGGCGCAGGCCTTCGAGCGTGGTCTGGATGGCCGTGGGATGGTGCGCGAAGTCGTCATAGACCGTGATGCCGTTAGCCACGCCGCGCACCTCCATGCGGCGCTTGACGTTGGCAAAACGGCCCAGCGACTCGATCGCCTGTGCCGGCGGCACGCCCACGTGGCGGGCGGCGGCGATGGCGGCAATCGCGTTCATGCGGTTGTGGGTGCCTTGCAAGTCCCATACGACCGTGCCCTGCACCGCATCGCCGAACCAGACATCGAAGGCATCCTTGCCCGCCGGGGCGGGTGTCTGCGCATCGCTCTCTTTCCAGTCGCCCACGCCAAACTGCTCCACCTCGCTCCAGCAGCCGCGCTCCAGCACACGTGCCAGCGCCGGCTCCACGCCGTTCACGAGGATGCGGCCCTGACCCGGCACGGTACGCACCAGATGATGGAATTGCGTCTCGATGGCAGCAAGATCCGGGAAGATGTCGGCGTGATCGAACTCAAGGTTGTTCAGGATGGCCGTGCGGGGGCGGTAGTGGACGAACTTGCTGCGCTTGTCGAAGAAGGCGGTGTCGTATTCGTCCGCTTCGATGACGAAGAAGTCAGATGGCGTCAGTCGCGCGGAGATACCGAAATTCTGCGGCACGCCGCCGACCAGGAAGCCCGGGTTGTAGCCGGCGTCCTCGAGAATCCAGGACAACATCGACGTGGTGGTCGTCTTGCCGTGCGTACCGGCCACGGCCAGCACCCACTTGCCATTGAGCACGTGCTCGCCCAGCCATTGCGGGCCGGAGACGTACGGCAGGTTGCGGTCGAGAATGGCCTCCATCAACGGATTGCCGCGCGAGACCACGTTGCCGATCACGAACAGGTCCGGCTCCAGCGAGAGCTGCGACGGGTCGAAGCCTTCGATCAGGTCGATGCCCTGGGCTTCCAGCTGGGTGCTCATGGGCGGGTAGACGTTGGCGTCGCAGCCGGTCACGCGGTGACCCGCCTGCCGGGCGAGGACCGCAAGGCCGCCCATGAAAGTACCGCAGATGCCGAGGATGTGAATATGCATGGGATGCGTCGGGGGGAGATGGCTTGCGCCCGGGCGCCGGGCGGGATAGCGATCGATTGTACCCGAGCCCTCCGCCCCGACTGCGACACCTCGCCCCGGCACCACGACCAAGCAAGCGGCGTATCATCGCGGCATGTCCAGACGCAACATCCCCGACCCAACCCGCGTACGCGAGGAAATCGCCCAGGCCGCGGCCCGCATGATCGCCGAGGACGGTGCCGACTACGCCACCGCCAAGCGCAAGGCCGCCAGGCAGTTGCTCGGCGATATGCGCGTTGCGGGAGAATGGCTGCCCGATAACGACATGATCGAGGAAGAAGTCCGCGCGTACCAGGCACTGTTCCATGCGGACAGCCAGCCGCGCATCCTCGCGCTACTGCGCCGGCTGGCCGTGCTGGCAATGGAGGATCTGGCCAGTTTCCGGCCCTATCTGGTCGGCGCGGTGCTCAACGGCACGGCCACCGAGCATTCCGATGTCTATCTGCAATGCTTCTGTGACAGTCCCAAGGACGTCGCCCTGCATCTGCTGAACGCCGGCGTGGACTTCGACACCAGCGAAAGCCGGCACTTCGCCGGCCGGAGCGACGTGGAGACGCTGAGCTTCCTGTGGCGCGGCCAATGGCCGGCGGCGCGGGAATGCCGCACGCTGGCTGGCGAGGTCCGCGCGGAACTCGGCGCGCCGGTCGGCATTCATATTGCGCTGTACGATGCCATCGACGAGCGCGGCGCCGTGCGGGCGGATGCCAGCGGGCGCGTCGCGCGTGCCGACCTGGCCGCGGTGCGCGCCCTGAGCACCGCCGAGCCCGCCGAACCGCCCGGGCCCTGATCCTCCGATTCCTCTCTCTATATAGATACCGCCCCAGATGACCGCCTCCGCACCCGGCTCCGCCCCCATCCGCCGCTCCCGCCTGGGCCTGTGGCTCGTCGTTGCCATCGTGGCTGCCGCTGGCGGCGCCATCGTCGGTCATTTCGCGCTATCTCCCAAGCCGGTGGCCGACCAGGCCGTCGAGACCTTCTTCCAGACCAGGCTGCCGGACCCCGCCGGGGCGGAACTGGACCTGTCCAAACTGCGCGGCAAGACCCTGGTGGTGAACTTCTGGGCCCCGTGGTGCGGCCCGTGCGTGGAAGAAATGCCCGAGCTGACCGCCTTGCATGGCGAATATGCCCAGCGCAACGTGGAATTCGTGGGCATCGGCATCGATTCGGCCAGCAACATCCAGCAGTTCCTCAAGAAGGTGCCAGTGGCCTATCCGCTGGCCGTGGCCGGCTTCGCAGGCACCGAGTTGTCGCGCAGTTTCGGCAACGCGCAGGGTGGCCTGCCCTATACCGTGGTCATCAATCCCGACGGATCGGTGAAATATCGCAAGATGGGCCGCGTGCACGCCGAGGAACTGCGCAAGGTGCTACCCGGCGCGTGAAATCGGGCTTCTGGGCCGAAACACGGCCCAACTGCCCGGGATCTCCGGCCAATGGGGTGATTTCCACCCCGATCTGACCGCTGGAACACCAAAATCCGTGAGAACACTCTGAAAAGCGTCCGCCACGCCACGTGGCCTTGTATCGCACGCTAGACAAATCCCTCTAAGCTACGGTAATCTCCGCGCAATTTCGTTGATCTGGTCGAGCTACCGTGTCTTCAACTCCCGCCGCCAACGGCGCTGCACGCTACCGGAAGGTGCTGGTCCTGCATGGACCGAACCTCAATCTGCTGGGCACGCGCGAGCCGCAGACGTACGGGCACACGACGCTCGCCGATATCAACGATGCGCTGGCAAAACGCGCCGCCACGGCTGGCCTGGATCTTGATACGTTCCAGTCCAACCATGAAGGGGCGCTGGTGGATCGTATCCAGGCGGCACGCGGCGAGGGGGTGGACTTCATCCTCATCAACCCGGCGGCCTATACGCACACCAGCGTGGCGCTGCGCGATGCCCTGGCCGGCGTGGCGATCCCGTTCGTGGAAATACATCTGTCGAACGTGCATCGCCGCGAACCGTTCCGTCATCACTCGTATTTCTCGGATCAGGCCGTGGGCGTGATCTGCGGCCTGGGCTGGCAGGGTTACCTGCTGGCGCTGGAATACGTGCTGGGACAGACGGCGGCCCCGGGCAGTTGAAGGCTGCCCGCGCGCCGGCACAGCATCAGGAATGCCCGGACCCTGCCACGCGGCCAGCGCGGCAGACCAATCAATGACTCACCGCCGCCGTCTCCTTCCCGCGGAAGGAGACCGGACAACCCGATTCTGGAGGATAAGAAGATGGACCTGCGCAAGCTGAAGACGCTGATCGACCTGGTGGCCGAATCCGGCATCTCGGAACTGGAAGTCACCGAAGGTGACGGCAAGGTACGCATCGTCAAGGCGCCGCCCCAGGTGATCGCCGCCCCGATGGCCATGCCCCAGATGCAGGCCCTGCCGGGCGCTGCCCCCGTCGCCCCGGTGGCGCCGGCCGCTGCCGCGCCGGAAGCCGCCCAGGTGCCGTCGGGCCACGTGGTCACCTCGCCGATGGTGGGCACGTTCTACCGCGCGCCGTCGCCGGGCGCCGCTCCGTTCGTGAACGTGGGCGACACCGTCAAGGAAGGCCAGACCGTCTGCATCATCGAGGCCATGAAGCTGCTCAACGAAATCGAGTGCGACAAGGCCGGCGTAATCAAGGAAATCCTGGTCGAGAACGGCCAGGCCGTGGAATACGGCCAACCGCTGTTCGTGATCGGCTGATGCCAGCCTGCCCGCCGCGCCCCCGTCGCCCGCGCCCCAGCGGCCCCGGCACGGGGACCGGGGCGGGCCTGCATCGCCCCTGCTCCCCCATGCTTGGCATGCTTCAGGCCGCCGCGTGGCGCCCTGCTTTGCAACACCGGCCCCGCGCCGGGGCCCGACTTGCCGGGCTGGCACCCGTTCTCGCAGAGAGAGACCATGTTTGAAAAAATTCTGATCGCGAACCGGGGCGAAATCGCCCTTCGCATCCAGCGCGCCTGCCGCGAGCTGGGTATCAAGACCGTGGTGGTGTACTCGGAAGCCGACAAGGAGGCCAAGTACGTCAAGCTGGCCGACGAGGCCGTCTGTATCGGCCCGGCGCCGTCCCCGCTGTCGTACCTGAACATGCCGGCCATCATCTCGGCCGCCGAAGTCACCGACGCCCAGGCCATCCACCCGGGCTATGGCTTCCTGTCCGAGAACGCCGACTTCGCCGAGCGCGTGGAGAAGTCGGGCTTCGTCTTCATCGGCCCGACCTCGGACAGCATCCGCCTGATGGGCGACAAGGTGTCCGCCAAGCAGGCCATGATCAAGTCCGGCGTGCCGTGCGTGCCGGGCTCCGAAGGCGCCCTGCCCGACGACCCCAAGGAAATCCTGGCCACCGCGCGCCGCGTGGGCTATCCGGTCATCATCAAGGCCGCCGGCGGCGGCGGTGGCCGTGGCATGCGCGTGGTGCACACCGAGGCCGCCCTGATCAACGCCGTCAACATGACGCGCGAGGAAGCCGGCCGTGCCTTCGGCAACCCCGAGGTCTACATGGAGAAGTTCCTGGAGAATCCGCGCCACGTGGAAATCCAGATCCTGGCAGACCAGCATCGGCAAGCCATCTGGCTGGGCGAGCGTGACTGCTCGATGCAGCGCCGCCACCAGAAAGTGATCGAGGAAGCACCGGCACCGCACATCCCGCGCCGCCTGATCGAGCGCATCGGCGACCGCTGCGCCGATGCCTGCAAGAAGATCGGCTACCGGGGCGCCGGCACGTTCGAGTTCCTGTACGAGAACAACGAGTTCTACTTCATTGAGATGAACACGCGCGTGCAGGTGGAGCACCCGGTCACCGAGATGATCACGGGCATCGACATCGTGCAGGAACAGATCCGCATCGCCTACGGCGAGAAGCTGCGCTTCCGCCAGAAGGACGTGCAGATCCAGGGCCACGCCCTCGAATGCCGGATCAACGCCGAGGACCCGTTCAAGTTCACGCCGTCGCCGGGCCGCATCACCGCCTGGCACATGCCGGGCGGCCCCGGCGTGCGGGTGGACTCGCACGCGTATGATGGCTACTTCGTGCCGCCGAACTACGATTCGATGATCGGCAAGATCATCACGTACGGCGCCACGCGTGACCAGGCCATCGCCCGCATGCGCATCGCGCTGTCGGAGATGGTGGTGGACGGCATCCTGACCAATGTGCCGCTGCACCGCGAACTGATGCTCGATGCCAACTTCGTCGAAGGCGGCACCAGCATCCATTATCTTGAACACCGCCTGGCCCAGAAGGCCGTGGCCAAAGGCGAGAAGGCCTGAGGCCCCGCCTCGGCCGGCATCGTCGCAGCAAGGAATCACGTGGCTTTCCAGGAATGTGTGATCGAAATTGCGCAGGATCAGGCCGAGGCCTGGTCCGACGCATTGTTCGACCTCGGCGCGCTGTCGGTCTCGGTGGAAGACGCCGATGCCGACACGCCCGATGAGCAGCCGCTGTTCGGCGAGCCCGGGCTCGAGCCGACGCGGCTGGCCTGGAACCGCTCGCGCGTGGTGGCCCTGTTCGACGACGAGACCGACCCGGCGCTCGTGGTGGCTGCGGCCGCCAACGCGCTGAACGTCGATCCGGTGCCGGACTACGTGCTGCGCGCGGTGGAAGACCAGGACTGGGTGCGCCTGACGCAATCGCAGTTCGCGCCGATCCGCATTGGCGAACGGATCTGGGTGGTGCCATCGTGGCACGACGCCCCGGAGCCGGACGCCGTGGTGCTGGAGCTGGACCCCGGCCTGGCCTTCGGCACAGGCAGCCATCCGACCACGCGGCTGTGCATGCAGTGGCTCGAGCAGAACGTGCGGGCCGGCGAAACCGTGCTCGACTACGGCTGCGGCTCGGGCATCCTGGCCATCGTCGCCAAGAAGCTCGGTGCGGGCGATACGCTCGGCATCGACATCGATCCGAATGCCGTGGAGGCGTCGCGCTATAACGCCGAACGCAACCAGGTGGCGGCCACCTTCGCGCTGCCGGATTCCGTATCTGATGCCACCTACGATCTCGTGGTGGCCAATATCCTCTCCAATCCACTCAAGCTGATGGCGGCCATGCTCAGTGCGCGCGTGCGCCCGGGCGGCCGGCTGATCCTCTCGGGCGTGCTGGAACGGCAGGCGGACGAAGTGGCCGCCGCCTACGCGCCCTGGCTGGCCATGTCGGTCTGGCGCAGCGAGGAAGGCTGGGTCTGCCTGCATGGCACCCGCGCCGACGCCGCCAGCTCCCCCGCCACCCCTTCCTGATTCGACACCATGGCTGCCGCCAAGCTTGTCACGCGTTGTCCGGCCTGCCGCACCGCGTTCCGGCTTGTGGCGGACCAGTTGCGTCTGCGCCAGGGCCTGGTCCGCTGCGGACAGTGCGATACCGTCTTCGACGCACGCGAACACCTGATTGAAGTGCCGGTACCGGCCGCTGCGCCCACGGCATCTGCCGCGTCGACACCAGCGCCGGTGCCGACCACGGCCGGCCCGAGCGTGGCCGCCGCGCTGGCCCATGCCGAGCAGGCGCAGGCCAGCGCGCGCGCGCATGCACAGGAGTCGCCGTTCGACCCGGGCTTCGATCCCGGCTATGACGTGCCGGCGCTCGATTCGCCGACGATGATGATGCCGGAGGCCGAGCAGCCGCCGGTACGGGAAGAGCCAGCACCCGAGGTGCCGCCGGCGCCGCAGCCGGAAGTAGAACTGGGTCTGACGCCGGAACATGAGCGGGAAGCCGAGCCGGAGCCGGCGGTGGAGCCGGAACCTGAGCCCGAACCCGAGGCGGAAGTTGCGCCCGGACCCGAGCCGGAACCTGAACCCGAACCGGAGTCGGAGCCCATAGAGGCAGCGGCGGCACCCGCCCCCTCGGCACCGTGGCCGACCCTCGATCATTCGGCCTTCGGCGACCCGGTGCCGGCCTCGCCAGCACCCGCCCCGGCCGTGCCGGCGCACTCGTCACTCGACCCCGCAGCAGCATTCGCGCCGGCCTCGGCCAGCCCACCGCCGTTAGGCGCGTACAGCGCCAAGGCTGCGTGGCCGCCGGTGCCAGCATCGAACCCGCCCGCCAACACCGAGCCGGTACGCAGCGCGAGCGAATACCTGCGTGCCGCCGATCCCACCGTGGCGCCGGCCGAGGAATTCGCGCGCGATAACGACGACGTTGCCGCATGGGCCAGTGCCGATGCGATCGATACGTCGCGTGAAGGCACGCCGGATGCCATCGCACGCGAATCCACCACGCGCCACTGGATCCGCCGCGAAGTGCCGCCGGGCCCCGTCTTCGCCCCTGATTTCCTGCGCCACGCGCGCGACCGCGAACGCTCGCGCGCGCCGCGCGCCAAGGTGGTCGTGCCGGTCAGCAGGCGCGTCTGGGTACGCATCGCCGTGGTGCTGCTGGCCATCGGCGCGCTGCTGCAGGGCGCTTATCTCGGCCGCAGCCAGCTGGCTGGCCGTGTGCCAGTGCTGCGCCCGCTGCTTGAGGCCGCCTGCGCGCCACTTGGCTGCGAGGTGCCGCCCTGGCGCGACCTCGAAGCGCTGCGCATCGACAGCTCCCAGCTTCAGAAACAAGACGAAGCGACCGATGTTTACCAACTCGCCGTCACCATGCGGAACCAGGGCCGCGCCACCACCGCGCTGCCCGCGATCGAACTGGTGATGACCGACCTGCAAGACCAGCTGCTGCTGCGCCGCGTGCTGCAACCGGCCGAATACCTCGAGCCCGCGCAGCGCGCCTTCGCCACGCTGGGCCTGCGCGCGGGCAGCGAGCTGCCGGTTCGGGTACGATTCCGGACAGACCAGACAGCGGCCAACTACCGCGTGCTGATCTTCTACCCCTGATATCCAGCGCCCCGCCGCGCCGGCCCGGTCCGCACCGGACGGCGCGGACGAACATCCCATCCCAGTACAGGAGTGACCATGAGCAATGTGACCCTCGGCGGCAACGCCATCGAAGTTGGCGGCAAGTTTCCCCAGGCAGGCGACAAGGCCCCCGACTTTTCCCTCGTGGGCAAGGACCTGAAGGATGTGAAGCTGGCCGACTTCGCCGGCAAGCGCAAGGTGCTGAACATCGTGCCGAGCCTGGATACGCCGGTGTGCCAGGCATCCGCGCGCAAGTTCAATGAAGCCGCCAGCACGCTGGACAACACCGTGGTGCTGACCATCTCGGCCGACCTGCCGTTCGCCATGGGCCGCTTCTGCACGGCCGAGGGCCTGGCCAACGTGGTGACGCTCTCGACCATGCGCGGCGCCGAGTTCAAGAACGCCTATGGCGTGGACATCAAGACCGGCCCGCTGGCCGGCGTGACCGCGCGTGCCGTGGTCGTGCTCGATGAAAACAACGCCGTGAAGTACAGCGAACTCGTGCCCGAGATCAAGCAGGAACCGAACTACGACGCCGCCCTGGCCGCGTTGAAGTAAGCTGCCGGAGGCATTCGGCATCACCGGTATCTGACAAGTACGAACGCCGCCCGTCTCTGCACGGGCGGCGTCTTTTTCAACCGTATCAACCGTATTCGATTGCGAGGAAGAATGGCCAGCCTGATCTGTGGCTCCGTTGCCTACGACACCATCATGACGTTCGACGGGCGCTTCCGCGAACACATCCTGCCGGACCAGATCCACATGCTGAACGTGTCGTTCCTGGTGCCGGGCATGCGGCGCGAATTCGGCGGCTGCGCCGGCAACATCGCCTATACGCTCAAGATGCTCGGCGGCGAGCCGCTGATCATGGGCACCGTGGGCGAGGACGCCGGTCCGTACCTGGATTACCTGCGCAACCTCGGCATCGTCACGGATCACATCCGCACGCTGCCGGAGACGTTCACCGCGCAGGCGATGATCACCACCGATCTCGACAACAACCAGATCACCGCCTTCCACCCGGGCGCGATGAGCCAGTCGCAGCTGAACAGCGTGCAGGACGCGCTGACGGGCGGCCGCCAGCCCGCCCTGGGTATCGTGGCGCCGGACAGCCGCGAGGGCATGCTGCACCACGCGCAGCAGTTCGCCGACGCCGGCATTCCGTTCATCTTTGATCTGGGTCAGGCCATGCCGCTGTTCAACGGCGAGGACCTGCGCCAGTTCATTGAACTCGCCAGCTACGTGACGGTCAATGACTACGAAGCGCAGGTCCTGCTGTCCCGCACGGCCTGGACCAGCGCCGAAGTTGCCGCCAAGGTCCGCGCGTTCATCGTGACGCACGGCGAGCGCGGCGCCAGCATCTTTGCCGATGGCCAGCAGTACGCCATTCCGGCCGTGCCCGCCGAACAGGTCGTCGACCCTACCGGCTGCGGCGACGCCTTCCGCGGCGGCCTGCTCTTCGGCATCGAAAACGGGTTGGACTGGGAAACCACCGGCCGCCTCGCCTCGCTCAT
This sequence comes from Cupriavidus sp. SIMBA_020, assembly GCF_046535395.1. Classification (NCBI taxonomy): domain Bacteria; kingdom Pseudomonadati; phylum Pseudomonadota; class Betaproteobacteria; order Burkholderiales; family Burkholderiaceae; genus Cupriavidus; species Cupriavidus sp. SIMBA_020. The sequence continues at coordinate 93,432 of NZ_JAWRWU010000002.1, read as the reverse complement.
GGGCTCGCTCAAGATCGCCCGCCAGGGGCCGCAGAACCACTGGCTCTCGCGCGAGGACATCGGCAACCGGTTCCAGTCCGCATTCGGGTACCGCTACGCGTAACCCGGACGCTGCCCGGCGCCGCGCCCACCGGGCTGCGGTGTCCGGCCAGCCTCCGCGAACGTTGCGGACGCGCGGGTCTTTACGGGAAGGAAGTCAATCATGAGAAACATCGTGCCGAACATCGTCCGCACCGGCGGCGTGGCCGTCCTGGTGGCGGCAAGCCTGGTCTCCGGCTGCGCCAGCTGGTCGAACTCCAACAGCGTCTACACCTCGGGCCAGGCCCAGCGTGAGCAGACCGTGCGCTACGGCGTGGTGGAGGGCGTGCGCGAGGTGCTGATCCAGGGCGGGCAGACCGGCGCGGGCACGCTGGCCGGCGGCGCCATCGGCGGCATCGCGGCGGGCAGCACCATCGGCGGCGGCAACGGCGCGATTGCGGCGGGCCTGCTGGGCGCGGTAATTGGCGGCCTGGCCGGCAGCGCGGCGGAGAACAAGATCCAGCAGCGTCGCGGCCTGGAGATCACCGTCCGGCTGGACAACGGCGAGATGCGCGCCATCACCCAGGAAGCCGACGAGGCATTCCGCCCCGGCGAGCGCGTGCGCCTGCTGTCCTCGGGCGGCGTGACCCGCGTGACCCACTGATCGCACCACGCACCTGGACCGGGCACACCGTGCCCGACCCTAACGCCGCGCGCCTCCGGGCCGCGGCGTTTTTCTTTGGGCGATAAAAAACCCGCCGGGCGAATGCCATCGGCGGGTCGGCAAGACAGCTGTCTTGCGGACCGGATACGGCGTATCCGGTCAGTGCGGCACGCGATGCGTGCCCTGGCGCGTCCCAGTTGTGATCGTTCGCACGAGGCGAAGCGATTACGGACGGGTACCCGTCGGGAACGGCCAGGCCGCAGCCGGGTTCAGCGCGGTCTTTGCAGCAGCAGCGGGTGCAACGGCAGGTGCCGCGGCAGGCTTCGCAGCAGGCGCCTTCTTGGCAGCCGGCTTCTTCGCAGCAGCCTTCTTGGCGGCCGGCTTCTTGGCAGCGGTCTTCTTGACAGCAGCCTTCTTGGCCGGTGCAGCCTTCTTGGCCGGAGCGGCCTTCTTGGCTACAGCCTTCTTGGCGGCCGGCTTCTTGGCGGCAACGGCCTTCTTGGCCGGGGCCTTCTTGGCGGCTACCTTCTTGACCGCGGCCTTCTTGGCCGGCGCTGCCTTCTTGGCAACTACCTTCTTGGCGGCAACCTTCTTGGTCGCGACCTTCTTGGCGGCTACCTTCTTCACAGCGGCCTTCTTTGCCGGTGCCTTCTTGGCGGCTACCTTCTTGGCAGCAACCTTCTTGGTTGCGACCTTCTTGGCAGCAGCCTTCTTGGCGGCCGGAGCAGCCTTCTTGGCGGCGACCTTCTTCACGACGGCCTTCTTGGCGGCCGGCTTGGCGGCTTTCTTAGCCGCCGGCTTTTTCTTTGCAGCAGTTGCCATGGATAACTCCTTCACTAGCGTGAAATATCGAATGACCTAGGATGGCGACCCGACCGACCCGAAGCGCGATACCGCGTGACTCCAGTCGAGCGAGCGATTCATCGGCGCACGGCACAGCTTCGGTCGCACGCTAATGAATTCGGTGGCAGGGATGCCGCGACACGCGGCGTTCAAGCGGCAGCGCAACGGACCCCCGCGGGCGGCAAAGCCAGCCTGCAGGCGGGTGTCCGGGGCGTGCCGCGCCCTGGAATATTCGATTGGCCCGCGCCGCCCGTTACGTCGGCGCACGACCAGGAAAGAGGAGATATCGGTCAGCAGGCCTGCGGTGCGGGCATGGCCTCGCGCACGGCAGACGGCAATCATTCGGGGGTAGCTCGCCCATCCCGTCACTGGGCTACAGGAGACTGCACGCGTTTTGAGAAGCCGCATCGGCTTGGTCTGCGTCAAAGTTCTGGTGCTCCTCGGCTACCCGCATTCACTGCATCGAGTCATCGCCATCATCGTTGCTTCTGCTTGTTGCTTGTCGCTGCGATACGTCGATGCAATGAACTGAGACTCTTGTCAAGGCGAATCATAATTCGTTTGTTCGATGATGTTAAGAAAAAAGTGCAAAAAAACTTGCGTGCGCGAGCGAGTCGATCTACTTCGCTCGCGCATCGCGATGACGGCATCATCGACACGCTTGTTCATCTCGACTTCCACACGCCATCCGAAGTTCCTCCGCGAGGTCGACGCGCGTCGATTCGATGACGCCGCGCGCTGTGTCGCAAGCCCTCGCGTGACACCTCGGCGCCTCCGCTCACACGCCGCCGAAGCATGCCGTGCGCGCCGTCATCGCGCGCGGCCGCGCACCGCGCGATTCACCGGAAAGCCGCATGCACGCTGGCTTTCGCGGCGATCGCATCGACCATGCGTGGTCTCTCGCCATGGCATGCCGGCAGCGTACGCGCACGCCGTCATGACCTCGCGCGGCAACGCACCGGCGCTCGCTCGGCACGCGTCGCGCGCATCGATGCGCCTGGGTCCAATGCCATCGCGTCGGACATGCGCCGACATCGGTGTGCGTCGATCCGACAGTTGCGCGAGTACGACGAAAGAGTGATGCGTCAGCGCAACGGTTTGTCACCGCACGCGATGCGATGACGAGGTTTCGACACGCTTCGACACGTCATCGACATGCTCCGGCAGCGCGTGGCACCACCCCGCGACACGCCTGATACAGCGTCGCGCCGCGCGCCTGCGAGGCAGCGCTGCGTGGTCAGAGAACGCAGCGTGCCGAGATGGGTGTGGAAGGGGTGTCGATGGAATGCCAGACCGCGGTCCGCACGCCACCGGACGACCCCGGAGTTCCCCTTAGAGGAATGCTTCGGCCCCGCCGCGCAGCGCCGCATGCTGCACGGCATAATCCCGCAAACCCCCGTACGGCGGTCGATTGCGGGCAGCGGCGGCGTGCCGCTGGTGCGTACGCAAACGCGCGGCGGTGATTGCAGCGCGGCGCGTGCGCCAGTAGATTGGCGTCGCGACACCTTCGCACGATCCCGACACACTGAACCAGGAGACCCCCATGCGCATTTCCCTCCCACGCTCGCTGCGGCACGCCACCGTGTTCGCGGCCGCCTTCGCCGCCAGCGCCGTCGCGCTCGCGCAGGCCACGCCGGCTGGCACGTGGAAGACCATCGACGACGCCACCGGCAAGCCGCGCGGCGTGATCGAGATCAGCGAGAAGGACGGCATCTACAGCGGGCGCCTCGTGAAGAGCCTCGTCGAGACCGCCGAGAGCAAGCCCAAGGTCTGCGACAAGTGCACCGACGCCCGCAAGGACCAGCCGGTCATCGGCATGACGCTGCTGACCGGCCTGCGCAAGACCGGCGACAACGAGTACACCGGCGGCGAGATCCTCGACCCCGAGACCGGTAAGCTCTACAAGTGCAAGATGGCGCTGGCGGACGACGGCAAGAAGCTCAACGTGCGCGGCTTCATCGGCATCAGCCTGATCGGCCGCACCCAGACCTGGGAACGCGATCATTGACCGGTCATCGGTTCCCGCACGCCGTCCTCGCCGTCACACTGTGCACGGCATGAATAGCGCCGCCGCCCACCCCGGGCGCCGGCGGCCCCGCCTCCCGCTGCGCTGACCCACCGTCAGGCAATTGACAGCCGCCTTCGGTACCATCGACGTCGGTACCCACCACAACAGATACCGGAGACAAGCATGCGTATCCCCATCCATGGCGGGGCGATGGCCATCGCCCTCGCCACCGCCGCACTGTGCGGCGCCGCCCCGGCCCATGCCGCCGACGCCTGGCCCAACCATGTGATCAAGTTCGTCGTGCCGTTCACGGCGGGCGGCGCCAACGACCTCGTCGCGCGGGCGGGCGCCGAGGCGGTGAGCAAGCGGATCGGCCAGCCCGTGGTGATCGAGAACCGGCCGGGCGCCGGCGGCGTGGTCGGTGCCGACTATGTCGCCAAGAGCAAGCCGGACGGCTACACCTTCCTGGTGGGCGCCGTGGGCACGGTCACCAACAGCCTGATTCGCACGAAGATGCCGTATGCGCCCGATGACCTCGTGCCGGTTGGGCTGATCGCGGTCAGCCCGTCGGTCATCGTCGCGTCGCCGTCGCTGCCGGTGAACAACCTCAAGGATCTGATCGAGTACTCGAAGAAGCAGGGTGGCGCGCCGTTCGCCACCGCCGGCAGCGGCAGCACGCCCCACTTCGTCGAGGAGATGCTCAAGGAGAAAGGCGCGCAGCTGACGGTGGTGCCCTACAAGAGCGGCTCGGAGAGCATCACGGCGGTGATCGGCGGCCAGGTGGCGGCGACTTCGGAGGCCAGCGTGGTGGTATTGCCACAGATCAAGGCCGGCAAGCTCAAGGCGCTGGGCGCAACCTGGGACAAGCGCATGGCCGCGGCGCCCAACCTCCCCACCACGGCTGAGCAGGGCCTGCCCGAGGTGCGCATCGGCCATTGGGCCGGCATCTTCGCGCCGAAGGGCACGGATCCGGCGATCATCAAGCGGCTGAATGCGGAGTTGACCGCTGGCATGCAGACGCAGGAGATCCGCGAGCGGCTGCTGCCGAACGGCATCGAGCCGGCGGGCGGCTCGGTGGAGAGCTTCGTCGCCTTCATCCAGTCCGAGCGCGATCGGCTCGGTCTCCTGGCGAAGAACGCGCACATGACCGCCGAGTAATGCTTACAACGCTGTGATGACGCTGTGACGAGATAACGGCCCGCACGACGGGCCGTTTTTCGTTTTTCTGCTATGCCAGCGAGGCCGGGTACGGCGTTGCGGATCGACCAGTTTTCATTGAAGTGATGGTTGATCGTAGCGGCGAAGCATGTACAAAGTCAGACATACTTGCGTCGCTTGCGACGCATTTGTTCCGAATGGCAATAGCCCTCAGCCGCAATAGCCCTCAGCCGAGTTGCTCGCTTAGCGCGAGGCGCGCTTCGCCGATGAATTCGCTCTCGCCGCGCCGGGCGGGCAGCAGGTAGAACTCGGCATCGGGCAATGTCGGCAGGCGCCAGCGCGAGACGGCGGCGGCATCGAGCGGCGTTACGCCCGGCCCGATGGCCGACGCGTTGAGGCATGACACGCCGAGCCCCGCCGCCAGCGCGAGGTGCAGCCCCGCCACGCCGGACGCCGAGTGGGCAATGTCAAACGCGCGCTTCCGGCGCATCAGCAGCTGCACCACGAACTGGTGCATCGAGCAGGTATCGGGCAGCAGCACCAGCGGCAGCGTGGGCTGCGGCGACTCGGCGATCTCCGGCGCGGCCACCCAGGCCAGCCCTTCCCGCCGCAGCAGCGTGCCGGCACGGTCGGCGCGCTCTGCACGGTCGGCACGCGTGGCGCGAATCAGCCGCATGCTGAGCCCGATGTCGAAGGTGTCCAGGTCAGCGGCGGCCTCGATCGCGGCGCTCTTCATCACCGTGACGTGCAGTTTCAGATACGGATAGCGGTCGCGCAGCCGGCGCAGCATGCCGGCGATCTCGCCCGGCCGGAAGTAATCGGTCACGGCAAGCCGCAGTTCGCCATCCAGGGTGCGGCCGCGCAGCTCCTGCATTGCCATGTCGTTCAGCGACAGGATGCGGCGCGCGTACTCCAGCAGCCGCGCGCCGGCCGGCGTAACCGCCGCGCCCCTCTTGCCGCGTGTGAGCAGCGGCACGCCGGCGCGCTCCTCCAGCTTGCGCAACTGCTCGCTGACCGACGATTGCGACAGGAACAGGCGCGGCGCCGCCGCCGAGAGGCTGCCACTGTCGGCCACCGTCACGAATGTCTTCAGTTGATCGGTCTCGAATCCTCGCATCACGCCTGCTCCCGTCCCTAGTCACACCCCACTATCTCGCATTTTTACGATTCGGTGTTACCGATGGATGGTATCGCATATTCCTGCTTTTCCGATGTGATGGCGAACACTACGATAGGTTCCACGACACCGATTTCCGGTTCGCACCATCCAGAACAAGGAGCCAGCCATGCCCCACATCAACCTCCAGATCTCCGGCCAGCCCGACGCCGAACTGACCCGCCGTGCCGCCGCCACCGTGGCCGAACTGACCCAGCGCATCCTGCGCAAGGAGGAGAACGTGATCGCCGTGACCGTGGGCTACCTGCCGCGCGAGCAATGGATCATCGGCGGCAAGGCGCTGTCCGAGCGCAGCGATGGCCGCAACGCCTTCCAGCTCGACATCAGCGTGACCGACGAGACCAACACCAAGGCCGAGAAGGCGCAGTACCTGAAGGACACGTTCGCCGCGCTGTCCGAGGTGATTGGCGATGTGAACAAGGTGTCGTATATCCACGTCATCGACGCCCGCGCAGCCGCCTACGGCTATGGCGGGCTGAGCCAGGAATATCGGCACCAGCACGGTTGAGAGGTCCGGGGGACCCCGAGCGGCCCCCTGCCGGGCGCCCACCTTGTGCCGGCCGGCATTGTTAACTAGTGTGATGGAGCGCGGCGTGGCCACGCCGCCCCATCACACCGGAGCCAATCGATGAAGACCGTCACGCTGCCCGGCGGCGAGCGCGTGCCCGCGCTGGGCATGGGTACCTGGAATATCGGCGATCACCGCGACACGCGCGCCGAGGAGATCGCCACGCTGCGGCTCGGGCTGGACCTCGGGCTGCGGCTGATCGATACCGCTGAAATGTATGGCGAGGGGTTGTCCGAATCGCTGATCGGCGAGGCCATCGCGGGTCGGCGCGACGAGGTGTTTCTCGTCAGCAAGGTCTACCCGCACAACGCCAGCCGCGAAGGCGTGGTGGCCGCGTGCGAGCGCAGCCTGCGCCGGCTGGGCACCGACCGGCTCGACCTCTACCTGCTGCACTGGCGCGGCGGCGTGCCGCTCGAGGAGACCATGGCGGCGTTCCTGGCGCTGCGCGAAGCCGGCAAGATCCGGCATTTCGGCGTCAGCAACCTCGACCTGGGCGATATGGAGGAACTGTGGGAGGTGCCGGGCGGCGGCGAGGTAGCGGCGAACCAGCTGCTCTACAACCTGAGCCGGCGCGGCATCGAATTCGATTTGTTGCCTTGGCAGCGTGCACGCGGGGTGCCGGTCATGGCCTATTCCCCGATCGAGCAGGCCCGGCTGCTGCGCCACGCGGGGCTCCAGCGCTTTGCCAAGGCCCACGGCATGACGCCGGCCCAGGCGGCGCTGGCGTGGTTGCTGGCGTCGGACGATATCATCGCCATTCCCAAGACCGGCAGCCGTGACCGCCTGCGCGAAAACCTCGGCGCGCTGGCGCACCCGCTGACAGCAGAACAGCTTGCCGAACTCGACAAGCTGTTTCCGCCGCCGCGGCGGGCCGAGCCGCTGGCGATGCTCTGACTATATATATAGAGGGGGCGTGAATCGGCCCCGATCCGGGCCGATCCGGGCCGATCAGCGCTGGCTGGCCTTGTAGCGCTCCACTTCCACGTAGCGTGTCAGGTAGGTGCGCGCCTTCTCGCGGGTGTCGGTGGTCACGCGGTCGGCGGCCTGCCGGGCGCTGGTCTGGCCGTGCGCCGAGCTCATCTGGGCCGAGAGATAGGACTGGAAGGCGTCGTGCATCACGCCGAGCTGCGCCTTGCAGGCGTCGATGGCGCCGGCGGCCACGTCCTTCGAGGTGCCCTTCCCTTTCGCGCCGTCGTCGGCCTTGTCCTGCACGCATTCCATGTACTTGGCGCGTTCGGCCTGCCAGCCTGAGTTCAGCGTGGCGACTTCCTGCTTCTGGCTCGGGGTTTCCACGGAGGCCGGGGAGGCGCACGCCGCCAGCAGCACCACGGGCACGATCGAGCCCAGGGAAATGAAGGGAGAGAGGGGGGCAAATGTCTTTTTCATGCTCGACAGACCGCCCACACGGGCGGGCGGTTCCTAAAGTGCGCTGGCGCATTTGCAAGAAAGTATGTCAGACCGCGTGTCAGAGTCTCTCCTGCCCAGTGTCAGACAAAATCGCATTTGCCAATGTGCGCTTGACGCCTATGCTTTAGAGGCGGTTGCAACACACCACCCTCCTGGAGGAAATAATGAAACGTCGAACCTTCCTGTCCGCTGGCGGTGCCGGTCTTGTCACGGTTTCCGGTCTGTCCCTTGGCGCGCTCTCGCTCGCCGGCTGTACTACCACGGGCCCGGGCGACACGGGCGACAAGACCGCCAAACGGCGCGAGATTGACGCCGGCGCCACGGACACGCTGAATCGGCTGTATTCCACGGTCAAGGGGTCGCAGGATCTTGGCAACAAGGCACGCGGCATCCTGGTTTTCCCGAAACTGCTGTCGGCAGGCTTCGTCGTGGGCGGCGAGTATGGCGATGGGGTGCTGCGCTCCGGCGGCGCCAATCGTGGCTACTACCGTGCCATCTCGGGCTCCATCGGCTGGCAGATCGGCGCCCAGTCCAAGGCCTTCGTGCTGATGTTCCTGACCCAGGATTCGTACGACAAGTTCGTGCGCAGCAACGGCTGGCAGGTCGGGGCCGATGCCACCGTGGCCCTGGCCACGATCGGCGCCAACGGCCAGCTGGACACCAACACGGCCCAGCATCCGATTGTCGGCTTCGCCATGACCAACGCGGGCCTGATGGCCGGCCTGAGCCTCGAAGGCACCAAGATCTCTAAGCTCGATATTTGAGATTGCAGCATGGCGCGCACTGACGCGGAGGGGCTGACCTCCGCGCCGTGCGCGCCTTTTTCTTGCCCCGCCATTTCACGTCCCGTTTCCCGTCCCATTTCCCGCCATTTCTCGGCACCGCCCGCTCAACCAGATAGAATTCGACCCTTTCCGTTCTCGTGGCCGAATTCTCATGTGGTTTAAGAATCTCCAGATTCATCGCTTCACCGCCCCGTGGACCCTCAGCGCCGAAGACGTAGAGGCCAGCCTGGCGAAACACGCCTTCTTCCCGGGCACCAGCCTGGAGCCGCAGACCCAGGGCTGGGCATCCCCGCGCGACAACGGCCAGCTTGTGCACTGCGTCAACAAGCAGATGCTGCTGGTGCTCCGTACCGAAAAGAAGCTGCTGCCGGCCACCGTGGTCAACCAGGTGACCAAGGCGCGCGCCACCGAGCTGGAGGAGCAACAGGGCTTCAAGCCGGGCCGCAAGCAGCTCAAGGAACTGAAGGAACAGATCACCGAGGAACTACTGCCGCGCGCCTTCAGCATCCGCCGCGATACCCGGGTCTGGATCGACCCCGTGAATGGCTGGCTGGCCATCGATGCCGCCGCCACGGCCAAGGCCGACGAAGTGCGCGGCATGCTGTTCAAGGCCATCGATCCGCTGCCGGTGACGGGCCTGCACGTGAACCAGTCGCCGGTGGCGGCCATGACCGAATGGCTGTCCACGGACACCGCGCCCCCAGGCTTCACCGTGGACCAGGAAATCGAGCTGCAATCGAGCGCCGAGTCCAAGGCCACGGTGCGTTACGTGCGCCATCCGCTCGACCCTGAGGATCTGCGCCGCCATATCGCCGCCGGCAAGCGCTGCACGCGGCTGGCCATGACGTGGAACGACCGCGTCTCCTTCGTGCTGACCGAGAACCTGGCGGTCAAGCGCGTGGCGCCGCTGGACGTGATCAAGGAACAGGCCGACGGCACCCTGCATGACGAAGCCGAGCGCTTCGACGCTGACTTCGCGCTGATGGCTGGCGAGCTGGCCGGCCTGCTGGGCGACCTGACCGACGCGCTCGGCGGTGAACGCAAGGCCGACGGCGGCGCCAGCCAGCCCGAGGTACGCAAGGCCGCCTGAAGGCCCATAAAGGCAGCCTGAAGCCAGCCTGGAGGGGCCTGGGGCGGCCTCCTGCCCCGGGCAGCGCTGGCCCTCACCCTCAAGCCTCGCGCTCGTCCAGCGTCAGCACGATGCGCCGGTCCTGCCGCCCCGCCCGCTCCCATGCCTCGGCCACCTCGGCCATCGGCATGGTTTCCAGGTCGAGGCGCAGGTCGCCATCCAGTGCGTACATGAGGATGTCCTCGACGTAGGCTTTCACATAGTCCTCCGGCGGATAGCTGGCCGGCCCGTAGCCCATCAGCCTGAGTCGCGAGTCGCGCAGCGACTGGGCGGGCAGGACGATGTCGCCCCCGGGCCGCTCGGACACCGAGACCAGCCGCACGCCGCGATCGTCGGGAGACGGCATGGTGTGGTCCGAGCGGGCCAGCGCAGCCGCCAGCACCTCCACCGGCTCCCCCCAGATGTAGTCCAGGATCACGTCGATCCCCTCCTCCGCATAGGCCGAGAACGTGTGTTCAAGCGCGTTGCGCGGCATGCGCAGGTCGACCGTGGCATCCGCCTCCAGCGTGGCCAGTGCCTCCTGGCGGTGCCCGGCGGCGATGATCCGCTTGGCGCCTAGCAGCCGCGCCGCCTGGACCGCCATGCGCCCCGCCGCCGTGGTGGCGCCGAGCACCATCACCGTCTCGCCGGGCTCCAGTTCGGCGCGGTGCGCCAGCGGCAGCCACGCCAGCAGCGCCGGCCGCACCAGCGCCGCCGCGAACTCGCCCGGCAGGCCCGCCGGCAGCGGTACAACCCAGTCCGCCGGCGCGAACTCGGCCATGGCGCCGAACGGCCGCCGCGTGATGCTGAAATAGACGCGCTCGCCACCGGCCGTATGGCCGACGCCATCCACCCCGCAGACCACCGGCAGCGTGAGCGGGCTGCTGGCGTGCATCCCGGCGGCGGCCTGTCGGTCGATTGCATGGATGGCGGCGGCACTCACCCCCACCAGCCGCTCGCAGTGCGTGGTGTCGGGGTCGGGGAAGGACTCGAAGCGCGGAATATCGCCCAGGCGGTGCAGAACCACGGCTTGCATCGGAAAACTCCTAGTTGGAACGTCCATCGGACAGGGAAAGCGAACCTTTCTGTCGACGATGGTAGGGAGCATTCCAGCCCGGGTATGTGAGCCGATTCTGAAAAATTCGGCGGGCGGCCGTGGCCCGCGTGATCCATTGTGCGGGGCCGGGCGATGCGGACACTGAAGGTCCCAGTGGAATCGATGGCGAGGTGCCAGTCGATCCCTTTCCGCAAGGAGGATCCATGTCCGATCTCAGCAACCTGCGAGCCAGCCCGCCCGGGCCGCGCGCCATCTGGTTCGATACGCCCGCCACCCGGTGGGAGTCGGAAGCCCTGCCGATTGGCAATGGCCGCGCCGGCGCCATGCTGTTCGGGGATACCGGCAACGAGCGTATCCAGTTCAACGAGCAAAGCCTCTGGGGCGGGGTGAACGACTACGACAGCAGCAACTACGATACCGGCGAGCTGGGTTTCGGCAGCTATCTCGACTTCGGCGAGATCAACGTGGCGTTCGGCACGGACCCGGTCGTGACGTTCCCACAGGCCCATGGGACCATGGCGGGCAACGAGGGCGTCAGCAGTTCGGTCGATGCCAATCCGAACACCAAATGGTGTGTCGCCGGCCCGGGCACGTCTGTCATGTGGCAGGCGCAGCTGCCGTTGCCCCGGCGGATCACCGCCTACAGCCTCACCAGCGCCAATGACCGGCCGGAGCGGGACCCCCAGGAATGGATCCTCCACGGTTCCCACGATGGCGAGACCTGGACGCTCCTGGACGCCCGCAACCCGGGCATCCCGTTTGAATCGCGCAGGCAGACACAGACGTTTCCGTTCGAGAACGTGCAGGAATTCCTGCTGTACCGGTTCACCTTCGTGCCGCCGCCCGGGGCAACCCACTTCCAGGTTGCCGAAATATCGCTCGACGGCGTCGATCTCGTGCCGCCTCTCCGACTGTTCATTTCCTCGCCCAGCGGCGACGGCGACGGGTCGTCAACTGGCAACCAGGATGTCTCGCGCACCTGGGACAAGGACCACGGGACGAAATGGTGCGTGGAATCTCCGACGGAAGCCGTCGAATGGCAGGCGCATTTTCCGCAGCCGGCCGTGGTGACGGAATATTCCCTCACGAGCGCCAATGACGTGCCGGACCGCGATCCCCGGCAATGGACCCTGTCGGCGTCCGCCGATGGCGCGGCATGGACCGTGCTCGATACCCAGCATCTCGACGAGCCATTCGAGCATCGCCGGCAAACCAGGACGTTCCCGATCGGCAATACCAGCGCCTACCGCTACTATCGGTTTGCCTTTACGCCGACGCCGGGGGTGACCCATTTTCAGGTGGCGGAGATCGGATTATCGGGCGATGCGGCAACGGAGGCGGCGTATCGGACCATCGCCAATTATCGGCGCCTGCTCGACACCAGCACCGGAATTCATACCACGCGGTTCATGGCCGACGGGAATCTGGTGACGCGCGAAGCGTTCGCCAGCCATGCCGACGACGTATTGGTGTTCCACTACACCTCCGCCCTGCCAGCCGGGCTCACGGGGTCACTGACCCTGCAATCCGCGCACGGCGCCACGGCCAATGTCGAACATGGGCACCAGGTCAGCTTCGCCGGCGTGCTGAAGAACGATCTCCACCATGCCGCCGGCGTGCGCCTGCTGCATCAGGGCGGCACGTTGGTCATGCAGGGGAATTCGCTGCGCTTTGTCGGCTGCGACGCCGTCACGCTGTTCCTCGATGCGCGGACGAACTACCTGCCGTCGCGCGAGCATGGCTGGCGCACGCACCACAATCTCCCGGCCGTCATCAACCAGACGCTCCAGGCCGCCGAGCAGGCCGGTTTCGCGGCATTGCGAAAACGTCACATCGACGATTTCTCGCCCCTGATGTCCCGGGTGGCGGTGGATTGGGGCCAGAGCGCGCCGCATATCAGGAAGTGGGCGATCGACCGGCGGCTGGCGGCTTATCGGGCCAGCTTCGACGATCCGGAACTGGAGCAGACCCTGTTCCACTTCGGGCGCTACCTGCTGGCGAGCGCCTCGCGCGCCGGCGGACTGCCCGCCAACCTGCAAGGCTTGTGGAATAACTCGAACACCCCGGCCTGGGGCGGCGATTATCACAACAATATCAATGTGCAGATGAACTACTGGCATGCCGAGGTCACGAACCTCAGCGAATGCCATCAGCCCCTGATCGACTTCGTGGTCGATGCCGTGGAATCCTGCCGCGAAGCCTCGCGCAAGGCGTACGGCGCCACGGTGCCCGGCTGGACCGCGCGCACCTCCCAGAGCATTTTCGGCGGCAACGGCTGGGACTGGAATACCGTTGCCAGCGCCTGGTATATGCAGCATTTCATGGAGCGGTTCCATTTCACGCAGGACCGGGATTATCTGCGCGACACGGCCTATCCGATGATCAAGGAGGTATGCACGTTCTGGGAGCACCGGCTGAAGCGGCGCGCGGATGGCAAGCTGGTCTCGCCGGACGGCTGGTCGCCCGAACACGGGCCGCACGAGGATGGCGTGATGTACGACCAGCAGATCATCTGGGACCTGTTCCAGAACTACCTGGAAGCCGAGGACATTCTCGATCTCGATCCCGGCTACCGCGCCACCGTGCAGGTGTTGCAGGACCAGCTCGCGCCGAACCTGATCGGCCGCTGGAATCAGCTGCAGGAGTGGCAGGAAGATATCGACAATCCCGCAGACAGGCACCGGCACACCTCGCACCTGTTCGCGGTCTATCCGGGCCGCCAGATCACGCCGGACACGAGCCCGGCGTTCGCGGCGGCGGCGATGGTATCGCTGCGGGCGCGGTGCGGCGACCTGGGGGACATCCCGTTCACGCCGGCATCCGTCACGGGCGATAGCCGGCGTTCCTGGACCTGGCCGTGGCGCTGCGCGCTGTTCGCCCGCCTGCTGGATGGCGAGCGCGCGCTGGTCATGGTGCAGGGATTGCTGACCTACAACACGCTGACGAACCTGTTCTGCAACCATCCCCCGTTCCAGATCGACGGGAATTTCGGCTTCGGCGCCGGGGTCACGGAAATGCTGCTCCAGAGCCACAGCGACATGATCGAGCTGCTGCCGGCCTGCCCGGCCGCCTGGGGGGCACGCGGTTCCTTCAGCGGTCTGCGCGCGCGTGGCGGCTACCTCGTCGGGTGTTCATGGGTCAACGGCACGGTCGTGAACTATTCGGTCGTGGCGGACCGGGCGCCCAACAAGCACAAGGTACGGGTGAAAGTGAACGGCGTGGTGGAGGAGATCACGCCTGCCTGAAAGCAAACAGGCGATGCTCTCGCATCGCCTGTTCACGGGTTCTGCCGGTTTCAGCGGCTGCCGGGGCCGGCAGCCTGCTGTCGCCGCCTCAATCCCAGGACAGCGCCCCGCCGGTCTGGTACTCGATCACGCGCGTCTCGAAGAAGTTGCGCTCCTTCTTCAGGTCGATCATCTCGCTCATCCACGGGAACGGGTTTTCCTCGTTCGGGAACAGCTGCTCCAGGCCGATCTGCTGGCAGCGGCGGTTGCAGATGAAGCGCAGGTACGACTTGAACATCGGCGCGTTCAGGCCCAGCACGCCGCGCGGCATGGTGTCTTCGGCGTAGCGGTATTCCAGATCCACGGCCTGCTTGAACAGCTCCGTGATCTCGGCCTTGAAGTCGGCCGTCCACAGGTGCGGGTTCTCAAGCTTGATCTGGTTGATCAGGTCGATGCCGAAGTTGCAGTGCAGCGACTCGTCGCGCAGGATGTACTGGTACTGCTCGGCGGCGCCGGTCATCTTGTTCTGGCGGCCCATCGCCAGGATCTGCGTGAAGCCCACGTAGAAGAACAGGCCTTCCATGATGCAGGCGAACACGATCAGGCTCTTGAGCAGCTTCTGGTCGTTCTCGGGCGTGCCGGTCTTGAACGACGGATCGGTCAGCGTGTCGATGAACGGGATCAGGAACTCGTCCTTGTCGCGGATCGACTTCACCTCGTGGTACGCGTTGAAGATCTCGGCCTCGTTCAGGCCCAGCGACTCCACGATGTACTGGTAGGCGTGCGTGTGGATGGCCTCTTCGAAGGCCTGGCGCAGCAGGTACTGGCGGCATTCCGGCGCCGTGATCTGGCGGTAGGTGCCCAGCACGATGTTGTTCGCAGCCAGCGAGTCGGCCGTGACGAAGAAGCCCAGGTTGCGCTTGATGACGCGGCGCTCGTCCTCGGTCAGACCATTGGGGTCCTTCCACAGGGCGATGTCGCGCGACATGTTGATTTCCTGCGGCATCCAGTGGTTGGCGCAGCCGGCCAGGTACTTCTCCCACGCCCACTTGTACTTGAACGGCACCAGCTGGTTCACGTCGGTGGAACCGTTGATCACGCGCTTGTCGGCGGCGTTCACGCGGCGCTCGCTCTGTACGGCGGCGGCGTTCGGGTTGTTGCCCAGGATGCCCGGCTGCGTGGCGGCCGGCGGCAGCGCGCCCTGCTCGTCAGCGGCGGCCAGGGTGGCAGGTTGCAGCGCGGGCTGCGGGGCAGCCTGCGGCTTGGCTTGAACGTCGTCGTCCCAGCTCAGCATGTTATTTCTCCGTTGTTCGTCGATGGCTGGCGTTGGCCAGCACTGGCGCCCGCGTCATGGGGCGCCGGCCCTCTCCCCCGGCCCCTCTCCCGCGAGCGGGCGAGGGGTGCAAACCGTTGGGGGGCTTGTTACGTCTTGCTTACTGGCAGGCTTCGCACTCGTCGAAGCCGGGGTCGCCCGGGCGCATGGTGCAGACCGCGCCTTCGGCTTCCGGCATGGCCGGCGCCGAGGCGGCGGCGGCTTCCAGCGCCGACACACCACCGTCGCTGCCCGACGACACCGCGTTCAGCGAGCCGCGCGACACCGTGGACTTCTCCACGTGCGTGGCCGCCATCGTGCGCAGGTAGTACGTGGTCTTCAGGCCGCGCAGCCAGGCTTGCTTGTAGGTATCGTCCAGCTTCTTGCCCGACGCGCCAGCCATGTAGATGTTCAGCGACTGGGCCTGGTCGATCCACTTCTGGCGGCGGCTTGCGGCCTCTACCAGCCAGCTCGGCTCCACCTCGAAGGCCGTGGCGTAGATGTCGCGCAGGTCTTGCGGAATGCGGTCGATGCGGGCCAGCGAACCGTCGAAGTACTTCAGGTCCGCCACCATCACTTCGTCCCACAGGCCGCGCGCCTTGAGGTCGCGCACCAGGTAGTCGTTGACCACCGTGAATTCGCCCGAGAGGTTCGACTTCACGTACAGGTTCTGGAAGGTCGGTTCGATGCAGGCGGACACGCCGATGATGTTCGAAATGGTCGCGGTCGGGGCGATCGCGATGCAGTTCGAGTTACGCATGCCGTGCTGCTTGATGCGGGCGCGCAGGCTGTCCCAGTCCATCGACGAGGACATGTCCACCTCGAGGTAGCCGCCGCGCTCTTCGGCCAGCAGCTTGAGCGAGTCCTGCGGCAGGATGCCACGGTCCCACAGCGAACCCTCGTAGGTGCTGTAGCGGCCACGTTCCTGCGCCAGTTCGTTCGATGCCTCGTAGGCGTAGTAGCAGACCGCTTCCATCGACGTATCGGCGAACTTCACCGCGGCGTCGCTGGCGTACGGCGTGCGCAGCACGTGCAGGCAGTCCTGGAAGCCCATGATGCCCATGCCCACCGGGCGGTGGCGCAGGTTCGAATTGCGCGCCTTCTCCACCGCGTAGTAGTTGATGTCGATCACGTTGTCGAGCATGCGCATGGCGGTGCGGATGGTCTTCTGGAGCTTGGCGTGGTCGAGCACGTGGGTGCCGTCGGCCTGCTGCTTCAGGTGGGCCACCAGGTTCACCGAACCCAGGTTGCACACGGCGATTTCGCTCTCGTTCGTGTTCAGCGTGATTTCCGTGCACAGGTTGGAGCTGTGCACCACGCCCACGTGCTGCTGCGGGCTGCGGATGTTGCACGGGTCCTTGAACGTGATCCACGGATGGCCCGTCTCGAACAGCATGCCCAGCATCTTGCGCCAGAGCTGCACGGCCGGCACCTTCTTGAACAGCTTCAGTTCGCCGCTGGCGGCGCGGGCTTCATAGCCCAGGTAGGCCTGCTCGAACGCCTTGCCGACCTTGTCGTGCAGGTCCGGGCAGGTGGCGGGCGAGAACAGCGTCCATTCGGCGTTTTCCATCACGCGCTTCATGAACAGGTCCGGAATCCAGTTGGCCGTGTTCATGTCGTGGGTGCGGCGGCGGTCGTCGCCGGTGTTCTTGCGCAGTTCGAGGAATTCCTCGATGTCCAGGTGCCACGTCTCCAGGTAGGCGCAGACCGCGCCCTTGCGCTTGCCGCCCTGGTTCACGGCCACGGCCGTGTCGTTCACCACCTTCAGGAACGGCACCACGCCCTGGCTCTTGCCGTTGGTGCCCTTGATGTGGGAGCCCAGCGCGCGCACGTTGGTCCAGTCGTTGCCCAGGCCGCCGGCGAACTTCGACAGCAGCGCGTTTTCCTTGAGGGCTTCGTAGATGCCTTCCAGGTCGTCCGACACCGTGGTCAGGTAGCACGACGAGAGCTGCGAGCGGCGCGTGCCCGAGTTGAACAGCGTGGGCGTGGACGACATGAAGTCGAACGACGACAGCAGCTGGTAGAACTCGATGGCGCGGGCTTCGCGGTCGCGCTCTTCCAGCGCCAGGCCCATGGCCACGCGCATGAAGAAGGCCTGCGGCATTTCGATGCGCTGCTCTTCGATATGCAGGAAGTAGCGGTCGTACAGCGTCTGCAGGCCGAGGTAGTTGAACTGGAAGTCGCGCGAGGCGTCCAGCGCGGCGCCCAGGCGGGCCAGGTCATACGTGGCCAGCTTCTCGTCCAGCAGCTCGGCGGCGATACCGCGGGCGATGAATTTCGGGAAGTACTCGGCGTAGCGCGAGGACATTTCGGCCTGCGTCACTTCGCCGCCGAGGATTTCCTTGCGGATCGTGTGCAGCAGGATGCGCGCGGTGACCTGGCTGTAGTCCGGGTCCTTCTCGATCAGGGTACGCGCGGCCAGGATGGCGGAGTCGTACACCTGCGTCAGCGGCACGCCGTCATACAGGTTCTTGAGCGTTTCCTTCAGGATCGGCTCGGCGCTCACGCCCTTGCCCAGGCCGCTGCAGGCGGTGTCGATCAGCTCATGCAGCGCGGCCAGGTCCAGCACGCGGGTCACGCCGTTGTCGGTCACGTTGAACGCCACGCCCTGTTGCACGCGCGCCACGGTCTGCGCATTGGCCTGCGCGCGCTCCTGGGTGCGCTTCTCGCGGTACAGCACGTAGGCACGGGCCACTTCATGCTCGCCCGAGCGCATCAGCGCCAGTTCCACGTGGTCCTGCACGTCTTCGATATGGAAGGTGCCGCCATTCGGGCGGCTGCGCAGCAGCGCGCGCACCACGTTCTGGGTGACCTGCTCCACCAGCTCGCGCACACGCGCGGAGGCAGCGCCCTGGCCGCCGTTGACGGCCAGGA
This sequence comes from Cupriavidus sp. SIMBA_020, assembly GCF_046535395.1. Classification (NCBI taxonomy): domain Bacteria; kingdom Pseudomonadati; phylum Pseudomonadota; class Betaproteobacteria; order Burkholderiales; family Burkholderiaceae; genus Cupriavidus; species Cupriavidus sp. SIMBA_020. Next base: position 75,229 of record NZ_JAWRWU010000002.1, on the reverse strand, counting down.
AGGCCTTGGTCACGGCGACGGCAATCTTGTTCGGCTCGAACGCCACCACGGCCCCATTGCGGCGGATGAGCTTGTAGTCCTGATAGTTGGCGGCAGCGGCGGGGGTCTGCTGCGACGTACCGGCGGCGCCGACAACGCCAGCCGATCCCGTGATTTGTTGTTCGTTCTGGGCCGTTTGCATGAGGTAACTCCTGTTTTAACCCTTGTAATGAAGTGACAAAGTCCCTAGCAAAATGCGCTTCAGAAGACACTCGACACCGGTTTTGCCGGGCGAGAACCAAACTGCACAGGCGTTCATTCTGCTAGGGACTCTTGCGATACCGCCAGCCGCGTCACTACTGTGGCGCCGGCGTCGCAATCCGTTGCGGCGCTGGCTTCACACCTCGGCCGGTTCCCCGGTAGTACCACTAGATATAGTGGTCACTGCGAAAAACTGGGCTAAGTATAGTGAAACGAATCGGAAAGACCAGTCTTGACAAGTCTGATGCCCCGCTGCGGACGAGGTGTGCGGCAGCGCCACATTCCCGCAAGCCGCGCTACGCCAAGGGATGGCGGCGGCCCGTGCGCCACCGCACAAATTTTCTAAAATTTTTTAATCGGGGCGAGTCGCCGATAGGCGGCCCAAGTGTGGGGATTTCACATCGCTGTCACGCGGGCGAATGCCTGAATATGAGGCATCGTGCACAAGGGGGTGGCGGTCAGGAACCCCGCCGATACGGCAGTAGCGCTGGCGTCACATCGGCCAGTCTGGCAAATCGGTCCCAGTCGAAATGGGGGCCGGGGTCGGTCTTGCGGCCCGGGGCGATGTCGCTGTGGCCGGCGATGCCGGTGATCGGGTAGGTCGTGCGCAGGGCGGCGACGATGCGTGCGGCGGTGTCGTACTGGCCCAGGGTGAAGGGCTGGTCGTCGGCGCCTTCGATCTCGATGCCGATGGAGAAGTCATTGCAGCGCTGGCGGCCGTAGTAGGCCGATTGGCCGGCGTGCCAGGCACGTTGCGTACACGCCACAAATTGCACCAGTTCGCCCTCGCGGGTGATCAGGAAGTGGGCGGAGACGCGCACGTCGCGGATGGTCTCGAAGAACGGGTGGCGGGCGATGTCGAGCCGGTTCTGGAAGAAGGCCTCGATGTCGCCCGTGCCGAACTGGCCCGGCGGCAGGCTGATGTTGTGCAGCACCACCACGTCCACGGGCATGCCGTCGGGGCGGGCGTCGAAGTTGGGCGATGGCACGCGGCGCGCGGCCGGCACCCAGCCGTCGGCGTCGGGCAGCCAGTCTGCGGCCACGTCAGCCATCTCGGCCCTCGCGGCCCTCGCCTTCCGCCATCGACTCGCTGTCGTCGCGCCCCTCCCGGCCATCGCGCCCTTCGCGCTCGTCGCGGATCTCCAGTTGCTGGATCCGGTAGCGCAGCTGGCGGAAGTTCAAACCCAGCAGCGGCGCGGCCGTGGTGCGGTTGAAGCCGGTCTGGCGCAGCGCGCGCAGGATCAGCTCGCGCTCCAGGGCCTCAAGCCGGGCAGGCAGGTCGATTGGGAACGTGACGTCGCGCAGCGCATCGACCATCGGATCGATGGATGGCTGGGGCAGGGGCTGCGGCGCCTCGGCAGCACCACCCGCCGCCTCCGGCGCCGTCAGGCTGGCCGCCGACCATGCGGGGCTGCCCCAGGTCTCGTAGCCGGTCGGCGCGGCGTTGGGCACGAGGGCCGCCACCGGCGCGGGCGCGCCTTGCAGCGGGCTGGCGCGATCCACGCCGGCTTCGAGCGGACCGAGGTCCGCTACCTCGATCTCGTCCGATTCGGCGAAGGCGTAAGCGCGTTCCAGCAGGTTTTCGAGTTCCCGCACGTTGCCGGGGAAGCGGTATGCCGCCAGCCGCGCCAGCGCCGGGCCGGACAGCCGGCGCGGCCGCGCATCGCCATAGCGCACGGCCAGGTGTTCGAGGATGACCTGCGCCAGCACCGGAATGTCCTCGCCACGCTCGCGCAGCGTCGGCATGCGCAGCTCCAGCACGTTCAGCCGGTAGTACAAGTCCTGGCGGAACGAGCCGGCGGCGACCATCGCGGCCAGATCCTTGTGGCTCGCGCACATCACGCGCACGTCCACGGTGTCTTCCCGACTGGCGCCGATCTTGCGCACGCGCCGCTCCTGCAACGCGCGCAGCAGCTTCACCTGCATGGTCAGCGGCAGGTCGGCCACCTCGTCCAGCAGCAGCGTGCCGCCGTGCGCGGCGTGGAAGAAACCGCCGCGCTCGGCGTCGGCGCCCGTGAACGCGCCCTTCACGTAGCCGAAGAATTCCGACTCCATCAGCGTCTCGGGAATCGCGCCGCAGTTCACGGCCACGAACGGGTGCGCGGCGCGGGCGCTCACGGCGTGGATGGCGCGCGCCGCGCGCTCCTTGCCGCTGCCCGATTCGCCGCTGATCACCACCGGCGCCATGCTGCGCGCCAGCCGCGACAGCGAGCGGCGCACCTCCTGCATGGCCGGGGACAGCCCCGGCAGCAGTCCGGCGGCGCGGTCGGCCGCTTCCGCGGCCTCGGCAGCCTCGGCGCTGCGCGCGCCGCCCTCGGCGGGGTTACGCTGCTGGCGGCCCAGCGCGTTCAGGATCAGGGTGCGCAGCTGGTCGAGCGAGACCGGCTTGGCGATGTAGTCGAACGCGCCGGCCTTGAGCGCATCGACGGCATTGTCGGCGCTGCCGTAGGCGGTGATCACGGCCACCGGCGTGCGCTCGGGCGAGGCCGACAGCTGCCGCACAACCTCGATGCCCAGCCCGTCGCCCAGCCGCATGTCGGTCAGCACCAGGCTGTAGCGGCGCTCCGCCAGCCGCAGCCGCGCCTCGGCCAGCGAGCCGGCCATCACCACGTCGTGACCCATGCGGCGCAGCGAGATGTCCAGCAGCTCGCGCAGGTCGGCCTCGTCGTCGATGACGAGTATCGGATCGGGAACGGGCGGTCTGGCGGACATGGCGTGGGGGTTGGGTTGCGGGGGCGGCGGATCAGGCCTGGGCGGCCGGGGCGGCCGGTACGACATCGGGCGTCTCGATCCGCATCGTCAGCACAAATGCCTTGGCCGGCAGTGTATCGCGAGCGCCGGGCCCGAGCAGCCCTGTGCGTTCCAGCAACGGTTCCAGCGCGATGGTGCCGTAGCGCACCTGGGCGTCATTGGCGCCGCACAGCTCGCGCGCCATGAACAGGCCCAGCCCGGTGCCCTGCGCGTTGCTGGTGAAGAACGGCTCGAACAGGCTGCGCTGCTGCTCGCGCGTGACCTCGGCGCCGTCGTTCCAGACGATCAGTTCGGCATGGTGCTGGTCCAGCGCATGGGCCAGCAGGCGGATGGCGCCGGGCAGCCGGCTGCAATAGCGCCAGGCATTGTCGAGCAGGTTGCCGAGCACCTGCTGCAACTGCGCGGCATCGAAGATCACCGGGCGTTGCAGGTCTACGGCGAGGCGGATCGCATTGACGTTGATGTCGGCGCGCGGGCCGCCGCGCGAGCGCATCTCCAGCCGCCAGCGCTCCACGATCTCGGGCAGCGCCTGGCCCAGCTCCACCGCGCTGTGGCCGGTGCGGGGGCGGCGCGAGAGCTGCAGCACATCGGACACCACCTGGTCGAGCCGGCGCACGTTGTCGCTGATGATGCGCAGCAGCCGGGCGTCGATATTGCCCTCGCCCGCCCCGGAATCGGCCAGCAGTTCGTTGGCCTGGCTGATGGCCGCGAGCGGGTTGCGGATCTGGTGCGCCACGCTGGCCACCAGCCGGCCCATGCCGGCAAGTTTCTCCTGCTGCACCTGCTCGGCAATCCGTTCCCAGCTTTCGATGTGGACCAGCACCGTGTCGCGCATCTCGCTGCGCAGCAGCGTCTCGTCCTCGGGGCTCCAGGCCATGGCCTCGTTCTGGGCGATGGCCAGGCGAAGCCGGGCCGCGCCTTCGGGCGACATGTCGTTCCAGCCGACGGTATCGAGCGCGCTGGGCGTGGTCAGGGCCCCGCCCAGCGTGGACCGCAGCCCGGCCAGCCCCGGCAGCACGAAGCGCAGCCGCAGGCGGGTGTGCAGCATCGGCCCGCCCAGCGCCGACGGGCGCGACGGCAGCGGCAGCAGCTGCAGGATGCGCGGCACATCGTCATTGGTCTGGATCCAGTCGCGCAGCATTTCCATCAGCGGCTGCAGGCGCGGAATGCGGCGCAGGTCGAACAGCACCTTGTCGCGCTCGCCGGCGCGCACCTGCCCTTCCCGGATCCGCTCGTGCGGCTGCACGCCCAGCAGCACCACGGCGGCGGGGTTGGCGGCCACCACCACGCCGTTGGCGCGCACCAGCATCACGCCGTCCTGCATGTCGTTGACCATGAGCCGGTTCACCAGCTGCTGCAGACGCAGCTCGCGCTCGCGCGCCAGCGCAATCTGCTCCTGGGCGATCTGCCGGTTGGCGAGCATGTACATCACCAGCGCGGCGATCATGAACACCAGGCCGAACAGGCCGGAACCGAGCAGGTTGGCATCGGCCTGGCGCACCAGCAGCGTCTGCACGAACGGCTGGCCCATCACCACCAGCGCCGACATCGCCGCCGCGAACAGCGCGAACATCAGGCTGGTCAGTGCCCCGGCCTCGAGCGCCGGCAGCAGGAAGATCATGGCGAGCCCCTCGCTGTGGCTGCCCAGCCGGCCCACCACCGCGAAGATCCCGGCCAGCAGCGCCAGGTCGACCATCACCTGCACGCGCACCCGCACATGGAAATGGCGGCGCCACAGCGTGCCCACCAGCGTGACCATGGCGATGCAGAGGTACGGCAGCACCACCGGCAGCGCGGCGGCCATGCGCGGATTGGCGGCCAGGGTGGCTGCAGCGCCGGCGGCCACGCCGGCATCCGGTGCGGCGCGCTCTAGCGGCAGCCACACGTAGCCCACCAGCAGCAGCGCCACGGCCGCGCGGGTCCAGCAGAAATAGCGCAGCAGGCGCCAGTGGAACTCGGGGGGCTCGGGCTGGCGCCAGAGCTCGACCAGCACGCGCCAGCCGTTCAGGCGGGACCAGGCCGAGCGGCGCGAGGTCATGGGCGCGCGTCGGTATCGCCGTGGCCGGACATCTCCGAGCCGTCCGGCAGATGGCTGCGCCGGCAGTAGTGCAGGCCGTTCCAGCCGATGGCCTCGCCGCGCGGCAGGTGCACGCCGCACTGGGCGCACTGGACCATCGGCTCGGACGCCGCCGCGCCATCGGCCTCGCGCTGCGCCGGGCCCGGGCGGGCGGGCGGCTCGTGCGCGTCGCGGGCGGCCGCGCGCTGGCGCAGCCACCAGATGATCGCCAGCACGACGGCCAGCAGGAGGAAGATTCTTGCCATGGGGCGATGACGATCAGGGGATCAGGAGGTCAGGAGGTCAGGAGAGGCGGTGCAGCACCACTTCGATCACGAAGCGGCTGCCCACGTAGGCCAGCAGCAGGATGCCGAACGAGGCGATGACCCACCGCAGGGCGGTGCGCCCGCGCCAGCCCCGGAAATGGCGGCCCGCCAGGATGCCGCCGAACATTACCCAGGACAGGATCGCGAACACGGTCTTGTGGTCCACGCGGAACGCCCGGGCGAACAGCTGCTCAGAGAACAGGAAGCCGGACAGGATGGTCAGCGTCAGCAGCACGAAGCCCGCCCCGATCAGCCGGAACAGCAGTTTTTCCAGCGTCAGCAGCGGCGGCAGCAGGTCCAGCCAGCGGCCCAGCCATTGCCCGGACGATGCTTCGGCGCTGGTCGGCCGGTTGAAGCCATGGAGCCGGCGCTCGGCCAGCAGCATCAGGAACGCATGGAACGCCGCCAGCGTGAACAGCCCGTAGGCCACGTTGGCGATGACAAAATGGAGCTTGAACAGCGGCCGCGCGGCGTAACCGAGGATCTGCGCGCCCGGGAAGGCCAGCGGCATCAGGCTGGCCAGCATCGCCACCGGAAAGACGATCAGGCCGAGCCCGGCCAGCGAGAAGAAGAAGCTTTCGATCCAGTAGATGCCCACGCCCAGCCACAGCATGGCGGAGAGCGCGAAGGCGAAGCCGAACATCATGCGGTCCGCCGGGAAGATGGTCTCGTGCAGCAGGATGCCGTGGCTGACCAGCGCGCCGAGCACCACGGCGTGCCACCATGCGGGCTGGCCGTCGGCGCGGCCCTCGCCGGGCGGCGCCATCAGCACGGCCGTGGCGGCGCCGGGGCGCCCGCCGGGGCCGGGATGGCCCGGATGGGCAGCCTCCCCGCCAGCGGCCGCCAGCCGGGGATTGCGCGTTGCCCAGCCGTGAAAGGCCAGGCCGCAATAGAGAAGTGCCGTCAAGGCATACAGTACAATGGCCATTTGCGCAGTTTACCCTAGGGCCTGTCCCTCGTGCCCTTGTCCGTGATGCCTCACGACAACGCCACGCGCGCACCCCATCCACGCCGATTCACGAGCCGAACTCCTCCCCACTGCCATGCTGGATAACCTCACACAACGCCTGGCGCGGGTCGTCAAGACCATGCGCGGCGAGGCCCGACTGACCGAGGCCAACACCGCCGAGATGCTGCGCGAAGTGCGCCTTGCCATGCTCGAAGCCGACGTGGCACTGCCCGTGGTGCGCGAGTTCGTCGCCCGCGTCAAGGAAAAGGCGCTCGGCGAGGAAGTCGTCAGCAGCCTCACCCCGGGCCAGGCCCTTGTTGGCGTGGTCCAGCGCGAGCTGACCGCGGTCATCGGCGGCGACGAAGCCGTCGACCCCAAGCCGGGCGAGCAGAAATCGGGCGAACTGAACCTGAACGTCCAGCCGCCGGCGATCATCCTGATGGCCGGCCTGCAGGGCGCGGGCAAGACCACCACCTCCGGCAAGCTCGCCAAGTGGCTCAAGGAGAACAAGAAGAAGAAGGTGCTGACGGTGTCGTGCGACGTGTATCGCCCCGCCGCCATCGCCCAGCTGCGTACGGTGTCCGAGCAGGTTGGCGCCGACTTCTTCCCGTCCGAGCCCGACCAGAAGCCCGTGGACATCGCCCGCGCGGCGCTGGACTGGGCCCGCAAGCACTACCACGACGTGCTGATCGTCGATACGGCCGGCCGGCTCGGTATCGACGAGGCGATGATGCAGGAAATCGCCGCGCTGCACGCCGAACTGAAACCGGTGGAAACGCTGTTCGTGGTGGACGCCATGCTCGGCCAGGATGCCGTGAACACCGCCAAGGCGTTCAACGACGCGCTGCCGCTGACCGGCGTGGTGCTGACCAAGCTCGATGGCGACGCGCGCGGCGGTGCCGCGTTGTCTGTACGTCACATTACGGGCCGTCCGATCAAGTTCGTGGGGGTGGGCGAGAAGCTCGACGGCCTGGAGCCGTTCTACCCCGACCGCATGGCCCAGCGCATCCTGGGCATGGGCGACATCCTCGCGCTGGTGGAAGAAGCCCAGCGCGGCGTGGACATGGACGCCGCCGAGAAGCTCGCCAAGAAGATCAAGAAGACCGGCGGGTTCGATCTCGAGGACTTCAAGGCGCAGATCGGCCAGATGAAGAAGATGGGCGGCATCGGCAGCCTGGTGGACAAGCTGCCGGCCCAGTTCGCCCAGCAGGCGCAGGGCGCCAACATGGATCAGGCCGAGAAGTCGGTGCGCCGCATGGAGGGCATCATCAACAGCATGACCGCCGCCGAGCGCGCCAAGCCGGAGCTGATCAAGGCCAGCCGCAAGCGCCGCATTGCGGCCGGCGCCGGCGTGCCGGTGCAGGAAGTGAACCGCCTGCTGAACCAGTTCGAGCAGATGCAGGGCATGATGAAGAAGCTCAAGGGCGGCGGCATGATGAAGATGATGCGCCAGATGGGCGCGATGAAGGGCGGCATGAAGGGCCTGTTCAACCGCTAGATCCCGCCCAAACCGCCCCACCCGCCCGGACCCACAGATAGATAAGGACAGAGACATCATGATGACCGCCGACCAGGCCCGCGAACTCTGGGCCAGCTCCGAGGAAATCGTCAGCGCCGCCGAAGTGCAGGAATCGCTGAACCGCATGGCCGACGACATCACCGCGCGCATGGGCGATGCCTTCCCGCTCGTGCTGTCAGTGATGGGCGGCGCGGTGGTCTTCACCGGCATGCTGCTGCCGAAGCTCCAGTTTCCGCTGGAATTCGACTACATCCACCTGTCGCGCTACAACAACAAGACGGTAGGCGGCGAGATGCAATGGCGCGTGGCGCCGCGCGAATCGGTCAAGGACCGGGTGGTGCTGGTGCTGGACGACATCCTCGACGAAGGCGAGACCATGGCGGCCATCCGCGAGCGCATCCTGGACATGGGCGCCAAGGAATTCCACGCCGCCGTGCTGTGCGAGAAGACCCTGGCCAAGGCCAAGCCGATGCATCCGGACTTCTGCGGCTTCAAGGTGCCGGACCGCTATGTCTTTGGCTGTGGCATGGATGTGAAGGGCTACTGGCGCAACCTCGGCGCCATCCGCGCGCTGGTCTGATTCCCGGACTGGCCTGATACGGCGCGCGGCCGTCCGTCGGACTCAGCTTCCGACCCGGTACGGCCGCTCGCGCAGCCACTTGGTGGCAATCCACTTCTCCCCCGACACCACCGGCATGCCGCCGTGCAGCGTGCGGTCGTCCAGCGTGCCGTCCGGCAGCCTGTAGCTGAAGAACACCGCATTGCCCTTGACCGGGGCCACATCCAGCCCGATACGCGGGAAGGTGGTGGCGCCGCCGGCGGGCGTGCTGTTCAGGTAGATCACCAGCGTGGCCACGCGCTGGCCGCCCACGGCCATCTGGCGCGCCTCGCCCGGATTCTTCGGATTGAAATAGTCGTAGTGCGGCTGGTATTCGGCGCCGGGCTTGTAGTTGAGCACCTGGAAGCCCTCGCCGTGCTCCATCGGCACGCCGGTCACGGCGGCGATGCGCGCCTCCAGCACTTCGAGCAGCGGGTGCTCGCCGACCTGGAACATCGCGCCGGTACTGGTGCGGGCCTCGTGGACGTTCTCGTCGCCCGTGGCGGGATTGACCACGGACGAGCGCTGCATGCGGTCACGCGAGAGCGCCACCATGGCGTCGCACTCGGCCTCGCTGAGCAGGCCCTGGAGCAGCATCACGCGCGGCGCCTCGATGCGGAACAGCACCGGGATGTCCCGGCCCGCGTCACGGATGGCGTTGCCGGCGGGGTCCGGGCCCACCATGTCCGACTTCGGCCGTGCCCTGGCGGCGGGCGCCTTGGTGGCACCGGCGGCATCGGCGGCGGCCGGGTGCGGCTGGCCCAGCGCGTCAGCCACCATCGCCCGGGCGAAGGTGGCATCGTAGCCGGCGCGCTGCATCGACAGCACCAGCGCATCGGCTTTGAATCCCTGCTTGATATGGCGGGCCAGCCAGCGCTCCAGCTCCGGCGAGGAGGCGTGGTAGCCCTGTTTCCCGGCGGCCCCGGCATCGGTGCGGGAGTCGAATGTCATGACGGATTGGCCAGTCGCTGCGGCGAAAACGGGTTGCGCGCGGGAGACTCCGGCGGCAGGCGGCGCGAGGCAGCCGGGGCCGGCACGGTGGCCGCGCCCGGGTCGCCGGCGATCGTCACCGTCGATTCCGAGTACTGCCAGCGCTTCCACGCCCCCAACACGGCGTTGGGGTACTCCGGGCGGCCACGGCTGCCGTTGTAGCGGCCGAGCGCCAGGAACAGGTCGCCGTTCTCGCGGTCCAGGTAGTGGCGCAGGATGGTGCAGCCGTAGCGCAGGTTGCTCTGGAGGTGGAACAGCTTGCGCACGTCGCCATCGCCGATGGTGCGCACCCAGAACGGCATGACCTGCATCAGCCCGCGTGCATCGGCCGAGCTGATCGCATATTTCCGGAATCCGCTTTCCACCTGGACCAGCCCCAGCACCAGCGACGGCTCCAGCCCGGCCCGCTTGGCCTCGTAGTAGACCGTCTCGATCAGTTCCACGCGGATCTGCGGCTCGGGAATCCGGGATTCGAGCCGGCGCGACATCTCGCCCAGCCATTTCAGGTAGCCGAGCCGCTCGCCGCCCGAGGCGAACGCCGGCCGGACCGGCCGGCCATCGGCAATGGCCGCCGCCAGCGCGCCGCGCACGGAGTCGGCCAGCGCCTCCTCCTTCTGCGCCCCCGCATGGGCCGTGGCCGCCGCAGCGGCCAGCAGCAGGCCGCCGGCCAGCGCGGGCCAGCGGCGGGGGGTGAACAGGCGTAACGCGCGCATCGGCTTCCTTTTCCTTACATCAACAGCGGATTTCAGCTGGCCAGCCGGCTGCGCACATGGCCCACCACGTCAGCCACGGCCACCGGGGTGGCCTGGGCGTCGCGGCGGCCCTGGTATTCGACCTTGCCTTCCTTCAGGCCACGGTCGCCCACCACCACGCGGTGCGGCACGCCAATCAGTTCCCAGTCGGCAAACATCACGCCGGGGCGCTCGCCACGGTCGTCCAGGATCACATCGACACCGGCCGCCAGCAGTTCGGCATGGATGCGGTCGGCTTCCGCGCGCACGGCTTCGTTGCGGTCGTAGCCGACCGGGCAGACCACCACCGCAAACGGGGCGATGGCGGCCGGCCAGATGATGCCGCGCTCATCGTAGTTCTGTTCGATGGCGGCGCCAAGAATCCGCGTCACGCCAATGCCGTAGCAGCCCATCTGCATCGGCTGGGTCTTGCCGTTCTCGTCGAGGTAGGTGGCGCTCATCGACTCCGAATACCGGGTGCCGAGCATGAACACGTGGCCCACCTCGATGCCCCGGCAGATTTCCAGCGTGCCCTTGCCGTCCGGGGAGGCGTCGCCGGCCACCACGTTGCGCAGGTCCGCCACCATCGGCTCGGGCAGATCGCGGCCCCAGTTCACGCCGGTGTAGTGGTAGTCGCGGTCATTGGCGCCACAGCAGAAATCGGCCATGTTGGCTACCGTGCGGTCCGCCACCAGCTTCACCGGCTTCTTCGTGCCGATCGGGCCGAGGTAGCCCGGGGGGCAGCCGAAGGTGTCGACGATCTCGTTTTCGGTCGCGAAGCGGAAATCGAGCAGGCCGGGCACCTTCGACGCCTTGACCTCGTTCAGTTCGTGGTCGCCACGCAACAGCAGCAGCCAGATCTCGGCGCCGGCGTCGGTGTCCTTGGCCAGCACGATCGACTTCACCGTGCGCGCCAGCGGAATATTCAGGAATTCCGCCACTTGCTCGCACTTGGCCTTGCCCGGCGTGTGGGTCTTGGCCATGGCCTCGGCCGGCGCGGGGCGGGCGGCGGCCAGCGGCAGGGCCTCGGCAGCCTCCATGTTGGCGGCGTAGTCCGAGGTGGGGCAGTAGACGATGGCGTCCTCGCCGGTATCGGCAATCACGTGGAATTCGTGCGAGCCCGAGCCGCCGATGGCGCCGTTATCGGCCGCCACGGCACGGAATTCCAGCCCGAAACGCTGGAAGATGCGCGTGTAGGTGTCGTACATGTTGCGGTACGACGCCTTCAGGCCGTCCAGGTCGCGGTCGAAGGAATAAGCGTCCTTCATGGTGAACTCGCGGCCGCGCATGATGCCGAAGCGGGGCCGGCGCTCGTCGCGGAACTTGGTCTGAATCTGATAGAAGTTGACCGGGAGCTGCTTGTAGCTGCGGATGTCGCTGCGGGCGATGTCCGTGACCACTTCCTCGGAGGTAGGCTGCATGACGAAATCGCGCTCGTGGCGGTCTTTCAGGCGCAGCAGCTCGGGGCCCATCTTGTCCCAGCGGCCGGTCTCCTGCCAGAGTTCGGCCGGCTGGATCACGGGCATCGACAGTTCCAGGGCGCCAGCGCGGTTCATTTCCTCGCGGACGATGTTCTCCACCTTGCGGATCACGCGCAGCCCCACCGGCATGTAGCTGTAGATGCCGGCGCCGACCTTTTTGATCATGCCAGCCCGCATCATGAGTTTGTGCGACACGATTTCCGCGTCGGCGGGGGCTTCCTTGAGGGTGGAAATGAAGAATTGCGAGGCTTTCATCCGTTGCTTTCTCGTGAGTCGGGCAGTGCCCGGCAGCGCCGGCCTGGCCAGGCGCGGCATTTCATTTGGCGGGACGCGCCGGAAACTGCCCTTCCCGCTCGGGGAAAACCAGCATTCCCGGCGTCAGGCCGACCCGCGCGCTTCCTTTATAATCGACGTAATTCTAAAGGATTCGAGGTGCAGTCATGCTCGATCGTGAAGGCTTTCGCCCGAACGTCGGCATCATCCTCATCAACGCACGTAACGAGGTTTTCTGGGGCAAGCGAATCGGCGAACACTCCTGGCAGTTTCCGCAGGGCGGCATCAAGTACGGCGAGACGCCGGAACAGGCCATGTACCGCGAGCTGCAGGAAGAAGTCGGCCTGCTTCCGGAGCACGTCAGGATCGTCGGTCGCACGCGCGACTGGTTGCGTTATGAGGTGCCGGACAAGTTCATCCGCCGCGAAATCCGCGGCCACTATAAGGGCCAGAAGCAGATCTGGTTCCTGTTGCGCATGGTCTGCCGCGATTGCGACATCCACCTGCGTGCCACGGACCATCCCGAATTCGACGCCTGGCGCTGGAGCCAGTACTGGGTGCCGCTGGACGCGGTCATCGAATTCAAGCGCGATGTCTACCAGATGGCGCTGACCGAGTTGTCGCGCTTCCTGAACCGTGGCCGCGCGCCGCTGAGCCCCTACGGCACCCATGGCCACCATGGTTTCCCCGGGAATCACGGCCACCCCGGCCACAACGGGCACCATGGCGGCGAAAGCCGGCATGGGGACGCGCCACGCCCGGAGCAGCCAGTGGCCGTGTCCGGTGCCGTGCCTGAGACCGCCGCCACGGCGATCCAGGAAGCCGTGCCCGCTTCGCCGGCCAGCCCGGCACCTACCCAACGGAGTTCCGATGACTAGTTTCACCGGCCGGCGCGTACGCGCCGGTCTGTTGCTTGCCGCAGCCTGCCTGGCGCTGGCCGGCTGCAAGACCACCAGCAAGGGCCTGCCCGAGGAAGAGTCGGGCTTTGTCAATCCGTTCGAGGAAAGGGCCTTCAAGGAATCCGAGATCGGCCTGCCGCCGCCGCCCAAGGATGCGGACCTGATTCCGTTCTCGGTCAACGGCAGCGGAGAATTCCGCTTCGCGGTGGACAGCAAGTCCATCAGCGTGGGGCCGGACCGGGTGGTGCGCTTCACCGTCGTCATCACCAGCCCGGGCGGCGCCCGCAACGTGAACTTCGAGGGCATGCGCTGCGACGCCTTCGAGCGCAAGCTCTACGCCACGCTGCCGCAGGGCGCCACCGAGTGGATTCCGAACCGCGCCGACGACCGCGACACCTGGTACCGGATGCAAACCCGCTCCCGCAACGCCTACTCGGCCACGCTGGCGACCGATTTCTTCTGCGAAGGCCGCACCGTGGCCGGCACCCCGGAGAAGATGATCAAGGACCTGCGCGCCTACGCGCCCAGCCGCTAGGCCGCTAAGCCGCTAGGCCGGCACCCCGGCAAGGCTGGAATGCAAAACGGCGAGGCCCCAGGGCCTCGCCGTTTTGTATGGTCTTGCTTGGTTTTGCTTGGGGCCTCGTAGAAATCAGACGAGTACGAGGTTGTCCCGGTGAATCAGCTCCGGCTCGTTCAGGTGGCCCAGCACCGATTCGATCTCGGACGACGGCTTGCGGGCAATCAGCCGCGCCTCGGCGCTCGAATAGTTGGTGATGCCGCGCGCCACCTCGTGGCCGGCCGGGCTCACGCAGGCGATCACTTCGCCACGCGCAAATTCGCCCTGCACTTCCACCACGCCAATCGGCAGCAGCGACTTGCCGCCACTGATCAGCTTCTCCACCGCACCATTGTCGATGACCACCCGGCCGCGCAGCTGCAAGTGATCTGCCATCCACTGCTTGCGCGCGGTCAGGCGGCCTGTCGGCGCCAGCAATTGGGTGCCGATGGCCTCGCCTTCGGCCAGCCGGCCCAGCACGTCGGCCTCGCGGCCCGAGGCGATGGTGGTGTGCGCGCCGGACTTCGCCGCGCGCTTGGCCGCCAGGATCTTGGTCAGCATGCCGCCCCTGCCGATCGACGACCCGGCGCCGCCCGCCATGGCTTCCAGCTCCGGCGTGCCGGCCAGCGCCTCGTCCACGAACGTGGCGTTCGGGTCCTTGCGCGGATCGGCGGAGTACAGCCCGCGCTGGTCGGTCAGGATGACCAGCGCATCGCCTTCGATCAGGTTGGTGACGAGCGCGCCCAGCGTGTCGTTGTCGCCGAACTTGATTTCGTCGGTCACGACCGTGTCGTTCTCGTTGATGATCGGCACCACGCCAAGCGAGAGCAGCGTCAGCAGCGTGGAGCGGGCGTTCAGGTAGCGTTCCCGGTCGGCCAGGTCGGCGTGAGTCAGCAGCACCTGGGCGGTGCGGATGCCGTAGCGCCCGAACTGGCTCTCGTAGACCTGGGCCAGCCCCATCTGCCCGACGGCGGCGGCGGCCTGCAACTCGTGGATTTCCTTGGGCCGGCGCACCCAGCCCAGGCGCTGCATGCCCTCGGCGATGGCGCCGGAGCTGACCAGCACCACCTCCTTGCCCGCGCCGCGCAGCTTGGCGATCTGGGCCGCCCAGCGCGCGATGGCGTCGTGGTCCAGCCCTTTCCCATCATTGGTGACCAGGCTCGAGCCTACCTTGACGACGATGCGTTTTGCCTGGGCGATGACCGATTGCATGGCGAGGATCCTGTCTCCGGGTGCCGGGTGTTCTGGTTATTCTGCGGTGCTGGCTGGCCCTCGCCGCGAGGCGTCAGGCCTGGTTGCCCTGGTCGCCGGCGCCGGCATCGGGCGCCACGTTGTGCAGGCGGTCGTCCAGGCGGATATCGGGCTCGGCCAGCGCGGCGGCCTCCTCGGCCTTGATCGCGGCCAGATGGTCCTTGATCGCGTAGATCAGTTCACGGCAGCCCTCGCCGGTCAGCGCCGAAATGTGGAATACCGGTCCCTTCCACTTGTAGCGCTTGACGAAGTCCTTCACGCGCGTGGCGCGCTCTTCGTCGGGCACCACGTCGAGCTTGTTCAGCACGAGCCAGCGCGGCTTCTCGTACAGCGTTTCGTCGTACTTCTTCAGCTCATTGACGATGGCGCGCGCCTCGGCCACCGGATCGACGTTCTCATCGAACGGGGCGATGTCCACAATGTGCAGCAAGAGGCCCGTGCGCTGGAGATGGCGCAGGAACTGGTGACCCAGGCCGGCGCCTTCGGCGGCGCCTTCGATCAGGCCGGGGATGTCCGCCACCACGAACGACTGCTCGTGATCCACGCGGACCACGCCCAGGTTCGGATGCAGCGTCGTGAACGGATAGTCGGCCACCTTGGGCCGCGCGTTCGAGATATGCGAGATGAACGTCGACTTGCCCGCGTTCGGCATGCCGAGCAGGCCCACGTCGGCCAGCACCTTGAGTTCGAGCCGCAGCATGCGGCGCTCGCCGGGCTTGCCGTCCACCTGCTGGCGCGGCGCGCGGTTGGTACTCGACTTGAAGTGGAGATTGCCCCAGCCGCCCATGCCGCCTTCGGCCAGGCACACGGTCTGGCCGTGCTCGGTCAGGTCGGCGATGACCTCGCCGGTGTCCATGTCCATGATCAGCGTGCCGACCGGCATGCGCAGCGTGACGTCCTCGCCGGCAGCGCCGTAGCAGTCCGAGCCACGGCCGTTCTCGCCGTTACGCGCCACGTGCTTCTTGGAATAGCGATAGTCGATCAGGGTATTGATATTGCGGTCGGCCTGCGCGAACACGCTGCCGCCCCGCCCGCCGTCACCGCCATCGGGGCCACCGAAGGGCACAAACTTCTCGCGCCGGAACGACGCACTCCCGTTGCCGCCATTGCCGGCAATCGCCTCGATTCGGGCTTCGTCGATGAACTTCATATTGGTCTTCCCAGATGGATCGGGCCGGCTTTATTCATGCCAGAAATGAAAAGGCCCCGCAAGTGTTGCGGGGCCTTCGGGCTGCAAAGGCTGTTATCAGGCCGCCGGAACGACGCTGACTTGCTGCTTCTTGGCAGCGCCCTTGACGGCGAACTGCACGTGGCCGTCCACCAGCGCGAACAGGGTGTGGTCCTTGCCGATACCCACGTTGTCACCAGCGTGCACGCGGGTGCCGCGTTGGCGAACGATGATGCCGCCGGCGTTGATGGCCTGGCCACCGTACACCTTCACGCCCAGACGCTTCGATTCCGAATCACGGCCGTTCCGCGTGGAACCGCCGCCTTTTTTCTGTGCCATGTCTTAACTCCTGTTTACCTGATTGCGTTGAATGCCTGATGTCCGAGCAATGCTCAGGCAACGATGGCTTCGATGCGCAGTTCGGTGTAATTCTGACGATGGCCCTGGCGCTTCTGGTAGTGCTTGCGACGGCGCATCTTGAAGATCTTCACCTTGTCGTGACGACCTTGGGAGATCACGGTAGCCTTGACGGAAGCCCCGCTCACCAGCGGCGTACCAAACTTGATTTGGTCGCCGGCGCCCACTGCGAGCACCTGGTCCAGCGTGATTTCTGCGCCAATGTCTGCCGGTATCTGTTCTACTTTAAGTTTTTCGCCAGCAGCAACCTTGTATTGCTTGCCGCCGGTTTTTACGACCGCGTACATTGTCGAACCTCTCGATGTGAATGAAACGTTGAATGCTGCCCCGGTATCTCACGGGACCGGCGCCGTTTCGTGCGCCGACTTGCTGCTTTGCCGTCCGGCGATTCGCCCGTATACAGCGCAAACCAACCGAAGGAACCGGCGATTGTAGACCAGTTTTCCCGAAAGCGCAAAGGGCGTGATACGGAAAGGTCAAAGAAAAGCCAACGGAAACAAATAGATAGCCCGCCGGAGCGTTGCGCAGCGGCGACTGACGCACTTCGCGCCGGGGATGCGGGTCAGGTCAGGTCGGCGAGCAGGAACCCGGCAAGGGCGGCAAACGCCACCCACCAGGCGGTGCGGCGGACCTGCCGACGGGTGGCAGGGGCCTTGTTCATGCCGTCATTATAGATAGGCGCCGCCCCTTCCGGGGCGTTCCGGCCGCATGCCAGCGGCCATGGCGACACCGCGATCGCATATAATCCTCCGGTTTTGCGAACCGGTGATTCCATCTTGTCCCAGTCTTCCGCCACTGCCTTGCTTGCCCCGGTCGCTGCCGACATGCGCGCCGTCGATGCCGTCATCCGGCGCCGCCTGTCCTCTGAAGTGCCCCTGATCGAGCAGATCGGCGAATACATCATCGGTGCTGGCGGCAAACGGCTGCGTCCAGTCATCCTGCTGCTTTCGGCGCGCGCGTTCGGCTACGACGGCCATCGCCATCACGAACTCGCCGCGGTGGTGGAGTTCATCCACACCGCCACGCTGCTCCACGACGACGTGGTGGACGAATCCGAGCTGCGCCGTGGCCGCCAGACCGCCAACGCGGTGTTCGGCAACGCGGCCAGCGTGCTGGTGGGCGACTTCCTCTATTCGCGCGCCTTCCAGATGATGGTGGAAGCCGGCAGCATGCGCATCATGGAGATCCTCTCCAATGCAACCAACGTGATTGCCGAGGGCGAGGTCCTGCAACTGCTGAACATGCACGACCCGGACGTGACCGTGGAGCGCTACCTCCAGGTCATCCGCTACAAGACCGCCAAGCTGTTCGAAGCCTCCGCGGAACTGGGCGCGGTGCTGGCCGGCGCGGATCCCGCCATGGAAGAAGCCGCAGCCGAGTACGGCCGCCGCATCGGCACGGCATTCCAGCTGATCGACGATATGCTCGACTACACGGCCAGCGCCGAGCAGATGGGCAAGAACGCCGGCGACGACCTGCGCGAAGGCAAGCCCACGCTGCCACTGCTGCACCTGCTCGAGCACGGCACGGCGGAACAGCGCGAACTCGCACGCGAGGCCATCGTCGAAGGCGGGACGGAACACTTTGATGCAGTCTTCTCGGCCATTCACGCCAGCGGCGCGCTGGAGGTGACGTTCGCCGCCGCCCAGCGCGAAGCGGAAGCCGCGGAAAAGGCAGCAATGCAATTTCCCTCTTCCCAACTGAAGGAAACGCTGATACACTTGTGTGCTTTCTCGCTGCAACGTCAGTCGTAACAACGCACCGACAAGTCAGCGCGAAAAAACCCTAGCAGTACCAAGAAATCGGGGTGTAGCTTAGCCTGGTAGAGCGCTACGTTCGGGACGTAGAGGCCGGAGGTTCGAATCCTCTCACCCCGACCAGATTTCGATGTCATGCGCCAGCGTGATGTCCACGAAAAAGCCGCACAGCAATGTGCGGCTTTTTTCGTTTCCCGCCCCCCTTCTCCTTCCCCCGCGCAAGTAGGGTTGCGGACGTGTCGCGCAAACGCCAACGCGCCCGCCCCGTCGCTTTACAAAAAGTGACCCCGACGGCAAACTGCCCCGGTCCGGGACCCTTTGCACCCGATCCCGCCGCAGTCAAACGCGCCGCCGGCCGGCTTCATCCGATCGTGCGCTTATCGCTCGTATTTCGCCATGACACTAGGCCTTGCGCTCGCCCAGAGCCGACGGATCGCCCCCGCGCTACTCGCGCAGCTTGAGCAATCGGCCCGGGAGAAGAAGTCGCAGCTGATTGACGAGATCATCGGCAGCGGCACCATGTCTGCCCACGACGTGGCCATCTTCGCCGCCGACAAGTACCAGTTGCCGCTGCTGGACCTGGCCCAGTACAACCTCAACCGCGTGCCGCCCGCGCTGGCCGGCAACCGCGAATTCCACGCCCACCGCCTGCTGCCGCTGGGCCGCCGTGAGAACCGGCTCATCGTGGCGCTGTCCGACCCGACCAACCAGGCCGGTGTGGACGCCATCAAGCAGAAGTTCAACCTGCCGGTGGAAACCGTGGTGGTAGAGCACGACAAGCTGATGAAGCACGTGCGCGCCGCCGGCGAGGCGCTCGGGACGATGAAGAACATCTCCCCCGTGACGCCCACCGCCACCAAGATGATCGAGTACGACCCGGTGGCCGCTGCGGCCGGCGCCCGCAAGGGCACGCCGGGCAACGAAATCGACGATGCCCCCGTGGTGCGCTTCCTCCAGAAGCTGCTGACCGAAGCCTTCCAGCGCGGCGCATCGGACTTGCACTTCGAGCCCTTCGAGTTCTTCTACCGCGTGCGCTTCCGCGTGGACGGCGTGCTGCAGGAAGTGGCGCGTCCGCCGCTCGATATCCGCGACAAGATCGCCACCCGGATCAAGGTGCTGTCGCGCCTGGACATCTCGGAAAAGCGCGTGCCGCAGGACGGCCGCATGAAGCTGCTGCTCTCGCTGCCCAAGGACAAGGACGCCAAGGAGGTCATCGAGAAAGCGATCGACTTCCGCGTCTCCACGCTGCCCACGCTGTTCGGCGAGAAGATCGTGATGCGGATTCTGGAATCCTCGTCCGACAAGCTCGACATCGACCAGCTCGGCTACGAGCCCGCGCAGAAGGCGCTGCTGCTGGAGGTGATCAAGCGGCCGTACGGGATGGTGCTGGTCACCGGCCCCACCGGCAGCGGCAAGACGGTGTCGCTCTATACGTTCCTGAACATGCTGAACCAGGGCGACATCAATATCTCCACGGCCGAGGATCCGGCGGAAATCCAACTGCCCGGCATCAACCAGGTGAACGTGAACGACAAGGCCGGCCTGACCTTCGCGGCGGCGCTGAAGTCGTTCCTGCGGCAGGATCCGGACATCATCATGGTCGGCGAAATCCGCGACCTGGAAACCGCCGATATCTCGATCAAGGCCGCCCAGACGGGCCACCTGGTGCTCTCCACGCTGCACACCAACGACGCCCCGACCACGCTCACGCGCCTGATGAACATGGGCGTGGCGCCGTTCAACATCGCGTCGTCGGTGCTGATGATCACGGCGCAGCGGCTGGCGCGCCGGCTCTGCACCTGCAAGCGTGCGGGCGACATTCCCAAGCCGGCCCTGCTCGACGCCGGCTTCACCGAGGCCGACACCGACGGCAGCTGGCAGCCCTACCACCCGGTGGGCTGCGAGCGCTGCAATGGCAGCGGCTACAAGGGCCGCTGCGGTATTTACCAGGTCATGCCGATTACGGAAGCCATGCAGCAGATCATTCTGTCGCACGGCACGGCGCTGCAAATCGCCGAGCAGGCGCGCCGGGACGGCGTGCTATCTTTGCGGGAATCTGGCCTGCTCAAGGTCAAACAGGGCGTCACGTCACTCGAAGAAGTGCTGGCGACCACCAATACGTAAAACAATAGTCAATAGACATTAGTCGGGGGTCAAATCATGGCGACGCGCGCACCAGCGGCGGGCGCCCGGACGGCAGCGCCGTCGCGGGCCAAATCAGGGCGGAAGGCGCCCACGCAATACATCTTCGAGTGGGAAGCCAAGGACCGGAAGGGCAAGGGCTTCAAGGGCGAGCAACGGGCCGAAAGCCAGGCGGAGGTCGTCGCCACGCTGCGCAAGCAGGGGCTGACCGTCGTCAAGATGAAGAAGCGCAAGGCGGCGCGCGGCAAGAAGATCACCGAGAAGGATATTGCGTACTTCACGCGCCAGCTCTCGACCATGCTCAAGGCCGGCATTCCGCTGCTGCAATCGATCGACATCATCGCGCGCGGCCACGCCAACCCCAATTTCACCCAGCTGCTGTCCGACATCCGCTTCGACATCGAGGCCGGCAGCAGCATGGCCACGGCGTTCCGGCGCCAGCCGAAGTACTTCGACACGCTGTACTGCAACCTGATCGACGCGGGTGAGCAGGGCGGTATTCTCGATGCCCTGCTGGAGCGCCTTTCGCTCTACATGGAAAAGACCATCGCGCTGAAGAGCCAGATCAAGTCCGCGATGATCTACCCGATCTCGGTGCTCTGCGTGGCCTTCGCCGTGACCGTGGTGCTGATGCTGTTCGTGATTCCGGCGTTCAAGGGCGTGTTCTCGAGCTTCGGCGCCGCCCTGCCTGCGCCGACGATGGTCGTGATCAACATGTCCGACTTCTTCGTCACGTACTGGTATCTGGTGATCGGGATACCGATTGCCTCGATCATCTTCTACATCCGGGCGCGCAAGACCTCCGAAAAGGTCCAGCGCTGGCACGACAAGGCACTGCTGAAGCTGCCGATCTTCGGCAGCCTGTTCCGCAAGGCCGTGATCGCACGCTGGACCCGCACGCTGGCCACGATGTTCGCCGCCGGCACGCCGCTGGTGGAGTCGATGGAATCCGTGGCCGGCGCCGCCGGTAACTGGCTGTATTACGATGCCACGCGGGAAATCGAACAGGCCGTGCGGATCGGTACCAGCCTGACCAACGCCATGCAGGCCACGCACGTGTTCGACAACATGGTGCTCCAGATGACGCAGATTGGCGAGGAGTCTGGCGCGCTGGACAACATGCTGCTCAAGGTGGCGGAATTCTACGAGCGCGAGGTCGATGACGCCGTGGCGGCCATCTCCAGCCTGATCGAGCCGCTGATCATCGTGATCCTGGGCGTGCTGATTGGCGGCATGGTGGTGGCGATGTACCTGCCGATCTTCAAGCTGGGCCAGGTGGTGTGACCGATGCAGGCTGTATCCGCGCTTGAAGCCGTGCCGCCGCTGTTCCTGATCGTGGCGGCCGGCCTGCTGGGCCTGCTGGTGGGCAGTTTCCTCAACGTGGTGATCCATCGCCTGCCCCGGATGATGGAGCACGACGAGGCCAACTATCTGGCCGAACTCCGAGACGAGCCGCTGCCCCACCCGGACCGCTACAACCTCATGGTGCCGCGCTCGGCCTGCCCGCACTGCGGCCACCAGATCGCCGCCTGGGAAAATGTGCCGGTGATCAGCTACCTGCTCCTGCGTGGGAAATGCTCGGCCTGCAAGGCGCCCATCGGTATCCGCTATCCGCTGGTGGAACTGGCCACGGCCGTGCTGAGCGCGCTGGCGATGTGGCATTTCGGCGCGACCGTGCAGGCGCTGGCCGCCATCGTCATGGTCTGGAGCCTGGTCGCGCTGACCATGATCGACGCCGACACCCAGTTGCTGCCGGACCAGATCACGCTGCCCCTGCTCTGGCTCGGGCTGCTGCTGAACCTGAACGGCGCCTTCGCGCCGCTGGCCGATGCCGTGATTGGCGCCGCCGCCGGCTACCTGCTGCTGTGGAGCGTCTACTGGCTGTTCAAGCTCGTGCGCGGCAAGGAGGGCATGGGTTATGGCGACTTCAAGCTGATGGGCGCGCTGGGCGCCTGGTTCGGCTGGCAGGCGCTGCCGGCGCTGGTGCTGCTGTCGTCGATCGTGGGCGCGGTGTTCGGCATCGTGCTGCTGGTCGTGCGGCGCCAGGGCCGCGAGACGCCGTTCCCGTTCGGGCCGTTCATCGCCGGCGCGGGGCTGATCGTGCTGTTCTTCGGCGCCGATGTGCTGCCGCTGGGGCTGACCTTCAGCCGCTGACGGGAAAACTGGTATCGTTGGCGCCATTCCTCCACGCTACCGACACGCTTCTCCATGCTGGAAATCGGACTCACGGGCGGCATCGGCTCCGGCAAGACCCGCGTTGCCGACATGTTTGCCGCACGCGGCGCCGCGCTGATCGATACCGACCTGCTCGCGCATGAAATCACCGCGCCCGGCGGCGCCGCCATCGGCCCGCTCGTGGCGGCGTTCGGCCCCGGGTGCCTGCGCCCGGACGGCGCCATGGACCGCGACGCCATGCGCGCCCTGGTCTTCTCGGACCCGACGGCCAAGGCCACGCTCGAGGGCATCACCCATCCGCTGATCCGTTCGCTGACGGAGTCCCGCGCCGCCGCCGTCCGCGCGGGCGGCCAGCATCCGTATCTGATCTATGTGGTGCCGCTGCTGGTGGAATCCGGCAGCTGGCGCGCCCGCGTGGGCCGCGTGCTGGTGGTCGACTGCCAGGAAGAGACCCAGATCGCCCGTGTGATGGCGCGCAACGGCTTCACGCGCGCGCAGGCGCTGGCGATCATGGCCCGGCAGGCCACGCGCGCCGCGCGGCTGGCCGTGGCCGACGATGTGATCGACAACGACGGCCCGCCCGAAGCCCTCGCGCCCCAGGTGGCGCGGCTCGACGCCAAGTATCGCCAGCACGCCGGCTAGCACGGCACGCCCCGAGTACGCCGCACGGGCAGATTGCATTTGTCCTCGGGGCGCGACTCGCATAGAATGCGCTGAACATGCCGGGAAAAGCGTGCTAACTGACGGATTTTCCGAAGTTCCGCCAGACCGCCGTCCTCCGGCACTCGATTGAAACTGCCCTTCGGCTTCCGGCCCCTCGGCGCGCAGCACGGATACCTCCCTTGATCCTGTACGAATATCCTTTCAACGAACGCATCAGGACGCTCCTGCGCCTGGAAGACCTGTTCGATCGGCTGGATTATTTCCTCGGGCAGGTTCACCCGCAGCAGCATCACGTGGCCATTACGACGATCTTCGAGATCATCGACGTGGCCGGCCGCGCCGACCTCAAGACCGACCTGATCAAGGAACTGGAGCGCCAGCGCCAGGCGCTCTCGCCGCTGCGCGCCAATCCGCAGATCGACCAGGACGCGCTGGCCAACGTCATTGCCGAGATCGAACAGGGCATTACCGCGCTGAACCAAACCGTGGGCAAGGCTGGCCAGCTGCTGGCCGACAACGAGTGGCTCACGAGCATCCGCAGCCGCGCCATCATCCCGGGCGGCACCTGCGAATTCGACCTGCCGGCCTATTTCGCGTGGCAGCACCGCCCTGCCGAGGACCGCCAGGCCGATATCCTCAAGTGGGCGCGCCCGCTCACGTCGCTGCGCATGGGCACGTCGATCGTGCTGCGGCTGCTGCGCGAGTCCGGCCAGAGCGGCAAGGTCATCGCCACGGGCGGCAGCTACCAGCAGATGCTGTCAGGCCGCAGCTACCAGCTGATGCAGGTCTACCTCGACGACTCGCTGCTGGCCTTCATCCCCGAGATGAGCGCCAACAAGTACATGCTCTGGGTCCGTTTCACCCAGCAGGACGGCGACATGCGACCGCGTTCGGTCGATGCCGACATCCCGTTCCTGCTCAAGCTCTGCAATTTCTGAAGTCTTCCCGATGCCAGCCGTCGTCAAATGTCCCACCTGCGGCAAGGATGTGCCGTGGGTGCAGGAAAACAAGTTCCGTCCCTTCTGCTCCGACCGCTGCAAGCAGATCGACCTGGGCGCCTGGGCGGCCGAGAAGTATGTGATTGGCGGCAAGCCCGACGAGACGCCCTCGGCGGACCTGCCCGAAGACGAGGACGACTGAGCGGCGCACCGCCGCCCGGCCTCTCCTGACTACCGCGCCGCCAGCACGCGCCGGTAGAATCCCACGCAGACCAGCACGAAGACCGCCAGCCCCAGCCACTCGGCTGTGGTGGCAAACCCTGCGTCGACCAGCGCCAGCGGCGCTTCCTTGCCGGACAGGCCGATGATGGCCGCCAGCGCCACGCCGACCAGACTCTCCCCGACGATCAGCCCCGACGCCAGCAGCGTGCCGCGCCGCTCGGCGTGCGCCACCGCCAGCGTCACGTCATCGCCACGTGCCTCGGCGCGGCGGCGCTCGCCCCGCAGCAGCCACCACGACAGCACCGCGCCCACCACCAGCGCAGAGCTGATGGTCGGCGGCAGGTAGATGCCGATGCCCACCGCCAGCACGGGCAGGCGCGCCACGCCGCCCCGGCGGCGCAGCATTTCGTCGATGGCAATCAGCACCACGCCCAGCGCCACGCCGATCAGGATCATGGTCCAGTTCAGCTGGTGCGTGAAAATGCCCGTGGCGATGGCCGTCATCAGCGTGGCCTGCGGCGCCGCGAGTGCCTGGCCGGGGTCCATGTCGGCCCGGGGCAGCGCGCCGGCAAAGCCGTACGCGTTGTAGAGCAGCTCCAGCACCGGCGGAATCACCGCCGCGCCCACGGCGCAGCCGATCAGCAGCGCCACCTGCTGGCGCCACGGCGTGGCGCCGACCAGCCAGCCCGTCTTCAGGTCCTGGAGGTTGTCGTTGGCAATCGACGCCACCGCCACTACCGCCGACGTGGTGAAGATGGCCAGCGCAATCGCGAACTTGCCGCCTTCCGGCGTGCCCATCAGCCCGTCGAGCGTGCCCACGCCGAGGATCAGCAGCGACACCAGGATCACGGCGATGATGCCGATGCCCGAGATCGGGCTGGCGGACGAGCCGACCAGCCCCGCCATATAGCCGCAGGCCGCCGCCACCAGGAAGCCGAACACGAAGGCAAACAGCACGGCGCAGGCCACCAGCCGCCACATCGCGCCGGCATCGAGCGGCGACGGGGCGAGGAAATGGCCAAACGTGACCGCCAGCACGGCCAGCAGCACCAGCGTGATGGCGCCGATCCAGACCGCCGGCAGGTCGCGCTGGGTCCGGGCCATCTCGCCGCCCTCCTCCGCGCCTTGGCCCCGGCCGTTCCCGCGCAGCGCGCCCATCGACGCCCGCACGCCCTCGACCATCGGCTTGAACAGCGTGGCGAGCGTCCAGATCGCGGCAATCCCGATGGTGCCGGCACCGATAAAGCGTGCCTGCGAGCTCCAGACCGAGGTACCGAAGCTCGCCAGCGTGGCCCCGGCCGGCATCGGCGTGATCGCGGTCAGCCACGGCACGGCGACGCCCCAGGTGAGCACAAGGCCCAGCAGCATGGCCAGCCCGCCGACGATGCCGACCAGATACCCGGCGCCGACCAACGCCAGCGAGAACCCCATCGACAGCCGCACCACCGATGCGCCCGCAGCCAGCCACGCATTGGCCCCTTCGGCCAGCACACGCAGCCCGCCCGCCGCGAAGCTGAACAGGCCCGCCGCCACGCCGCCGGCTAGCAGGTCGGCCAGTCCGGTGGCCTGCCGGGTCTCGCCGGGCGCCTGGCTGGCGCTGCCCACGCGCAGGATCTCGGCCGCCGCGACGCCCTCGGGATACGGCAGATCGCTCTTCACGACCATCGCGTGACGTAGCGGAATGCTGAAAATCACGCCAAGCATGCCGCCCGCCGCGCAGATCGACAGCGTCTGCCAGAACGGAAAGCCCTGCCAGTGGCCGAGCATCACCAGCCCCGGCAGGATGAAGATGATCGACGACAAGGTGCCCGCGGCGGACGCCTGCGTCTGCACCATGTTGTTCTCGAGGATATTGGCGCCCGGAAACAGCCGCAGCACGGCCATCGAGATCACGGCGGCCGGAATGGCGGAGGAGAAGGTCAGGCCGACTTTCAGGCCGAGGTAGATATTGGACGCAGTGAACACCACGGTGATCAGCGCGCCCAGGATGATGCCGCGTAGCGTCAGCTCGGGCAGGGAGATGGCATCGTCGATGCGGTCGACACGTTGCATTGGGCCTCCAGTGTTTATTGTTCAGCTTCTGGTGACGGGGGCGACGGGACTGGCATGCGGCCACTCAGGGCGTGGGGCGCTCCTCCGCGAGCCATGCCACGACCGGGATCGTCGCCGGCAATAGCGGGCCGACATCAACCGGGGCGTACTGCCATGAGAACGCCTGGCCTTCGCGGCCGACCGGCTGGCCAACCCAGTCGGTGACCTTGCAGAAATAGAGCCGCACATAGGCGTGCGGGTAGTCATGTTCGAGCGTATGCCAGCGCTCGCTGCGCGTGACGTCGAGGCCGAGTTCCTCGTGCAGCTCGCGCGTCAGCGCGGCCTCGACGGTCTCACCCGGCTCGAGCTTGCCGCCCGGGAATTCCCAGTAACCCTCGTACGGCTTGCCCGCCGGGCGTTGCGCCAGCAGGAAGCGGCCATCGGGCCGCACCAGCACGCCGACGGCCACCTCCGTGACCGGGCGCGCCTGGCCGTCCGCGGAGACCACCGTGCCAGCGCCGCTCATGCCTGGGGTCCCACGTCGGCCACGAACGGCTTGCCGTGCTTGCCACCCCAGTCGCGCGCAAACTGCCACGCCACCCGGCCCGAGCGCGAACCGCGCTCCAGCGCCCAGACCAGCGCATCGCCACGCGCGGCGGCAATGTCCTCGGCGCTGCAGCCGAAGTGCCCCAGCCAATGGCCGACGATGGCCAGGTACTCGTCCTGCTTGGGCGGATAAAACGACAGCCACAGCCCGAAGCGCTCGGACAGCGAGATCTTCTCCTCGACCACCTCGCCCGGATGGATTTCGCCATCGGCCGTGTGCTGGTAGGTCTCGTTGTCCTTCATGTACTCGGGCAGCAGGTGGCGGCGGTTGGACGTGGCGTAGATCAGCACGTTGTCCGACTGGGCGGCCACCGAGCCGTCCAGCGCGGACTTCAGCGACTTGTAGCCCGACTCGCCGTCCTCGAACGACAGGTCATCGCAGAAGATCACGAAGCGCTCGGGCCGCTGGGCCAGCTGTTCGACGATATCGCCGAGGTCGCCCAGGTCGTCCTTGTCCACCTCCACCAGCCGCAGCCCTTCCTTCACATACGCGTTCAGGCAAGCCTTGATCAGCGACGACTTGCCGGTACCGCGCGCGCCAGTCAGCAGCACGTTGTTGGCCGGCAGCTTCTGCACGAACTGGCGCGTATTGGCGACGATGGCGTCCTTCTGGCGCTCGATGTTCTTGAGATCGTCCAGATGGATCGGCGGAAGCTGCTTGATCGCCTGCAGATAGCCGATGTTGCCGAACAGGCTCTGACGCTTGCGCCAGCGGAACGCTACCGCCTCCTGCCAGTCCGCGTCGCTCAGTTGCGGCGGCAGCCATTGTTCCAGTCGGGCGAGAAAGCTATCGAGGCGGGCAGCAAGGTCAGACATGGCAGGGGCGAATTCAGGAAATTACGAACGATAGTCGGCGTTGATCGACACGTAGTCGTGCGAAAGGTCGCAGGTCCACACGGTGGCTTCGGCGTTGCCGCGGCCCAGCGCGATGCGCACGGTGATCTCGGCCTGCTTCATCACGCGCTGGCCGTCTTCCTCGCGGTAGTCGGGGTTGCGGCCGCCGTCGCGGGCCACCCAGACGTCATCGAGCCACAGGTTCACGCGATCGACATCAAGGTCGTTCACACCGGCATAGCCCACGGCGGCCAGGATGCGGCCCAGGTTGGGGTCCGAGGCGTAGAACGCGGTCTTGACCAGCGGCGAATGCGCCACCGCGTAGGCGATCTGGCGGCATTCGGCCACGTTGTTGCCGCCTTCCACGCGAATCGTCATCAGCTTGGTGGCACCCTCGCCGTCGCGCACGATCATCTGGGCCAGTTCCTGCGCCAGCGACGTCACGGCGTCGCGCAGCGCGGCGAAGGCCGGGCCGTCGGCGCGGTCGATGGATACCCCGGCCTTGCCCGTGGCAATCAGCACGAACGAGTCATTGGTGGACGTATCGCCATCGATCGTGATGCTGTTGAACGAGTGGTCGGCGGCGTGCGACACCAGCGCCTGGAGCACCGGCTGCGCCACGGCGGCGTCCAGCGCGATGAAGCCGAGCATGGTCGCCATGTTCGGGCGGATCATGCCGGCGCCCTTGCTGATGCCGGACATCGTGACCGTCTTGCCGTCGATCTGCACCGTGCGCGACGCGGCCTTGGGCTGTGTGTCGGTGGTCATGATCGACTCGGCGGCGGCCAGCCAGTTGTCGGCGCGTGCATTGGCGATGGCGGCCGGCAGCGCGGCAGTCAGGCGATCGACCGGCAGTTGCTCCAGGATCACGCCGGTCGAGAACGGCAGCACCTGGCTGGCGGCGATGCCAAGCTGAGCGGCCAGCGCGTCGCACGTGGCGCGCGCAGCCTTCAGGCCCGGCTCGCCGGTACCGGCGTTGGCATTGCCGGTGTTGACCACCAGCGCGCGGATGCCCGGGCCCGTGGCCAGGTGCTCGCGGCAGACCTGCACCGGCGCGGCGCAGAAGCGGTTCTGCGTGAACACGCCGGCCACGGTGCTGCCCTCGGCCACGCGGACCACGAGCACATCCTTGCGATTGGCCTTGCGGATGCCCGCCTCGGCCCAACCCAGCTCCACGCCGGCAACGGATTTCAAATTCTCTGCCTGGGGCAGCGGCAGGTTCACGGGCATGTGCGGCTCCTTGGTTGCATCTGACAAATATGCCCGCTTGCGCGGGCATTGTGCGGTCTGTGACTTCCCTCTCCCGGACGATGTCGCGGGAGAGGGAGAGGGTCCCCGGCTCAGCTAAGCTTGCCGTGGCACTGCTTGAACTTCTTGCCCGATCCGCACGGGCACGGATCGTTGCGGCCCACCTTCGGCATGCCGGCCACCGCCACGTCCGCGCCCATCGCGGCCATGGCAGCCTGCGCGGTACTGCGGCGCGCCAGCGAGGCGTCTTCCACCGGCTCGGCGCGCTCGGCAAACTCGTCGTGCTTGTATTGCACATTCTCCAGGTGCGCCAGCCCTTCCTCGATCTGCTCCGAAGCCTGCTCGAGCTGCTCCGGCGACTGGATCTGCACATTGAAGATCACGCGGGTGACTTCGCTCTTGATCACGTCCAGCAGGCGCGCGAACAGTTCGAACGACTCGCGCTTGTACTCCTGCTTCGGGTCCTTCTGCGCATAGCCGCGCAGGTGAATGCCCTGGCGCAGGTGGTCCAGCGCGGCCAAATGCTCGCGCCAGTGCGTGTCGATGCTCTGCAGCATGACCGAGCGCTCGAAGCCAGCGAACGATTCCCGGCCCACCTGATTGACCTTGGCGTCGTAGGTCTCGCGCGCCGTGGTCATCACCAGGTTCAGCAGTTCCTCGTCCTCGATGCTCTGGGCGCCCTCGATGGTCTTGGCCAGCGGCACGTCCAGGCCCCAGTCGTCGCGCAGGCGCGCTTCCAGGCTGGCGATGTCCCACTGCTCTTCCATGGTCTCGGCAGGCACGTGGTCGCGGAACAGCTCCACCAGCACGCTCTCGCGCAGGTTGCCCACCATCTCGCCGACGTCGTTGGATTCCAGCACGTCGTTGCGGAGCTTGTAGATCTCCTTGCGCTGGTCGTTGGCCACGTCGTCGTACTGGAGCAGCTGCTTGCGGATGTCGAAGTTGCGGCCTTCCACCTTGCGCTGCGCCGATTCGATCGAGCGTGTGACGATGCCAGCCTCGATCGGCTCGCCCTCGGGCATCTTCAGCCGTTCCATGATCGCGCGCACGCGGTCGCCGGCGAAAATGCGCAGCAGTTGGTCGTCCAGCGACAGGTAGAAGCGCGACGAACCCGGGTCGCCCTGGCGGCCGGCACGGCCACGCAGCTGGTTGTCGATCCGGCGCGACTCATGGCGCTCGGTGCCGACGATATGCAGGCCGCCGGCCGCCTTGACCTGGTCGTGCAGCGACTGCCATTCGTCTTTGAGCTGGGTGATGCGGGCGGCCTTGTCGGCATCCGACAGGCTTGCGTCGATCTCGATGAAGCCGGCCTGCTTCTCCACATTGCCGCCCAGCACGATGTCGGTACCGCGACCGGCCATGTTCGTGGCGATCGTGATCATCTTGGGACGGCCCGCCTGGGCCACGATCTCGGCCTCGCGCTCGTGCTGCTTGGCGTTCAGCACCTGGTGGGGCAGCTTTTCCTTGTTCAGCAGGTCCGACAGGTACTCGGACGTCTCGATCGACGTCGTGCCCACCAGCACCGGCTGGCCACGCTCGTAGCAGTCGCGGATGTCGCGCACCACGGCGTCGTAGCGTTCCTTCGACGTCTTGTAGATCTGGTCCTGCAGGTCCTTGCGCTGGGCCTGGCGGTTGGTCGGGATCACCACGACCTCGAGGCCGTAGATTTCCTGGAATTCGTACGCTTCCGTGTCCGCCGTGCCGGTCATGCCGGCCAGCTTCTCGTACATGCGGAAGTAGTTCTGGAAGGTGATGGTCGCCAGCGTCTGGTTTTCCTGCTGGACCGTCACGCCTTCCTTGGCTTCCACGGCCTGGTGCAGGCCGTCGGACCAGCGGCGGCCCGTCATCAGGCGGCCCGTGAATTCATCGACGATCACCACTTCGTCGTTCTGCACCACGTAGTGCTGGTCGCGGTGAAACAGGCTGTGCGCGCGCAGGGCTGCGTACAGGTGGTGCATCAGCGTGATGTTCTGCGGCGCGTAGAGCGATTCGCCCTCGCCGATCAGGCCCTGCTGGGCCAGGATCTCTTCCGCCTTCTCGTGGCCGGCCTCGGTCAGGTAGACCTGATGGCCCTTCTCGTCCACGTAGTAGTCGCCGGGCGTCTCCACGCCGGTGCCGTCGGCCTTTTCCTCGCCGATCTGGCGCACGAGCAGCTTGGGAATGCCGTTCATGCGCTGGTACAGGTCGGTCTGGTTCTCGGCCTGGCCCGAGATGATCAGCGGCGTACGCGCCTCATCGATCAGGATCGAGTCCACTTCGTCGACGATCGCGTAGTGCAGCGGGCGCTGCACGCGCTGCGACGGGTCGTAGACCATGTTGTCGCGCAGGTAGTCGAAGCCGAACTCGTTGTTCGTGCCGTAGGTGATGTCCGAGTTATAGGCGCGCTGCTTCTCGTCATGAGGCATCTGCGAGAGGTTGACCCCCACCGACAGCCCCAGGAAGTTGTACAGGCGGCCCATCCACTCGGCATCGCGCTGGGCCAGATAGTCGTTCACGGTCACCACGTGCACGCCCTTGCCGGTAATGGCATTGAGGTACACGGCCAGCGTGGCGGTCAGCGTCTTGCCCTCGCCGGTACGCATTTCGGCGATCTTGTTGTCGTTCAGGACCATGCCGCCGATCAGCTGCACGTCGAAGTGGCGCATCTTCATGACGCGCTTGCTGGCCTCGCGGCAGACAGCGAACGCCTCCGGCAGCAGCGCCTCGAGCGACTCCCCGCCCGCATGGCGCTGGCGGAAGGTCTCGGTCATGCCGCGCAGGTCGTCATCCGAAAGCTGTTCGAATTTCGGCTCGAGCGCGTTGATCTTCGCGACCATGCCGCGATATTGTTTGATCAGCCGTTCGTTGCGGCTGCCGAAGACTTTCTTGAGAAGGCCCGTGATCATCGAGTGCTTTCCCCTGCGCGCGCGGCCCGGATACGGCTTGGACGACGGCGAGGAATGGGTGGATTGGCGCAAAACGCCGAGTTTATCATGTGGCGGTGTCGTGGCCGGGGCCCAAACGGGCTCCTTCTGCGCTGGCGCAACAGCCGCCAGACCACCTTCGACAGGTTGGGACTATCCCGCCGCCTTCAATGTTCCGCGCCGTTAGCGGATGGCGGCGCGATCGGTCGGCACGGGCGCCGTGGCAATCGCCGGTGCCGGGTTCGGCGCGGCGGCGGTCAGGAACCCGATCGGGTTACGCGGCACGCCGTTGACATGGACCTCGAAGTGCAGATGCGCGCCGGTGGACCGGCCCGTGCTGCCCACGCGCGCCACCTCCTGCCCGGCGCGGACCAGATCGCCCACCTTCACCAGTGATTTCGACGCATGCGCATAGCGGGTCTTGAGCCCATTGCCATGGTCGATGTCGATCATGTTGCCGTACTCGGGGTGCCACTCGGCCGCCACGACCACCCCGCCGGCCGCCGCGACGATCGGCGTGCCGGTCGGGGCGACGAAATCCACGCCATCGTGCCGGGTGCGCCGGCCCGAGAACGGATCGATGCGGGTGCCGAAGCTCGAACCATCGTAGCCCACCGCCACCGGCATCACGCTCGGCGTGCGGCGCTCGCGCAGTTGGCGGTCGATGAGTGCCCCTTCGATCACATCAAAGAAATCCACGCGATGTTCGGCCTGCTTGCCAAGCCGCGCCAGTTCGTCACGCAGGTCGGGCAGCGTCAGCGCGGTGGATCGCTCGGCGCCGGCGGGGCCGCCCCGGGCTGGGCGATGGCGGAAGTCGAAGTCCTGGGGGGCGATGCCGGCCAGCCCGGACACGCGCTCGCCGAGCGCATCGAGCCGGACCATCTGGGCCTGGAGTTCACCGACGCGGGCGGCCAGCACGGCAAGGTTGGCGCGCAGGTAGGCGTTGTCGCGCGCCTGCCCGGAGGCCTCGCCGCCCGGCTGGGCACGGGCGACATACCAGGTGATGGCGGAAGATGCGGCGGCCACGAGCAGGCACACCACGATGGCAAGCAGCCCGGCGCGCAGCGGCGTGAGCTGAAGACGGAACACCCGCGGCGCGCGCGGATGCAGCACGATGATTTGCATGACCTACCCCTTCGCCGACAAAAAGAGGCCGACCGGCCTCGTCGCGCATGCGGGCGTGGCATCCCGGCTCTCGGTGGCCAGGATTGCGCGCTAGAATGCGCGCATGCGCATGTTCACTCACCACGCTCTCCAGACGCCGGTTGCCAAGCCACTCAACGATTGGCTGACCAAGTCCGGGCCGGTTTCGGCGCTGATGCAGACGGCGCGCGAACTGGCGTCACTGGAAACGGAAGTCCTGTCGCTCCTGCCACGCGGCCTGCAGGACGGAATCGCCGTGGCCGGTGTCAAGCATGACAACCGGGGCCCGCAGCCGGAAGCGACATTGCTGTTGCTGGCCGCGCATGGCGCGGCGGCCGCGCGGGTACGGCAAGTGGTGCCGACCCTGCTTACCCGGCTGCAACAGCGGGGCTCGCAGGTTACCGCAATCCGGGTACGGGTACAACCGGAGGTCGGGCGCGGGGATTGGGACACTGGCCCGGTCACGCGGCAGCCGCGCACGGCCAACCTGCCGCCGCTGGGGCTGACCAGCATGGATCAACTGGCGCAAAGCCTGGAATCCTCGCCGCTGAAGGAAGCGGTGGAGGCGCTGCTGGCGCGGCATCGCAACCGCTGACGCCGCGGTACTCAATAGAAACGGCCTCCCAAGGGAGGCCGTTGTCGTTTGCGCCGGGGGGGCGGATGCTCAGGCAAACGCCGGCTGCACCTGCGGCAGGAAGGCGGTGGGCGCTTCCTCCAGCTTGTCGAACGTCACGATTTCGTACGCTTCCTGGTCCGCCAGCAGCGCGCGCAGCAGCTGGTTGTTCAGGCCGTGGCCGGACTTGTTGGCCACATACGCGCCGATCAGCGGATGGCCGACCACGTACAGGTCGCCAATCGCGTCGAGGATCTTGTGGCGCACGAACTCGTCGCCGTAGCGCAGTTCCTCGTTGTTCAGCATGCGGTGCTCGTCCAGCACGATGGCGTTGTCCAGGCTGCCGCCACGGGCCAGGCCCATCTCGCGCAGCGCTTCCACCTCGTGGGCGAAACCGAAGGTGCGGGCCCGGGCGATCTCGCGCACGTAGCTCGTGTCGGCGAAATCGATCGAGAACGCCTGGCCGGTCTTGTCGACGGCCGGATGACGGAAGTCGATCGTGAACGAGAGCTTGAAGCCGAAATACGGCTCCAGGCGGGCCAGCTTGTCGCCGTCACGCACTTCCACGGCGCGCTTCACGCGGATGAAACGCTTGGCCGCCGACTGCTCCTCGATCCCCGCCGACTGCAGCAGGAACACGAACGACGCTGCGCTGCCGTCCATGATCGGGATTTCCTCGGCATCCACGTCGACATAGAGATTGTCGATCCCCAGGCCAGCGCAGGCCGACATCAGGTGTTCCACCGTCGAGACGCGCGCGCCGTTCTTCTGGAGCACGGACGCCAGGCGCGTGTCGCCGATGGCGCTGGCGGCCACGGGGATTTCCACCGGTTCCGGCAGATCGACACGGGTGAACACGATGCCTGCATCGACGGGGGCCGGTCGCAGGGTCAGCGTCACTTTGCGACCCGAGTGCAAACCGATGCCAACCGTCTTCACCAGGGATTTGATGGTGCGCTGTTTGAGCATGACAGCCTCAATCTCTTAGGTGGCCCACATTATAAAAAGCTATTGGGCACAAATTTTAATAACGCGATACTACCACCGCTTGGTGTATTGCGCCGCACCACTTTGTGTCGGGGTGTTAACCAGTGTTACCAAAGTCGACCAAACATCACTCCGATCGGGCCAATCCGTGTCAGGCGCGCAACGCCCCAAGAACGGCTTCGGCGCTGCTGACCTTGAATTCGCCAGGGGCTTCCACGAACAGGTGGGTGACCACGCCGTCATCCAGCACCATCGCGTAGCGCTTGGCGCGCACGCCCAGGCCGCGCTGGCTCAGGTCCTGGTCCAGCCCGAGCGCGCGAGCCCATTGTGCAGCGCCGTCGGCCATCATGCGGACTTTGCCGCCGGTCTGCTGCTCACGGCCCCAGGCGCCCATCACAAAGGCGTCATTGACCGCGTGGCACCAGATCTCGTCCACACCGGCTGCCTGGAACTGGTCGGCCAGTTGCACGAAGCCGGGCACGTGCTTGGCAGAGCAGGTCGGCGTGAACGCGCCGGGCAGGCCGAACACGACGATGCGGCGGCCCTTGACCAACTCGGCCACCGGGAAGGCATTGGGACCGAGCGCGCAACCGCCGGTCTCGGCTTCGAAGAATTCGTACAGGGTGGCGTCGGGGACGCGCTGGCCAACACTGATCATGGGGGCGATTTCCTAAAGACCGAACAGACGAAAGTCGGGGCTGGTGAAAACCCTGACTGCAATCATAGGCCACAAAAACGACTGCGCGGCGCACCGGTTCGGCACGCCGCGCGGACGACGAGGCATCCCGCCGCGGGAAGGCGGGAAAC
The DNA here is from genome assembly GCF_046535395.1 of Cupriavidus sp. SIMBA_020. Classification (NCBI taxonomy): domain Bacteria; kingdom Pseudomonadati; phylum Pseudomonadota; class Betaproteobacteria; order Burkholderiales; family Burkholderiaceae; genus Cupriavidus; species Cupriavidus sp. SIMBA_020. The sequence goes on along the minus strand of NZ_JAWRWU010000002.1, from coordinate 39,955 downwards.
AGTCCGGGGAGGCGGCCGATGGCACGCCTGTCCCGGCAACGGGATGCGGGCGGAGACAGTGCCGACGCGGGCGCGGCGCAGCCGGGCGCGCTGACGGGCTACGTCAGTCCTGGCGAATGCCGAGCGGATAGGGAGCGCTCAGGCTTCGCGGATCAGACCACGTGCAACCCGCCAGGCGCACGGCCGCAGCCGCCGCCCTGCCGGCAGCCAACTCAGTCCGCCTGCTTGCGCAGGAAGGCCGGGATGTCGTACGTGTCCACACCCTTTTCCTGCAGCGCCGCCACGTGAGCCGATGCCGACTCACGCGAACTGCGCCACACGGCCGGCGTATCCAGGCCGCTGTAGTCCGGCGAGGCATGCGCCGGGGCAGCGGTCATGCCGCCCATCATCTGCATCGGGATGTTGTCCGTGCCAGTCTTCAGCAGCGTCATCGGCTGCTGCTTCTTGGCCGAACGGCCCAGGCCCGTTGCCACCACGGTCACGCGCAGCGCGTCGCCCATCGAGTCGTCGTACACCGTGCCGAAAATCACCGTGGCATCTTCCGCGGCGTAGCTGCGGATGGTGTTCATGACTTCCTTGGTTTCCGACAGCTTCAGCGAGCGGCTGGCCGTGATGTTGACCAGCACGCCGCGCGCGCCGGACAGGTCCACGCCTTCCAGCAGCGGGCTGGCGACGGCCTGCTCGGCAGCCAGGCGGGCGCGATCCACGCCGGATACGGTAGCCGTGCCCATCATGGCCTTGCCCTGCTCGCCCATCACCGTCTTCACGTCTTCGAAGTCGACGTTCACGAGGCCGTCAACGTTGATGATCTCGGCAATGCCGGCCACCGCGTTGTGCAGCACGTCGTCGGCGCACTGGAAGCACTTGTCCATCTCGGCGTCGTCGCCCATCACCTCGAACAGCTTCTCGTTGAGCACCACGATCAGCGAGTCCACCGACGATTCCAGCTCGCCCGAGCCATGTTCGGCCACCTTGGCGCGACGTGCGCCTTCGAAGTCGAACGGCTTGCTGACCACGCCCACGGTCAGGATGCCCATTTCCTTGGCCACCTGCGCCACGATCGGGGCAGCGCCGGTACCGGTGCCGCCGCCCATGCCGGCAGTGATGAAGACCATGTGCGCACCGCGCAGGGAATCGGCGATCTGCTCGCGCGCCTGTTCGGCGCAGTTGCGACCCACCTCCGGCTTGGCGCCGGCGCCCAGACCCGTGTTACCGAGTTGCAGCACGCGCGATGCCGTGGAGCGCTTGAGCGCCTGGGCATCGGTGTTCATGCAGATGAATTCCACGCCCTGCACGCCACGGCTGATCATGTGCTGCACGGCGTTGCCGCCCGCACCGCCCACGCCCACCACCTTGATGATGGTGCCGTCCTGCATCTCCGATTCGATCATGTCAAAGTCCATCACTGCCTCCGTGAAAAATCAGTCCCCAAACGCTGCAGCCTCCCCGCCGCAGCCCTTGGTTCCTGAACAAGAAACCAAAATAGAAGAAGAAACCTGCTCAACGTGCCATCGTGCGATTCGCTGACCGCGACGCATGGCTGACTCGTAAAACGCCTAAAAAAATCCCTAAAACAACCTGACCACATCCGGCGTCAGAAGTTGCCGACAAACCATTCCTTCATGCGCGTCCACACCTGCTTCACCGAGCCGCTCTGCACGGCCACCTTGCGGCCACGCATGCGCTGCACCCGGCCTTCCAGCAGCAGGCCCATCACCGTGGAGTAGCGCGGGCTCTTCACCACCTCGTGCAGGTTGCCGCGATACTCGGGCACGCCCACGCGCACCGGCTTCAGGAAGATGTCCTCGCCCAGCTCCACCATGCCCGGCATCATCGCCGTGCCGCCGGTGATCACCACGCCGGAGGACAGCAGTTCCTCGTAGCCGGACTCGCGCACCACCTGGTGCACCAGCGAATACAGTTCCTCGATGCGCGGCTCGATCACGGCCGCCAGCGCCTGGCGGCTCAGCGTGCGCGTGCCACGGTCGCCCACGCCCGGCACCTCGATCATGTCGTCCGGGTCGGCAATCGCCTGCTTGGCAATGCCGTACTGGATCTTGATGTCCTCGGCGTCCGGCGTCGGCGTGCGCAGGGCCATCGCAATATCGTTGGTAATCTGGTCCCCGGCGATCGGGATCACGGCCGTATGCCGGATCGCGCCCTCGCTGAAGATGGCGATATCCGTGGTGCCGCCGCCAATATCGACCAGCACCACGCCCAGTTCCTTCTCGTCCTCCGTCAGCACGGCCAGGCTCGACGCCAGCGGCTGCAGGATCAGGTCATGCACTTCCAGCCCGCAGCGGCGCACGCACTTGACGATGTTCTGCGCCGCGCTGACCGCGCCGGTGACGATATGGACCTTGACCTCCAGGCGGATGCCGCTCATGCCGATGGGCTCGCGCACGTCCTCCTGGCCGTCGATGATGAATTCCTGCGTCAGGATGTGCAGGATCTGCTGGTCGGTCGGGATGTTGACCGCCTTGGCGGTCTCGATCACCCGGGCCACGTCCGTCTGCGTGACCTCCTTGTCCTTGATGGCCACCATCCCGCTCGAGTTGAAGCTGCGGATATGGCTGCCGGCAATGCCGGTGAAGACCTCGGCGATCTTGCAGTCGGCCATCAGCTCGGCCTCCTCCAGCGCGCGCTGGATCGACTGCACGGTGGCCTCGATATTGACCACGACCCCCTTCTTCAGACCCTTGGACTCGGACTGGCCCATCCCGATCACTTCGTAGCTGCCGTCGGGGCGCAGTTCCGCGACCACCGCCGCCACCTTCGAGGTGCCGATGTCGAGACCGACCAGTAAGTCCTTGTATTCCTTGCTCATCGGGTTTTCTCCGCGTTCTTGCTCTTGAGTCGCGTCGGATTGTTATTGGGATTGCCTGCCGACGCCGCTGCCGGCGTCGTTCCCCCGGAGGCTTTGGCCGCCGCCGCGTTTGCCGCTTTTGCTGCCGCGGCAGCCTGGGCGTCGGTCAGGAACCTGACGTTGGCCGCGCGGATCGCGAAGCCGTTGGGATAGCGCAGGTCGGCGTACTCCACCTGCTTGCCCACCTGCTCGGTCACCTGCGGCCAGGCGGCCACGAAGCGCTTGACCCGCGCCTCCATGGCTGCCCGATCCTCATCGGTCTGCTCTCGGCCCAGCTCGATCACCATGCCGTTCGACAGCCGCGTGCGCCACGCATAGCGCGACGACAACGCCACCGACAGCGGCTCGGCCTTGAGCGGCTTGAACCATTGCCGCATGACTTCCAGCTTCTCGACCACATCGGCCTCGCTGTCCGGCGGCCCGTCGAGTGCCAGCAGCTGGGCATCTTCCTCGGCCTCGGCGGTGTTGGCCACGAACACCTCGCCATAGGTATTGAGGAGCCGGCCGCTTTCCGGGCTGCCCCAGGTACCCAGCGCCTCATGCTCCTCCACCTCCACCGCCAGCCCGTTCGGCCATTCGCGGCGCACGCTCGCGTGCCGCACCCACGGCACCGACTCGAACGCCTGACGCGCCGCGTTCAGGTCCAACGTAAAGAAATTGCCAGACAGTTTGCCCAGCGCGTTGGCGCGCACGCTCGGCCCGTTCACGTGGCGCAGCGCCTGGCCGTCCATGGCGTGCAGTTCCACATGGGTGATGGCGAACACCGGCCGCTGGGCCAGCCACAGCAGGCCCGCCCCGAGCGCCATCAGCGCCACCAGTGCGTAGAGCACGGAGGCGATCAGGTTGAGGAGGCGCGCGTTATGCCACATGGGTCGGGTTCAGGAGCTGTGTTTTCGTCGAATTACGGTTATCAGGGCTTCCAGTGCTCGTTCGGATGCAGGTCCAGCGTGGCCTGCGCCACCACCTGGATCACGAAGTCCTCATAGCTGATGCCCACCGCGCGCGCCGCCATCGGCACCAGCGAGTGGCCGGTCATGCCGGGGGACGTATTCATTTCCAGCAGGTAAGGCTTGCCGTCGCGGGTCAGCATCACGTCGGCGCGGGCCCAGCCACGGCAGCCGAGCACACGGAACGCTTCCACGGCCAGGGCGCGCACCTCGTTCTCGAGCGCCTCAGGCAAGGTCGAGGGGCACAGATATTGGGTAACGTCAGTAAAGTACTTATTTTGATAGTCGTAGTTCGACTCGGGCGCGACAATCTTGATGACCGGCAGCGCCTCGGCGGTCGCGCCCTCGCCCACGATGGGGCAAGTCAGCTCTGCGCCGTCGATAAAACTCTCGGCCAGCACGTCGTCATCCAGCACCGCCGCGCGCTCGAAGGCCTCGCGCATCTGGCTGGCATCAGTGACCTTGGTCAGCCCGATCGACGACCCTTCCCGGGCCGGCTTGACGATCAGCGGCAGGCCGAGATCCGCCACCACGGCGTTGAAATCGGTATCGGGGCGCAGCACCGCGAAGCGCGGCGTAGGCAGGCCGTGGGACATCCAGAGCCGCTTGGTGGCGGGCTTGTCCATGGCCAGCGCGGACGCCAGCACGCCACTGCCGGTGTACGGAATGCCCAGCATCTCGAGCATGCCCTGGATCGTGCCGTCCTCGCCGTAGCGGCCATGCAGCGCGATAAAGACGCGGTCGAAGCCGGCGGCGGCCAGTTCGGCCACCGGTTGCAGGGCCGGGTCGAACGGGTGGGCATCCACGCCGCGCGCGCGCAGCGCCGCCAGCACGCCGTTGCCGGACATCAGCGACACCTCGCGTTCGGCCGAACGGCCGCCCAGCAGCACGCCGACCTTACCCAGCGATTTCGGGTCGATATTGGGATGGGCGACGAAGCTCATGCCTGGCCTCCTGCCGGATTTGCCTGGGTTGTCTGTTGCGATACGAGCTGGCCGGGCACCGCGCCGATCGTGCCGGCGCCCATGGTCACGACCACGTCGCCGGGACGGACTGCGTTGAGGATGGCCTGCGGCATGTCCTCGATCTGCTCGACGAAGACCGGCTCCACCTTGTTGGCCACCCGCAGCGCGCGGGTCATCGCCCGGCCGTCGGCGGCCACGATGGGCGCCTCGCCGGCGGCGTAGACCTCGGCCAGCAGCAGCGCGTCCACGGTGCCAAGCACCTTCACGAAATCTTCAAAACAGTCGCGCGTCCGCGTGAAGCGGTGGGGCTGGAAGGCCAGCACCAGGCGGCGGCCCGGGAAGGCACCGCGCGCGGCGGCCAGCGTGGCGGCCATTTCCACCGGGTGATGGCCGTAGTCGTCCACCAGCGTGAAGGTGCCCTGGCCGTCGGCCGTGGCGACCTCGCCGTAGCGCTGGAAGCGGCGGCCCACGCCGTGGAACTCGCGCAGCGCCTTGACGATGGCGGCGTCCGGCACCTCCAGCTCGGTGGCAATGGCGATAGCGGCCAGCGCGTTCTGCACGTTATGCAGGCCGGGCAGGTTCAGCACCACGTCGAGCGGCGGCTCGGCATGGCCGTTCAGCTGGCGATGGACGGTGAAATGCATCTGGCCGTCCACCGGGCGCGCGTTGACCGCGCGGATCTGGGCGTCCTCGGCAAAGCCGTAGCGCACCACCGGCTTCGAGACGAACGGCAGGATCTCGCGCACATTCGGGTCATCGACACACAGCACCGCGATGCCGTAGAACGGCAGCCGCTGGGTGAACTCCACGAACGCCTGCTTGAGCCGGGCGAAATCATGCCCGTAGGTGTCCATGTGGTCGGCGTCGATGTTGGTGATGACTTCCATCACCGGGAACAGGTTCAGGAACGAGGCGTCCGACTCGTCCGCCTCGGCCACGATGAAATCGCCCGTGCCCAGCCGCGCGTTGGCGCCGGCCGAGTTCAGCCGCCCGCCGATCACGAAGGTCGGGTCGAGCCCGCCTTCGGCCAGCACGGAGGCCACCAGGCTCGTGGTGGTGGTCTTGCCGTGCGTGCCGGCAATGGCGATGCCCTGCTTCAGACGCATCAGTTCGGCCAGCATGATCGCGCGCGGCACCACGGGGATGCGGCGCGCCCGGGCGGCCAGCACCTCGGGGTTGTCATTGGTGACCGCCGTGGAGACCACGACAGCGTTGGCACCTTCCACATGGCCGGCATCGTGGCCATGGAAGACGCGCGCGCCCAGCGTGGCCAGCCGCCGCGTGGCGGCGTTGCTGCCCACGTCCGAGCCCGAGACCTTGTAGCCCAGGTTCAGCAGGACCTCGGCGATGCCGCTCATGCCGGCCCCGCCAATGCCTACGAAGTGGATGTTTTTGACGATGTGCTTCATTGATTCATATATGTCAGTGGCCCGCCATCTCTTGGCAAATCTCGGCGACACGCCGAGTTGCCTCAGGTTTGGCCAGGCCGCGCGCCAGGCGCGCCATGTCTTTCAGTTGTGACCGCGACAGGCTGGCCAGCGTCTGCGCCAGCCCCTCCGCGGTCAATGCGTTCTGTTGCACCAGCAATGCGGCGCCCTGCTTCGACAGGAACTTCGCGTTGGTGGTCTGGTGGTCGTCCACCGCGTGCGGAAACGGCACGAACAGGGCCGCCACACCGGCGGCGGCCACTTCGGAAACCGTCATCGCGCCTGCGCGGCAGATGACCAGGTCGGCGTCGGCATAGGCCGCCGCCATGTCGTCGATGAACGGCACGGTGTCGCCCGCCACGCCGGCTGCGGCGTAGTTGGCGCGCAGCGTGTCGATCTGCTTGGCACCGGCCTGATGCCGCACCACCGGGCGCTGGCCCTCGGGCAGCAGCGCGATGGCCTTCGGCACCACGTCGTTCAGCGCCGCCGCGCCCAGGCTGCCGCCCACCACCAGCACCCGCAGCGGGCCGGTGCGATGGTCGTAGCGCGCCTCGGGCGCCGGCAGGCTCGCCAGCTCCTCGCGCACCGGGTTGCCGGTCCATTCGCTGTTCGGCAGCGCGTCCGGGAACGCGCAGAGCACCCGGTCGGCCACCTTGGCCAGCACCTTGTTGGTCAGGCCGGCAATCGAGTTCTGCTCGTGCAGCACCAGCGGGCGGCCCAGCAGCGACGCCATCATGCCGGCCGGGAAGGTGATGTAGCCGCCCATGCCCAGCACCACGTCCGGGCGCACCCGGCGCAGCGCGCCGATGCTCTGCCAGAACGCGCGCAGCAGGTTCAGCGGCAGCAGCAGCTTGGTGACCAGCCCCTTGCCGCGCAGCCCGCCGAACTGGATGAATTCCATCGGGATGTCGTGCTTCGGCACCAGCGTGGCTTCCATGCCGGTACGGTTGCCGAGCCAGACCACGCGCCAGCCGGCGTCGCGCAGTGCATGCGCGACCGCCAGCCCCGGGAACACGTGGCCCCCGGTGCCGCCAGCCATCACGAGCAGCGTGCGCGGATCGCTCATACCTTGCCCCCACGCATCAAGACCCGGTTCTCGTAGTCGATCCGCAGCACAATCGCCAGCCCGATGCAGTTCATCAGGATGCCCGAGCCGCCATAGCTGACCAGCGGCAGCGTCAGCCCCTTGGTTGGCAGCAGGCCCAGGTTCACCCCCATGTTGATGAAGGTCTGCCAGCCGATCCACACGCCGATGCCCTTGGCGACCAGCCCGGCGAAGGTGCGGTCGAGCTGGAGCGCCGTGCGGCCGATGTCGAAGGCGCGGCGCACGAGCCAGTAGAACAGCACGATCATCACCAGCACGCCGACAAAGCCGAGTTCCTCGCCAATCACGGCCAGGATGAAGTCGGTATGCGCTTCGGGCAGGTAGTGCAGCTTCTCGATGCTGCCGCCCAGGCCCACCCCGGTCCACTCGCCCCGGCCGAACGCGATCAGCGAGTGCGTGAGCTGGTACGCCTTGCCCAGCGCGTTGCTCTCTTCCCACGGGCTCAGATAGGCAAAAATCCGCTCGCGACGCCATGGCGAGGCCGTGATCAGCAGCGCGAACGCGCCGATGGCCACGCCGACCAGCCCGGCGAACAGCTTGCCGTTGATGCCGCCGAGGAACAGGATGCCCATCGCCACGGCGGCGATCACCAGGAACGCGCCCATGTCCGGCTCGAGCAGCAGCAGCATGCCCACCAGGACCACGGCCACGCCCATCGGCAGGAAGCCCTTGGACACGGTCTGCATCCATTCCTGCTTGCGCACGGTGTAGTTGGCCGCGTACAGCACCACGGCCAGCTTCATCAACTCCGACGGCTGGAAATTCATCACGCCGAGCGGAATCCAGCGCCGCGCGCCGTTCACGCCCTTGCCGACGAACGGCACCAGCACGAGCACCAGCAGCACCAGCGCGATGATGAACAGCTTGGGCGCGTATTTATCCCAGACCTTGACCGGAATCTGGAAGGCCACCAGCCCCGCCGACAGCCCGATGAACAGCGCGAACGCGTGGCGCACCAGGAAGTGGCTCTCGCGGTAGTTGGCGTAGCGCGGCGAGTCCGGCAGCGCAATGGATGCCGAATAGACCATCACAAGGCCGAGCGTCAGCAGCACGATGGCCACCCAGAGCAGCGGCTGGTCGTACTCCATCATCCGGGAGCGCGTGGGCTTGACGCCGGACACGGCGTCGCGCAGCCCGCCCCAGGCGTTGCCGATGGTGGCGCCGATGAAACCGCTGCGCTTGACCTGCGTATCGCTCATGGCAGGATCCCCCGGGACAGGGCCAGTTCTTCCACCGCGCCACGGAACACTTCGGCGCGATGCACATAGTTGCGGAACATGTCGAGGCTGGCGCACGCGGGCGAGAGCAGCACCACGTCGCCGGTCTCGGCCAGATGGGACGATTTCTCGACCGCTTCCTCGAGCGTGGCGGCGTCCACCAGCTGCGTGCCGGTGTCAGCCAGCGCGGCGCGCAGCTCGGCGGCGTCCTTGCCGATCAGCACCACGGCCCGCGCGTACTGCGCCACCGGCGCCGCCAGCGGCGAGAAGTCCTGACCCTTGCCTTCGCCGCCGGCGATCAGGACCACGCGCTTGTCCAGCCCGGACAGCGCGGCCACCGTGGCACCCACGTTGGTGCCCTTGCTGTCGTCGAAATACTCGACCTCGTCGATCGTCGCCACCCACTCCACGCGGTGCGGCTCGCCGCGATACTCGCGCAGGCCGTGCAGCAGCGCGTTCATCGGCAGGTCGATGGCGCGGCACAGGGCCAGCGCCGCCATGGCGTTGGTGGCGTTGTGCATGCCGCGGATGTGCAGCGCGTCGGCCGGCATCAGGCGCTTGTGGCGCACCGGCACGGCTTCCTCGGCGACCTGCGCGCCCTTGCGGCGGCGCGGCTTCGGCTCGGCATCCGCCTCGGTGTCCGGCTCGGCCAGCACCAGCCAGGGCATGCCGCCTTCGCGCAGCACGCCGTAGCTGCCGGCCGTCTCGGGCAGATCGGTGCCAAAGGTGACGAGCGGCGCACTGGTGCGCACCATCGCCATCGTCGCGGCATCATTGCGGTTCAGCACCTGCACGCAGGCCTTGTCGGCCGGCCCGAAGATGCGCGCCTTGGCGGCGGCATAGGCTTGCATGCTGCCGTGCCAGTCGAGGTGGTCCTGCGAGACATTGAGCACGGTGGCCGCGTGCGGCGCCAGCGTGTGGGTGGTTTCCAGCTGGAAGCTCGACAGTTCGAGCACCCAGACGTCCGGCAGCGTGGCGCTGGCGATGCAGGCCGACAGCTTGTCCAGCGCGGACGGGCTGATATTGCCGGCCACGGCCACGGTCTTGCCGGCGCGCTCGACCAGCCGCCCGGCCAGCGCCGTGGTGGTGGTCTTGCCGTTCGTGCCGGTGATGGCCAGCACGCGCGGCGCGTAGCCGGACGTGCTTTCCAGATAGCCAAGCGCCTGGGCGAACAGTTCGATCTCGCCCCAGACCGGGATGCCGCGCGCGGCGGCGGCATCGAGTACGGCCTTCGTGCCCGATTCCAGCGGCGACAGTCCCGGGCTAATCGCCACCAGGCCGATGCCGTCGAGCAAGGACTCGGAAAACGGCCCGCCCACGAACTCGGCCGTGGTCAGTTCCGCCTGCAGGAAGGCGAGATTGGCGGGCGCCTCGCGGGTGTCGGCCACGCGCACGCGGCAGCCGTTCAGGCCGCACCAGCGTGACATGGCCAGCCCCGACTCGCCGAGGCCCAGTACCAGCACATGAGGTTTCTGCAACACGCCAAACACTTCGATTTCCCGCCTTACTAATTAGAGAGTGGATCCGGTCAACGCAGCTTCAGCGTCGACAGCCCGATCAGCACCAGCAGCATCGTGATGATCCAGAACCGCACGGTGACCTGCGTTTCCTTCCAGCCGCTCAGCTCGAAATGGTGGTGCAGCGGCGCCATGCGGAACAGCCGCCGGCCCTCGCCGTAGCGGCGCTTGGTGAACTTGAACCAGGTCACCTGGAGCATCACCGACACCGTTTCCACCACGAAGATGCCGCCCATCACGAACAGCACGATTTCCTGCCGCACGATCACGGCGATGGTGCCGAGCGCGCCGCCCAGCGCCAGCGCGCCCACGTCGCCCATGAACACCTTGGCCGGATGCGCGTTGAACCAGAGGAACGCCAGCCCCGCCCCGGCCATCGCCGAGCAGAAGATCAGCAGCTCGCCCGCGCCCGGGATGTGCGGGAACAGCAGGTACTTGCTGTAGACCGTGTTACCCATCACATAGGCAAACACGCCCAGGCCACCGCCCACCAGCACCACCGGCATGATCACCAGGCCGTCCAGGCCATCGGTCAGGTTCACGGCGTTGCTCGAGCCGACGATCACGAGATAGGTCAGCACGATGAAGCCCATCACGCCCAGCGGGTAGCTGACTTCCTTGAAGAAGGGCACGATCAGGTTGGTCTTGTACGGCACATCGGCCCACATGCCGCCCTCGATCCAGCTCAGGAACAGGCTCCATACGCGCACGTTGCTGGCCTCGGACACCGAGAACGCCAGATAGACCGCCGCCACCAGCCCGATCAGCGTCTGCCAGAAGAACTTCTCGCGGCTCGACATGCCGCGCGGGTCGCGATACACCACCTTGCGGTAGTCATCGACCCAGCCGATGGCGCCGTAGCCCACCGTCACCAGCAGCACCACCCAGATGAAGCGGTTGCCCCAGTCACACCAGAGCAGCGTGGAGATGCCGATCGAGAGCAGCACCAGCACCCCGCCCATGGTCGGCGTGCCCGACTTCACGAGGTGGGTCTGCGGGCCGATCGTGCGCACGGCCTGGCCGATCTTCAGCTCGGTCAGGCGACGGATCACCCACGGCCCGAAGCCGAGGCCGATCACCAGCGCGGTGAGGTTGGCCGCCACCGCGCGGAAAGTCAGGTAGTTGACGACCCGCAGGAAGCTGTAATCGTTTTGCAGCCACTGGGCCAGAGCCAATAACATCGTGTGTCTTCAGTTAGTGAGCGGAAGGTGTTGCGACCAGCGCATCGACCATCCGTTCCATGCGCATGAAGCGCGATCCCTTCACCAGCACGGCCGATGCCCCGGCTACCGTGCCCTCCTTGTCTTCGCCCAGCGCCTGCGCCAGGTCGTCCGCCTTGTCGAAATGGCGGCCCGCCGGCCCGTAGGCCTGCACCGCGTGCGTCGCCAGCTGGCCCGTGGCCCAGAGCGCCTCGATGCCGCGCGTGCGCGCGTAGTCGCCAATCTCGGCATGGAACGCCGGGCCCTGGTTGCCGACCTCGCCCATGTCGCCCAGCACCAGCAGGCGCGGCGCGGCAAACCCGGCCAGCACGTCGATGGCGGCGCGCATGGAATCCGGGTTCGCGTTGTAGGTGTCGTCGATCAGGACCGTGCCGCCCGCCGTGTGCCTGACCTGCAGCCGGCCCTTCACGGCCGTGAAGCCGGCGATGCCAGCCTGGATGGCGGCCACGTCCACGCCCGCCGCCAGCGCGCAGGCCGTGGCGGCCAGCGCGTTGCGCACGTTGTGAGCGCCCAGCAGCTGCAGGCGCAGGTCGAAAGTCTGGCCGGGCGCGGTCACGTGGAGCACCTGCACGCCGTCATCGAGCGACACCGTGGCACGCACGTCGGCCGACGGATCGGTCCCGAAAGCCATCACCCGCCGTCCGGCCGCTGCCTGGCGCCAGATCTGTGCATGCGCGCCGCCGCTCTCGGCATCCAGCGGGAACACCGCCACGCCATCGGCCGGCAGCGCGGCCAGCGCGCTGGCGTGCTCGTGCGCCACCGCCTCCACGCTGACCATGAATTCCTGGTGCTCGCGCTGGGCGTTGGTGATCACGGCCACAGTCGGCTGGGCGATGCCGGCCAGGTAGACCGTCTCGCCCGGATGGTTCATGCCGAGTTCCAGCACCGCCAGCTTGTGGTGCGCGCGCAGGCGCAGCACCGTCAGCGGCAGGCCGATATCGTTGTTCAGGTTGCCCCCCGTGGCCAGCCGGTCTGACTCGCCCACGGCGGCGGCGAAGATCGCCGCGATCATTTCCTTGACCGTGGTCTTGCCGTTGCTGCCGGTCACGGCCACGGTGGGCAGCGTGAACTGGCGGCGCCAGCCGGCGCCCAGTTCGCCCAGGCCGATGCGCGTGTCCGGTACGACGATGGCCGGCACGTCGAGGCCGGTCTCGCGGCTCACCAGCACGGCAGCCGCGCCGCGCGCGATCACATCGGCCAGGAAATCATGGGCGTCGAAGCGTTCGCCCTGGAGCGCGACAAACAGGTCGCCGGGCTCGACGGTACGGCTGTCGGTGTGCACGCGCGTGAACGTGCGCGAGGCATCACCCACCACACGGGCGCCGGCCATCCAGCCGGCGGCTTGCTGCAAATTGGTCATCGTGGTCTGGTTCATGCCGACACCCCCCGGGTGCCCAGCGTCAGGCGCACGTGCTCGCGGTCGGAGAACGGGCGCTTCTTGCCCTGGATCTCCTGCGTGGCCTCATGGCCCTTGCCGGCCACCAGCACCACGTCGGCCGTGGCCGCGTGCTTGATGGCATAGAGGATGGCGGCGGCGCGATCCTCGACCAGCCGGGCGCGGGCACGGTCCTGCATGCCGTCGGCGATGGCCTCGAGGATGTCGCGCGGATCTTCGCTGCGCGGGTTGTCGCTGGTCAGGATGATGTCGTCGGCAAGGCGCTCGGCCACGCCGCCCATCAGCGGGCGCTTGGTGGCGTCGCGGTCACCGCCGCAGCCGAACACGCACCAGAGCCGGCCCTGACGGGCCTCGGCCACCGGGCGCAGCGCGGCCAGCGTCTGCGCGAGGGCGTCCGGCGTGTGGGCATAGTCGACCACCGCCAGCGGGGCGTCCTGCCCGCCAAACAGTTCCATGCGGCCGTCCACCGGCGTCAGGGTGCGCAGCGCGGCGAGCGCAGCATCCCACGCCACGCCCTGCGCCAGCGCGGCGCCGAGCACGGCCAGCAGGTTGCTGACGTTGAAATTGCCGATCATCGGCGTGGTCACGTCGGCGCTGCCGAAGCTGCCGTCGAGGTGGAAGGCGGTGCCGCTGGCCGTGGCGCGCACCCCGGAGGCGCGCAGCCACTGGCCGCGGGCGGCGGAGGCGCCGGCGGCGCCGTCGATCCCATATTCGATCACCTGCGGCGCGGTCACGGCGGCGGCGTTGCCGGCCAGCAGACGGCGGCCCATGGCGTCATCGCGGTTGATCACGGCGGCGCGCAGGCCATCCCACTGGAACAGGCGCGCCTTGGCCGCCTCGTACTCGGCCATGGTGCCGTGGTAGTCCAGGTGGTCCTGCGTCAGGTTGGTCAGCACGGCCACGGCAAACCCGGTGCCGGCCACGCGGCCCTGTTCCAGGCCGTGCGACGACACTTCCATGGCGATGGCGCGCGCGCCGGCATCGTGGAGGTCGGCCAGGCTGGCCTGAAGCTGGACGGCGTCCGGCGTGGTGAAGCCGGTGGCCTGCAGGGCATCGGGGAAGCCGGTGCCGAGCGTACCGATGGTGGCGCAGCGCGTGCCGGTGGCCTGGAGCAGGCGGGCCAGCCATTGCGCGCACGAGGTCTTGCCGTTGGTCCCGGTGATGCCGGTCACGGTCAGGCCGCGTGCGGCCACGCCATGCCAGCCGGCGGCAATCGGGCCGGCCAGTTCGTGCAGTTGGGAGACCGCCAGGTGCGGCACGGCATCGCCATGCGTCCAGGCGTAGCCATCGGCTTCATGGACGATGGCCGAGGCGCCAGCGGCGATGGCCTTGTCGATATGGGGCCGGCCGTCCGTGGCCAGCCGATCGTTACCGAGCACGTAGGCGAAGAACACATCGCCGGGCTGCAGGCGGCGCGTATCGCCGGTGAGCCGGGCCGTGACCGGTGCGTGCGTACGCAGCCAGGCCAGCGCGTTGCTGGCCTGGACGGACACTTCGAGGGGGAGCAGCGGCTTGGCCGTCATGGCGTCGCGGCCCATGGTTCGCTCTCCTGCACCTTGTCCGTCACCATCAACTGGCGGATCGGCGAATCGGGCTGCACGTTCAGCGCCCGCAGCGCCCCGCCGGTGATCGCCGCGAAGACCGGGCCGGCCACCGCGCCGCCGTAGTGGCTGCCGACGGTCGGCTCGTCCACGCTGACCGCCACGATCACGCGCGGGTTGGACATCGGCGCCAGGCCGATGAACGACGCGCGGTACTTGCTGCGGTCGTAGCCGCGTCCCACGTGCTTGTACGCCGTACCGGTCTTGCCGCCCACGCGGTAGCCCATCACCTGGGCCTCGGGCGCGGTGCCGCCCGGCGCGGTCACGGTTTCCAGCATGCCGCGCACATCGCGCGCCACCTGCGGCTTGAGGATGCGCTCGCCGGTGGCCGGGCCGTTGGTCTTGAAGATCGACACCGGGATCAGCTCGCCGTCATGGGCGAAGATCGTGTAGGCGTGTGCTACCTGGAACAGTGACACCGACAGGCCGTAGCCGTACGACATCGTCGCCTGTTCGATCGGGCGCCAGCTCTTCCAGGGCCGCACGCGGCCGGCCACGGCGCCCGGGAAGCCGATCTTCGGCGCCTGCCCCAGGCCGAGGCTGGTATACATATCCCACATTTCCTGCGGCTTCATCAGCATCGCGATCTTGGTCGTGCCGATGTTGCTCGACTTCTGGATCACGCCCGACACCGTCAGCGCGCCGTAGTTGTGGGTGTCGCTGATCGTGGCGCCCTCGAACTGGTACTTGCCCGTGGTGGCCACCACCGTGGACGGCGTGACGCGGCCCAGCTGCAGCGCCAGCCCGATCGAGATCGGCTTCATCATCGAGCCGGGCTCGAAGGTATCGGTCAGCACCCGGTTGCGCAGTTGCTCGCCGGAGAGGCGCGTGCGGTCGTTCGGGTTGTAGGTAGGCCAGTTGGCCAGCGCCAGCACCTCGCCGGTCTGGGCGTCGAGCACCACGGCGCTGGCCGCCTTCGCCTTGCTGCGCTCGGCCACGGCCTTGACCTCGTTGTAGGCCAGGTACTGGATCTTGGCGTCGATGGACAGCTGCATGTCCTCGCCGTCGCGCGGGGTCTTCAGGATGCCGACGTCCTCCACCACCCGGCCGAGCCGGTCCTTGATGACCTGGCGCGCGCCCGAGCGGCCGGCCAGCACGCTTTCGCGCGCCAGTTCCACGCCTTCCTGGCCCTTGTCCTCGACATTGGTGAAGCCGACGATGTGCGCCATCGCCTCGCCTTCCGGGTAGAACCGCTTGTATTCGCGCGTCTGGTGCACGCCCTCGATCTTGAGCGCGGCGATCTTGTCGGCGGCGTCAGGCAGCACCTGCCGCTTCAGGTAGACGAAGCTCTTGTCTTCGGAAAGCTTGGCCTTGAGTTCCTTCTCGGACATCTCCAGCAGCTTCGCCAGCTGGCGGATGCGCTGCGGCTCGATGTCGCTAGAGACGTCCTCGGGCACGGCCCAGATCGCCTTGACCGGCAGGCTGGTGGCCAGCACCAGCCCGTTGCGGTCCAGGATCTTGCCGCGCGTGGCGGGCAGCTCGAGCGTGCGCTGGAAGCGCTTCTTGCCCTCGGCCTCATAGAACTGGTTGCCGGGGCCCTGGATCCACAGCGCGCGGGCGGCCAGCGCCAGGAACGCGGCGAACATCAGGAACACGACCAGCTTGGAGCGCCACATCGGCAGGCGCAGGCCCAGCACCGGGCTGGCGGAGAACTGGCCGGTGCGCGGGCGCGCGGCGCCCCCAGCCGCCTGGCGGCCAGTGCGGGCGCGGTTCAGCGAGGGGCGGGCCATGCTCATTTGGCGGCTCCCCCGGCGGCGGGTTTTTCGGCCGGCTTTTCCGCATCAGGCGGCGTGTTGGGCAGCACCACGCCCTGCAGGTACTGGGTACGGCCGGCCAGCGCCGGCGCCATCCTGAGCTGGGTGCGCGCGGCATCGGCAATGCGCGCGCTCTTGCCGAGCGCGCTCTGCTGGTACTGCAGGCGCGACCAGTCGATATCGAGCTGCTTCTCCTCGGACTGCGCGCGCTCCAGCGCCACGAACAGCGTGCGCGCCTGGTGCTGCGCGCTGACCAGGGACAGCGCGCAGAGCAGGAGGGCGGCAAGGAGGAAGAAGGTCAGGCGATTCATGCCGGGCGGGCCTCCGGCAGCTTTTCGGCCACGCGCATCACGGCGGAGCGGGCGCGGGGGTTCTCGGCCACCTCATCGGCGCCGGGCTTGAAGCGGCCCAGCAGCTTGAGCGTGGGCTGCGGCAGGTCGGCCGCACGCAGGGGCGCGCGGCGCAGCGCGGGGTCGGCGTCCTGCTGCGGACGCGCGTGCGCCTGCATGAACCGCTTGACGATGCGGTCCTCGAGCGAATGGAAACTGATCACCACGAGGCGGCCCCCCACCTGCAACAGCTCGTAAGCCGCCTTCAGCCCGGCCTCGAGGTCCGCAAGCTCTTGATTGATGTGAATCCGTAGAGCTTGAAAGGTGCGGGTCGCAGGGTCCTGACCCTTCTCGCGTGTTTTGACGGCTTTCGCCACGAGCGCGGCAAGGTCTGAAGTAGTGGCGAGTGCTCCGCCATCGCCGGGTTCGCTCCGGCGAGCAACAATCGCCTTTGCAATCTGTACAGCAAACCGTTCTTCCCCATAGTCTCGTATCACCCTGGCAATGTCTTGCTCGTCCGCCTGTGCAAGCCACTCGGCGGCAGTCATGCCGCGCGTGGTGTCCATGCGCATGTCCAGCGGGCCCTCGAAACGAAAGGAAAACCCCCTCGCCGCCTCGTCGATCTGGGGCGAGCTGATTCCCAGGTCGAGCAGCACGCCCGCCAGCGGACCACGGCCGGCCAGCCGCCCGGCCATGTCGCCAAAGCTCGCGTGCTCAATGGAGAAGCGGGCATCCCCGATGGTGCCCGCTTCTGCGATTGCTGCCGGATCCTTGTCGAACGCGACGAGGGTGCCGGCTGGCCCCAGCCGGGCCAGAATCGCCCGGCTGTGCCCGCCCCTGCCGAACGTGCCGTCCACGTAGGCGCCGTCGGGCCGCCAGACGAGCGCCTCGACGGCCTCGTCCAGCAACACGGTGCGATGGCGCAGGGTGGTGGACCCCGGCGTTCCGGTAGGGCTCATGACCTCTTCAGAAAGAGAAATTCTTCAATGCGTCCGGCATGCCTTGTGCCATCGCCTGCTGTTCCTTGGCGGCGTAGGTGGCGGCGTCCCAGACTTCGAAATGGCTGCCCATACCGAGCAGCATGACTTCCTTGTCGAGCATGGCGGCACTGCGCAGTTCCGGTGCAATCAGCACACGGCCCGCGCCATCCATTTCCACGTCGGCGGCGTTGCCCAGGAAGATCCGCTTCCACCAGTGCGCATCCATCGGCAGTGCCGCGATACGGCTACGGAAGGTCTCCCACTCGGGGCGGGGAAAGAGCAACAGGCATCCATCCGGGTGCTTGGTCAGCGTCACCCGGCCTTCGGCCTGCTGTTGCAGCGCTTCGCGGTGCCTGGCCGGAATTGACATCCGACCCTTGGCATCGAGCGACAGCGCCGATGCTCCCTGAAACAAGCTATGCCCCCCGATTGCCGACGGCTTACGCGCCGTGCGGCAGGTCGAACCACCCTGTCCGGTCTGTTCGAATCATCGCAGACGCGGGCCGGTTGATCACACAAAAATACACTTCCTCACACTATTTCCCACTTTAGAGGAAGCGGTATAGCGGGTCAAGGCTCGCCATCGGGCGAAAAACGGGGTTTTTTGAATCAGAACAAAGACTTAGCGCGTTGACTTCACGCACCACGAAAGTGAATCCTTAATGAAATGAAGATCTTAGGGAGCAAAGCAGAGAAACCACCTGAGAACTGCCGAGGGAGGGACTGCCGACAACGCTGGGCGAATTCCGTTCCGCGCTGTCGCGAAGGATACAACGTTTTGCCGCGAGCCCCGATTGCACAAGGGCTCACGGGACTTTTCCACAGGCCGGGCGGGCAGCCGATCAGGTCGGCCGCCGGGATTCAGATGCGATAGGCGGTAGTGGTCATCACGCGCGAGGCGGCACGCATCAGCGCGCGTACCGGGGCGGGCAGCGGCAGGCCGCCGGCATCGCGCGCGGCGTCGCCGTGGCGGATCTCGTCGTCGCGCATCTGTTCGAGGATGGCGCGGCTGCGGCCATCGGCGGGCGGCAGTTGGTCGAGGTGGCCGGTCAGGTGATGCTCGACCTGGCGCTCGGTCTCGGCGACGAAGCCCAGGCTCACGCGGTCACCGGCGCGACCGGCCAGGAAGCCGATGGCGAACGCGCCCGCGTACCAGACCGGGTTCAGCAGGCTCGGACGCGAGCCGAGTTCGCGCAGGCGCTCGGCGCACCAGGCGAGGTGGTCTTCCTCCTCGCGCGCGGCGGCATCCATCTGCGCCCGCACCGGCGCGGTGCGCGCCGTGATCTTCTGCGCCTGGTACAGGGCCTGGGCGCAGACCTCGCCGACATGGTTGATACGCATCAGCCCGGCCACATGCCGGCGCGCATCCGCGCTCAGTTCGTCCGTCTCCGGCGCGAGGCGGTCAGCCGGGTTCGGCCGGCCGGCCCGGGTCGCGCCCGCGATGGCGCGCAGCGCCACGTCGAATTCTCGGATCAGCGTATCCATGTCTGCGATGTCGTGTCGATTTCGGTCAATCAGTGATGCGTCAAGCTTCAAGCACCCGTTTGAGCGGCATTTCATGCCCCCGATCCGATCCCCCACCAATGGGGGAGACCGGGGCCGGCAGCGCCTCGGGATTTCCCCGCATTGTACCCGGCACCCGTCCGCACGCCCCCGGCGGCAAGCCGCGAGCAGCCCGCAACGCTACGCCGGGACTGGTTTTCCGTACCCAGAAACCCTGAGTTGTGAAAACAAGACAAGACGTTTACCTCAGGGTCAACAAAATGCGCGCTTTTGCTAGAGTGACCGACAGCTTCCATGGAAGTTAAGCGCAGAAGAGTGGAGAGAGGGCTCAGGAGGTTCTTCGGCGCTTCATCTAATAATTCTTAAGTGGAGATAACCCAGCATGAAAAAGTCGCTAATCGCGCTTGCCGCGATGGGCGCGTTTGCCAGCGCGGCAAACGCCCAGACGAGCGTGACGCTGTACGGCGTCGTGGACGTGCCGATCGAATATAACAACCACCTGGCACCGGGCTTCAACACCAATCCGGCGACGTGGGGCCCGAATGGCCGCCCGCCTTCGCTGGCCGGTGGCGGCAGCCGCGTCGGCCTGCAGACCGGCGGCGGCCTGTCCGGCTCGCGTTGGGGCCTGCGCGGCACCGAAGACCTGGGTGGCGGCCTGAAGGCGCTGTTCGTGCTGGAATCCGGTTTTGGCCTCGACGATGGCCGCTCGCAGCAAGGCGGCCGCCTGTTCGGTCGTCAGGCTTACGTGGGCATGCAGAGCGACAAGCTCGGCCGCCTGACCTTCGGTCGCCAGTACACGACGATGTTCGATATGTTCGCGAACTTCTCGCCGACCGGCTACGCCACGCTCTACGAACCGGTGGTGGCCCAGCTGGGTACCAACTTCCGTTCGGACAACACGGTCAAGTACACCGCCGTGTTCGGCCCGGTCACGGCCGAGGCGCACTGGAGCTTCGGCACCGGCGTGGCCGCCATCGGCCCCGTGCCGCTGGCCAACGCGGGGGCTGGCGAAGCCGCCGGCAACTTCAACAACAACGCGGGCGGCGGCGCCGGCCTGCTGTACCTGTCCGGCCCATTCGGCCTGACGGTGGCCTACGACGAATGGCGTCCCGCCACCACGATCGGCTCGGCGGGCAAGTCGCGCAAGATCGGCACGGCCGGCAGCTACACGTTCGGCCCGTTCAAGGCGATGCTGGGCTACCGCTACGGCCTGATCGAGGACAACGGCGGCAACACGCTCCAGCGCGACAACTACTACTGGGCCGGCCTGAACTACCAGGTCACCGCCCCGCTGGGCCTGACGCTGGCGTACTTCTATGACGACCTGAAGACGCTGCGCGCCTCCAACGCCTTCGTCGCCGACAACCCGGCCAACCCGTGGCAGGTCAGCTTCATCGCCGACTACAACTTCTCGAAGCGCACCGACGTCTACCTGACGGCCGGCTACGCCAAGAACTCGGGCCTGAACTTCGACACCTCGGCCGTGAGCTTCGCCAACGGCTACTTCATGCAACAGGGCAAGAACAGCCAGATCGGCGTGGCACTCGGTGTCCGCCACAAGTTCTGACCTGAGGCAGTTTGGGGAGGAAAGGCGCCTGCGGGCGCCTTTTTTCGTTTCCGTGGCATGGCGTGGCATGACCGGTAAGGGCTTCACCTCATCCGCGAAGTGGTGCTGGCAAGACTAGAATGGCCCCGAGACCGGAAGACCAGACAGCCGGCCGCCAACAGGAGACCCCTCATGCACCACCCCCGCCGGCGCGCCCTTGCGCTGCTGCTGTCCGCCGCCCTGGCTTCCCTCGCCCTGCCCGCGTCCACCGCGTTTGCCGCCGATCCGTACCCGAACAAGCCGATCCGCCTCGTGGTGCCCTTCCCGGCCGGCGGCACCACCGACATCCTCGCGCGGGCCGTGGCCGCCGAACTGTCCAAGCTGCCAGGCTGGAACGTGGTGGTCGACAACAAACCCGGCGCGGGCGGCAATATCGGCACGGACATCGTCGCCAAATCCGCCCCGGACGGCTACACCCTGCTGATGGGCACCGTCGGCACGCACGGCATCAACCAGTCGCTCTACGCCAAGCTGCCGTTCGATCCGATCAAGGATTTCGTGCCGATCACCGAGGTGGCGTCGGTGCCGAACGTGCTGGTGGTGAACCCGGCCTTCGCGCAGCAGAACAAGATCAACAGCGTGAATGACCTGATCGCCTACGCGCGCGCCAATCCGGGCAAGCTGAACATGGCCTCGAGCGGCAACGGCACGTCCATCCACCTGGCCGGCGAGCTGTTCAAGACCCAGACCAAGACCTTCATGGTCCACTTCCCGTACCGTGGCAGCGGCCCGGCGCTCACCGACCTGTCCGGCGGCACCATGCAGTTGATGTTCGACAACCTGCCCTCGTCGATGCAACTGATCAAGAGCGGCAAGCTCAAGGCACTGGCCGTGACCAGCGCCAAGCCGTCGCCGGCCCTGCCCGACCTGCCGACCGTGGCGGCGGCCGCCAAGCTGCCGAACTTCGAGGCCAGCTCGTGGTTCGGCCTGCTGGCGCCGGCTGGCACGCCAGGCGACATCGTCCACCGCATCCAGCAGGAAGTGGCCAAGAGCCTGGCCACGCCGGCCGTGCGGGAGCGCATGCTGGCCCAGGGCGCCGATCCGGTCGGCAACACGCCCGAGCAGTTCGCCGCGTTCATCCGGGCCGAAACGACCAAATGGGCGAAGGTGGTGAAGGACTCGGGCGCCAAGGTCGATTAAGGACGTCAACTGAGGGCGCCAACTAAGGGCGCCGATCCCCGGGGCATTGCACCAGCCCAGCGCATATACTTGAGGCATCAAACGTTTTGCCTGTCCTGGTATCGCAATGCCCACTTCGCCCACAGCCCACGCGGCGCCCCCGAGTGCCGACCTTGCGCCGGTAGATCTCGAGACCCGCGTCGGCGAGACCAGCCACGAGGCCTTGCGCCTCTGGCTGCGCCTGCTGACCTGCACCAACCTCGTGGAGGGCGACATCCGCTCGCGGCTGCGCCAGGAGTTCGCGGTCACGCTGCCGCGCTTCGACCTGATGTCCCAGCTCGACCGCCACCCCGAGGGCCTCAAGATGGGCGAGTTGTCCCGCCGGATGATGGTGACCGGCGGCAACGTCACCGGCATCACCGACCAGCTCCAGCAGGAGGGCCTGGTCACGCGCGAGGCGCTGCCCACGGACCGCCGCGCCTACCTGATCCGCCTGACCCCTGCCGGCCGCGAAGCGTTCTCGCGCATGGCCCGCGCGCACGAGGCCTGGGTGGAACAACTGTTTTCCGGACTGGCCGAGACGGACCGCCGCGCGCTGTTCCGCCTGCTGGGCCGGCTCAAGACCAGCCTTACCGGCTGAGATGCCATGAAAACCCTGTTCCGCCCGATCCTGACCCTTGCCACGGCCGCCGTGGCGGCAGCCTTGTCCGGCTGCGCCCCGACGTCACCAGCCGCCCCGCAGGTGGCGCCGCAGGTGACGCCCATAAACGCCACGATCAAGCTGGGCCGCGTGATCGAGAGGACGTACCTGACCCGTGTGGAGGTGCCCGATGGGGGCGGCTACCCCGGCTATGGCGTGGGCGTGGGAGCCGCCGGTGTCGGCGGCGGAGGCGGGCACGGCGGCGGCGCCGTGGGACTGGGATTTTCGATCGACCTGACGCAGCTGTTCAACCGCCGGCCGCCGCAGCAGATCGACCTGTTCCTGTACAAGGTGCAGGCCGCGGACGGCACTGTGGTGAACGTCAACGCGCCGGCGCTGGCCGGCCTGGAGCCGGGCGCCTGCGCCCGCGTGATCTATCCGGACGGCGCGCCCCAGCCGCTGATCGCGCCCTCGAACGAGTGCTGAGGGCGCCCGGCTGATGGAAGCGGATGACGCAGCGGCTTATGCAGCGGATTACGCCGCCTTGCGGCTGTCGCGCAGTTCGCGACGCAGGATCTTGCCGACGTTGGTCTTGGGCAGCTCGGTGCGGAACTCGACGTACTTCGGCCGCTTGTAGCCGGTGAGCCGTTCCTTGCAGAACGCGATGACATCGGCCTCGGACAGCGCCGGGTCCTTCTTCACCACGAACAGCTTCACCACCTCGCCCGAATGCTGGTCCGGCACCCCGACAGCAGCCACTTCCAGCACGCCCGGGCACTCCGCGACCACGCCTTCGACCTCGTTCGGATACACATTGAAGCCCGACACCAGGATCATGTCCTTCTTGCGATCGACGATCTTGGTGTAGCCGCGCTCGTCCATGATGCCGATGTCGCCGGTCTTGAAGAAGCCGTCCGGCGTCATGACCTTGGCCGTCTCGTCCGGGCGATTCCAGTAGCCGGCCATCACCTGCGGGCCACGCAGGCAGATCTCGCCCGGCTGGCCGAGCGGCAGTTCGTTGCCGTCGTCGTCGCGGATCGACACCTCGGTGGAAGGCAGCGGCAGGCCGATGGTGCCCGAGAAGATGTCCGTGTCCGTGGGGTTGCAGGTGGCCGACGGCGAGGTCTCGGACAGCCCGTAGCCCTCGATGACCGGGCAGCCGGTCTTGGCCAGCCAGTTCTTGGCCACCGCCTCCTGCACCGCCATGCCGCCACCGTTAGCCACGCGCAGGCCCGAGAAATCGACCTTGCCGATGTCCGGATGGTTCAGCAGCGCGTTGTAGAGCGTGTTCACTGCCGGGAACATGTTGAACTTGTACTTCTGGAGTTCCTTGACGAAGCCCGGGATGTCGCGCGGGTTCGGAATCAGGATGCTCAGCCCGCCGCTGCGCATGCCCAGCAGGCAGCAGACCGTCAGCGCGAAGATGTGATACAGCGGCAGCGCGGTGATCGTGATGACCTGGTCGATCGGTGCGCCCTTGGCCAGCGCCGGCTGCATCCAGGCTTCGGATTGCAACACGTTCGACACAATGTTCCGGTGCAGCAGCGTGGCGCCCTTCGAGATCCCCGTGGTGCCGCCCGTGTATTGCAGGAAGGCGATGTCGTCCGGGCCGGTGTCCACCGGCTTCAGCGTCATGTTGGCGCCCTCGGCCAGCACGTCGTTGAAGCGCACGCAGTGCGGCAGCTCCCACGCCGGCACCATCTTCTTGACGTTGCGCACGACGAAATTGACCACGGCGCCCTTCACGGTGCCGAGCATGTCGCCCATGCTGGCCACCACCACGTGCTTCACCGGCGTGGCCGGCAGCACGGCCTGGAGCGTGGCGGCAAAGTTCTCGAGGATGACGATGGCCTCGGCGCCGCTGTCCTTCAACTGGTGTTCCAGTTCACGCGGCGTGTAGAGCGGGTTGACGTTGACCACCACGTAGCCGGCGCGCAGCACGGCGGCCAGCACCACCGGGTACTGGAGCACGTTCGGCATCATGATGGCCACGCGCGCGCCGGGGCGCAGGCCGCGCGACTGGAGCCAGGCCGCGAAGTGCCTGGACAGCTGGTCCAGCTCGCCATAGGTAATGGCGCGGTCCATGCAGATGAAGGCGCGGCGGTCGGCGTAGGTACGGAACGATTCCTCGAGCAACTGGGCCAGCGAACGGAACTGACTGGCGTCGATCTCTGCCGGTACGCCCGCCGGATAATGTTTCAGCCACAGCTTTTCCATACCGTCTCCTGAATTTCTGAATGATCGTTCGATTTTTTGGGAATGCTAAACGTGCACGCCCCGCCAGACAACACGTTAGACGAAGTCCTCCACCCACCGGAATCGTGAAATCGTGAATTATGCGCCACTCGGCGCGAGCCGCGAGGGAATACCCCTAGCGCCCTGTCACCCAGCGACGCTGCTGGCTTCGGCTCGCCCTCAGCTCGGCAGCACCAGCTTCATCATGTTTGACGCCAGCTCCTGGGCGAGGGTTTCCTCGTCCATGCGCCCGGGCTCGTGCCAGGTGTACATGAAGCCGATCACGCCGCCCATGGAATGCGCGGTCACGCGGGCATCCCCGAACGCGAACACGCCGGTTGCGCGCCCTTCCTCGAGCAGGCCGTAGAGGTCGCGGTAGAAATCGCGCGCCATGGTGTTGAGCCACGCCACGGTGTCCGGCTTCAGGTACTGGTTGTCGCGGAAACTCAGCGCCGCCGCCACGTGGCAGCGCACGCAGCGCCGCGCCATCTCCAGCAGGCAGCCGTGCAGGCGCTCGCGCACGGGCAGTGCCGGGTCGGCTGTCTCGCGGATCACCGGCAGGCAGGTCTGGGCCGACTCGCGGCACAGGATGTCGAAGATCTCGTACTTGTCAGCGAAGTAGTAATAGACCGCCGGCTTGGTCACCCCGAGCGCCCGGCACAGGTCGTTCATGGTCATGCCGGGGTAGCCCTTGGTGTAGAAGAGCTGGGCGGCGGCATCCAGGATCTGGCGGCGGCGCGCTTCCTGGCGCTCGGCAACGTGCGAGCGCGCCGGACCGTCGTCGGCCAGCGTGGCGGCTTCATCGGCGCGCGGCACGGCGCCGGTTTTCCTGGAGGGGGGTGGCATAGGGCAATTTTCTCATGCGGCGCGCGCTCCACCATCGGGAAACACGCGGCTTGACGGATTGGGCGGGAAGGCGGCGGGTTCTACCGCCCGGTATCGCCCTTGTCTGGGGATTGTGCCGACAGGGGCTTGGGCGGCGGAGGCTGCGGCGGCGGCGTGACCTCGGTGGCCGGGGGCGCCAGCCGGCGCAGCGCGGCGTCGCGCTCGGCCGGCGGGAGGTCGCCCAGGCGGCGCGCCTCGGCGTAGAACCGGGTCCAGTCGCCGCCCGACCTGGCCAGCAGCGCCGTGAAGGCGGGCACCCATTGCTGGTAGGTGGCCACGGCGGCCAGGTGGGCGTTGGTCAGCGGCTGGTCGAACCAGCGGTCGTAGCCGCTGTAGTTGCCCCACGCGGCGCGCTTCTGCGCGTAGTCTTCGCGCAGTTCGGAGAAGATCCGTGCCTTGCCCTGGCGCTTGGCCTCCTCGTCCAGCGGGGCGCGGTACAGCGCCACGAGCTTGTCGCGCGTGTGCAGCAGCATGGCGCGGAAGTCGCGGCGGCGGCTGTCGTAGATCTGGTAGCTGGCGCGGGCGTCCGCCGAGGCGGCCTGCGCCAGCCATTGCTCCACCCCGGCCGTCTCCACGGCGGTGGCGAACGACTCGTTGAACGCGGTGTCGTTGCGCACGTAGACCACCTGATGGGCCAGTTCGTGGAAGATCAGCCGGGCCAGTTCGCCCTCGGGCTGGTAGACGAAGGTGTTGAGTAGCGGATCGTCGAAATAACCGAGCGTCGAATAGGCCGGGATGCCGGCCACGTAGGTCTCGAAGCCCTCCCGGCGCAGATCCTTCGCGTAGTGCTCGGCGTCCTGGGGATCGTAATAACCGCGATACGAGATGCAGCCGACGATCGGGAAGCACCACTTGCGCAGCTCCATCGACAATTCCGGCGTGGCGAACACGCTCCACACCACATAGGGCCGATGCAGGTTGGCGTAGCGGCGATAACTGCCGTTGTCCGGCAGCTTCAGCTCGCGCGAGGCGTAGTCGCGCATCTGCCGTGCCAGCGTGAGCCGCTGGGCCAGCCGGGTGTCGTTGGCGTTGCGGGCGGCGTCGATGGCGTCGTCGAGCGACTCGGCGCGGGCCATCACGCCCAGATGGCCGCCGACCGACTGATAGTAATAGCCGAGCGTGTCGCAGCCGGCCGCCAGCGCCGCGACGGCCAGCACCACCAGGGTGCCTGCCACGCGCCAGCGGGCCGGCCAGCGCGTCATGACGCCACGGCCTCCTCGGCCGGCGCGGGCGCCACCTCGACCAGGCAGTCGTAGAACACCGGCGCGCGGCCCAGGTCGGTCAGGCGCTGGCTGGTCAGTTCGTTGGCGTTCTTGCCATCGGAGGCCAGCTTCTTCCACCAGATCGACAAACCCACCACCAGGCCCTGCCGTGCGCGGTCCGTCACGCGGGCACGGGCGAGCATGCTGCCGCGGTCGTTGAAGGCGCGGACCATGGTGCCGTGGACGATGCCGCGCGCGGCGGCGTCCAGCGGATGGATGTCCAGGTGGGGCTCCCCCTCCGTGGCGCGCAGGCTGTCCACGTTCACGAACGAGCTATTGAGGAAATTGCGAGCCGGCGGCGAGATCATCGCCAGCGGATAGCGGGCGGCCAGCTCGGGCGCCGAAGCCGGCGCCTCGTAAGGCGGGACATAGGCCGGCACCGGATCGAGGCCGTCGCGGGCCATCGCCTCGGAGTAAAACTCGCATTTGCCCGATGCCGTGGGGAAGCCGCCCTCGGCGAACGGCGCGGCCGGCAGGTTCAGCTTCTGCCAGCCCTGCTCGCGCAGCGAATCCCAGCTGATGCCCTCGGCCCGCTTGTCCTGGCGCAGGATGGCCTGCGCGGCGATGGCCTCGTCGCTGTCGGCAAAACACGGCTCGGTAAAGCCCATGCGCGCGGCCAGCCGACGGAAGATCTCGGTGTTCGGCAGCGCCTGGCCCATCGGCGCCACGGCCTGGTTGTTGGCCAGGAAGTAGGTGTGGCCATAGGCCTTGTGGACGTCCACATGCTCGAGCTGGGTCGTGGCCGGCAGCACGATATCGGCGTAGTCCGCCGTATCGGTGCGGAAGTGCTCGAGCACCACGGTAAACAGATCCTCGCGCGCGAAGCCGGCCGCCACCTTGGCCGACTCCGGCGCCACGGCCACCGGGTTGCTGTTGTAAACCACCACGGCTTCGATCTTCGGGCCCTGGTCGCCGGTACCGTCGTCGAGCAGCGCATCGCCGATCGTGCTCATGTTCACGGTGCGCGGCACCTGCGGCCAGTTCGGCAGCAGGTCCGGCCGCTGGAGCGCGGCGTTGTCGATCGGGAAGAAACCCGAGGTCGACAGCTGCAAGCCGCCCGCCGGGTGGCGCCAGGCGCCGACCAGCGACGGCAGGCTCGCCACCGCGCGCACGGCCTGGCCGCCGCCGTGGGCGCGCTGCATGCCGTAGTTCAGGCGGATGGCCACCGGCTGGCGCTCACGCACCGCCAGCTGGCCGTAGAGGCCGGCGATCCATTCGATGTCATCCACCGGCACGCCGCAGATCTCGGCGGCGCGGGCCGGCGGGAATTCCATCGCCCGCTCGCGCAGCGCGGCGAAGCCGATCGTGTGCCGTTCGATGTAGTCGTGGTCGAGCAGGTCGTCGCGGATCAGCACGTGCATGATCGCCAGCGCCAGCGCGCCGTCGGTGCCGGGCATCGGCGCGATGTGGCGATGGCACTTCTCGGCCGTCAGCGAGCGGTACGGGTCGATGGCGACCAGCGTCGCGCCGCGGCGCTTGGCTTCCTGGGCGCGGGTCCAGAAATGGAGGTTCGAGGCGATCGGGTTGCCGCCCCAGATGATGACCAGCTTGGCATCGGCCACATATTCCATGTCCATGCCCACGCTGGCGCCATAGGTATAGCGCAGCGCCGTGGCGCCCGCGCTGGCACAGATCGTCCGGTCCAGCAGCGAGGCCCCGAGCTTGTGGAAGAAGCGCGCGGCCATGCTTTCGCCCTGCACCAGCCCCATGGTGCCGGCGTAGCTGTAGGGGATGATGGCCTGTGGGTCGCGCGCGGCGATGGCGCCGAGGCGGCGGGCCACCTCGTCGAGCGCCTCGTCCCAGGAAATCGGCGCGAACTTGCCCTCCCCCTTCTTGCCGACGCGGCGCAGCGGCGTCAGCAGCCGGTCAGGGTGATAGGTGCGTTCCGTATAGCGGGACACCTTGGTGCACAGCACGCCCTGGGTGGCCGGGTGGTCGGGGTCACCGGCCACCTTGATGGCGCGGCCGTCCTCGACGGTGACGAGCAGCGCACAGGTGTCGGGGCAATCGTGGGGGCAGGCGGCGCGGACGATACG
Organism: Cupriavidus sp. SIMBA_020; assembly: GCF_046535395.1. NCBI lineage: Bacteria > Pseudomonadati > Pseudomonadota > Betaproteobacteria > Burkholderiales > Burkholderiaceae > Cupriavidus > Cupriavidus sp. SIMBA_020. The sequence goes on along the minus strand of NZ_JAWRWU010000002.1, from coordinate 11,345 downwards.
GGTGGCCATGGTGGTGTCGGACGTGGGGCGGCGGGTGGCCTGGGGGCGGATGGATTCTGGCGGCGGAACGGGCCTGGCGGCCGTCATGTCTGCGGGCATGACTGTGGCGCAAGCGCCTCGCCGGAAGGTCCCGAACCGGGAGAAATTGTTTGGCTCCGATTGTATTCGATTATGATGTTCCGGCGCTGCCGGGCAAACCCGCCCGACCGTCCGGCCACCGTGCCGGGACCCCCTCACAGGCAACAGACCGGGCGGGGGCCGCGGGGTACAGAAGCACAAGAACACTTTGGATTTTTTGACGGGGATTCACATGGTTTTGCATTCTGGGGTCACGCGCCGGCGCTTTGCCGGCCTGCTGGCGGCATGCGCCGTCGTTGCATCCGGCGCGGCAAGCGCGGCCAACACCACGGCCGCCGAGACCGGCGTCACGGCCGACACCATCCTGCTCGGCCAGTCCGCCGCGCTGACCGGCTCCACGGCGGTGCTCGGCAAGCAGATGAACTCGGGCGCGCGGCTGTATTTCGACTACATCAACCAGCAAGGCGGCGTGTTCGGCCGCAAGATCGAACTCAAGGCGCTGGACGATGCCTACGAGCCGGACGATGCCATCAAGAACACCAAAAAGCTGATCGAGGAAGACCGCGTCTTCGCGCTGTTCGGCTACGTGGGCACGCCGACCAGCCAGGCCGCCGTGCCGCTGGCCAACCAGGCGCGCGTGCCGTTCTTCGCCCCGTTCACGGGTGCGCAGTCGCTGCGCGACCCGCGCAGCCGCTACGTCTTCCACGTGCGCGCCGGCTACGACGAGGAAACCGCCGCCATCGTGCGCCAGATCCGCACCACGGGCCTGAAGCGCGTGGCCGTGGTCTACAACGACGACGCCTACGGCAAGGCCGGCATCGCCGGGGTGGAGCAGGCGATCAAGTCGCTCCCGGCCGACAGCGGCGTGAAACTGGTCGCCCAGGAGTCGGTGATCCGCAACACGGTGGAGATCGGCGACGCGATGCAGGGCGCCATGAAGGCCAGCCCGGACGCCATCGTACTGATCAGCGCCTACCGCACCGTGGGCGCGTTCGTGAAGGAAGCGCTGCGGCGCGGCTACAGCGGCCAGTTCTACAACGTGTCCTTCGTCGGCACCCAGGCGCTGGCCAAGGAAGTGGGCCCGCAGGGCAGCGGCGTGATCATCTCGCAGGTGATGCCGCACCCCGGCAACGCCACGCTGCCGGTGGTGCGCGAGTACCTGCGCCTGCTGCAGGCGTCCGGCAAGCAGAACGAGTTCGACTACGCCAGTATCGAGGGCTTCATCGCCGCCAAGGCGTTCGTGGAAGGGCTGCGCCGCACCGGGCGCGATGTCACGCGCGAGAAGTTCATCACCGCCGTGGAAAGCATGCGCAATGTGGATCTGGGCGGCTTCATCGTCCAGTACTCGCCCGACAACCACGTGGGATCGAAATTCGTCGAAATGACGATCATCAATTCGCGCGGCGTGGTGATTCGCTAGTTTTCCTCCCCTCTCCCGCAGGCGGGAGAGGGGAGACTCCCATTTCAAGCCATATCGTTCAGATGGCACGCCGAGAAGCGTAGCGGCGCAATCTCCTTCAGCATCGGCTGTTCCTCCCGGCAACGCGGCATCGCGTGCGGGCAGCGCGGGTGGAAGTGGCAGCCCAACGGCGGGTTCAGCGGCGACGGGATCTCGCCCCGGATCGCCACATAGGTCTTCTTGCCCACCTCCAGCTTGGGCGCCTCGGCCAGCAGCGCCTGCGTGTACGGGTGGTTCGGCGCCGCGAACACGTCTTCGGTGGGGGCCGACTCCACCACCCTCCCCAGATACATGATGACCACGCGGTCGCTGATGTGCTTGACCACGCCCAGGTCATGGCTGATGAACAGGTAGGTCAGGTTCAGCTCTTCCCGCAGGCGCATGAACAGGTTCAGGACCTGGGCCTGGATCGAGACATCGAGCGCCGCCACCGATTCGTCGCAGACCAGGAATTCCGGCTTGACCGCCAGCGCCCGGGCGATGCCGATGCGCGCCCGCTGCCCGCCCGAGAACTGATGCGGAAAGCGGCGCAGCACGGTGGGGTCCATGCCCACGCGCACGAGCATGTCTTCCACGTAGGTCTTCTGGGCGCCCTTCTCGACCATGCCGTGCACCACGGGGGCCTCGCCGACAATATCGAGCACGCGCAGCCGGGGGTTCAGGGACGCATACGGGTCCTGGAAAATCATCTGGATGGCGAGCTGCTTCTCGCGGCGCTTGTCCGGCGGCAGGCGGTCCAGATCCACGCCGCGCCAGAATCGCTCCCCCTCGGTCAGCGAATGGAGCCCCACCGCCATGCGGCCCAGCGTGGACTTGCCGCAGCCGGACTCGCCCACCAGCCCGACCACCTCGCCCGCGCGGATCGCCAGGTCCACGCGATCCACCGCATGCACCACCTCCACGCGCTGCTTTGCGCCGAAGAGATTGGCGATCTTGGCCGCCACGTCGAGCGTCTTGACGAAGCGCTTGGACACCGCGCGCAGCTCCAGCAGCGGCGCGGGGGGCGTGGCGGGCTCAGCCTGCGTGGCGTTGGCAGCACTCGCCGGGGTATCGATCACGGACTGGCTCATGCGGCCTCCTGCTGGGCAAGTACCGGGTGGAAGCAGCGCAGCTCCCGGCCGTCTGGCGAGGTGCCGAGCGGCGGTTCGGTCTTGCAGATGTCGGTCGCGTAGGGGCAGCGCTCGCGGAACGAGCATCCGGCCGGCAGGTTCAGCAACGACGGCGTCATGCCCGGAATCTGCCGCAGCGGCGTGCCGCGCGGGTTGCGTGACGGCGCCGAACCGATCAGCCCGTGCGTGTACGGGTGCTCGGGATGCTCCAGCACCTGGCGCACATCGCCCGATTCCACGATCTTGCCGGCGTACATCACGCAGACCTTGTCCGCGAGACCGGCCACCACGGACAGGTCGTGCGTGATCCAGATCAGCGCGGTGCCCGATTCGCGGCACAGCGTCTGCATCTCATAGAGGATCTGGCCCTGGATGGTCACGTCCAGCGCCGTGGTCGGCTCGTCGGCAATGATCAGGTCCGGCTTGTTGAGCAGCGCGATGGCAATGGCCACGCGCTGGCGCATGCCGCCCGAGAACTGGTGCGGGTAGGCGGTCAGGCGCTCGTCCGGCGAGGGAATGCCGACGCGGGCCAGCGCATTGCGCGCCCGCTCGCGGGCGACCGGCTTGCTGACGTTGTCGTGCGCGCGCACGGCCTCGATCATCTGCGTGTCAATGCGCAGGACCGGGTTCAGCGTCATCATCGGGTCCTGGAAAATCATCGCGATGCGGTTGCCGCGCACGTCGCGCTGCTGGGCGGGGGTGAGCGCGCGGAGGTCGCGCGTCACACCGTCGCGGCTGGTCAGCGCGATCCGGCCGTCGACGACTTTGCCGGGCGCATCGATCAGGCCCATGATCGAGTAGCCGGTCATCGACTTGCCCGAGCCGGACTCCCCGACCAGGCCCATGATCTCGCCGCGGTTGACCGAGAACGACACGTCGTCCACGGCCTTGGCCACGCCGGCGCGCGTGAAGAACTGCGTTTTCAGGTGTTCGACCACCAGGGTGGGTTGGCTCATGCTCGCTCCTGGGGGGTCATTGCGTTTGCAGGCGCGGGTTCAGCACGTCGCGCAACTGGTCAGCCACGAGGTTCATCGACACGATGGTCACCACCAGCGCGATGCCCGGGAAGAAGCTGATCCAGTACTTGCCGGACAGCATGTATTGCTGGCCGTTCGAGATCAGCGAGCCCAGCGACGGCTCCGTGACCGGCACGCCAAGCCCGAGGAAGGACAGCGTGGCCTCCAGCGTGATGGCCGACGCCACCTGCAGCGCGGCGATCACGATCAGCGGCGGCAGGCAGTTCGGCAGCAGGTGGCGGAACATGATGCGCCCCGGCGGCAGGCCCAGGCAGGTGGCGGCCTCGATGTACTCCTTGCGCCGCTCCACCAGCGCCGCGCTGCGGGTGGTGCGCGCGTAGTAGGCCCATTGCACCGCCACCAGCGCGATGACGATGTTGCCGAGGCCCGGCCGCAGGAAGGCCAGCAGGATCAGCGCCAGCAGGATCGGCGGAAACGACAGCTGGAGATCGGCCACGCGCATGATTAACGCCTCGGTGCGGCCGCCGAGGAAGCCGGCCAGCAAGCCGAGCGTGGCGCCCAGCAGCAGCGCGATCACCGTGCTGAGCACGCCCACGCCGATGCTGATGCGCAGGCCGTACATTACGGCGGAGAGGATGTCGCGCCCCTGCTCGTCCGAACCCAGCAGGAACGTCATGCCGCTGCCGGCCTGCTCGCCCGGGGCCATGCGCGCGTCGAGCACGTCCAGCGTGGCCAGGTCGTACGGGTTCTGGGGCGCCAGCCATGGCGCGAAGATCGCAATCAGGATGATGAGGCCGAGCGTCACCAGCCCCACCACGGCCAGCTTGCTCTCCAGGAACTGCCGGGCGAAGCGGCGGAACGGCGTCTGCTCCCTCGCCGGCACGGCCGGGCTGGCCGTTTCCTTGGTTTGGGTCGGTACAGTGCTCGCGCTCATGGCTCAGCCCTTGTTGTCAGCAATGCGCACGCGCGGATCGAGCATGCTGTAGACGATGTCCACCACGAGGTTGATCAGGATGAACAGCGTCACAATCACCATCAGGTAGGCCACGATCACCGGGCGGTCCAGCAGCTGGATCGAGTCGATGATGAGCTTGCCCATGCCGGGCCAGGCGAAAATCGACTCGGTCACGATGGCGAACGCGATGATCGAGCCGAACTGGAGCGCAATCACGGTTACGATCGGGATCAGAATATTCTTAAGAACGTGCACCCCGACGATGCGGGAGTTGGACAAGCCCTTGGCCCGCGCGAACTTCACGTAGTCCTGCAGCATGGCCTCCTGCGTGCCGGCGCGCGTAAGCCGGATCACCATGGCGATGTTCAGCAGCGACAGCGTGACCGCCGGCAGGATCAGGTGGCGGATGCCATCCACGGTCAGGAAGCTGAGCGGAATACCCAGCACCCGCACGGTCTCGCCCCGGCCATTCGACGGCAGCCAGCCCAACTGCACCGCGAACACCATGATCAGCATCAGGCCGACCCAGAACGTGGGTAGCGAGAAGCCCAGGATCGATATCGTCATGATCGACTTTCCAGCCACGCCGGTGGGCCGGAGCCCGGCCCAGAGACCTAGCGGAATGCCGAGAACGATGGCCAGCAGGATGGCCGTAATGGCCAGTTCCATGGTCGCCGGCATGCGTTCGAAGATCAGCTTCAGCGCCGGCGTGCCATGCGCGAACGACGTGCCGAGGTTGCCGTGCAAGGCGTTCTGCAGAAAGATCCAGTACTGTTCCCAGAGCGGCTTGTCGAGCCCGAGCGCGGCGATGGTGCGCTTGATGTCCTCCTGGTCCGCCTGCGGACTGATGAGGATATCGACCGGGTTGCCGATCGCAAAAACGCCAAGAAAGACGAGCAGCGACATGACGAGGAGCACAACCACGCTCTGCATCAGGCGCCGGATGATGAAGACCAGCATGTTGGAGACACTATCCTTTCGCCGGCAACGGTCCCCAGGTCAGGGACCGTTGCGCGACGGCATCCGCTGCTAGCTTAGTGCAGCCGATTGACCCCAGCCGACTTATTGCGGCTTGAAGTTGTGCGCATAAGTGCGCTCGTCGGTACGCGGCACGTAGGTGATGCCCTTCTGCGTGGCCCACGTGGTCACTTGCTGGTGGATCGGGATGATGCCGCCGTCGTTGATGGCAATGGCGGTAGCCTCCTGCAGCAGCTTGGACCGCTCGGTGTCATCCACCGTGGCCAACGCCTTCTCCAGGATGACGTCCATTTTCGGATTGCAGTACTCGCCCCAGTTGGTCGTGCCGAAGCCCTTCTTCGAGTCCTCGCAGGCAAGCAGCGCACGCAGCGGCGAGCTGACTTCACCGGTCTGGGCGCCCCAGCCCAGCAGGCCGAACGACCACTCGTGCTTGATGCCCTTCGACGAATAAGTGGCCATCGGCATGCCTTCCACCTTGGTGGCAATGCCAATCCGCGTCAGGTTCTGGGCGATGGTCTGGGCAATCTTCTCATCGTTGACGTAACGGTTGTTCGGCGTGTGCAGCGTGACGCCAAAGCCGTTCGGGTAGCCCGCCTCCGCGAGCAGCTTCTTGGCGCCCTCGGGATCGTATTTCACCGTCTTCAGGGCCGGGTTGTAGCCAAACAGCGTCGGCGGCACAAGGTTGTTGGTCGGCTCGGACAGCCCTTCCATCAGCCGGTCCTTGATGCCCTGCCGGTTGATGGCCATGCTGATGGCGTTCCGCACGCGCGCATCCTTGAGCGGATTCTTATCCATCGGCTGGCCGTCCTTGGTGGTGACATACGGCGACTTGTCGCGCTTGGCATCGAAATACAGGTAGATCACGCGGTGCGAGATCTTGCTGAAGAACGACAGCTTCGGGTCCTGGCGCACCTTGGGCAGGTCCGGGGTGGGCACGTTCTCGATGGCCTGGACGTCCCCGGACAGCAGCGCGGCGAGGCGCGTGGCCGGGTTCGGGATGAAGCGCAGCGTGACCTTGTCCCAGGCCGGCTTCGGCCCCCAGTAGTCCGGGTTCTTGACCAGTTCGACCCGGTCGTCGCGGGCGTAGCTCACGAACTTGAACGGGCCGGTGCCGACCATGCCCTTGCCCTGCGCGAAGTCGTCGGACGTCAGGCCCTGCGTGGCCTTCTTCTGCACCATGAAGATCGACGTCAGGTCGTTCAGCATCAACGGATACGGCTGGTTGGTGGTCAGCTGGATCGTGTACTTGTCGATCACCTTCTTGTTGATGATCGCCTTGGTATAGACGTCGAACTTGCCCGGGCTGTTCAGGATCGTGGCGGGGCGGTCGAGCGACCAGACCACGTCCTCGGTGGTCAGTTCGGTGCCGTCGTGCCACTTCACGCCCTTGCGGATCTTGAATTCCCACGTGAGGTTGTTCACGAGCTTCCAGGACTCGGCCAGGCCCGGAATGATGCGGCTGTCCGGGTCGAGCTTCACCAGCGAGTCGAACACGTGTTCGGACACGTTGATGTTCGAGAACAGGTTATAGAAATGCGGATCCATCGAGGTCGGCGGCGAACTCATGGCGATCTTCAGGTCGGCCGCCTGGGCGGGCGCGGCCAGGCCAAGGCCGAGGGCGCCCGCCAGCAGCACGGCGGCGGCGGCGTTGCCGACCGTCTTGCCCATGGCGATCTTGACCTTGTTGACAGTGCGAAGGGACATCGCGCGTTTCTCCCTGTGGGAAGTCTGAAATGACAATAAGGAGCAGTCGTCGCCGGCGCAATAAGAAATCGCCGCATTTTGGTGCGGTCCATTCTGCATCGCGGACCCGGGCGCGACCGGCCAGGCACTTCAAGCATGAACTGTTCCAGCAGTGGAACGCCTGCGCCATGCGGGGAAACCCACCCGGCGGGGGGTGCGGGGTGACAGGAGATGCCGTGCTGCACTGCGCCAAGTCGGGGCGCCAAGTAGCGCCGAGGGGCGTCTTTGGCGCTTTGCGGGCGGACAGGTATGATCGGGGTATCCCACTGCCCGGTACGGCACCATGAAGCTCATCCCAGAAATCCTCCAGGCGCAAGCCGAAATCCGCACCCTCCGCCGCGACATCCACGCCCATCCCGAACTCTGCTTCGAAGAACAGCGCACCGCCAATCTGGTCGCAAAAAGCTTGGAATCGTGGGGCATCGAGGTCCATCGCGGGCTTGGCACGACGGGGCTCGTCGGCGTGATCCGCAACGGCAGCAGCGGCCGCTCGATCGGCCTGCGCGCCGACATGGACGCGCTGCCGCTGCAGGAAGCCAATACCTTCGGCCATCGCTCGCAACACGACGGCAAGATGCACGCCTGCGGCCATGACGGCCACACGGCGATGCTGCTGGGCGCGGCGCGTTACCTGGCCGAGCACCGCAATTTCGACGGCACCGTGAACCTGATCTTCCAGCCGGCCGAGGAAGGCGGCGGCGGCGCGCGCGAGATGATCAAGGATGGCCTGTTCAAGCGTTTTCCGTGCGACGCCGTGTTTGGCATGCACAACTGGCCGGGCATGCCGGTGGGCTCGTTCGGCACCACGGCCGGCCCGCTGATGGCATCGAGCAATGAATTCCGCATCGTCGTGAAGGGCAAGGGCGCGCACGCAGCCATGCCGCACAACGGTTTCGACCCGGTCTTCGCGGGCACGCAGATCGTCTCGGCCCTGCAGGGCATCATCACGCGCAACAAGCGGCCGATCGACACCGCTGTGATCTCGGTGACCCAGTTCCACGCCGGAGACGCCACCAACATCGTGCCGGACCAGGCATGGATCGGCGGCACGGTGCGGACTTTCACGGTGCCGGTGCTCGACCTGATCGAGCGGCGCATGGAAGAGGTGTCGCGCGCGGTGGCGTCTGCGTTCGACTGCACCATCGAGTTCGAATTCCGCCGCAACTACCCGCCGACGATCAACAGCGCCGCCGAGGCGGAGTTCGCGGTTGGCGTGGCCAGCGAGGTGGTGGGCGCGGATCATGTGGACGGCAACATCGAGCCGACCATGGGCGCCGAGGACTTCTCGTTCATGCTCCAGGAAAAGCCCGGCTGCTACCTGTTCATCGGCAATGGCGAGGGCAAGCACCGCGAGGCCGGCCATGGCATGGGACCGTGCATGCTGCACAACCCCAGCTACGACTTCAACGACGAATTGCTGCCTGTGGGCTCGACGTTCTTCGTGAAACTCGTGGAGAAATGGCTCGCGGCCGCCTGAGGCTAGCAACTTTTCAGAATCCGCTCATAGGAAAGACCGGCGATGACGCATACGCTGTTGGACGACAACACGGCGGAAGGCTTCGCCCGGGTGGCGCTGGATAACATCGTCCGTCCCTATCCGTACAAGCTAGACCACCTGATGACACGCGCCGGCGATCTTGCCGAGCCGGCGGTGGCGCATCCGGTCTTCTATGGCAGCTACGACTGGCATTCGTCGGTGCACATGCATTGGCTGCTGGTGCGACTGCTGGCGACGCGCCCGGGCCTGCCGATCGCGCCGCAAATCCGGCAGACGCTCGACGCGCAACTGCGGCCCGAGGCGTTGGCGACGGAACTGGCTTACTTCGAACGTCCAGGTTCGCGGACGTTCGAGCGCCCATATGGCTGGGCGTGGGTGCTAAGGCTCCAGTCGGAACTGACGCTGCTGGGCGCCGGCGACCCACAGGCGGCGCGATGGGCCGCGGCTTGCGCGCCGCTGGCCGATCACCTTGCGCTGCGCCTCATCGATACCATCGAAATCGCCGATTTCCCGGTACGGACCGGCACCCATTTCAACAGCGCGTTCGCACTGGTGATGGCGTTGCATTTTGCGCGAAGCACGCAGCATCTGGCGCTGCGCAAGGCGATCGTCCGACGCGCACATCGCTGGTTCGGACACGACCAGCGGTATCCCGCCCGCTACGAACCGGGCGGCGACGAGTTCCTGTCGGGTGGATTGATCGAAGCGGTTCTGATGCAGCAGGTGACCGACGACGACTGCTCGTTCGGCGACTGGTGGGAGATATTCTCGCCGGGGCAGGCCGAGCTGGCGACCTGGCTGACGCCGGTGACGGTGGCGGATCGCACGGACCCGAAGATGTCGCACCTGGACGGCCTGAACCTGTCTCGTGCATGGTGTTGGCGGCTGCTGGGCCCCGCCCTGCCCCCGACGCTCCAGCCGCTGGCGGTGCGGGCGTGGTCCGATCACCTGGAAGCGTCGCTTCCGCAGGCGGTGGGCGGCCACTATGTTGCCACCCATTGGCTGGCGACGTTCGCCCTGCTCGCGCTCGAGGACACGGCGCCAAGCCAGGCCGCCGCATGTTCACTCGACCCGAACTAGTCCCGGGTCAATCGAGGACAATATCACCGTACCAGGACTCGGCGCGGCTCTTGGTATTGTCCGTATCAGTCATCAGCCCTACGGCGATAACCTTGCCAGGATCGGTCCCAAACGCCTTGCGGTAGTCGGCGCGCAGATCCCGCTCATGGCAACGCCAGCTGTTGGCATGGCGCGTGCCGGAATCGACCACGATCATGCGGACGCGATCGGTATGGGGGTTGTTCAACACGGCGCCCGCGGGACGCCGACCGCCCCAGATGTACATCAGCGTGGCATACGGCATCTCGCGGCCGGTGGTGATGCGGGCCATCTCGTACATAAGCTGGTCCCGCAGTGGCAGTTTGGCCATGTCGCCATCGAAGGCGACGAAGATGCGCAGCGGCGCGTCTTCGCGCTGGCCCATCGCGTTGTCGGCGCTACGGATGACGTCACGGGTCTTCCACATCCAGCGAAGCATGCCAGGGTCGCGCTGTGTCAGTGGCACGTAGAGTCCCGATGCGGAGCTTTCGGCCTGGGCATGCAGCACCAGGCGTTGATCCATTTCGGTCAGCGTATAGCGCGTGGGAGTCTTGTTGCGGTTGATGGTCCAGGGCTGCCAGCCCGCAGGAAGATTCGCGAGCGACGCGGATGCTGAGAATGGGGGAAGCTCAGGTAGTGCCACAGGCGCGGCAGTACTGCTTTCGCCCTCACCTTCGGGGTCGCCGCCGGCCTCAGCATCGGCATTCCGCTGCGTGGCCAGTACGGTCGCGATATTCGCCGCCTCCAGTGCATCGACGTGAACAGCAGACTTCATGCCGGCTTTCACCGCGAACGTCTTGCAATCCACTTCGGCCACTGGGACCATTTTCGTCGGATCGATGGGAGGATTCCCCCCGCTCGATGCACATCCCGCCAACAACAACACGCTTGCCATGCTGGCAAGCGCGGGCCATAACTTCGTGGCCGCCATGTAACCCCCCAAAACCCAATTTCTCGTCGCTGCATCGCGCCTAGACCCGGCGCTTGTAGGGAACATATCAGATCGAAATCCGCGCAGGAATACTCCGGTACCCTGAAAACAACAGCGATACAACGCGGAAATGACGAGGACTTCGCGGCGGCAACATCAATCTGGCGCCGCAAAAGCAAAACCCCCAGCCTTTTGGGGCTGGGGGTTTTGGGTATAAGAGCCTGGCGATGACCTACTTTCACACGGGTAGTCCGCACTATCATCGGCGCAAAGTCGTTTCACGGTCCTGTTCGGGATGGGAAGGGGTGGTTCCGACTCGCTATGGTCACCAGGCATGAGGGGTTGCCGAGCTGACTCGTGTCAGCACGGCGAATCTGGGAGTAGTAAAGATTGGTTGTGTTTGTACCATCGTGGCACAAGGCGGCGAACCGCTACACCAGGTAAGACACACTGGTTATAGGATCAAGCCTTACGGGCAATTAGTACTGGTTAGCTTAACGCATTACTGCGCTTCCACAC